>NZ_JANNXH010000045.1:0-61806 GCF_031409475.1 Flavobacterium sp. | reverse complement strand
AATCATCTTTGAGACTACAAACAAGTGAGCAGTTAAAAAAACGAGTGTCATTTGTAACAACCATTTGTAATTTATGGTATCTGCATTGGTGTAATTTTCGAGATATATTTTTTTATACTTTTTCAAAGCCAAAAGTATGGCTATGATATAAAAGGCATATTGTATTTCGCCGGCGATTTCAAACAATAAAATACCATCTCCCCGAACAGCTATATTTAGAAAAATGAAATAAAATGCGATAAAAAGAAGTATATGCAAAAAATGCTTTGATTTTAAAGTAAAATCAGCATAACAAACTGATAATACATATAAATAAAATAAAGGCATTTGCAATAAGGAGGAGCTAATTCTAAGAATTTCTATATATAAATTTTTTAAAAACCATTCATATAAGAAAAGCCCAGACAAATCAAATGCAATAAGCAGCAGGAAAATTGAGAATAATCGGTTAGGAAGTTTTTTTTGAGTTTTTACTGTAAGTAAAAAAAAAGAAAAAAACACTAAAAGAAAGACAATTATTTTTCCAATATTATTCAATAAATCTAACTTTTGCATTAATTATATATGTTTGTATTTAAGTGTATTTTGTTCTGCGTTGAAATTGCCACTAACAGGCGCGCGCTTGGCGCAGGCTTGGGAGCTTGCTCCAAGCGTGAGTTAGGCCGAGTGCGCGCCTGTTAGGTACGATGCGTGCGCGCATTGTGCCTAACGTCTTGGCACTACAGCGGGTTTGGGATTAAATCAGCGTTATCTTTCGGATTTGCCAAATCATCCCTAGTACAAAACAAACTTTAAATTAAGCCCAAAAACCCCAATTTCTAAAAACCGCTGTTGGCGGTAGTACTTATATTTTGTTCCACTTTTTTATAGTTTCTACTAGATTAGAAATGTTTGAATTCAAATCTAGAATGTTCAAATCTTCTTTTTTTATAAATTGGATAATTTCAGAAGCATATTTGTTTTTATTTAGGTTATATTTAATTTTTTCAGAGTTTGCTATGCTAGAAATGCTTTCTTCTAATTTTGTATTTATTTCGTTTTCAAAGTTAGATTTTATTTTATAGTTTTTATCAATCCATTCTTTTATTGAATTATTTGATAAGTAGTTTTCAATCTCTCTTCCTTTAGTTACCCAAACATTATTATTACCTAATTCACTCTGTATTCTTAATTTAGTATCATTTAATTTTTGGCTTATTGTTTTCCCGTCTCGATCCATAACTACAAACGAATTTGTATTTAATTTTAAAAGCGGAATGAGTTCATCATTAATTAAATCATAATCGAATGATAAATTTGAGAGTAATCGACCACCATAAAACATAATTGAATAATGGTAACCTTCGACTAAACTATTATCTAATAAACTAAGCCATTTATTCAAATAGGTTCTATCGCTAGGTCCTTCAACCCAAATAATGCCGTTACTTTGTAGAATATCACTTGCTCTTACGTCTAAATCATCAAGGATTTTTTTGAAATCAATTTGTTTAAGAATTGATGAAATTTTTGTTTTTCCCTCGATTTTATTGATATGGAAAATTTGTGTTGTTTCTAAAGAATTATACAAATCAATTACAATATTTGAATGTGTAGTTAAAAATAGGATACAATTATTCTTTTTTGAAAAATCAAATAAATAGTAATATAATCTTCTTTGCATTGAAGGATGCAAATTGTTTTCTAATTCTTCTAATGCAAAAACATAATCACTTACATTTCGATTATCTATAATTGGTTTTACAATTAGTAAAATTAAAACCAATAAAACAGTTTTTACACCACTTCCCATTTTTGATAATGGAATTCTTCCATCTTCATTATTCTCAAAATATATTTCCCAAATATTTTGGTCATTTTGTTGAATTAAAATTCTTGAAAAATATATGTCAGGATTTAGAATGATATTTAATTCATTTAATAATTTTTTTTCTATTAAATCACTGTCAAAAATATCTCTATTTATGATTTGTTGAATTAAATTTGTTGCTCCAATTCCTGTGGTATTTAAATTGATTGCTGAATTTTGAGGTTCTGGAAGAATATCCCTTTCTGCACTTAAATGACTGAAAATTTTATTTTCTAAAGGAGAAGGTATTAGATTGCAATAGTGTTTAAAATATTCACGTGCACCTGCTTTAAATTCTTTATCGACACTTAAAAATATTTTTAGATTATTTTCATTTATTTCGTATTTCAATATTGAATTCTCAAACGCTAAACCATAATGATTATGATTGCCTCCAATATCACCACCTGAAGTATTAGCTGGAAATGCTTGATTTATTAAATCTTTTCTAATATGATGCTCAAATATAATTTGCGGAGTTTTTCCGTTTCTCTTGTTTTCAAAAAAGCTTTTATCTTTAGTAGTCAAAAATTTTATTAATTCAATTAATGAACTTTTTCCAGAATTATTTTTTCCAATTATGATATTAATTGGTTTTAAGTTTTCAAAAACACAACCATCTTCATCAAAACATTTAAAGTTTTTTATTTCTAATTTGTCAAATTTCATTTCAGATATTTTTTGAGAGTATTACCGCCAACTTATAAATTGTACTGGCAAAGCATTCCATTCAACTATTATTGTTGGTTTAATACAAATTACAGGCTATCAAATATATACTTTTATTTTACTATTTCTAAAAAAGTATACAGTTGTTGATTCTAGGTGTAAAAACAGCTATTTTTTTGTGTTTCCCAAAAACAGTGAAATTCCAGCAAAATAATTTCGGCCTTGAGCCACATTGTAAAATCGATTTGCTGCAGCATTAATGTCATAACCTAGACTGTAGGTTTCGTTAAATAGATTATCGCCGCCAATAAATAGCTCGCCATTCCATTTTTTTAAAAAAGTTGTTTTATGTCCCAGACGCAGTGTGAGTAAATGATAATCAGTTCCGTAATAAGTATTCGCATCATTTAAAGGGACAACTCCATTATAAGTGTATGTTAAATTGAGGTAAGTACCTTGTTTAGTTCCCAAGTCAATGCCTGTTGCAACAGTGCTTAATGGTATGCCTGGCAAGCGATTGTTGCTAAAATCAGTATTCAATTGTTTAAACGCCTTGTACTTAAAGTTGTTGTAAGTATAACTCGTCCAGAAATTGCATTGAGAAATAAATTGGTCTTTATTGTCAATAATTTTATAATGAATAGCTCCTTCAATCCCTTTTTGATTGGTGCTTCCTGCATTTATAAAATAATCGGCACCATTGCTATCTCTTCGTTGTACAATGGCGTTATTGAGGTTATAAATAAAACCATTAAAATCAATAAAAATTTTTTCTTTAAATAATTTTATACGAGAACCTATCTCTTGGTTCCATCCTTCTTCTGCGTTTAGTGTTGTGGTAATTATTCCTGTCGACGGCAAAACTTCGGCGGTAGTTGGTGGCGAAAAACCTTTGGCAAATGAAGTATATATAGATATGTTTGGAGTGATTTTTTTTAGGATTGCAATTCTTGGCACAATTTCATTTTGATAGTTTCTTTTCTGGGTGCGCAACGGCAGTTTATTCAATCTCGTAATTTCGATTCGGTTTTGGTTTAGGCTTGCGCCAAAATTAACGATCCAGTTGTGTGGCAAATGCCAGTCAATTTGCGAAAACACATTCCATATAAAAGGAGTAACAACATCCTCTGTTTGTAATACATCGCTAAGGCCATTTATGTTTTTATACACCTGAATGTTGTACCACCCTTTTTGAAACTCAATTCCAGTGATAAACTTTAACGCACCTTTATTTCGTATTGGAGAAAAAGTAAAAACAGATCTTCCGCCAATATGAGGTTCGAATCTTCGTTCAAAATTTCGAATAGTTGGGTTTGCGAATTTAGAAAAAGCACCATACAATGAGGTTTTATTTATAAAATCAGGGCGAATTTTATATTCATGACTTATTCCTGCAAAAAAAGTTTCTTGATTTACACCAGCATTGGCACTTTCGCTCGATGGCAATATTCCTATACTTGGTCTTGCTTGTCTGGGATTTGCAGTAAATTCAGCAAGAGTTAATCCTCCTGGAGTTTGATAGCGTAAGTCAGCATACATAACATAAGATTGAATATTTTGTTTGGGATTGAGTGCGATTTTTGAATCCCAATAAAATACAGATCGATTAAGCGTAGTCCAATCTCTGTATCCATCGCTATGTAATTTGCTAAATCCAATAGTTTGCTGGGTATTACCTTCGCCTATTCTTGCATAAACACTAGTGTTTTGTAATCCAAAAGAACCAAAAGAATAATCAATTCCAACTCCCGCAGCTTGATTTTGTAAATGCGTTTTTAATAGTACAACACCACCACTTCCAGCGCCATATAAACTGCCGCTTGGGCCTTTTAAAACTTCAATAGCTTGTATGTTAAAAAAAGATAGTTGATTAAGATAAGTAGCGCCACCGGGTTCTGTAAATGGAATATCGTTGAGATACACTTTAACATTTCGTACTCCAAACGGAGAACGTAAAGTACTACCACGAATATTAAGACGATAGCTTCCTGGACTTCGCTCTTCCATACGAATACCGGGTTGTGTGTTTACTACGGCGACGATGGAAGTATTAGAAAAACGGAGCAATTGTTTTTGTGAAATTACGCTTACTGCTGTAGGAACATCTAGCAACTTTCGGTTTTGTTCAAATGCTTTTACGAGTATTTCATTCAGTTTAGTGGCGCTAGTGTCCGTTTGGGCAAAAGATTTTCCTCCAAAGCAAATTAGTAAAACAAGAAAAAAAAATGAATTTTTGAACCTGTATCCAATTGAGTTTAAAAATAAAAATAATTTTTGTTCATGAATCATAAACCGATTTTATGAAGAAGTTATTAATTTTTTATAAAACTAAACTGCAACACTTCCTTTAATCAAAGCATGAGGTTCATAGCCTTCGAGTGTGAAATCGTCAAAAGTAAAGTCGAAAATATTTTTTATAGCTGGATTCAAAATCATTTTTGGTAATGGTTTTGGCTCACGAGACAATTGCAATTCAAGTTGTTCAAAATGGTTGTTGTAAATGTGCGCATCGCCAAAAGTATGAATAAATTCTCCTGATTCTAAACCACAAACTTGTGCAATCATCATTGTCAACAAGGCATAAGATGCAATATTAAACGGAACACCTAGAAATATGTCGGCACTTCGCTGGTATAACTGGCAGGACAATTTACCTTTTTCTTCTCCTTTGGAGAGGTCGGGTGAGGATACATAAAACTGAAAAAACGCATGACAAGGTGGCAATGCAGCTTTATTGTTGGCTACATTTTCGTCAAAGGATTTCGATGTATCAGGCAAAACACTAGGATTCCAAGCAGAAACTAGCATTCTACGGCTATTTGGATTGGTTTTGAGCTCTTTAATAAGTTCAGTAATTTGGTCAATTTCTTCGCTATTCCAATTGCGCCATTGATGACCATAAACTGGGCCTAAATCACCGTTTTTATCTGCCCATGCATCCCAAATTTTAACACCGTTTTCTTGAAGATAAGCTATGTTTGTGTCTCCTTTTAGGAACCAAAGCAATTCATAAATAATAGATTTTAGATGTAATTTTTTAGTAGTTACCATAGGAAAACCTTCGGCTAAATCAAAACGCATTTGGTAACCAAATACACTTTTGGTTCCAGTTCCCGTTCGGTCGCCTTTTTGATTTCCGTTTTCTAAAACGTGTTGTACTAAATCTAAGTATTGTTTCATTCGTGGATTTAAATATTATTTTTAATTTTTATAGATTTTGCCATCTTTCATTACAAAAACAACTTTTTCTAATGTTTTAATAACTTGTAATGGGTTGTCATCTACAGCAATAATATCAGCGAAGAAAGATTCCTTAATTTGCCCTACTTCTTTATCTATTCCTAACAACATTGCATTTGTAATTGTTGCAGATTGAATCGCCTCAAGAGCAGACATTCCACCATCAACCATATAGCCAAATTCTTTTGCATTTATTCCATGAGGGAAAACTCCTGCGTCAGTTCCAAAAGCGATTTTAACTCCTTTTTTGTATGCTTTTGCAAAAGTAGCTTTAATTTGAGGGCCAACTTCTTTTGCTTTTGGGACTACAATATCTGGATAAAAACCATTAATTTCTGCGTTTTTTTCTACTTCTTTCCCTGCGGTTAATGTTGGAACTAAATAAGCATCATATTTTTTCATTAATTCCATCGTTTCCTCACTCATAAATGTGCCGTGTTCTATAGTTTTTATACCGCCTAAAATCGCTCTTTGCATTCCTTCATCACCATGTGCATGAGCTGCTGTTAGCATGTTATAATCTTTTGCTGTTGTAGTAATTGCTTTAATTTCATCACTTGAAAATTGAGGGTTTTTACCGCTTTTTGCTACACTTAACACACCGCCAGTTGCAGTGATTTTAATAACATCGGCGCCTTCTTTATAGCGTTCTCTTACTGCTTTTGCTGCTTCATCTGGAGAGTTTATTACACCTTCGTGTGGTCCAGGATCGCCCACTAATTTTCGATTACTACCATTGGTAGGATCAGCATGACCACCAGTTGTAGCAATTGCTTTTCCAGCAGTATAAATTCTTGGACCTTTGACTAGTCCACGATTTATTGCATTTCGTAATGAAATATTTACACCCGTTCCGCCTAAATCACGAACAGTTGTAAATCCTGCCAACAAAGTTACTTCGGCATAACGAGTAGATTCAAAGGCAATGTCAGCTTCGTTGTCAACATATTTAGAAACATAATAATGGGGGTTTCTTTCGCCTTCAATATGAACGTGTAAGTCGATAAGTCCTGGCAAAATAAATTTATTTTTTAAATTTATTTCAATGTCTTGAGGATTTTGTTTTGGAACAAATCCATCGATAATTTTTGAAATTTTATTTTTAGTAACAATTATGGTCTGGTTAGTAGCTATTTTGCCCGATTTAGAATCTAGAATTTTTCCGCAGTGTAAATAATAATCTTGTGAAAAAGTGACTTGTGTGAAGTATATTGATAGTATTAATAAGGTAAATTTTGTTTTCATAGAAATCATATAAAATAAATGGTTGTTGGGTAAAAATTATAAAAACTCTCTTTTTGAAATTTCATCTCTAATTTTAGCAGCTTTTTCGTAATCTTCCTCTGTAACCGCTTGGTCTAACATATCATTTAATTCTTGTAAACTATGTTTGGCATATATTTTTCCGGACTGATTGCTTTCTTCTTGATGTCCAAAATTTTCTGGGTTCGAAAGCACATCATCTATTTCTTGTGAATCTTTGTTGGTTTCTTGGGTGTTCGCTTTAAGGTAGATTCCTGCTTTATCTAAAATATTTTTGTAAGTAAAAATGGGTGCGTTAAATCTCAAGGCTAATGCAATTGCATCCGAAGTTCGAGCATCAATTATTTCTTCAATTTTATCTCTTTCGCAAATAATACTCGAATAAAAAACGCCATCAACTAGTTTGTGTATGATGACTTGTTTGACAACAATATCAAAGCGTTCTGCAAAATTTTTGAATAGATCATGAGTCAATGGGCGAGGAGGTTTTATTTCTTTTTCTAAAGCTATAGCAATAGATTGTGCTTCAAAAGCTCCAATGACTATAGGTAATTTTCTTTCGCCATCTACTTCATTCAAAATCAAAGCATAAGCACCGTTTTGGGTCTGACTGTAGGATATTCCTTTTATGGATAATTTTACTAAACTCATTTTAAGATTTTAGATTGCTGAACTAAATTGTATCAAGCACTATTTTTCTAATTACTTGCAAAGTAACAAAAACTTTTCGCTTGTGGAAACCTTAAACAAAAAAAATGAGCTAGATAATTAGGAATTAAATAGCTCACGGTATTGATGCAAAATTGTTTTATGAATTTTGTGCTTTGAAGGTTTTAAACTTTTCGATTAATTTTGGAACAATATCAAAAGCATCACCTACAACACCATAATCTGCAACTTTGAAGAATGGTGCTTCTGGATCGGTATTGATTACCACTTTTACTTTAGAGGAATTGATACCTGCAATGTGCTGTATTGCTCCGGATATTCCAATGGCAATATATAAATTAGTAGCAACTGGTTTCCCGGTTTGCCCTACGTGTTCTCCGTGTGGTCTCCATCCTAAGTCAGAAACTGGTTTAGAACATGCAGTTGCTGCGCCAAGAACGCCAGCTAATTCTTCAATCATTGCCCAGTTTTCAGGACCTTTTAATCCACGACCAGCGGAGACTACAATGTCAGCATCGGCGATGGTAACTTTTCCTGTAACTTTTTCTACAGCCACTACTTTTACTCCAAAATCATTTTCTCCAATTGTTGGACTAAAATCTTCTGTAGAGACGTGATTAATCGCGTCTTTACTTTCGAAAATTCCGTAAGAATTTTTAGCAAGACCTAATACTTTTATGTTAGTTGTGATTTCGGTAATATTGAATGCTTTGTTCGAAAAAGCATTTCGTTTTACTTGAAAAGGTGAAGTACTTATTGGTAATCCCACAACATTAGACGCAAATCCAGCTTCTAATGCTACTGCTACTAATGAGGAAAGGTAAATACTATCGGTTGTTGAAGAGAGTAAAACTAGTTTGGCATTTTCTTTTTGTGCAGCTTGTTTGATAACGTCAGCATAAGCTTTTGCTGAAAAACTTGATAATTTGTCGTTGTTTACTTTCAAGACTTTATCTACACCATATTTTGATAATTCCGAAACATCACCAGTGTTCACAGTTACTGCTGTAACGGTTGTTCCTAATGATTGTGCTACTTTTTTTGCATAGGAAGCCAATTCGAAAGCGACTTTCTTGAATTTTCCTTCAGTAGATTCTGCGTATATTAATATTGACATAGTAATTTTGGATTTAAATATTAAATAATTGAAAAATTTAAAGATTTCAAAAATTCGTAATTCGTAATTTTAATTCGTAATTAAATAACTTTCGCTTCGTTGTGTAATAAATTAATTAATTCGTCGAGATTATCAGCGCTAACTAATTTCACTGCCGATTTTGGAGCAGGTTTTTCAAATTTTACTGCTTTTGTATTAATTGATGCGGCAATAGGTTCAAGCACCGTTAATACTTTTGTTCTTGCAGTCATGATTCCTCTCATGTTTGGTATACGCAAATCTTTTTCTTCTACCAGTCCTTTTTGACCACCAATAATAATAGGTAATGTTGTAGTAACGGTTTCTTTTCCTCCATCGATTTCACGAACTGCTGTAACGGATGAACCATCAATTGTAAGGCTTGTACAAGAGTTAAGGAAGTTATAACCCAGAATTCCAGCAATCATTCCTGGAACCATTCCACCATTATAATCTAATGATTCTTTTCCGGCAATGATAACATTATAAGCACCGTTTTTGATTACCTCTGCGAGTTGTTTTGCGACAAAAAATCCGTCTGTAGGATTTATGTTTACACGAATGGCTTCGTTTGCACCAATGGCTAATGCTTTTCGCAAAGTGGGTTCGGTTTCTGGTCCGCCAACATTGACAACGGTTACTGTTGCGCCTTGTTGTTCTTGAAACCAAATGGCACGTGTAAGTCCAAATTCGTCGTTTGGATTGATCACAAATTGAACACCATTAGTGTCAAATTCTGCGTCATCATTTGTGAAATTAATTTTTGAAGTAGTATCAGGAACGTGACTGATGCAAACTAATATTTTCATAGTTGTAAAATTTTATTTTCTAAATTCTTGTACAAAATTATAGTATTAATTTGAATAATATACTATGCACGCATAATATTTTTAATAAACATTTTTGTTTTTTTAATTTTCATATAATGTTGAAATAATTTTTGGCTTTTTTATTGCGAAAATAGCTGATATCAATTCACTTTTTCTTATTTTTAAAAAATTATTAATTGTAAATGAGAACAGTAATTGTCGATGATGAAATTCTAAACCTTAAAAATTTAGAAATTATATTGAATGAAAATTTTCCCCAAATTGATGTTTTAGGAATGTTCCAGAACGTTGCAGAAGCAAAATTGTTTATAGAAAAAACTCCAATCGATTTGTTGTTTCTTGATGTTTCAATGCCAATCGAAGATGGTTTTGATCTATTAGCGTATTTTCCGGTGCGGAATTTTCAAACCATTTTTGTTACTGCTCACGAAGAATATGCCATCAAAGCATTACGAGTAGGCGCAACAGATTACATTTTAAAACCTATTTTAATTGCAGAACTCAAATCCGCAATCGAAAGCGTAAAAGTAGTTTTAAATACACATCAAACCCCAAATGAAAACACCCTTGTATTAAATTATGAAGGCGGAAAATCGATTATTGCGATTGATGAAATCCAATATTTGAAAGGTTTAGATAACTTAACGATAGTTTACTTGAGTAGCAATAGAAAAATTATGGTTTCTAAAACCTTAAAACATTTTGAAGAAATTTTGCAAAAAAATTTTTTTAGAATTCACAAATCATTTTTAGTCAATTTGAAATTTGCTTCAAAAATTTTATCTCGCGAAACGTTGTTTCTTGAATTACAAGACGGGACACAATTGCCAATCTCTAGAAGGAATTATAAATTACTGAACGATATAATAAAAAGTAATTGATGAGAAAAACTGTTGCTATTTTATTTTTGGTTTTAATTCATTACGCATCAAATTCTCAAACCCGATATAAATTCAACCATTTCGACACTGATGATGGGTTGCCATCTAACACAATTTACAGCGTCACCGAAGACCAAAAGGGAAACATTGTGTTAGGAACTGATAATGGTTTAACTTTTTTTGACGGAAACGATTTTACAAACTATAATATAAAAGATGGGCTTGTAAATCCATATATAACTGCAGTTTCTACTGACGAAAAAGGGATTATTTGGTTTATAAATTACAACGGAAAGCTGCAAAAATTCGTGAATAATAAAGTTGTAAACACACCTATTTTTACTGAAACGTACAGCCAATTATTCAATCTAAAAGACAAACTGTTTCTGTACACGATGCAAAATAGATTTAGCAATTCGTGTTATTCCTACAACGAAATAAATAAATCCCACTGTAACGTTTTTAAGCCAAAAAGCACCACTAGTTCTCGAAGAATTGCACCGCCTGTATTAGTTCAAGACAATCAGGAAATTCGATTTGAAAATAACTATTTGATTTATAATAATTTGAAAGTTCCACTTCCTGACGAAGTAAAATTTTTGCATAAAGTGATTTTTAGAAAAAATGACGTTTGCATTTTGGATGAGAATTTCCTGTTTTTAGTTGATTTTAAAGGAAAAATAGCAAACAAAATAAAAGTACCACAACCGCTTTCTATAAATCCTACCTATAAATATGATTTTATTGTAGACAAGCAAGAAAATTGTTGGCTGAGTATTCAAAGCAAAGGTCTTTTTGTATTAAAATACAACACTTGGAACTTCATTAGCGAAAATTTAGGATTGAATACTTCTGATAATATTAATTTTTTGTATTGCGACCAATCAGGAAAAATATGGATTGCTACTAACGAAAACGGTTTGTTTTGTATTCCCGAAACGGCTATTTCAAGTATCCGATTTAAAATTCAAGAAAACTACTTTAATGGTTTTGCTAATTCGTTAGATAAAAAATCATTGTTTATTTCTACAAAGTTTAGCCTGTATTCGTATCAAAATAAAGAATTAAGCGTATTAAAAAAATCTAACTTAGAAATTAAAATCGGGAATTATAATACTATTCCAGTTTTTTATACACCCATAAATACTCCAATAAATTGGGACGAAAATAAAAATGTACTGACCGTTCCTGGCAAGCAAATCATAAAAAAGGGAAATGACAAATATTATGTTTTGGCAGGAAATTCATCTATCAATATTTTTGAAAATGGAAAACCAAACTATAAATCTATCAATTCTAAAATACCTAAAAATGAGAAAATAAAGCAAATCGTTTGTTATAAAAATGAATATTATTTTAACAATGCCCAAAAAATAAATATCAGAACTTTTGACAGTGATTTTATATATGAAAAGAGAGAATTAAAATTTAAAATAAACGGTTACATAGAAGATTTTGTTTTTATAAAAGATACGATGTGGATTGCTGCTAACAACGTGATATACAAAATTTTTAACGAAAAAATTGTAGACAGCATCACAGAGGTCAATCATGTCAAACTTTATAATATTCAAAAAATCAAACCAATAGGAAATGCTGTTTTCCTTTGTGCAGGAAACGGACTTTTTAAAATTTCTAAGTACGGAAATCGCGTTTTAAATAAATATAATTTTTTACCCAATAACGATGTGTATAATGTAGCGGTATTTGAAAATGAGTTGTTGGTAGCCACGAAAGATGGTTTAGGGAAAATAAACAACTTTTTAGTTCAAAAAAAATCAGATCAACCCGTTTTTGATGTTTATTACAACTTCAATAAAATCAATAAGTTAACGATAGATTCGCAATTAAATTCAATCAAATTCAGCCTCAAAATACATAATTTTTATTCCCCAAAAAATCAAATAATTCAATACAAAACTGACAATTCGCAGTGGGTAGTTTCGCAAAGCAAAAATCTTTATTTTCAGTCACTTTCCTATGGCAATCACTATATTCATGTTCGCGTTTGTGATGTAAATTCAAACTGGTCTACAAAAATAATTCCTGTTTACAAATCCTTTCCTTTTTATTTGAAGTGGTGGTTTTTCTTGATGGTCTTTATTTGTTTATTTGTGGTGATTCATTGTATTTATCGCAATCAAATAAGAAAGATAAAGTCAAAAAAGCAACAAGAAATTGACACAAGCAATCATGTTTCCGAACTGCGTCAAAGTGCATTGTCTGCAATGATGAATCCGCATTTTGTGTTCAATTCGCTCAACGCTATTCAGTATTTTGTTAACAGCAATCAAAAAGAAAAAAGCAGTGAACATTTGGGCAAGTTATCACGATTGGTTCGTTTATTTTTATCACAATCTGCCGAGCCGTTCATTAGTTTAGATGACGAAATAAATAGGCTCAAATTGTATGTAGAATTGGAACAAACCAGATTTGGAAACTTTGATTTTGCTATTCATCATAATCTAATTATTGACAAACGGAACCTGAAAATTCCAAACATGATTGTGCAACCTTTTATCGAAAACGCCATACTTCATGGTGTTTCGCATTTAATACAAAAAGACGGTAAAATTGATTTAAACTTTAATTTAAACCATGATATTCTAACTATTGAAATCATTGATAACGGTTTTGGATTAGATGAAAACAAACTAAAAAGTAACACGCACATCTCCAAAGGAATAGCTATAATTAATGAACGAATTCAAATTTTGCAACAATCCTATCCTCAAAAAAAATTCAGTATAACCCAAAATTTTGCGTTTCCTGATGCAATTCGTAAGGGTCATAAAGTAGTTATTGTAGTTACAATTTTATAAAAAATGACTGAAATAAATTAATCTGTGTCAATTGTTTGACGAAAATCAATTGAATCACGTCATTAATTTAGATTTTATTCTCTAAAAAACTAACTTTTTTACCGTTCCCTAATTAAAACCTACCGTTCCCTAATTGGTTTTGGTTTGAAGGTACTGTTTCACATAGTTTTACTGGATATATTATTCTTAAAACTATGAAAAAAATTATATTATTACTTTTTTTATTTCTTTTTGCAATAAACGGCAATGCACAATGCTGGAAAATGATTTCGGCTGGTAATGATAATACCTTGGCAATAAAGCAAGATGGTACTTTATGGGGATGGGGTGATAGTGTTTATACAAATGGAACTACGCCAGTTCAAATTGGTACTGCAACAAATTGGGAAACTGTTTCAGCGGGGTATATTCACGCATTAGCTATAAAAACAGATGGTACTTTGTGGGCATGGGGAATAAGTGTTGATGGTGTATTTGGAAGCGGAATTATTAATGATTTTTCTATTTTACCTAAACAAATTGGTACTCAAACAGATTGGTTGAAAATTGCAGCTGGCACCAAAGTATCTTCAGCAATAAAAACAAATGGAACTCTATGGTCTTGGGGTTACAATGCCGTAGGTCAAGTTGGAGATGGTACAACAGCAACTAAACTAATTCCCACACAAATTGGAACTGATACGAACTGGTCTTCTATAGCATTACATACTTCCAATTATACCTACAGTTCTACTCTTGCATTGAAAACGGATGGGACTATGTGGGCTTGGGGTACAAATAATAATGGACAATTGGGAGATGGAACTTATGTGCAAAAAAACGCACCAACACAAGTAGGTACAGATACCAATTGGAGTTCGATTGATACAGGAGAATCACACTCACTAGCAATAAAGACCAACGGAACTCTATGGGCTTGGGGCAGCAATCAGTATGGGGAACTTGGTGTCGGAACTACTGTTCTAAAAAATATTCCAACCCAAATTGGCACGTCAACACTTTGGACTTCTGTTCGTGGAGGCACTGGTTTTTCCGTTGGCACACAAACTGGCAGTTCTTTATTAGTGTGGGGTGTTAATAGTAGCGGGCAATTGGGCAATAATACGTTGGTGTCGCAAACTACACCTTTTTTATTAACTACTTCAGCCCAAAGTGTATCCGTTGGATCAAATCATACTTTTATACAAAACATTACTGGCACTTATTCTTGGGGTTATAACGCAGATGGCGTTCTAGGTGATGGCACTACAATAAATAAAAATATACCAACGCTAATAAGTTGTCCTACATCACGACCTCAAGCTATGGCTCAAACTTTTTGTAGTAGCACAACAGTCGCTAATCTGGTGGCATCTGGAACTGCACTTCAATGGTATGCTACTGCAACATTAGGTACGGCTTTATTGGGAACTACAACATTAGCAACAGGAACGTACTATGTAGCGCAAACTGAAAATGGTGTCGAAAGTTTACGTACAGCTGTAGCCGTTACAGTAAGTACTACACCAGCACCAACAGCGCCCACTTCTGTTGCACAAACATTTTGTAGTGGAGCAACTATTGCAAATTTGACAGCTTCAGGAACTACACTGCAATGGTATACAAGTCTAATTGGAAATACAGCTTTACCTACAACAACAGCTTTGGCAACAGGTACTTATTATGTAAGTGAATCATTAAACGGTTGCGAAAGTACAAGAACAGCGGTTTCGGTTACCATAAATAACACTCTAGCTCCAACAGCTGCTACTCAATCGTTTTGTAACGGTGCTACTGTAGCTAATTTAGTTGCTACAGGAACAAATCTAAAATGGTATACAAATTTTATGGGCGGTACAGATTTGGTTGCAACCTTGACACTAGCCAGCGGAACGTATTATGTTAGTCAAACTCTAAACAGTTGCGAAAGTTCGAGAACAGCGGTTACGGTTATAGTAAGTACCACTCCTGCTCCAACGGTCGCAGCACAAACATTCTGTAATTCGGGAACAGTAGCTAGCTTAACCGTTACAGAAACTCTTGGAGCAACAATTCAATGGTATTCAACTTCAAGAAGCACATCGCCTTTAGTTGCAACAACAGCATTATCCACAGGAACGTATTATGTATCACAAACTATAAACGGTTGCGAAAGTGCTAGAACAGCAGTGTCTGTCATAGTAAATTCAACTCCAGCACCAACAGGTTTAAGTCCTCAAGTTTATTCAGGAACTGCGACCATCGCTGATTTAGTACTAAATGGTATAAGCATAAAATGGTACACCGCAGCAACATCAGGAAGTTTATTGCCTGTCACAACACTTTTAGTTGATGGCACAGTTTATTACGCTTCACAAACATTAGTTTGTGGAGAGAGTCCTATTCGTTTAGCAATTACTGTAACTTCTGCAAGTGTTCCAACTGGATGTTGGAGCACAATTGCAGCTGGAGCACAACATACAATTGCCATCAAAACTGCAGGTTCATTGTGGGGTTGGGGAAGAAATAATAATTCTCAATTAGGTGATGGTACGAATGTTCAAAAAACTATTCCTACACAGATTGGAACTGAAACCAATTGGTTAAAAATAGCTCTAGGAGAATCACATACATTAGCAATAAAAAATAACGGAACACTTTGGGCTTGGGGTGCAAATAATTATGGGCAATTAGGAGACGAAACCATTACAGGTAAAAATGTTCCTACTCAAATAGGAATAGATACTAATTGGAGTCAGATTGCTGCAAATGGCAATTTTTCGTTAGCGATAAAAACTGACGGTACACTTTGGAGTTGGGGTCAAGGAAACAGCGGACAATTGGGTTCGGGTACACTCTTAAATAAAGATGTTCCAACACAAGTAGGTAATTTAAATACTTGGAGCAAAATTGCTGCTGGTTACCTTCACACAATTTCATTAAAAACAGATGGTTCACTATGGGTCTGTGGTGCAAATTTTTACGGACAACTAGGAGATGGAACCAATATTGATAAAACTAATTTTGTTCAGATAGGAACGGCTACTAACTGGAATCAAATTGCAGGAGGTTATCATTCTGTTGCTCTAAAAATAGATGGTTCGTTATGGACTTGGGGCAGAAATACTAACGGGCAATTGGGTGATAACACAACAATTGACAGCTATAATCCAATACAAATTGGAACATCAACTAATTGGAGTAAAATTTCGGCAGGAAATCAATTTACAACCGCTTTAAAAAATGACAATTCACTTTGGTCTTGGGGTTTTAATGGTAATGGCGAGCTGGGTGATGGAACTTTCATTTCTAAAAATAGTCCAACGCAAATTGGGACAGAAACAAATTGGACACAAATCGCATCTGGCAGTAGTCAAAAAACACTCCTAAAATCAGATGATACTATTTGGGCTTGTGGAAATAATACTTTTGGTCAATTAGGAGATGGTACAACAATAAGTAAAAATAGTCCTTCAGTAATAAGTTGTTCTACAATATTATCGACAGCTTTATATGAGATAGAAAACAATCTAAAAATTTACCCAAATCCTACTATGGGCTATGTTACAATCGAGCTCAACAACTTGAACAATGCTAATTTGCAAGTATCAGACAGTAATGGTAGAATACTGTTTGCGCACAAGCTAAACAACACAAATAACATTGATATATCTAACCTGCCAACTGCAACCTACATATTTAAAATAGATTCTGAACAGGGAACTGCTACAAGCAAGGTTATCAAAAAGTAAAAACCTATAACTCAAAGCCACTTAGGTATTGCGTAGTTTTATTTTTTTGGAGTTAGAAATCAGAAATTTTAAAAAGATAATGCTGGTTTTAATTAAAAAAAAGAAAAAATGGACAAATTAAAAAAAACAAGCATCCAGATACTTTATAAAATTTGGGCATTAATCACAAGGTAAAGGGCTTTTGTAAAATATGACAATTAAATAATTTAAAAAACATTATCCAAATGCACCCCGAACTTTTCCATTTTCAACTACCAGATTTTTTAGGTAATAAACAAGTAACCGTGTACACTTATGCGTTTTGCATTGCTCTGGGTTGTTTAGTAACGGGTAGGTATACTAAACGAGCTGCACGAAAAGATTTGGGAATAAAAAATCTTTCTAACAACTTTTTTTACCTCATTTTTATATTTGGTTTTATTGGTGGAAAGCTTTTTTATTATCTCGAAAAACCTGTGTATTATTGGAACAATCCAAGTTTATTGGTAGATAATTTTTCGGGTGGTTTTGTATTTTATGGCTCGTTTGTAACCATTATTCCTATGATTGTTTTGTATTTAAAAAGACAAAATATTCCTGTTTTACCAATGCTCGATATTCTAGCAATTACTACACTAATTGTTCATGCCTTTGGGCGATTTGGTTGTTTTAATGCGGGTTGTTGCTATGGTTTGCCAACAAATAGTTCGTTTGGAATTATTTTCCCAAACACAAATAATGTTGCCGTACATCCAACTCAATTATACGAAGTGTATGTTTTACTAATGCTTTTGGGGTTTTTACTAATTATTAAAAAACACAAAAAATTTGACGGACAAATCTTCCTACTATACCTTGGTTTGTATGCTACTAGTCGAGGTGTTTTAGAATTTTTCAGAGGTGATTCTAGAGGTTTTGTAATCAAAGATATTTTGTCACACTCACAATTCATTGCGATACTCTTATTATTATCAACGCTCTATTTTTATAAAAAATTACAAACAAAAAATAAATTAATCCTTAAATAACTAAAAAATGAAAAACAATTTTTTTAAAATCGTATTACCACTAGGTCTTCTTGTATTTGCAACTTTTATTATTGGTTCCGGTTGTGGTAGTTCAGTTCCTGATCCAGTTACATTTACTTGCAGCACAACTGGAACAGAGTTTCAGCAGTTGTACGATCAGGTTAAAATTGCAAATCCAAAATTTTCAGATATCACCACAATAGATTTGACAACACACGAATATACTTTTTATGTTGATACTGATGAAACTATTTGCTCAATAGGATATCAAGGGAATGCTAATTTGTATACTGCAAATATTCCTTATACAATCGAAATTTATAACAATTCAGCAGGCACATTATTGTATTCCGGAAATCATGTTTTTGGTTCAGTATCTACTAGTTACAAACCAATAACGGGTGTTGCGTTAAGCGGTGGAACTTCCTATACAATTAAAAGAATTGCGAATGATTATCTAGGCGATATTGCTAATACTACAGGCAGAGTGTTAAGTTTTAGTGCCGTAAGTACAGTATTACCAGTTACTTTTGGTGGTTTGTCAATTAAGGCCACTAACTTTTATGGGAAAGGTGGGCCAATACCTAATGCTGGAATTCCATATATTGATATTGTTTTAGAAAAATAAGTTTTGAATAATATAGGTTAGTTCTTTTTTTTAAAGCGATGGTTTTATCATCGCTTTTTTGCATGACTCAATATTGTTGTTTTCTTATAAATTGTTTTAAAAATGTTTAAAAAAACTAAAGAATTAATTCTTAACACTTGGAAAAATGCGAATCAATCCGCTACGGTTCATCAAGTAAAAAATCCGGAAATCGACATAAAAGTAATCCTAATTTTGATTTACACCGCAGTTGGATTAACTGTTGTGAAATATTTTGGTAGTCCAGCATGTTTTTTAAGTGCTATAACTCAAAATTCTAGCGATTTTCAAAAAGGGTTTTATACTTATTTTTTTTCTTCCACAATGGGGAATTTTCACCGTCTGCTATGGTGGATAAGTACTATTGTTATAATTTACTTGGTAATTCCAATAGGTATTATTCGTTTGGGTTTTAAAGAAAAAGTACGGGAATATGGTTTCTGTTTTGCTAATGTCAAGAACGATTATCCTTTGTATTTGACAATGCTCATTATTATGATTCCAATTGTTTTTATAGCATCAAGTACAAAAGGATTTCAAGCTATTTATCCTATTTTCAAACCAGAAAAAAATCATTTATTTCCATTATTTTTTTTGTGGCAAATGGCCTATTTAGTACAATTTATAGCTGTGGAGTTTTTTTTTAGAGGTTTTATGATTCATGGAATCAAGAATAGATTTGGTGCTTATGCGGTTTTTGTATCTACAATTCCTTATTGTATGATCCATTTTGGAAAAACATTTGAAGAAACAATTGCTGCTATAATCGCTGGAATAATTCTTGGAACTTTAAGTTTGAAAAGTAGATCCATCTTTCTGGGTGTAATTATTCATTATTCAGTTGCTATCACAATGGATTTATTTTCTTTATGGCGAAAAGGTTTTTTTAGTTGATTAACAAAGTATTCTAAACTTTAGTAAATAATCAATTGCAACGGTTTCTTTAAAACAATTCACCTTTTTTGATAAAACAAATTATAAAAACCAACTAATAAATACTTTTGTCGTTTTTAATTTTTATTTTTGCTTTTCTAAAAATTACACACACAACACAAAACTATGAGAACGATACAATTTAGAGAGGCAATTTGCGAAGCAATGAGTGAAGAAATGCGTCGCGATGAATCAATATATTTAATGGGAGAAGAAGTGGCAGAATACAATGGAGCATACAAAGCTTCCAAAGGTATGCTCGCTGAATTTGGCGAAAAAAGAGTTATAGATACTCCAATAGCTGAGCTTGGGTTTACCGGAATTGCTGTAGGTTCTGCCATGAACGGTTGCAGACCTATTGTTGAATACATGACTTTTAACTTTTGTCTGGTTGGTATTGACCAAATTATAAATAACGCTGCCAAAATGCGTCAAATGACCGGTGGACAATTTAATGTACCTATTGTTTTTCGTGGGCCAACAGCATCAGCGGGACAATTAGGAGCAACACACTCACAAGCTTTGGAAAATTGGTTTGCAAATACTCCAGGTCTTAAAGTAGTCGTTCCATCGACTGTTTATGATGCAAAAGGATTGTTAAAATCATCCATTCGTGATAATGATCCTGTAATTTTTATGGAATCAGAGCAAATGTATGGCGACAAGGGCGAAGTTCCAGATGGTGAATATACAATCCCAATAGGTGTTGCTGATATTAAACGTGAAGGAACCGATGTTACAATAGTGTCTTTTGGTAAAATTATTAAAGAAGCTTTTATTGCTGCCGATGAATTGGCAAAAGAAGGAATTTCTTGTGAAATTGTTGATTTAAGAACCGTTCGCCCATTGGATTATGAAACGGTTTTAACTTCGGTAAAAAAAACAAATAGATTAGTAATTCTAGAGGAAGCTTGGCCGTTTGCAAGTGTAGCTTCGGAGATTACTTATATCGTTCAAGAACGTGCTTTTGATTTTCTTGATGCTCCTATTCAACGCATCACCACAGCCGATACTCCAGCACCATATTCTCCAGTTTTACTAAAAGAGTGGTTGCCAAATGCTCAGGATGTTGTTAAAGCAGTTAAGAAAGTGATGTATAAATAGATAGAAATTAATAATTGATAATTAGTCAAAAAAGCAGCTTTAGTACTTTAACTGTTAATTGGCAATTATCGATTATCCATTTTCGAATAAATAAATTATATTTGAAACTTCATCATAAACTATTATGATGAAGTTTTTTTTTGAATTATGAAAAAAGTTACACTAATTATTGTGATACTATTGTTTGCAAACGCCACCATTGTTTTTGGTCAAACTAAAGTCAGTGGCATCATTTTAGACAAATCAAATCAACCTGTATCATTTGCTAATGTACTTTTCAAAGGGTCAAACGAAGGTGTTTTGTCAAATGAAGACGGCCGCTTTTATCTGGAGTCTACTAAAAATTACACCACTTTAATTATTACATCTGTTGGGTTTTCTGATAAAGAAATGGAATTAGAAAAATTAGTCAATTATGATTTTAAAATTCAGTTAAATGGGGTTGAGGCTTTGTCTGAAGTAGTCGTCTTTAGAGGCAAAACTTCCAAAAAAAACAATCCAGCACTGGATATTCTTCGAAAAATTTGGGAAAGAAAACGTAAAAACGGATTGAATTTATTTGACCAATACCAAATGGAAAAGTACGAGAAAGTAGAATTTGATATGAATACTATTGACAGTGCTTTTATGAAAAATAAAATCTTCAGAGGAATGGAGTTTATTTTCAAACAAGTTGACACTTCTAAAATTACGGGCAAAACCTATTTACCCATTTTTGTAAACGAAGCCTTGTCAGACGTTTACGGAGACAATAAATTAAAAAAAACAAAAGAGAAACTAAAAGCTAATAAAAATTCGGGTTTTGGTAGCAACCAGCAAATTTTATCTTTTGTAAAAGATTTATATTCTGATTATGACATTTACAACAACTACCTCACTTTTTTTGACAAGAGTTTTACCAGTCCGTTATCAAAAACAGGCATAGATGTTTACAATTATGTTTTGAGAGACAGCGCATACATCGATAAAAAATGGTGTTATAATGTTTTATTCTACCCAAGGCGAAAAAATGAATTGACTTTCAAAGGAGATTTTTGGGTAAACGATACCACTTTTGCAATCAAGAATATAAATATGGCAGTTACTAAAAGTGCCAATATCAACTGGGTAAAAGAAATTTATATCGAGCAAGAATTTGAAGTGCTAAACGACTCTGTTTTTCTTTTAACCAAAGATCACATGATGTCAGATTTTGCTTTAAATAAAAAAGAAAAGTCAAAAGGGGTTTATGGAAAGCGAACTACTTTCTATCAAAATCATCAATTCAACAAAGAAAAACCAGTAGCTTTTTATAAAGAAGAAGTCAATAATAGTGAAGAAGAAATTTATAAAAAATCAGATGAATACTGGCATGAAAACCGTTTCGAGAATTTAAGTAAGGATGAATTAGGCGTTTATAAAATGCTGGACACACTGCAAACCGTCAAAAAATTTAAGCAATTGTATAATTTGGTTTCGATATTGGGAAGTGGTTATGTACAGTTTGGAAATTTCGATTTTGGACCTATTTTTTCATCATTTGGAACCAATGAAGTCGAAGGATTGCGATTGCGAGTTGGTGGAAGAACCTATTTTGGTCCTAATGATGCTTGGCGTTTGCAAGGTTATACTGCTTATGGTTTTGAGGACAATAAATTCAAATACGGATTGTCAGGAAAATGGATGATCGATAAAGTAAACCGAATTATAATCTCCGGTGGAAACCGTCGTGATATAGAACAAATAGGGGCAAGTTTAACCACTACAAATGACGTTTTAGGACGAAGTTTTGCTTCATCAGCTTTATTCACCACAGGCAGCAACGGAAAATTAACCAACATCAATTTGACCAACGTTTCTTTTGAAATCGAACCCATAAAAAATCTAACTTTTCAAACCGGATTCTCCTATAGAACATTAGCCTCTGCATCACCCACTTTCAGTTTAGATTATTACATAGATAGTACAAACACACTCACAAAAAGTGATGTCAAACAATCGGAAGTCAATGTACAAGTCGAATATACACCCAATCGAAAAACCATCGGTTATGGTGTCGAAAGAGATTTAGTTGACAGTCCATACAGTCGCTTTTTTGTTAATTTCAGTCACGGATTCAAAGGATTTTTGAACAGTGATTTTAAATATGAAAAAGTGCAACTGTATTATAAACAACCCCTAATAATTGGGCCATTAGGTCGCTCAAATGTGATTGTTGAACTCGGTAAAACATTTGGCAAAATCCCTCTGGGATTGATGAGTGTAATACCTGGGAATCAAACTTATTTCAGCATTGAAAACACCTTTAATAATTTAAATTTTTACGAATTTGTAACAGACCAATATGCTACTTTGCAATGGAATCACAACTTTGGAGGAAGACTGCTGTCCAGAATACCCTTCATGAAAAAACTCAACTGGAGAGAAATCATAGGTGTGAAAGGAGTTTACGGCACCATAACTGACCAAAACAGAGCCATTAATGCGTCAGGGTTAATTTATAATGCACCCAGCAAACCGTACTGGGAATACAGTGCTGGAATTGGAAATATTTTCAAGGTATTCCGCATAGATTTTGCTTGGCGTGGCAATTATAGAAATCTACCCGAAACCAATAATTTTAGTGTAAAAGGATCGTTTGGTTTTTATTTTTAGGAAAATTCATTGCTACATTTATAGCTTCCAGCCTTCAAAAGGCTGGAAGCTTTTGTTAAAAAAATAAACCATGCAAGAAGCCATCGAATACCTTTCGGCGAAAGATGCCGTTTTCAAACTCATCACAGATAAATATGGTTTGCCCATTATTCCAAAACGTCCTCAAGGTTTTGAAACATTGGTGTTATTAATTTTGGAACAGCAAGTATCAATTGATTCTGCAAAGGCAACTTTTATTAAAATAAAAACGAACGTTTCGGATATACAACCCGAAATACTTATTGAAATCCCAGAGGATAACTATCGAAACTTTGGCGTAAGCCGTCAAAAAACATCCTATATCAAAGCATTAGCGCTAGCAATCCTCAATAAAGACCTTGTTTTAACAAGTTTACCCAATAAATCTCCCCAGCAAGTTCGCGAAGAACTTATTAAAATAAAAGGAATTGGCAACTGGACCATCGATGTGTATTTGATGTTTTCACTTCAAGAGCCAGATTTACTGCCTCTTGGCGATATTGCTGTGATAAATACCATCAAGGAATTACTTGAAATCCATAGCAAAGAAGAAATGGAAGTTTATGCTCAAAAATGGGCACCCTATCGCTCGATGGCTACTTTTTTACTTTGGCATTATTACTTACAAAAACGAAACAGAAAAGTTGAATATTGAAATTTTTTAACAGAAAAACATATTCTCTAGTTAATGTGTTCGTTTTTTAACAACATTTTATTACTTTTGCATCCGATAAAATTTATAACAAATATTTAAATTTATGGAATCAATGATGATTTATGTGCCAATAGTTATGGCAATTATAGGATTGCTTTTTATGGCAGTTAAAAGAAGCTGGGTTTTAAAACAAGACGCTGGAGATGGCAAAATGAAAGAAATTTCAGATTATATCTACGAAGGCGCTTTAGCTTTCTTAAAAGCAGAATACAGATTATTAGCAATATTTGTAGTTTTAGCAAGTATTGTTTTGGCAGGAATTACATTTATTGTTCCTACAACACATATATTAATTGTAGTTGCTTTTGTATTTGGAGCTTTCTTTTCAGCTTTGGCTGGAAACATGGGGATGAAAATTGCAACTAAAACCAATGTTAGAACAACACAAGCTGCTCGTACCAGTTTACCACAAGCCTTAAAAGTTTCTTTTGGTGGTGGAACTGTAATGGGATTGGGAGTTGCTGGTTTGGCAGTTCTTGGTTTAACAGGTTTCTTTATTTTCTTTTTCCACTTTTTTATGGGTGGTGATTGGGCAAATGGCGGAACAGATAAAATGACAATCGTTCTAGAAACATTAGCTGGTTTCTCTCTTGGTGCTGAATCTATAGCATTATTTGCTAGAGTTGGTGGTGGTATTTATACAAAAGCTGCCGATGTTGGTGCCGATTTAGTAGGTAAAGTGGAAGCTGGTATTCCAGAAGACGACCCACGTAATCCAGCAACAATTGCAGATAACGTGGGTGACAACGTGGGTGACGTAGCCGGAATGGGTGCCGATTTATTTGGTTCGTATGTAGCAACTGTTTTAGCAGCCATGGTTTTAGGTAACTACGTTATTAAAGATATGGGCGGAAAAATTGAGGATGCTTTTGGCGGAATTGGGCCAATTTTATTACCAATGGCAATTGCAGGTTTCGGAATTTTATTCTCAATCATCGGAACAATGTTAGTTAAAATTTCAAGTAATGATGCCAAAGAAAAACAAGTTCAAATGGCCTTAAATATTGGAAACTGGGTTTCTATTATATTAACAGCAATAGCTTGTTATTTCTTAGTAGACATGATGTTGCCAAAAGTAATGACAATGTCTTTCTTTGGTGAAGGAATGATTGAAATTAAATCATTAAATGTTTTTTGGGCAACCTTAGTAGGTCTTTTTGTGGGTGGAGCTATTTCATCTGTAACAGAATACTACACCGGATTAGGAACGAAACCCGTTTTGGCAATTGTACAAAAATCGTCAACTGGAGCAGGAACAAACGTAATTGCTGGTTTAGCAACAGGTATGATTTCAACTTTTCCAACCGTATTATTATTCGCAGCAGCTATTTGGTCAACTTATGCTTTAGCAGGGTTTTACGGAGTAGCTTTAGCCGCATCAGCAATGATGGCAACAACTGCTATGCAATTAGCAATTGATGCTTTCGGTCCCATTTCTGATAATGCAGGTGGAATTGCCGAAATGAGTGAATTACCAAAAGAAGTTCGTACTCGTACAGATATTTTAGATTCAGTAGGTAACACTACAGCAGCAACTGGTAAAGGTTTCGCCATTGCTTCGGCAGCGTTAACTTCTTTAGCTTTATTCGCAGCTTATGTAACATTTACTGGAATTGACGGAATTAATATTTTCAAAGCACCAGTATTAGCCATGTTATTTATTGGAGGAATGATTCCTGTAGTGTTTTCAGCATTAGCCATGAATTCTGTTGGAAAAGCAGCCATGGATATGGTGTACGAAGTGCGTCGTCAGTTTAAAGAAATTCCAGGAATTATGGAAGGAACTGGAAAACCAGAATACGCAAAATGTGTTGACATTTCTACAAAAGCAGCGTTACGCGAAATGATGTTACCCGGAATTATGACTATTGGTTTCCCAATTGCAATTGTACTTTTAGGAAAATTAGTTTACGGAGATAACAACCAATTAATTGCTGAAATGTTAGGTGGTTATATGGCTGGAGTTACTGTTTCAGGAGTGCTTTGGGCTGTGTTCCAAAACAACGCTGGTGGTGCATGGGATAATGCTAAAAAATCTTTTGAAGCTGGAGTTATGATTAATGGTGAAATGACTTACAAAGGTTCTGATGCGCACAAAGCAGCAGTAACTGGAGATACTGTTGGAGATCCATTCAAAGATACCTCTGGACCATCAATGAATATTTTAATTAAATTAACGTGTTTGATTGGATTGGTTATCGCTCCGATTTTAGGAAATGGTCATGCAGAAGCTGCGGATAAAGTAGCAACTTGTTGTGTAGCAAATGAAAATTGTTCCTCAATGTCTAAAGAAGAATGTGAAGCGAAAGGCTGTACAAATGCAACTTGCGAATACAGTAATGTTTCAAATACAGAAGAAGTTTCAAGTAAAGAAAGTGTTACTGTTGAAATAAAAAATGATAATGGTAAAGTGATAGGTATTTACACAAAAACAATAGACGGAAAATCTACTACTCAAACTTTTGAAGGAACAGAATCCGAAGTAAAAGCGAAGCTGGATTCATTAAAATAAGATACTTTTTTTAGAAATAAAAAACGGCTTTCAAATTTTGAAAGCCGTTTTTGTTTTTTCTAATATCATTTTTTTTAAATCTTTTAATCTTACATTTTTTTAAAATATTAAGCATGTTTCCCTATTTCCCATCCATTTTTGCCGAGAAATTGTGTTGCACTTTCTATCGCTCCAGTTTCAATTATTGTTCCCATAGAATCGTTCCAACGATTTAAAAAACCAAAAAGCGAAATTACGCCAAGCATCTCAACTATTTCGCCTTCATTCCAATACTTGTACAATTCCGTTTTAATTTCATTGTTTACCCCATTTGGAATTAAAGTTGCAGCTACAGAAAAATCTAATGCAATTCTTTCTGCATCTGAAAATGAAGGATGAGTCTTATACTCCCATATATTATCTAATTGTTCTTGTGCGGCACCGTATCGTTCAGCAGCTCGAATCGTATGGGCTTGACAATAACGACAACCTGCAGCATTACTACTAACCCAACCAATCATTCTTTTAAGCGAAGAGGTAACTCGTCCTTTATTTTCCATTACAGCCATATTCAAATTGATAAAAGCTTTGGAAATTTCAGGGCGATGTTGCATCGTTAATACTGAATTGGGACAAAACCCCAAAGTTTCATTAAAAAACGCGGCTAATTTTTGAGTTTCAGCATCATGGTTCGCAGGAAGTGGATTTACTAGTGGCAAAATAGTTGTATAAATGAAAAATTTAAATAATAGTCTAAAACAATCCGTTAATTTCAGCATCAATTCTATTGATTATAGCTCCCAAATCTTCGGGATTATCAACAAAATTAATATTGTCAACATCAATAATCAATAATTTACCTTTGTCATAAGTATGAATCCAAGCTTCATATCGTTCGTTCAAACGGCTTAAATAGTCAATCGAAATCGAGTTTTCGTATTCCCGTCCACGTTTGTGAATTTGCCCAACCAGATTAGGAATTGAGCTTCTTAAATAAATTAATAAATCGGGTGCTTTAACTAATGACTCCATTAATTCAAACAAGGAAATGTAATTTTGAAAGTCGCGATTGGTCATTAAACCCATAGCGTGTAAGTTAGGAGCAAAAATATGTGCATCTTCATAAATCGTTCTGTCTTGAATGATTTTTTTGCCGCTTTCGCGAATTTGCAACACTTGACGAAAACGACTGTTCAAAAAATAAATTTGTAAATTAAACGACCATCGTTCCATTTGATGATAAAAATCATCGAGATAGGGATTGTCTACAACATCTTCAAAATGTGGTTCCCATTTGAAATGTTTTGCTAATAAGCGTGTCAATGTCGTTTTTCCTGCGCCGATGTTTCCTGCTACTGCTACATGCATTATGGTAAAATGATTTTAAAATTTGTAATTCCTTCTGTTGTAAAAATAGATAAAATTTGGTCTCTGTATTGAAATTTCATAAAGGTTTTTTTATCAAAATCGATTAATGTAGACTTATTATCGTTTAAAGTATAATAAAACAAATTAGTATTGTTTTTGTAAAGGACAGCCTTACTCGAAATTACTTGAAATTGGTCAAAAACGGGAAGTTTTCCCATAGTTGTTATTTTTCCAAAAGCAGTACAAGAATATAAATCATTTTTTTCGTCAATCCAATAAAAAGTATTAAAATCAGTTTCATAATGCATAAAAGTTCCTTGAAACGAAGGCGTTATGGATTGGAAAGTGTTTTTTAAATAATCAAAAAGCCCTATTTCTTGAGTTAAATTATTATAAATCCAAAGTCGGTTTTGGGTAGCAATTCCAGTTGCAGTTGCATTTATGGGGAAATTATTTTCGGAGAAATTTATTTTTTGAGTTTCATTCAACTGATTATCGAGTAAAACAACAGTATTAAAATTTTCATAGAACAACACAATATTCAAAGGATTTTGCAAATCGACACGAGTGATTTTGCCTAAAGAAATGTTTCTATATTGCCACAACTCGGTTGTACTTTGCTTAAATAAAATATCATTTTTAACGAAATGCAGGTTTTCTAAACCATCATAACCAATAAAAGTATCAGCCGCAAGAGATTTGTTAGTCAATACGGTAGCCGTCAAATTTTGGGTCTGACAAAAACTCACAAAGCTAAACGGGAATACTAATAATAAAATTATTTTTTTCATGGTTGGCTAAATTACATTAAACCTTTTAAATTTCCTTTTGTCAAACTATATAATTTTTAACAAAAATTTGGTAACAAAAATATTTTTGAATAACCATATTTGCTTCATCAATCATCTAAATAAAATAGTATGTTCAAAATCATTTTTACTTTAGCATTTATGTTAGCTGCTCATTTTGGACTTAGAGCGCAAGAGTTTCAAGGCATGGCAGTTTACGAATCAAAAACAAGTACTGCCGATTTTAAATCTAGATTTGAAGGAAACAAAGACATTACTCCCGAAATGCAAAAAAATATCGAAGAGCGAATGAAAAAAATGTTCGAAAAAACATTCATCCTTAACTTCGATAAAGCAGCATCTATTTATAAAGAAGAAGAGAAACTCGATGCTCCAGGGCAAAGCGGTGGCGGTATGAGAATGATGTCATCCATGATGGGTGGAGGAGGAACGTATTATAAAAATGTAAAAAACAAAACCTATATTGTTGATAAAGAATTTATGGGTAAGGAGTTTTTAATCAAAGATTCCCTTTCTAATTTTAACTGGAAAATGGAAGGCGAAACCCGATTAATTGGAGGTTACAATTGTTTCAAAGCAACCGCAATTCGTCCAGCGAGTAAAACCGATTTTAGAAATTTTAGACCTAAAAAAGAAGAAACTAAAAAAGCAGATTCTACTGCAACAGCTTCAAAAGAAAAAAAGACCAACTTCATGGACGGAATCGAAATGCCCAAAGAAATAACAGTTACCGCTTGGTATACGCCAGAAATACCAGTAAATCAAGGGCCAGAAGGCTATTGGGGTTTGCCTGGTTTAATCCTCGAGGTAAACGATGGGAAAACTATTATTTTATGTTCTAAAATTGTTTTGAATCCAAAAGATAAAGCAAACATAAAAGCATCTACAAATGGGAAAGAAATTTCACAAACCGATTATGATGAAACCGTAGTAAAAAAAATGAAGGAAATGCAAGAAATGAATCAAGGTCGTGGCAATGGTGGTCATGGAGGAATGCAAATTAGAATAGGCGGATAAAAATTCGGCAAACTATTTACTATTTTTTAAAATTTCTTTCATGAAAAAAATGCTACTTTTTGCTCTACTTTTTATTTCAACTATAAGTTTTTCCCAATCCATAAAATTTGACGGAATTATTTCTGACATCAAAGCTGTTCCGCTAGAAATGGCAAATGTAATGGCGGTCAATCTCGACACCAAAGCGATGGATTCGTATGCAATTACAAACGACAAAGGAAAATTTGTACTCACGCTAAAGCAAAATACCAATTACAGTATTAAATTGAGTTACCTAGGAATGCAAAATAAAGAAATTAGCATTGTTACTACTACTGAAAATATAACCAGAACAATCACTCTTGAAGAAGGTGGAATAGAATTGCAAGGCGTTGAAATTGTTAGAGAAATGCCTGTTTCTATCAAAGGCGATACGATTGTTTACAACGCAGACTCTTTTAAAACTGGAACCGAACGTAAATTGGAAGACATCCTTAAAAAATTACCTGGAGTCGAAGTAAATGCCGATGGTGAAGTCGAAGTGGAAGGCAAGAAAGTGTCAAAATTAATGGTTGAAGGCAAAGATTTTTTTGATGGCGACACAAAACTTGCTTTAAAAAACATTCCTGCGGATGCTATAGATAAAGTGCAAGTATTAAGAAATTACAACGAAGTTGGCGCTTTGAAAGGCTTAGGAAATGACCAAGACAATGTTGCCATGAATATCAAATTAAAATCAGGAAAGAAAAACTTTTGGTTTGGTGATATTACTGCTGGAGCTGGACCTAACGAGCGCTATATTGTAAACCCGAAATTATTTTACTACAGCCCAAAATACAGTGTAAATTTTATTACTAATTTTAACAACATAGGTGAATTACCGCTTACAATTCAAGATTATTTCAAACTAACTGGCGGTTTTAGAAATCCAAATCAAAAAGGCGGTTCTAATTTTAATGTTTCTTCAAACAATTTAGGAATTTCACTTCTGAGAAACAACAGAGCTAAAGAAATCGAAACACAGTTTGGCGCTACAAACTTTGCTTATAATGTTACTAAAGCATGGAGCATTTCTGGTTTTGGAATTCTCTCTTCGTCTCTGAATGATATTGAAACGAAGTCGCAAAGCACCATTTTATCAAGCGGTGTTAAACAAAATAGCCAAGAATCAAATAAACAAAAAAACAATTTAGGATTGTTCAAGTTGAGTTCTTCTTACAAACCCAATGCTAAGTTTCAGTTTGATTACGATGTGTTGTCAAAACTTTCTAAACAAGACGAGAATAATAGTTTGATACGGCAAACCATTATAGGAAATACAGCTGCAACCGAAGACATATTTACTCAAAAAAAGCAAGACCCAACATCAGTAAATCAAAGCCTTAGCTTGTATTATACCCAAAGTGATAAAAATATTTTTGCCTTTGAAATGCAACATTTATATCAAGACGAAAATCCTTTTTATAATGCCAACTTACAAACCCAACCCTTTAATTTATCGGGCTATACTTCAGGTCAAAACCGAAATGATTTAAATCAAAACCGATTTGTAAAAACCAATAAAATTGATAGCAAACTAGATTATTACTATATGGTTACGCCCAAAAGTAATATTAATATCACCATAGGAAATACCAATTCCTTTCAAAATTTCAACTCCCACATTTTCCAGATTTTAGACAATAACACCACTAATGATTTAGACAATCCTGAGAACAACAATCGTGTAAAATATAGTTTTAATGATGTGTTTTTAGGATTGCATTATAAAATATTATCCGGAAAATTTACATTTACACCCGGAGTAAGTGTGCATTCCTATAACACAAACAACCAGCAATTAGGTTCCAATTTTTCTCAAAATTTTTCAAAAATTCTTCCTGATTTTTTCGCCCTTTATCAAATGAAAAAAGCCGAAACATTGACCTATAATTTCTCGTTAACCAATGATTTTACGGACATAAATCAACTGGCTAATGGGTATGTTTTATCCAGCTACAGCAATTTGTTTCGTGGCAATAGATTGTTAGAAAACGCCACTTCGCAAGCACATTCTTTGCGGTATTTTAAATACAACATGTTCAATTTCGAAAATATTTTTGCCAATATAAATTACAATAAAAAAGTTGATGCCATAAAAACTAGAGCTAGTTTTGCGGGAATTAATCAATCATCAACACCTTTTAATTCAAATTTTGCCGATGAGACTTTCTCTGGAATGGGAAGTTATGGCCGTTCTTTTTTAAAGAATTATAAAGCATCAGTAAACGTGAATTTTAATTGGTCAAAGTTTAATAATATTCAAAATAATTTGGACGTAACCACAGAGAGTTTTACAAAGAGTTACACTTTTAAAGCTTCGACAAATTTTAAAAACATGCCTAATATTGAATTAGGTTATAACAAGTCTATAAATGATTATCAAGGCAGAAAATTTTATACTGAGAAGCCCTCGGCTAGACTTGATTATTTCTTTCTAAAAAGCTTTTCATTTGTAACCGAGTACGAATTTTATCATTATACAAACAGCGACAAAACGGTTGATAATGAGTATGATTTTTTGAGCACAAGTTTGATTTATCAAAAGAAAGACAGCAAGTGGGAATATAAAATTGCAGCAACAAACCTATTAAATACTACATCATTAAACGACGATAATTTTTCGCAATTTTCTACAAGAACAACACAATATGTAGTGCAACCAAGGTATTTGATATTCTCTTTAAAGTATAATTTGTAATCTAATTTCTTAAAGATTTTTATTTTTTAATATCCACCAACACTTTAATTTGGTATAGGTCAATTGTTTTTTTCGCGCCTTCCTTTTTGCCACTTACGTTGAGGTAAGTAATAAAAACAGTATATTTTGAAGTTTCAATTTTTTGTGTAACCTTTTCGTTTGTATTATCATTACGACCAAAAACGGAATTTTTATTTACAAAATCAACAATTCGCAACGGAATAATATCTTGATTGATTTGCAAATCTAAACCGTACTCTTTTTCTAAAGATTTGATAGAGTAAGTTTTATCATCTATTTTGATGATTTCATTACCTTCTAAATTATTATTTTTTGAAATTGAAAACGACAAGTCAAAACCATGAATATTTTCTATACTACTTTGGTCATTTTCATAAAAATTATAATTAAAGTCGGTATCATTTTTAGTCTCATAACTTGAGCGATATTCATACCCTAAAGCTTCCATGATTTGGGGTGAATTTGGGTCTTTGTCTTTTTTTAGTAGTGTTTTCAGTTTGTCATTTGTATAAGGTAATAGAATTTTTGCGCCATAATTTTTTTCAAGAAAATCAACAATACTACTCAAATCCTGCTCTTGTTCGAAAGTGAGTTTTTCTTTTTGAGGTTTTTGTAAATAGGTTTCAAATCTAGAAAGTTGACTTTTTTTAGAAACGGCATCCGCACTTTGTGGACCAATAATGGTGAGCAAAGCGGTTAGAGACATGCTGATAGGAATGAATTTTATTTTGGGTTGTTTTTGGATTAAAAAATAGGCTACAACCAGTGTTAACCAGATGGATAATGACAATACATAATAGCGTTCGTGGGTAAATCCATAAAGATGAATTCGATATAAAATTGCCCAAAATAAGAGCCCTAAAAGTGGAATTAACAAATAATAAAACCAACGGTTAAAGGTTCGCATCCAAAGATTTCCAACTTGGTTTGCAATAGGATGAACCAATAAAAAAGAGAGAATTCCAAAAATTGCAAACACCAAAACCAGATACGAAACCCAGCCAACAGGCAAAGAAAGCGTCGCTAAAATTTTGGTTTCATAACAAATCAAAATCACTAAATAGAGACTTATCAATGGTAATAAAACATATTGGGTGAAACTTTTAAGCCCTTTAGGATAATTCAAAGTCAGTGGTATTTCTTCATTATTCGTTTCAGGAACACCACTCAAAAAGAAAATAGTATTAAAAACACCTGCAATAGTAAAAAACAAATGCGCATAAATCATATCATAAAAAGTAACATTAAACAAGTTTGTAACTGCCGAAATGGCAAGTGCTAAGCCTACATAAAGTACACCACTATACAAACCAGAAGTTAGGATGCGTATAAAAAGTTGCTTGTTGAACTCCCAGAATTCTTCTTGCTGATACGTTTTTGGCAAAAAGCCAGCAAATGAAACCAATAAATGCAGCGCAATATTAAGTGCCAAAAACTGCATTATTTCTACTTCTGTAATTTTCTCCGAAAAGCTAAATACAAATGCAGTTACCAAGCCACCAAGCACTAAACAAGTCAAAAACCGAATCCAAATGTTTTTTACTTTGGACTCAAAATACAAACTAACCGATAGAAATAAGACCAAACACAAAGAGCAACTCATGATTGCTTTTGTATACAATTCTCTCAAATCGTCGTTGTCGCTGGTGTATTTTAATTCCGAAAGCAAGATGGCGAAAACAGTCCCAAAAAGAGTGATAATAGTTTCTAGTGGGAATCTAGAGATGGTTTTTTGTGTTGTAATCAACACGCTTTGTATTGAAGGAAATTTAGCCATTTTTTGGGATTTATATTTCTGTTAAAGATAGAAAAATTTGGTATAAAGCCAAAAAAACCTGACTTGTGATTATGTCAGGTTTTTGTATTTTTCTTTGTGTCCCGAGGCTTCGGGATTTGCGAAAACTTCGAACTCGTTACGGTTAAATTTTACAATCCAAAAGCAGTTTTCACTTGATCTACAAAATCTAATTTCTCCCAAGTAAACAATTCAACGGTAACCGTTTTTGTGTTTCCTCCTGGAGCATTAAAAGTTTTAGTAACCATTTCTGATTTACGTCCCATGTGTCCGTATGCTGCAGTTTCACTGTATATTGGGTTTCTTAATTTCAAACGTTGCTCAATAAAGTAAGGACGCATATCAAAAATAGCTTCTACTTTTTTAGCAATTTCACCATTAGTCATATTTACTTTGCTTGTTCCGTAAGTTTCAACAAAAATCCCCATTGGTTTTGCAACTCCAATTGCGTACGAAACTTGTACTAAAATTTCGTCAGCAACACCTGCAGCAACAAGATTTTTAGCAATATGACGTGTAGCATAAGCAGCACTTCTATCCACTTTACTTGGGTCTTTTCCGGAGAAAGCGCCGCCACCATGTGCGCCTTTTCCGCCGTAAGTGTCCACAATAATTTTTCTTCCTGTAAGACCTGTATCTCCATGTGGACCACCAATCACAAATTTACCAGTAGGATTGATATGGTATTGAATTTTATCGTTGAATAAATGGGCGTATTGTGGATTGCTTTTGATGATTCGTGGAATTAAAATCCCAACTAAATCACTTTTGATTTTGGCTAACATCGCAGCTTCTTCATCAAAATCATCGTGCTGTGTAGAGATTACAATAGCATCAATTCGAGACGGTTTGTTGTTATCATCATATTCTAAAGTTACTTGTGATTTTGCATCAGGACGCAAATAAGTGATTTCGTTATTCTCGCGACGCAAAACGGCTAATTCTTGCAATAATTTGTGTGATAAATCAAGTGCAAGTGGCATGTAATCAACGGTTTCATTGGTTGCATAACCAAACATCATTCCTTGATCTCCAGCACCTTGATCTTCTGGATTTTTACGTTCAACACCTTGATTGATATCCCCAGATTGTTCATGAATTGCAGAGAGTACACCACAAGAATTGGCTTCAAACATATATTCACTCTTGGTGTAACCAATTTTTTTGATAACATCACGAGCAATTTGTTGTACATCTAAATACGTTGACGACTTTACTTCGCCAGCCAGAATAACTTGTCCTGTAGTAACTAATGTTTCGCAAGCTACTTTTGAAGTTGGGTCAAATGCCAAAAAATTATCGATTAACGCATCACTAATTTGATCTGCTACTTTGTCTGGATGTCCTTCACTCACCGACTCTGACGTAAATAAATAAGCCATAACTAAAAATATTATTTAATTTAAAAATTAATTGACGAAGAAAAATTAGAATTGCAGTCGAAAAACTAAAGAAGAATACCTGCTTTAGCTTTTTTATAATACTGAGTTTATTTCAGTATCTGAGGTTGCAATCAGTTCAAATTATTCCTCTTGTTTTCGTGTGCAAAGGTATGAAACTGTTTTGAATTGCAAATTAATCTTAACTTTTTTTTATTTGAATTTACAAAATCATAATTCACCTGAAAATCCGAAGGTTAAGTTAATGTTACAACTTTATTAATTTTTTTAAAATGTTTGGATATGTAAATAAAAGGTTGCAAATTTGTACTAACAAAAAAGGGAAAATGAAATTTAATGTGTGTAATATGTCGAAAGCCATTCAGGAAAAATCCTGTGGGTCGTTTATTGCATAATTTTAAATTAAAATTATACAGCAAAAAGCTTCCCAGATAACGGGAAGCTTTTTTTTTGAATACTAACTATACAATAGGGTAATGAAAAATTTAAAATCACAACAAATGAATGCGTTTACTGTCAAATCAATGATTTGTGCAAAAGCCGTGTCATGCATTAAGGTCTGTTGATTCCAAATAAAAAGTATAAGTAAAACACTTAAAACCCTTTTGGAATCGTATCTAAAAGGGTTTTTTTATTCAATGCAAAAACAAAACTAAAACATAATATCATGAAAACACTAAACTTTTTCTCAAAAAAAATACACTTGCTTAAAAATTTTAAAACAAAATTTAAAAAGCAAACAGTACCAAAAACGGAATCAAATACACTGCTTAAACAAATGTATTCTGATGATAATGAAACCCTATTTATTTAAATACAATTGTATTCACAAAAAAAGCGTGATAGGTTGTGTCAATTTCTGACGCAACTTATTACTGTCTTTTACTTTTAAATAAAAAACCAACAAAAGTTAATTTGGTTTTTTAAAATAATAGTAGTTAATTTGTGCCTTTAAGTTCACATCCGTATTGAAATGTTATAAAGAAAGCCCGAGGGAATAGACCCGATGAAAGCTTAGCAACCTACGCCACAATCGAAAGGTGCTACATTCTATTCGCCGCGGCGAAGAAGATAACAATAAGAATTCCTCTAGTTTACTTCTAGTTTTTCTTTCTAATATTTCCAGGTACAAATCAAAAATTACAAAAGATTTGAAAATTGGAAAATAAATTATCCCACATTGCATTGCAAAATTTCACCACCGAAAGCGGTGTAATTTATCCTATAATCCATTTGAGTTATCAATCTTTTGGACCAGAAATAAAAGCGGCTCCAATAGTTTTAGTCAATCATGCCTTGACTGGAAACTCCCAAGTTATTGGCGAAAACGGTTGGTGGAACGACTTAATTGGTAAAAACAAAACCATCGATATTCATAAATATACGATACTATGTTTTAATGTTCCTGGAAATGGTTTCGACGGAAATACCATAAAAAATTATTTAGATTTTAATACCAGAGATATTGCTAGACTTTTTATTGAAGGAATTAAATTTCTTAAAATCAAACAATTATTTGCCATCATTGGCGGTTCGGTTGGTGGCGGAATTGCATGGGAAATGGTCGCAATTGAGCCTAAATTGACCCAAAATTTAATCCCAATTGCATCCGATTGGAAATCGACAGATTGGTTGATTGCCAATTGTTATTTGCAAGAAAAAATATTGAACAATTCCTCAAAACCTATCGAAGATGCGCGTATTCACGCTATGTTGTGTTACCGAACTCCCGAGTCGTTTAAAGAAAAATTTCAGCGCACATCTACGGATTCTTCTGAAACTTTTCAAGTCGAAAGTTGGCTGAATCATCATGGTGAAAAACTCCAAAAACGGTTCCAGCTTTCGGCTTATAAAATGATGAATCAGTTGCTAAAAACGATTGATATTACTAGAAACAATACTTCTTTTGAAGCAGTAATTACCGAAGTAGAAGCTAATATTTATATTATAGGAATTAATTCGGACTTATTTTTTACAGCGAATGAAAACCGAGAAACCTATCACGAAATCAAAAAATTTAAAAATAATGTATTCTATAGCGAAATCGATTCCCAACACGGACACGATGCGTTTTTAATGGAGTACGATCAATTAAACAACCTATTGGATGTTGTTTTTAAAAATAAAAAAGACAAAATGAAAATATTAAAATTTGGCGGAAAATCATTAGCCAACGGCGATGGAATAAATAAAGTTTTCGATATTATTATCGACAAAAAAAACAAAGGCGAAAACATAGCTGTAGTAGTTTCGGCACGAGGAAATGCAACCGATGAGCTAGGTGATATTTTGACAATTGCCGCAAAAAACGGAAATTATAAACCCCTTTTAGAAAGCTTCAAAACCTACCAACAAGATTGTTATACCAATGTAAATCTATCCGAAGAATTCGAAAAATTAGATAAGCTTTTCGAAGGTGTAAGTTTGATTTGTGATTTTAGTGCAAAAATAAAAGATCAAATTCTGGCACAAGGCGAACTGCTTTCGGCAAAATTAATCGCGGCGGTTTTACAGGATAAAGGAATAAATGCGCGTTTTACAGACGCAAGAGAACTTCTTAAAACCGACTCGAAATTTGGAGATGCGCATCCGTTAGAACAAGTTTCTAAGAAAAATGTTATTGCGTATTTCAAACAAAATAACGATGAAGCCATAAATATCATTACGGGTTTTATAGGTTCAAATGCAAATAATGACACCACTACTTTAGGTAGAAATGGCAGTAATTATACAGCTTCGCTTATAGCAAATTATATCGATGCCGAAGAACTTCAGAATTACACGCATGTAGACGGAATTTACACTGCAAACCCAGATTTAGTTCCAGATGCTAAAAAAATTGAGCATTTATCCTTTAATGAAGCCAATGAATTGGCCAATTTTGGAGCAACAATTTTGCATGCCAAAACGATTATTCCGTTGTTAGAAAAAAATATTCCTTTGCGTATTTTAAATACGTTCAACTACGAAAACAAAGGAACTTTAATCACTTCAAATTCAAATGCAGCAGGAATCAAAACACTTTCGGTACTCGAAAACGTATCGCTTGTAAACCTCGAAGGTAGAGGTTTGCTAGGGAAAACTGGTGTTGATGCTCGTATTTTTAAAGTAATGGGCGATAACGATATTAGCGTAAGCATTATTTCGCAAGGTTCGTCAGAACGTGGAATTGGTCTTGTCGTTGCTGCCGAAAAAGCGACCAAAGCAATGATTGCTTTAGAAAAAGAATTCGAAAATGACTTCTATTCCAAAGATGTGAACCGCATTTCCGTAACCGATGATGTATCGGTTATTTCTATCATTGGTCAGGATTTAAGTACGTTTCATAAACCCTATACAGCGCTGATAAAAAACAAAATTGTCCCCATACTTTTCAATAATACAGTGACCGGAAAAAATGTAAGTTTAGTAGTCAAAAAAGCGCAACTTCACAAAGCATTGAATGTAATTCACGGAGAAATTTTTGGGGTTTCCAAGAAAATAAACATTGCCATTTTCGGACACGGATTGGTTGGCGGTACTTTGATTAATCAAATATTAGAATCCGCTGCTGCTATCGAAAAACGTAAAGACATCAAACTGAATGTTTTTGCGATTGCAAATTCTAAAAACGTACTTTTAAACAAAAATGGAGTTTCCCCAAATTGGAAAAACGAAATACAAAACAACGGCAGTTCCTATACCATTAATGATGTTATTGCTTATGCCAATGAGCATCATTTGGAGAATTTGATTGCCATAGATAATACGGCAAGTGTAACATTTGTGGAGAATTATATTCCGTTGGCAGAAAGCAGCTTCGATTTGATTTCTTCGAATAAAGTAGCGAATACCTTGAGTTATAGTTTTTATAAAAAATTACGAAAAGTATTGGCAGACAACCAAAAAAATTATTTGTACGAAACTAATGTTGGTGCAGGTTTACCATTGATTGACACCATAAAATTATTGCATCTTTCGGGTGAAAATATCACCAAAATTAAAGGCGTTTTCTCGGGAACTTTAAGTTATTTATTCAATAATTTTTCTGCAAAAGAGGCACCGTTTAGCGAAATATTGAAAGAAGCAATCGATAACGGTTACACTGAACCCGATCCAAGAGAAGACCTTTGCGGCAATGATGTAGGTCGAAAATTATTAATTTTAGCTAGGGAATTAGATTTGCAAAACGAGTTCGAAGAAATCAATATTCAGAACCTAATCCCAGAACATTTGCGAGAAGGCAGCGTTACAGATTTTTTGACAAAACTAAAAGAATTTGACCCAATTTATGCAAAAATAAAAGAAGATCAAGAACCCAATCATGTCCTGAGATACATAGGCGAATTGTCAGGAGATTTACAAAACGACAAAGGAAATCTCGAAGTAAAATTAGTTTCCGTACCTTCGGATACCGCTTTGGGTGGATTAAAAGGGTCGGATTCGTTCTTCGAAATTTATACGGAATCTTATGGAGACAGACCAATCGTGATTCAAGGCGCAGGAGCAGGTTCAGCAGTTACAGCGAGAGGCGTTTTTGGCGATATATTGCGATTGTCGGATAAAGGGTAAGTCATTGCGAGGAACGAAGCAATCTCATATTGCAAAGTGTTCAGAAAAAAATTCGTTGAAATCTGTGTTTTTGCGACAGCAAATCCGCGTCATCAGCGTCCAAAAAAAATAAAACAATGAAAATAACATTAAATAGAGTAAACGAAAACTTCCACTTTGAACTGAAAAACGATCGTGGGCATATTGTAAATGTAGATGCACGATCTGATTTTGGCGGAAACGATAAAGGTGCAAGCCCAATGGAATTAGTATTAATGGCAGTTGCAGGTTGTAGTGCGATTGATATGATTTCGATTCTAAAAAAGCAACGCCAAGAAATCACATCTTTCAAAGCCGAAGTCGAAGGCGAACGTGTGCAAGTTGGAGAAGCAAAACCATTTAAAGATATTTACTTAGTATTTTATTTAGAAGGAAAAATAATTGCCGAAAAAGCAGCCAGAGCAGCACAACTTTCTTTCGAAAAATATTGCTCTGTTTCAAAAACAGTAGAACCAACAGCAACCATAAATTATAAAGTAGTTTTGAATGGTGAGGAATTATCCAAAAGCTAATTTCAAAATAGCATACCTACAAGGTTAAAAAACCTTGCAGGACAACCGGAATTTCCTGCAAGGTTTTTTAACCTTGTAGGTATCTAAATAACAAAAAATTATAGGTTTAAGAATATAGTGCATTAGACCTGATGTCTAAAACTTGAAACCTTAAACTTGAAACTTTTTAAACAAAAAAAATGAACAAACAAGAATTTGGGTTCGAAACCCAAGCCATACGCACCCAATTAGAACGCACTCAATATTTAGAACATTCTGTGCCTTTGTACTTAACGTCTAGTTTTGTATTTGAAGACGCCGAAGATATGCGGGCTTCATTTGCCGAAGAAAAAGAGCGCAATATTTACAGCCGATACAGCAATCCAAACACCAACGAATTTATAGAGAAAATTTGTAAAATGGAAGGAGCAGAATCGGGTTTTGCTTTTGCCTCTGGAATGGCAGCAGTATATTCTACTCTTGCAGCATTGCTTAATTCTGGGGATCATATTGTATCTGCCGGTAGTGTTTTTGGCGCGACCCATTCCTTGTTTATCAATTATTTTCCAAAGTGGAATATCGAAACAACGTATTTTGATATCAATAAACCCGAAACTATTGAAAGTTGTATAAAACCAAACACTAAAATTCTTTTTGCCGAATCGCCTACAAATCCAGCCGTAGATATAATCGATTTGGAATTATTGGGAAATATCGCCAAAAAGCACAATTTGATTTTGATTATCGACAATTGTTTTGCCACACCTTATTTACAGCAACCCATAAAATGGGGAGCACATTTGGTGGTGCACTCGGCTACAAAATTAATTGATGGACAAGGCAGAGTTTTGGGCGGAATAACTGTTGGAGATATCGAATTGATTCAAAAAATCTATTTGTTTTCTCGACTTACAGGACCATCATTATCTCCATTTAATGCTTGGGTTTTGTCAAAAAGTTTAGAGACTTTGGCCGTACGTTTAGACAGACATTGTGAAAATGCGATGAAAGTAGCCAAATTTTTAGAACAGCATCCCAACGTAAATAAAGTGAAATATCCTTTCTTGAAATCGCATCCGCAATATGAAATTGCAAAAAAACAAATGAGTTTGGGCGGAAATATTGTAGCTTTTGAAATAAAAGGCGGTCTTGAAGCCGGAAGAGCATTTTTAGACAAAATAAGATTGTGTTCACTATCACCAAATTTGGGCGATACCAGAACAATTGTTACGCATCCAGCATCAACAACTCACAGTAAATTAACAGTCGAAGAACGATTGGCAGTAAGCATTACTGATGGTTTGGTTCGTGTTTCTGTAGGATTGGAAACTGTGAAAGATGTTATTGCGGATTTGGAACAGGCTTTGACTTAATCTCATTTAGCTTTGTCAAAGTTTTAAACTTTGACAAAGCTTTGGAAATGAGGACTAAAATTTTACGATATTTGAAGTACAATTTAAAATAGTAAACATCATAAAATGCTCTCAAAAAAAACTAAATACGGAATAAAAGCATTGACTTTCTTGGCGCGCCAAGAAAACCAAACGCCAATACAAATTGCTGAAAATTTAGACTGCACAAAAATAGTTGGTTAACAAACATTGTATCACAAATCTAATTATCTTTACAACTCTTGTGAAATAATTTTACATCATTTAAAACAGTACAATGAACACAATACAAATCGATATTTTGAACCCGAAAGCCACTAAATTATTAAAAGATTTGGCTGACTTAAACCTTATTGCAATACGCAAATCTTCAAAAAATAATTTTGCAGCGGTTCTTAAAAAAATGCGTTCAAATGATGCTACTTCGCCCACTTTAGAAGAAATTGCAAAGGAAGTAGATACAGTTCGAGCAAAACGTCATGCCAAATAAAGTTGACAGAATTATTTTAGACACCAATCTTTGGATAAGTTTTTTAATTTCAAAAGATTTATCCAGACTAGATGCTATTATTTTTGAAAAAAAAGCAGTGCTAGTTTTTAGTAAAGAATTACTCGATGAGTTTTTAGAGGTAACCAAAAGACCTAAATTCAGAAAGTTTTTTTCAAAAATTGACATCGAAAATATCTTGGAAACCATTGATGAATACGCTGATTTTGTAATTATAAAATCAAAAATCACTATTTGTAGAGACCCAAAAGATAATTTCTTACTTTCATTAGCCAAAGATGGAAAAGTAGATTTTCTTTTGACAGGAGATAATGATTTGTTAGATATAAAGTTATTTGAAAAAACTTCGATAACAACAATTTCAGATTTCTTATCTTTTAAAAATCTATAAATCAGCACTCTTTATGCTCTCAAAAAAAACAAAATACGGAATAAAAGCATTGACTTTCTTGGCGCGCCAAGAAAACCAAACGCCAATACAAATTGCTGAAATAGCAAAAAGCGAACACATTTCGATAAAATTTTTAGAAAGTATCTTGTTGCTCTTGCGTCATGCCGGTTTTCTTGGAGCCAAAAAAGGAAAAGGCGGCGGTTATTACCTAATCAAAGAACCCAAAGACATCAACATGGCCATTGTGTACCGTATTCTCGAAGGACCAATTGCTTTGTTGCCTTGCGCCAGCCATAATTTTTATGAAAAATGCGACGATTGCACTGACGAAGCCGCTTGTGCGGTACGCAAACTCATGATCGAGGTTCGAGACAATACCTTGAAGATTCTTGAGAATAATTCCTTAGCAGATATTGCTTTTTAAAAAACAATAATTGCCGCAGATTCATAGATTAAAAAAAAAAAAATTTTAAATCTGCGAATCTGCGAATTTGCGGTTTGTTTTTGGTAATCTGTTTTTAAATTTTTGCTAAAAAACCAATTTATAGCCTACGAAAAATAACATTATTGCTATAGCATTTCGAAGGAATAAATCGGGTACTTTTCCGCTCAACATACTTCCTAAATAAATTCCAGGAAGCGATCCTATTAATAATTGTCCTAAAAGTCCCAAATCTAAATTTCCCATTGTGGCATGTCCTAATCCTGCAACAAGAGTTAAAGGAACAGCATGTGCTATCTCAGTCCCAACCAATCGTGGTGTTGGCAAAAGTGGATATAGAAAAAATAAAGTTACAGTTCCCAAAGCACCAGCTCCAATAGAAGTAAGGGTTACAGTTGCTCCCAGCAATACACCAATAGCGACAGTTAATACATTTTGAGTTTTGCTTTCACTATGAAACTTATCGCCAGCATGTTTCTGAGAAAATAGTAAAAGCCTTTTTTTGAACAAAATAGCCACCGATGTAAAAAGGAGTGCCCAACCCAAACTGTATTTTATTATTGAATTTACAGCTGTAATATCTGTTTTTATGCTATGTAATATCCACAAAGTAAGTACAGCAGCAGGAACACTACCTAGCGAAAGCCAACCTGTAATGGTCCAATTTATATTATTTTTTTTATGATGTACAAATACACCTCCCATTTTTGTAAAAGCAGCATACAATAAATCGGTTCCAACGGCTGTGGTTGGTGGAATTCCAAACCATAATAAAATGGGAGTCATCAATGAACCTCCTCCAACGCCTGTTAATCCCACTATGAAACCAACAGTTAAACCGGCAATAATTAAGCCTAATTGTAAATCCATAATTATAAATTTTTGTCAAAAATAATAAAATTTTATAATTATCCTATAGACATAGTAGACTTTATGAAAAATATTTTAAAACAATTATAAAATTACTATAAAAAAGACTAAAATTATTTTGTTATTTAGAAATATGTAGTATTTTTGCGAAACAATCTACTATTCCGATAGGATAATAGATTTTTACAAAAAAATAAAATGAGCAAATCAATCATAAATACTTTATTAGAAAAAACAGCCGACTTCTCTATCGAGGAAACATTTGCTTTTTTGGCTAATGAATATAAGGATAAAGTGGTTTTTTCGACTTCATTTGGACAAGAAGATCAAGTGATTACAGCTTTAATTGCCAAAAATGATTTGCCAATTACCATTTTTACGTTAGATACAGGAAGGTTATTTCAAGAAACCTACGATGTTTTTCATAAGACTTTAAAAAAATATAAAATAGACATCAAAACCTATTTTCCTGAAACAACAGCTGTTGAAAATTTGTTAAATCAAAAAGGACCAAACAGTTTCTATGAATCTGTAGAGAACAGAAAAGAGTGTTGTTTTATTCGTAAAGTAGTGCCTTTGACCAAAGCATTGAAAGGAAATGCCGTTTGGATTACTGGTTTACGAGCGGAACAATCCGAAAACAGAAACGATTTAGCTGCCTTTGAATACGATGCGCATTTCAATATTATAAAATTCAATCCATTGTTAAAATGGACTTTGAAAGAAGTCGAAGATTATTTAGATAAAAATAATGTGCCGCAAAACGCATTGCACAAGCAAGGATTTGTAAGCATAGGTTGTGCGCCGTGCACCAGAGCAATTGCACCTGGAGAAGATATCAGAGCCGGAAGATGGTCGTGGGAATCGAGTCATAAAGAATGTGGTTTGCATCAGAAATAAGGTTAGAGAGTAGAAGTTAGAAAATACAATAAAGAGTATAGAAAAAATAATAATAGTTTAGAGATTTTAATAAAGGGTGCAACCTTAAACTTTTAAACTTTAAACTTTTAAACTAATAAATATGAGTTCAATATTAAAAACAAATGCTCTCGAAAGCGAAGCAATTTATATATTCAGAGAAGTGATTTCTCAATTTGACAAACCAGTTTTGCTTTTCTCTGGCGGAAAAGATTCCATTACATTAGTACGTTTAGCACAAAAAGCATTTTTTCCAGCAAAGATTCCTTTTCCGTTATTACACGTTGATACGGGACATAATTTTCCGGAAACTATTGAGTTCAGAGACCGATTAGTGGCCGAATTAGGATTAGAATTAATTGTTCGAAATGTACAAGATGCTATTGATGAAGGAAAAGTAGTCGAAGAAACAGGAAGATATTCTAGCAGAAATGTGTTGCAAACAACAACGCTTTTGGACGCAATTGAAGAATTCAAATTTGATGCTTGCATCGGTGGTGCACGTCGCGACGAAGAAAAAGCTAGAGCCAAAGAACGTATTTTCTCGGTTCGGGATGATTTTGGACAATGGGACGAAAAAAACCAACGCCCAGAATTATTTGATTTATTGAATGGAAAAATTGAAAACGGACAAAACGTGCGTGTTTTTCCAATTTCGAATTGGACAGAACTCGATGTTTGGAGTTATATCGAAGAGGAGCAAATCGAAATTCCGTCGATCTATTTTTCGCACAAGCGTAAAACATTTTTGCGTGATGGATTAATATGGTCGCATTCGCCGTTTGTTTATCAAGAAGAAGACGAAGAAATCGAAGAACGAATTGTTCGTTTTAGAACCGTTGGCGATATGAGTTGCACTGCAGCAGTTGAGTCGTATGCAGCAACCATTCAAGAAGTCGTAGGCGAAATTAGAACTTCAACCATTTCTGAAAGAGGCGCAAGAATCGATGACAAACGTTCCGAAGCTGCAATGGAAAAAAGGAAACAACAAGGGTATTTTTAGAAAATGATAAAAAAATTAGTGTTGTTTTTCTTTATAACAAGCAATAGTATTTTAATTGCCCAAACACAGAAAAACATACAACATCAAGAATTGCTCTGGACACGATATTACAATCAGCTAGAAATAGATAAAAAGTGGTCAATACATTCAGAGTTTGATAATAGAGTTTTTACAAATTCAATTGTACAAAACTTGTTTGTGATTCGGGTTCAGGGAAGGTATAAAGTTAACGAGAAAATAGATTTAGGTTCAGGTTTCGCATATTTTTCGGTGGCAACACAAGATCCAAATGTTGAATCAGGGTTTAATAAACCAGAATATCGAATACAGCATGATCTGGTGCTCAAGCAAAATTTTGGTAAAATAAATTTGAATCACAGGTATCAAATTGAAGAACGATTTTTTCAAAAATTTGACACACATGGTTTAATAAGCGGAACCACATTTGCCATGCGATTTCGATATAGAATACAAGGAGATTATATTTTTTGGAAGCATGAAAAGCAATTCTTAAAAACAATCCTATCGGATGAAATAATAATAAATACGGGAAATGGAATTGTTAAAAACACGTTTGATCAAAACCGAATTTATGCTGCTTTTCAATATGGTATTAATGAAAATTTTTCGTTAGAATTGGGTTATTTAAACAGTTTTCAGCAAAGAGCAAGCGGAGTCGATTATTTTGATAGAAATATAATTAGAGTGTCAGTTTTTCATAAAATTAAATTATACAAGTAGCTTTTACTTTTACAAAATAAAATAAAGTAATAAATAAAGTTGATTTCGATTTTTAAAAAAATCAACTACAAACAATAAATAAATGGAAGTTTTAAAAATAGCAACAGCGGGAAGTGTCGACGACGGGAAAAGTACTTTAATAGGAAGATTATTGTATGATACAAAATCGTTAACTACTGATAAAATTGAAGCAATTGAAAAAAGCAGTAAACAAAAAGGATACGATTATCTCGATTTTTCCTTGGCAACGGATGGTTTGGTAGCCGAGCGTGAACAAGGAATTACTATTGATGTGGCGCACATTTATTTTTCGACTGCCAAGAAAAGTTACATCATTGCTGATACTCCAGGTCATGTGGAATATACTCGAAACATGGTAACTGGAGCTTCGACTTCGCAAGTTTCGATTATATTAATCGATGCTCGAAAAGGAGTAATTGAGCAAACGTACCGTCACTTTTTCATCAATAATTTATTGCGTGTAAAAGATGTAATTGTTGCCGTAAACAAAATGGATTTGGTTGATTATTCTGAAGAAGTGTACAACAAAATCAAAACTGATTTTCAGGCATTAAATGCAAAAAGTGCTTTCAAAGAACAAAACGTAAGTTACATTCCGCTAAGTGCAATCAATGGTGGAAATGTCGCGGAAAAATCAGAAAATATGCCTTGGTATACTGGGCAAACAGTTTTGGAACATCTTGAAACATTAGAGCCAAATGATATTTATGAAAACGGAATTGCCCGTTTTCCAGTGCAAACGGTTATCCGTCCAAAAACAGAGGAATACCACGATTTTAGAGGTTACGCTGGAAAATTATATGGAAATACTATTAAAGTAGGAGATTCCGTAACAGTGCTTCCTTCATTAACCGAATCTAAAGTAACAAACATTCACTTTTTCGATAAGCAATTTGACGAAGCCGTTGCAGGTTCTTCAATTACTTTAGAATTAGAAAATGATATCAACGTAACGCGAGGCGATATGATTGTAAAATCTGGCGAACTTCCTAAAATTGAAAAAGACATTACAACAACCGTTTGTTGGATGGATAGTAAAAAATTGGTTCCAGGCGCAAAATATTTTGTGCAACACAACACCAATAGAGTTTTGGCCAAAATCGAAAGTGTAAAAAACGTAATCGCAACCGATTATTCAGGAACTACGCCAGCAACACAATTAGCCATTAACGAAATTGGCGAAGTAACCATAAAATTGAGCAAAGCCTTGTATTTTGATGCCTATACGGACAACAAATCAAACGGTGCTTTTATCTTAATTGATGCTGCAACCAATACAACCTCAGGAGTAGGATTTATAAAATAGTTTCCATCTACAATCGTCCCCAAAAGGAAAGATATAGGATAGAAAATTAGAATTAAATTAAATAAAACATAACATTCCCAGAATCAACTCCCTCTCCTTTGGAGAGGGTTGGGGAGAGGAAAAGCAGAAAAAACATGGAAAGTTTTAGAACCGAAATAGAAGACCCGATTGTCCAAAAAGACATCATCGATTTAGAAAGAAAAATTGCTTTATTCCGTGAGGGAAAAATAGACGACGAACGTTTTCGTAGCCTTCGTTTGGCACGTGGCGTTTACGGTCAGCGTCAAGAAGGCGTACAAATGATTCGTATCAAATTGCCTTTTGGTAAAGTAACCAGCGAACAATTACATCGTATTTGTAAAGTTTCTGATGAATATTCAACAGGTCGATTGCACATTACAACACGTCAGGACATTCAGATTCACTATGTAAGTTTGGACAAAACACCACAACTTTGGGCTGAATTAGAGAAAGATGATGTGACTTTGAGAGAAGCTTGCGGAAATACAGTAAGAAATATTACGGCTAGCGAAACAGCAGGAATCGATGCTGACGAACCTTTTGATGTCTCGCCTTACGCACACGCCTTGTTTCAGTTTTTCTTGAGAAACCCAGTTTGTCAGGAAATGGGGCGTAAATTCAAAATGTCATTCTCTTCATCGGATAAAGATACGGCGTTGAGTTATTTACACGATTTGGGTTTTATTCCAAAAATTGTAAATGGCGAAAGAGGTTTCAAAGTCATGCTCGGTGGCGGATTGGGTTCACAACCACACCACGCTGAATTGTTATCAGAATTTATTCCGGTAAACCAAATTATCCCAACAACCGAAGGTGTTTTGAGAATTTTTGACCGTTTTGGCGAAAGAGCCAAACGATTGAAAGCACGTATGAAATTCCTAATCAAAGATTTGGGTAGAGACGAATTTTTGCGATTAGTTGATGAGGAGAAAAAAGCCTTGGAATACCAAACCGTTGAAATAGATACCACAGCTTTTGAGGGCGAAATTCCAGCTTCAGTATTGGAAGTTCCAAAAGTAATAATCGAAGATACCAAAGCTTTCGAGGCTTGGAAAAAATCGAATGTGATTGCTCAAAAACAAGCCGGTTATTTTGCTATAGGAATTAAAATTCATTTGGGTGATTTTTATACAGACAAAGCCAGATTATTAGCAGATTTAATCAAAAATTACGCTGCCAATGAATTGCGTTTTTCATTACGACAAAACATTCAAATTCGTCATATAAAAGAAGCTGATTTGCCTTTTTTCTACCAAGAATTAGCTAAACTAGATTTTGTAGCTTTAGGGTATGATAGCACGGCTGACATCACCGCATGTCCCGGAACTGACACTTGTAATCTAGGAATTGCAAGCAGCACGGGAATTGCAGTCGAACTCGAACGCGTTTTAGAAACTGAATATCCGCAATACAGCAACAAGCAAGAAATCACGATTAAAATTAGTGGTTGTATGAATGCTTGCGGGCAACACAATATGGCAGAAATTGGTTTTCAAGGAATGTCGATTAATTCAGGAAAATTAGTGGCACCAGCACTTCAGGTATTATTAGGTGGCGGAAATTTAGGAAACGGAGCAGGACGTTTTTCGGATAAAGTGATAAAAATCCCAAGCCGTCGTGGACCAGATGCGTTGCGTTTTATCTTAAATGATTTTGATGCTAATGCAAACGGACAATCCTTTTTGGAGTATTACGATGCCAAAGGAGAAAAATATTTTTACGAATTTTTGAAACCATTAGCCGATTTGACCAACCTTACTGAAGCTGATTTTATCGATTGGGGAAATGCCGATAACTATGTAAAAGCAGTTGGAGTAGGAGAATGTGCAGGTGTTGTAATTGATTTGGTGGCGACTTTAATTCTAGAAGCCAAAGACAAATTGACTTTCGCCCAAGAAGCTTTTGAAGAAGGAAAATGGTCGGATGCCATTTACTTGGCGTATGCTGGATATGTTAATGGTGCCAAAGCTTTATTATTAGCCGAAAACCAAAAAACAAATCACCACGCAGGAATCATCGATTTGTTTGATACTGTTTTTATCCAAAGCAATAAAATCGAATTAAATTCAACCTTTGCCGCTTTGGTATACCAAATTAGAGCAAACGAACCATCGGAAGCATTTGCGCAAAAATACATTCAAGAAGCAGTTTCGTTTTTCGAAAATATAGAAGCATACAGAGAAAAAGATTTAGCAAATGCCTAATACAATTCAACCCAAAGTAACCCTAGTTGGTGCTGGTCCAGGCGATCCAGATTTGCTTACGCTTAAAGGTGTAAAAGCACTTGCAGAGGCGAATGTGGTTTTGTACGATGCTTTGGCAAACGAAGAACTATTGATTCATGCGCCAAAAAATGCTATAAAAATATTTGTTGGCAAACGAAAAGGCTGTCATGAATATTCGCAAGACCAAATCAATCAGTTAATTGTAGATAATGCGCTGACTTATGGCAATGTAGTTCGGTTAAAAGGTGGCGATTCGTTTATTTTTGGTCGTGGAAGCGAAGAAATAGAATTCGTAGAAAGTTTTGGAATCCCTACCTTTGTAGTGCCCGGAATTTCATCGGCAATTGCAGTTCCTGCTTATCAAGGAATTTCATTGACAAAAAGAGGCGTTTCTGAAAGTTTTTGGGTAATCACAGGCACAACTTCCGATAGAAAATTGTCGGCGGATATTGCTCTCGCAGCACAATCATCTGCAACAATTGTGATTTTGATGGGAATGAGTAAGCTTTCACAAATAGTTGCATTATTCCAAAAAGAATCCAAAGGAGAAACTCCAGTAGCGATTATTCAAAACGGAACAACGGTTAACGAAAAGTTTGGCGTTGGAACAATAAATACCATTCAAGAAGTGGTTACGGAAAATAAATTAAGTTCTCCAGCCATAATTGTAATTGGAGAAGTGGTTAGAGAAAGCAATACATTAAAACAGTTTTACGAAGAATTCGCATACAGCAAATTATAATGGAGAGGAACGAATTATACCCAATTTTTTTAAAATTACACCACCTCAATGTACTCATTGTAGGCGGTGGAAATGTGGGTTTAGAAAAGTTATCGTTTATGTTGAAATCCAGTCCAAACGCAAATGTTGAGGTTGTGGCACCAAAGTTTTTACCCGAGTTGGAAACCTTGTCTCAAAAACATCCTTCGGTAAAATTGACCTATAAAAAATTCAATCGCTGGATGCTTCGCAAACGCAACATGGTCATAGCTTGCACCGATGATTTAAAAGTAAATAAACGAGTGTATGATTTGTCTCGAAAGAGGTATTTGATTTGTAATATTGCCGATACGCCAGATTTATGTGATTATTATTTGGGTGGAATTGTAACCAAAGGAAATGTAAAAATTGCCATTTCAACCAATGGAAAATCACCCACAACCGCCAAGAGATTACGGGAATTTTTCGAGGAAATAATCCCAGAAGATATTAATACAATGGTCGAAAATCTTCAAGAATACCGCAAAACTCTAAAAGGAAATTTTGAAGAAAAAGTTCAAAAAATGAATGAAATAACTCAAACATTAAAAAATAATTAAACAACAATTTATGTAACAGTTGTTACATACAGTATAAAAAATAATTCGTGAATTCGTGGCTGAACAACAGTTGAGTTTAAATCTGTGAATCTGTGGTTATTTTTTAAATTTTCAAATCTTTCAATAAAAACAATATGATTAAAACAGATATACTTATAATTGGAGCCGGACCAACAGGTCTTTTTACCGTTTTCGAAGCAGGATTATTAAAACTCAAATGCCATATTCTGGATGCACTGCCACAAGCTGGCGGACAACTTTCGGAGTTGTATCCCAAAAAACCTATTTATGATATACCGGGTTTTCCCGAAGTTCTAGCAGGAGATTTGGTTGATAATTTAATGGAACAAATCAAGCAATTCGAACCCGGTTTTACACTTGGAGAACGTGCCGAAACCATCGCAAAACAAGAAGACGGAAGCTTTATTGTAACCTCAAACAAAGGAAAAAAATTCCATGCATCGGTGGTAGCAATTGCTGGCGGATTAGGAAGTTTTGAACCTCGAAAACCACTTATTGAAGATATTGAGTTTTACGAAGACAAAGGAATCAAGTACTTTATCAAAAACCCAGAAAAATTCCGAGACAAAAGAGTGGTCATTGCTGGCGGTGGAGATTCCGCATTAGATTGGAGTATTTTCTTGTCGAATATAGCTTCCGAAGTAACCTTAATTCACCGCCGAAACGAATTTCGTGGCGCATTAGATTCTGTCGAAAAAGTACAAGAATTAAAAAACTCAGGCAAAATAAAACTAATCACACCAGCCGAAGTTATAGGATTAAACGGTGCAGAACATTTAGAGTCCATAGATATTGAAGAGGACGGAGCACATAGAAATATCCCAACAGATTATTTCATTCCACTTTTTGGATTAACACCAAAATTAGGACCAATTGGACATTGGGGATTAGAAATCGAAAAAAACGCCATCAAAGTAAACAATGCGTTAGATTATCAAACGAACATTCCTGGAATCTTTGCCATTGGCGATGTAAACACCTATCCAGGAAAATTAAAATTGATTTTGTGTGGTTTCCACGAAGCCACCATGATGTGTCAAGCTGCCTACCAAATCATCAATCCAGGCAAAAAATATGTCATGAAATACACCACCGTTTCAGGTGTCGACGGATTTGACGGAACTAGAAAAGAAGCACCAAAAGCAGTTGTCAAAGCCATAGTGTAATAAGGTTTGGTTTAGTTTAAAGGTTTAAAAGTTTAAGTATTGAGTCGGTTATTCGACAAGCTTAAACTTTTAAACCTTTAAACTTTTTAAACAATTTTAAACTTTTAAAAAAACTTGCAAATGTTCTCGCTATGTCTTTACTTTGCAGTGTTCATAAACATATTGATTGTTATCACGAAAGCCCGAGGGATTAGACCCGATGAAAGCTTAGCAACCCTTTAAACTTAAAGAAGGTGCTACATTCTATTCCGATTTATCGGAAACAGATAACCACGAGAATTCTCTCACTTTCCACGATAACATTTAATAATTTCAAAGAACTAATTCCTGCCATACTGAGCTTGTCGAAGTATTAGGAGCTATTTCCTGCTGTACGTTGCAATCTGTCATTGCGAGGAACGAAGCAATCTTACGATTGATATATCGTTTCGCAATAACAGGATTTCCACTGCTATCAGGGCTAGGGCATATGTGTCCAAATCAATATTTAATAAAAAACTTTGTAAACCTTGCGAAAAAACCTTGCGAGCTTTGCGGTTAAAAAATACTTATGTCAACAATACAACAAGAAATAAAAAAACGAATTCTCGTACTCGATGGAGCAATGGGAACCATGTTACAACGCTACAATTTCTCCGAAGAAGATTTTCGTGGCGAGCAATTCAAGGATTTTCCACATTCACTCAAAGGGAACAATGATTTATTGTCCTTAACACAGCCACAAGCCATAAAAGAAGTGCACGCCGCTTATTTCGATGCTGGAGCCGATATTGTAGAAACCAATACTTTTTCTGGAACCACAATAGGAATGGCGGATTATCATCTGGAAGAATACGTTTATCAACTCAACTACGAATCGGCAAAAATTGCCCGTGAAGTAGCCGATGAATTCACTGCCAAAAATCCAAACCAACCTCGTTTTGTAGCCGGTTCAATTGGGCCAACAAACAGAACAGCATCGATGTCTCCAGATGTAAATGATCCCGGTTACCGAGCCGTAACTTTTGATGATTTGCGCATCGCTTACAAACAACAAGTAGAAGCATTGCTAGATGGCGGTTGCGATTTACTTTTGGTAGAAACCATTTTCGATACTTTAAATGCCAAAGCCGCACTTTTCGCCATCGAAGAAGTAAAGGAAGAACGAAATATTGATATTCCAATCATGGTTTCTGGAACAATTACCGATGCATCGGGAAGAACACTTTCGGGACAAACGGTCGAAGCTTTCTTGGTTTCAGTTTCGCATATTCCGTTGTTGAGCGTAGGATTCAATTGTGCTTTGGGTGCGGATTTATTGAAACCCTATTTGCAAACTTTGTCTCAAAACACGTCGTTCAATGTGTCAGCGCATCCCAATGCAGGATTGCCAAACGCCTTTGGAGAATACGACGAAACACCAGAGCAAATGCAAGCTTTCATCAAAGAATATTTAGATGATAATTTAATAAACATCATAGGCGGTTGTTGCGGAACAACACCACAACACATCAAGTTGATTGCAGATATTGCCAAGGATTATAAGCCGAGGGTTTCGGAGGCGGTGATGTAATTCGTAGAGACGCGATTTATCGCGTCTGACTATTGGAATGGACACGGATTGCAAATTTGCTCTACTGAATCATAATTGATTTTAAAAGAGTTACGGTTGTAAAAAGTAAAATTATGAGGTATGGAAGTAGAAAAATTTGAAAAGAAAATTGAAAAAATAAAAGAAGATGCTGGAAGAAATATCCTGAACCATTTTAATAGAATTCACGATAGATTGTTTACTTCTAATAATATTTTTATTGCGGGATATTTTGCGCTTTCTAGAATTGAGCCTAACATAAATATTTTGATAATAATAATTCCGTTACTGAATTTAATTTTTTTAATTTTTATCGAATATCTAATGATGGAAAAAAGCAGGAAAGAATATGGAATTGAAAATTTCGATATTGAAGAATTGATTGATTTTGTAGAGAAAAAAGATAGAAATACTAGTCTTTATTCTTTGCTATCTATTTTGTCAACTTTTATAGTTTTTATTTGTTTTTTGTATTTACTGATTTTTAAATAAAAACTATTTTTAGCACAAGCCTTCAACCTATGAATTCAAATGAAAACTAGAGGTTTGATATAATATGAGGCTATTAAAAAATGAATTATGAAAAAAACAATGTTATTAATGGTTTTGTTTTCTATTTTATGTCATTCACAAAATAGGACTAATGATGAATTGCCTATAATTTCCAAAAATAATGGGCTATTACTAAATGCAATTGGCTGGCAAAAAAATAGCTCTGGACAATGGATAAATAGTAAAAATAAAATTCCAAATGATTTAGGACAAAATCAAAAATTGCTTGGAGACTATGAAAAATATTCAGTTGGGGTTGATAATTTTAAATCATTTGAAATTAAAAATATTAAAATCAAAGACAGTACATTTATTCTTTTGGTAAAAAAATATAAAGATGGGTTTTATACATATTCCTCAATAGAAGAGGGATGGAATAACCAAACTAGTTGTAAATATTATATTTTATCAAATACGGAGTTTAATAAAATTAATGAAATTAAAAAAGACACATTGAATAATGTGTTTATGGATGTAAAATATCAAGGAGATATAAAATATATTAATGTAAAGTCATTTAATGACAATGCTCTTACTAAAGAGATTTTAAAAAAAAATTAAAGAAGAAACAATTGCAGATGATTATGGCTCGCATAGTTTGGCATTAAATATATCATATTTCACAAAAAAGAGTATTGTTCAGTTTTATTTTTATGACATCTATTTATACAAAGAGAATTATATAAAAATGTATGGTTTTAGTGTTTCTAAACCTGAAGAAAATGATAAATATTATGAAACTGACTTTTTAAGCTTTATAAAATTTATAGATATAAAATAAAATATTTCCATCTCGCTCCGCAAAGTCTCTGACTTTGAGGAAGCGACAATCGGTTTTTAACCGATAAATTCAAGGTCAAAGACCTTGAATCACATCCTCAAAGTCAGAGACTTTGCGGAGCAAGGAATTGCTGATACAATTAAATAAAAAAATATTGAAATAAAACAAGTTTAAAAAAACAAAAATGATTCAATATCAAATAGAAGAAAATGTAACTTTAGAGGAATTCAGAGCCGTTTTGCTGAACTCCACATTAGGAGAACGCAGACCAGTTGATGAACCAGAAAGACTTTTGGCAATGCTCCAACACGGCAATTTAATAGTTACCGCAAGAGACAACGGCAAACTCATTGGCGTTTCGCGTTCCTTAACTGATTATTCATTTTGCACTTATTTGTCTGATTTGGCAGTAAATCAAGACTATCAAAAAATGGGAATTGGAACAGAACTCATAAGACAAACAAAGTTAGCAACGCCAAAAGCAAAACTAATTTTATTGTCAGCACCACAAGCTGTGGGTTATTATCCAAAAATTGGCATGACCAAATGGGAACAATGCTATGTGTTAGATGATGTAAATAATTTAAAATAATAGTGTCTACAGTATAGCCACGAATTTACTAATTAAAAATTTTATTTAAAAAAAATTAGCGAATTAGCGGTAAAAAAAACAAAAATGTCAAAAAAAGAAAAAAGAAGAAACCTAGTATTATCGGGATTAGAACCCTTAATTATTACGCCCAAAAGCGTATTTGTGAATATTGGGGAACGAACCAATGTAACAGGTTCGAGAAAATTCCTTCGATTAATCAAGGAAGAAAAATACGAAGAAGCACTCAGCATTGCCAAAGAGCAAGTAGAAGGCGGCGCACAAATCATCGATATTAATATGGATGAAGGAATGCTGGATGGCGAATATGCTATGACAAAATTTCTGAATCTTATCGCTGCCGAACCTGATATTTCGAGAGTTCCTATTATGATTGATAGTTCCAAATGGGATATTATTGAAGCAGGATTAAAAGTGGTGCAAGGAAAATGTGTGGTCAATTCGATCTCGTTAAAGGAAGGCGAAGAACAATTTATTCATCATGCTAAATTGATTAAGCGTTATGGCGCAGCAGCAATTATTATGGCTTTTGATGAGGTGGGACAAGCCGATAATTATGAAAGGAGAGTAGAAATTTGCCAACGTTCGTATGATATTTTGGTGAATAAAGTTGGTTTTTCACCGCAAGATATTATTTTCGATTTGAATATTTTTCCGGTTGCCACTGGAATGGAAGAACACCGCTTGAACGCTTTGGATTTTTTTAGAGGAACCAAATGGGTTCGGGAAAACTTGCCACACGCACACATCAGCGGTGGCGTGAGTAATGTTTCGTTTTCGTTTAGAGGAAATGATACCGTTCGCGAAGCGATGCACTCGGTTTTCCTGTATCACGCCATTCAAAACGGAATGACAATGGGAATCGTAAATCCAGAAATGTTGTCGATTTATGACGAAATTCCAAAAGATTTATTAGAACATGTTGAAGATGTAATTCTAAACCGTCGTGATGATGCTACAGAAAGGCTATTGGATTTTGCCGAAAATGTAAAAGGTGATGTCAAAAGCAACGAGAAAGCGATTCAAGAATGGCGTTCAGGAACAGTCCAGGAAAGAATTACTCATTCACTTGTAAAAGGAGTTGATGAATTTATAGAAATTGATGTCGAAGAAGCAAGATTAGCAGCTACAAAACCAATCGAAGTTATCGAAATCAACCTGATGACAGGAATGAATGTCGTAGGAGATTTGTTTGGATCGGGTAAAATGTTCTTGCCACAAGTGGTAAAATCGGCACGTGTGATGAAAAAAGCAGTGGCGTATTTATTGCCATTTATCGAAGCCAGCAAACAAGCTGGAGACAAACAAGGAAACGGAAAAATATTGATGGCAACCGTAAAAGGCGACGTACACGACATTGGCAAAAATATCGTTTCGGTGGTATTGGCTTGTAATAATTATGAGATTGTAGATTTGGGCGTTATGGTTCCACCCGAAAAAATTATTGCAGCAGCTATCGAACACGAAGTGGATATTATTGGATTGAGCGGATTAATCACGCCTTCGCTTGACGAAATGGTGTATCTCGCCAAAGAATTGGATAAACGAGGTATGAAAATTCCGGTAATGATTGGTGGAGCAACGACTTCGCGAGCGCATACCGCTGTGAAAATTGCACCTCAATATAGAGAAACTGTCATTCATGTAAACGATGCTTCGAGAGCGGTAACAGTTGCTGGAAGTTTATTGAATAAGGATAAAAAAATATATGCCAGCGATATTCGCGCCGAATATGATGCGTTTAGAGAAACATTTTTGAACCGTTCACGGGATAAGAATTTCTTGACGATTGAACAAGCGCGTAAAAATAAATTGCAATTGGATTGGGATAATTTTACACCAGTAAAACCAAATATAATTGGCGAACAAGTAATCGAAGTCGATTTGGATGTTTTGGTTCCGTATATCGATTGGACGCCGTTTTTTAGAACTTGGGAATTGTTCGGAAAATATCCTGCGATTTTGACTGATGATGTCGTTGGCGAACAAGCGACTTCTGTTTTTGCGGATGCGCAAGAAATGTTAGAAATAATTTTGAAAGAAAAGAAACTAACTGCCAAAGGAATTTACGGCATTTTCCCTGCCAATCAAGTCAACGATGATGATATCGAATTGAGCGATGAAAACGGAAAAGTATTGGAGACATTCTTGACGTTGCGCCAGCAATCACAAAAAACAAAAGGAGCTCCAAATATAGCCTTGTCGGATTTTATAGCTCCAAAAGACAGCGGAAAAATAGATTACATGGGCGCATTTTGTGTAACCACCGGTTTTGGTGTCGATGAATGGGCAGCAGAATTCGAAAAGGATTTGGACGATTACAATTCGATTATGGTCAAAGCATTGGCAGATCGATTCGCAGAGGCATTCGCCGAATATTTACACGAAAAAATCCGTAAAGAAATTTGGGGTTATGCATCAGATGAAAATATGAGTACCGAGGCAATGATTGCCGAAGAGTACAAAGGAATTCGTCCTGCGCCAGGTTATCCGGCTTGTCCAGATCATTTAGAAAAACCAACCATCTGGAAATTATTAAATGTAGAGCAAGAAATAGGAGTAACGCTGACCGAAAGTATGGCGATGTGGCCAGCATCATCTGTTTCGGGTTATTATTTTGGAAATCCCGAAAGCAAGTATTTTGGACTCGGAAAAATAAAAGAAGACCAAGTTATTGATTACGCCAAACGTAGAAGTATTTCAACCGATAAAGCCACAAAATGGTTGAGTCCGAATATTGCAGATTAATTTTCTGTATATTGTAAATCGTATAATGTAAATTGAAAAAAATACAGTTATAAATACAATATACAATTTACAACATACATTATACAATTTTTTTTAAAATGAAAGTAACACAACACATAGAAAAAGCACAAGGGGAAACCTTATTTTCTTTCGAGATTATTCCGCCAAAAAAGGGAAAAAGCATTCAAGAATTATACGACAATATTGATCCGTTGATGGAGTTCAATCCGCCATTTATAGATGTAACCACTTCTCGTGAAGAGTACATTTATATTGATAAAGGCAACGGGTTATTAGATAAAAAGTTAACGAGAATGCGTCCGGGAACTCTTGGGATTTGCGCTTCTATAAAACACAAATACAGCGTAGATACGATTCCGCATGTGCTTTGTGGTGGTTTTACCAAAGAAGAAACAGAGTATTTATTAGTTGATTGTCATTATTTAGGATTAGACAATGTGATGGCGTTGCGTGGCGATGCCATGAAAGACGAACAGTATTTTATCCCGAAACAGGGCGGAAACGATTATGCAGTGGATTTAGTAAAACAAATCAAACAACTCAATGACGGGAAATATTTGCACGAAGTTTTGGATGTTGACAACAAAGCCGATTTTTGCATAGGAATTGCAGGTTATCCAGAGAAACATTTAGAATCACCTTCGTTGCAATCCGACCTAAAAAGATTGAAAGAAAAAGTAGATGCTGGTGCAGATTATGTGGTAACCCAAATGTTTTTTGACAACGCAAAGTATTTTGAGTTTGTAAAAAAAGCAAGAGAAATGGGAATTGCCGTTCCAATTATTCCGGGCATTAAACCGCTAGCTGTACAAAGACATTTACAAGTTTTACCTCAAATTTTCCGTATCGATTTACCCGAAGATTTAATTCACGCAGTTGAAAAATGCAAAACTTCGGCGGATATTCGCCAAGTTGGAATTGAATGGGCAATTCAGCAATCGTTAGAATTAAAAGCGGCGGGCGTTCCGGTTTTACATTATTATTCGATGGGAAAATCAGAGAATATTCGTCAAATCGCAAGTCAGGTTTTTTAAAAAATTCATACACGTAGAGACGTTGCATTGCAACGTCTCTGCATTGCAACGTCTCTACATTGCAACGTCTCTACATTGCAACGTAATAAATAATTGATAAAAAAAATGAATCCAATCCTTCAACAAGATTTAATCGATATAGAAATTATCCTTGAAAAAGTAAAACAACAAGGAATAGATTTTCTAAATTCAATTGATAGTATTCCTACGACAACTAATAATTCTATGACTACCAATAGAATTTTAAACGATTCTGGTTTGGGAGCATTGTCTGCTTTGGAAGAATTTAAATCGCGATTAGCACCTATTTTGGTTTCACAACCTGGACCAAGATATTGGGGTTTTGTAACTGGTGGTGCAACTCCAGCTGCTATTGCAGGTGATTGGTTGACTGCAATTTACGATACAAATACACAAGCAACAAAAGCACAAGGTGACGTTTCGGCATTGATAGAAATAGAAACGATTAATTTATTGATACAATTATTGGATTTACCAAAATCATTTCTTGGAGGATTTGTAACTGGTGCAACAATGTCAAATTTTACTTGTTTAGCAGTGGCGAGACAATGGTTAGGGAAACAACTGGGTAAAGATTTTGCCAAAAACGGAATTTCAGCACCAATAAACATTTTATCAGCAACCCCACATTCTTCCTCGGTAAAATGTTTGGCGATGTTAGGCATTGGAAGTCAAAATTTCACCAAAATAAACACAATTGAAGGAAATCGAGAAGCTATTGACATAGCCGATTTAGAAAAAAATATAGAAAGCCTAAACGGACAACCTTTTATTTTAATTTCCAGCGCAGGAACAGTCAACACTGCTGATTTTGACGATTTCATAGCCATTACAAACCTCAAAGCTAAATATAATTTTTGGTGGCATATTGATGCCGCTTTTGGTGGTTTTGCAGCTTGTTCGCCCAAATACAAACATTTAGTTACTGGTTGGGAATACTCCGATAGCATTACCATTGATTGTCATAAATGGTTGAATGTTCCTTACGAAAGCGCTTTTTATTTGGTAAAGGACCAACATCAAAACCTGCAAATCGAAACTTTTCAGAACTCAAATGCGCCGTATTTGGGGAATCCATTGGAGAATTTTAGTTATCTGAATTTCTTGCCCGAGAATTCAAGACGCTTAAAAGCCTTACCCGTTTGGTTTTCGCTTTTGGCGTATGGCAAACAAGGATTTCAAGATATTGTAGAAAATAGCGTTGCGATGGCATTGCAATTTGATGCTTTCATTGCAGAAAACGAAAACTTTGAATTATTGGCGCCAACTCGCCTCAACAATGTTTGTTTTACTTTGGCG
>NZ_JANNXH010000044.1:0-38054 GCF_031409475.1 Flavobacterium sp. | reverse complement strand
GCAACGTTTTTCAAATCCAGAACCAATTAAATCGAATTTAGTTATTTGGTTGTCCTTATTAGGAATCGTCGTTAACGGATTATCGGCTTTAATGCTCAAAAAAGATGCCGATCATAACTTGAATATGAAATCGGCCTATCTTCATTTGTTTACCGATATGATGGCATCTGTAGCGGTTTTAATAGGGGGAATTTTAATGAAATATTACCAATGGTTTTGGGTCGACAGTATAATGACTTTAATAATTGCAGTGTATTTAATTTTTGTTGGTTTTGATTTATTAAAATCATCTACAAAAATGTTAATGCTTTTTACACCTGAAAAAATTGATATAAAAGATATAGTTTTGGAAGTACATAAAATTCCTGGAGTGAATAAATTACACCACATTCATGTTTGGCATTTAAATGATGATGAATTGCATCTCGAAGCACATCTTGATTGTTCCGAAGACATAAAAATGAGTGAGTTTAATGAGTTGTTACAAAAAGTAGAAGCCGTTTTATTTGAACAATTTCAAATTAACCACATCAATATTCAACCCGAATTTAAAAAAGAAGATCCAAAAGATTTTATCGTTCAGGATTAATTTTAAATCGTAAAATTCCACAATGACCAACATACAATTTATCTCCAAGTCTGTTCAAACAGCAGTAATAAACATCCAAAAAACAGTAAAATTATTACAAGAAGATTGCACGATTACGTTTATTTCTCGTTATCGAAAAGATACCACAGGAAACCTAGACGAAGTGCAAATCGAACAAATCTCGAAACTTCAAACAGTTTATGAAGTCATTGTAAAAAGAAAAGAATCAATCTTAAAATCAATAGATGAACAAGGACAATTAATTCCAGAATTGAACAAAAAGATTCAAGAAAGTTTCGATTTGCAAGAGCTGGAAGATTTGTATTTGCCTTTCAAAAAGAAGAAAAAAACGCGTGCCGATGTGGCTCGAGAAAAAGGATTGGAACCTTTGGCCAAAATCATCCTTGCGCAAAATAATGATAATGTCGATTTTATTGCAACTCAATATTTAAATACCAAAGTTCTCAACGAAGACGAAGCTTTGCAAGGCGCAAGAGATATTATCGCGGAATGGATTAATGAAAATATTTACGTTCGGAAACAGTTGCGAAGACTTTATCAACGCAAAGCAGTTATAGAAACCAAAGAGGTTAAAAAGAAAAAAGAAATTTCAGCAACAAACCCTGTCAGAGTTCAAAACTCTGACAGGGTTGAAGATGATAGTAAAAAATATGAACACTATTTCGATTGGGCAGAACCACTAACTAAAGCACCATCACACCGATTATTGGCTATGTTACGTGCCGAATCCGAAGGTTTTGTAAAATTAAATGTTTCTGTAGAAAAACAAGAAGCGCTAGATTTTATAGAAGAAAATATTATAAAAAACGCTCGTTCTGAAAGCAAACCACATTTAGAATTAGCTATAAAAGACAGTTACAAACGCTTACTTGAACCAGCGATTTCTAACGAAGCTTTGCAAGAAGCCAAAGCCAATGCGGACGCCAATTCTATTCAGGTTTTTGCTAATAATCTTGGGCAATTATTATTGGCGCCACCTTTGGGAGAGAAAAGAATTCTTGCCATCGATCCAGGATTTCGTTCCGGTTGTAAAGTGGTTTGTTTGGACGAAAACGGGACATTATTATACAACGAAAACATTTATCCGCACGCGCCACAGAACGAAACCGCAATGGCGATGAAAAAAATTCGCTCCATGGTAAATGCGTATCAAATAGATGCCATTTCTATCGGAAACGGAACCGCCAGTCGCGAAACAGAGTTTTTTATTAAGAAAATTGCGTTCGATAAGCTAGTTCAGGTTTTTGTAGTTTCCGAAGCCGGAGCATCAGTTTATTCGGCTTCAAAAATTGCACGAGAAGAATTTCCTAATTATGATGTTACGGTTCGAGGTTCGGTTTCTATAGGAAGACGATTGTCTGATCCGTTAGCCGAATTGGTAAAAATAGATCCAAAAGCCATTGGCGTTGGTCAATACCAGCATGATGTTGATCAAACCAAACTCAAAGAAGAATTGGATAAAACCGTTATTCGTTGCGTGAATTCAGTAGGAATAAATATCAATACAGCAAGCAAACATTTGTTGAGTTATGTGAGTGGAATAGGCGAAAAATTAGCCGAAAATATTGTACAATACCGATCAGAAAATGGTCCTTTTACGGATAGAAAACAACTCAAAAAAGTACCGCGATTGGGCGACAAAGCCTATCAACAAGGCGTTGCTTTTATTAGGATTAAAGGCGGAAAAAATCCGTTAGATAATTCGGCAGTGCATCCCGAAGCGTATGTAATTGTCGAGAAAATGGCAAAGGATTTGAAGTTTACGGTTACGGAAATCATTGGAAACAAAGAAAAAATAACGTTAATAAAACCCGAGAATTATATCACGCCAGAGATTGGTTTGTTAACTTTAAAAGATATTATCAAAGAACTCGAAAAACCAGGTTTAGACCCAAGAAAAACGGCTAAAATTTTCGAGTTTGATGCCAATGTAAAAACGATTAAAGATTTAAAAACTGGAATGGTTTTACCTGGAATTGTCAATAATATTACCAATTTTGGTTGCTTTGTTGATATAGGAATTAAGGAAAGCGGTTTGGTTCACATTTCTCAACTCCGAGCGGGATTTGTGAGCGATGTGAACGAAGTGGTTAAATTACAAGAACACGTTCAAGTAAAAGTTACGGAAGTAGATGAAGAGAGAAAACGCATTCAGTTAACTATGGTTTTATAAAAACAGCTACCTTTGTTTTTATGAAAAAAGAAATAACCATAAACGACTTTTCTAAACATCTTTTTTGGGATGTGGATTTAAAGGGATTTGACCTTGAAAAGCACAAATCTCAACTAATACAAAAAGTTTTAGAATATGGATTTATTACTGACTGGAATTTATTAAAAGAACTTTATGGATTAAACACAATTCAAGAAGTTTCTTTAAATTTAAGAAGTCTTGATGCCGTAACGCTTTCTTTCCTATCCGCTATTTTTAATATCGACAAAACAGAATTTAGATGCTACAAACACAGACAGTTGTACCCGAACTTATGGAACTCTTAAAAAAAATTATGTCTGAAAAATTATTTTCAGATTTTAATTTAGTTGGAGGAACATCATTAGCGCTACAAATTGGTCATAGAAATTCAATTGACATTGATTTATTTGGAAATTCAGAAATTAATTCAGAATTATTTATTGAAAAACTTTCTGAATTTGGAGAAGTAAAAGTAGCACAAAGCACAAAAAACATTTTGATTACAAAAATCAATGAAGTTAAAGTGGATTTTGTAAACTATAAATATCCATTACTTTCAGAGTATTTGTTTATAGAAAACATTAGAATGCTTTCTACCAAAGATATTGCAGCAATGAAGCTAAACGCAATTGCAGGTAGAGGAAGTAAAAAAGATTTTATCGATTTGTATTTTTATTGAATGAATTTTCACTTGAAGATATTTTCACATTTTATGAAAAAAAATATAAAGACGGTTCAATTTTTATGGTACAAAAAAGTTTAACCTATTTTGAAGACGCAGATTATCAACAACAACCCAAAATGTTTCTCGATTTTAACTGGGAAACTTGCAAAGAAAAAATAATTGAAGAAGTTTTGAAGCTATAAAGAGATTGTTTTAGTTAAATTAGATTCTAAAAACGCTTTCAATTAACGATGGTTATTTAAGAAAAAAAATGTCCCGAATTATTTCGGGACATTTTTTATTTTGTTTCTTCTTCTTTTTTATCTGCAGGTTTATCATCTTTAGCAGCGTTTTTGAATTCTTTGATTCCGCTTCCCAATCCTTTCATTAATTCTGGAATTTTTTTTCCTCCAAACATTAATAATATTACTGCAATAATTAAAATTATTTCTGTCGCACCAAAACTTCCCATGTTACAATAGTTTATGCCGAAGCAAATTAGTATTAAATATAAGTACAAATGTAATTAGAATAACCTAATATTAATCTATATTGTTGAAATTATTTGGTTAAAAACACGTTAAAACATCAAATTTGTAAATTTTTTTTTATCAATAAAACCTTTAAACAGCCTGCATTTTTGAGGTATTATTTATTTATATTTGTAAAACATACGAATCAAATGTCAAAAAAAAGAACCAAAACAAAATCTATTCAAGATAAATTATACACAAAACGGAGGTTGGTTATTTTAAACGAAGATACATTTGAAGAAATTTTCTCGTTTAAATTGAATCTAATGAATGTTTTTGTTTCGGTGTCCATAAGCGCTATTTTATTAATAGCAATAACAACGGTTATTATAGCTTTTACGCCTTTAAGAGAGTTTATACCAGGTTATTCCTCTTCTAAACTTAAAAAGGATGCTACTGAATTGGCCTTAAAATCAGATTCTTTAACCTTAGCATTAAAAAAGAATGAAGTATATATCAAATCAATTCAAAAAGTGTTAACTGGCGAGTTAGAATATGCTAAATTTAATAAAGACTCTATCTTATCTTCGAGTCTAGATCAACAAGCTCAAGCAGATTTATCACCATCAAGCGAAGAATTAAAACTGAGAGAACAAGTAAATAAAGAAGAATCCAATTCTATACTAAACAAAGGAAAGGTGCAAAAAAAAGCAAAAAATAATCAGTAAATGTCAATAAAATCTATTGCTGCAAAACTATTTGCACAAAAAATAGTTATAAAAACGCAAGCTTGGTCAACACGACCGATTGAAACTCAAAAAAAAGTTTTTTTGCAATTAATACAACAAGCCAAGAAAACCCAGTTTGGTATTGACCATCAATTTGATACGATAAAAACGTTTGAAGATTTTGCAAATGCGGTTCCTATTCGAGACTACGAAGGACTAAAACCTTATATCGATAAAGTAGTTCAAGGGGAAGAAAACATGCTCTGGAAAGGCAAGCCGTTGTATTTTGCTAAAACTTCTGGAACCACATCGGGCGCAAAATATATTCCGCTTACAAAGGAATCTATGCCTTTTCATATCGAAGCGGCACGAAACGCTATCTTACATTATATTCATGAAACAGGAAACGCAGATTTTGTTGACGGTAAAATGATTTTTTTGCAAGGAAGCCCAATTTTAGAACTTAAAAACGGAATAAAATTAGGAAGATTGTCAGGAATTGTAGCTCATTTTATTCCAAAATACCTACAAAAAAACAGAATGCCTTCTTGGGAGACCAATTGTATTGAAGATTGGGAAACCAAAGTAAACGCCATTGTTGAAGAAACATTTGACCAGAATATGACAGTGATTTCTGGAATTCCATCTTGGGTTCAAATGTATTTTGAAAAACTTTCGCAAAAAGCCGCAAAGCCTGTGGGAGAAATTTTTAAAAACTTCAATTTATTCATTTACGGCGGAGTCAATTACGAACCCTATCGGGCCAAGTTCGAAAATCTTATAGGAAGAAATGTAGATTCGATAGAATTATTTCCCGCATCCGAAGGGTTTTTTGCCTATCAAGACACACAAAAAGAAAAGGGAATGTTGCTTTTGTTGAACGCCGGAATTTTTTATGAATTTATTAAAAGTGATGAATTTTATACCGATTCTGAATCCCAAAACTTCGGAACTGGACCTAAACGACATACCATTGGAGCTGTAGAATTGGGTGTAAATTATGTATTAATAATTTCTACAAATGCGGGACTTTGGGGATATAACATTGGCGACACCGTTCAGTTTACCTGCTTAAAACCGTATCGAATTATTGTTTCTGGAAGAATTAAACACTACATATCAGCTTTTGGAGAACATGTAATAGGCAAAGAAGTAGAGTGTGCCTTACAAGAAGCCATGGCAGGAACAACAATTAGTGTAAACGAATTTACCGTTGCACCACAAATAACACCAACTAATGGATTGCCATACCACGAATGGTTTATAGAATTTGATCCCGAAGCTTCGGGAGAACCAGAAAATCTAGAAGATTTTGCACTAAAAATCGACAATGCCATGCGCAAACAAAATGCCTATTATGACGATTTGATCGTGGGAAAAGTTTTAAGAAATTTGGTTATTTCCAAAGTTCCCAAAAACGGTTTCCAACACTACATGAAATCCATAGGAAAACTAGGCGGACAAAACAAAATCCCTAGACTTTCAAACGACAGAAAAATTGTAGATTTATTAAAAACGGAATAGAAAGATGCAAAATAAACGACTTGTTGCATTACTTTTTTTAATAAGTATTTCAGTTTCGGCACAAATAAAAGGCATCGTGAAAGATTCTGTTTCAGGAAAACCAATTCCGTTTGTAAACATTTGGGTAGAAAACGAAAACACAGGCTCAACATCCGAAGAAAACGGCACATTTAGCATTAACACAACAGAAAAAAGTAAAAATTTAATTTTTTCGACATTAGGATTTGAAAAGAAAATAATTAAAGCGACTCAAAATATTGAAGTATATTTAAAACCCATTGCTTATCAATTAGAGGAAGTTGTCATTTTAAAAAGGCTCGAAACTAAAGAAATAGAAATAGGAAGAACAAAAAACGAAACCTACCAAGCATTTGATAACGGACCAAAGATTGATGCTAAATTTTTTGCCTATTTTCCATCCTACAAAAAAACAAAACACCTAAAAAAAGTCTCTATTTATACTGACAATCGAGTTGAAAATGCAACTGCTAAAATCCATTTTTATGCCGTGGATACTAATGGTTTTCCGGGAAAAGAATTGCTTAACAAAGACTTTATTATTACGGTAAAAAAAGGCACTAAAATAAACACATTTGATGTAAAAGAATTTAATTTGCAAATGCCACAAAACGGAATCTTTGTAGGGTTTGAAAAATTATTAATTGAAAACAACAAAATTGAAAAGACTATTGTGGATTTGAATACAAGTAAAACACAATTAATTAAAACCTATTATCCTTTTGTACTTTATAATTTTGTAGAAAGAGAATTTTCATACACTTTTTCTGGTGGCAAATGGATAAGACAGACCAAACAAGAAAAGAACGATTCATCAAATAAATTAATGATTTATGAACCTGCAATTAATCTTATTCTGACCAACTAATTCATAAAAACCATACATTTGCAGGTTACAAAATAAAAATTAATAAAATGAGTCAGTAATGTAATAGAAAGTTTATGATTAATCTATAGACAAATTACATCTGATAAATGAAAAGGAATTAACAAAAACAAATGAAAGAGACTAAAAATATATCCAGATCAAGGGCACAAGAATCATCAGCAGCAATTGAAAAAATGTACATCACCATGCGTCATTTATTCAACAGGGGTTTTTATAAACCCATGGGAGTTTCTGGCGAAACATTACGAGAAGCATTACTTTCGTTACGTCCAGAAATCTATGGAAATATTGCCGAAGAAAAAGTAGAACTCAATGGACTTTTATATGTAATTGAACGCTTACCAACAGGAATTGAGGAATGTCGGTATATTAATTTAACTTCGGATGAAGGCTATTCAAAATCGCATTTTCAAGCCATAGTTCCACCAAAAAGAAGACGCAATTGTTATAGAATAGACGAGGAGCAAATGAATATTGAAATTACCCGTGGGCGATCTGATATTTATGATGTATTAACACACTTGACTTTTATTTTTATAGAATCCCATAAAATAAAAAACAGAGTTTTACTGGACGATACCGGCGAATTAACACGCGATTGGCTTAAACTTCAACAAGCCGCATTACAAACCAAAAAATTGTCGCAAACCGAAAAAGAGAAAGCAGTATCACACGCTGCAAACATTCTTGGACGCACTTTCGAAGAGGTTTTAGATATTTACGATGCCTTTGGTTCAACCACTCTACCGGATCGTTTTTTACATGTAATTTTTTGGTTGGGAAAATTAGCCATCGAAGAAATTGTGGACAATAATAAACGAACCATAACTTTTAGCCCTGTATTGAGAGAACGATTGGGACATCATATTCATGGCGAAATTTGGGCTACAAACATAAAAGATGTTTTAAAAGCAAACCAACTTCTTGACAGACCAATACACATCATTAGTGCCAACATGCACAGTGTTATGAATTCTATTTTTGCCACACAAGTCTTGAAAACAATCCCGAAGTATCGGGATAAGGACAAAACAGATTTCTTTATCTATGAAGAATTAAGTAAATCTGGCGCAGACGAACTTAGAAATCTAGTAGAAGTTGTAGCTTTAAAAAACGGGATGATTGCTCTACCAGATTCATCAGGAACTAATATTGATGTACAAATTTTTGATACTGCAAAAATAGATTTATCAAAAACGGCTTTCCCAACGGCGAAACTAGGCGATAAAAAGCCAGTTTTAATTGTTATGGATTATGCTTTTGGAGAGCAAGCTTATGAAACCATAGATGAGTTATTAAAACCCTATAAAAAAGACATCTTGTTAAATGTCGAATCCGTATCCATAATGGGAAAAGCGGGAATTCTTCAAGGAGAAAAAGGAGATATTATGATCCCTTCGGCACATATCAACGAAGGAACTGCAGACAATTATTTTTTCCATAACGAATTAACAGCCACAATGTTTGATGGTAATGACATTGCTGTTTTTGCAGGTCCAATGGTTACTGTGCTAGGAACATCGTTACAAAACAAGGATTTATTAAAGTTCTTTCACGATTCGACTTGGGGAGTTATTGGTCTCGAAATGGAAGGAGCTTATTACCAAAAAGCAATACAGTCCGCTTCAAAAATTAGAAAAAGCATCAATCCAGATGTTAAGGTACGATATGCTTATTATGCATCGGACAATCCATTAGAAACAGGAAGTACTCTGGCTTCAGGAGGATTGGGAACAACAGGGGTAAAACCTACGTATTTGATTACAATTAAGATATTGGAACAAATTTTCAACACACAAAAATAAAAGGAAATGACAACAAAGGCAAACCAAAATCAAGAGGATCAGGAAATTGATTTAGCTCAAATATTAAAAAGCACCTCTAATTTTTTTCAAAAAATAAACACTTCATTATATAATTTAATTCAGTTTTTTATAAAAAATTGGATTATAACTACAATTTTAATAGTAACAGGATTTGGAATTGGTATGTATCGAGACAAAACAAAAAAGGTGTATAACCAGCAAATTACGGTAACGCCAAATTTTGGAAGTACGGATTATTTATATTCCAAAATTGACTTGATTGAATCAAAAATTAAATCAGGAGACACGGTTTTTTTAAAAGAAATTATTGGTCTAAAAAATCCAAAGCGAATAAATAAAATTGAAATCGAACCAATTTATGACGTTTATAAATTTATAGAAAACAAGCCAGACAACTTTGAGTTGATTAAATTAATGGCAGAAGATGGAGATATAAAAAAGATAATAGAAGACGACTTAACTAGTAAAAACTACACTTTTCATAAAATAAGCTTCACAACGGATAATTTAATCACCGATACCGAAATGGTTCAGCCTTTATTGAAGTTTTTAAACCAAACAGAGTATTACACTCAAATTCAAAAAGAAGTTATAAACAATGTTAAAGTTAAGATAGTTCAAAACGATTCTATAATTGCTCAAATAAATGGGTTTTTAAGCGGTTTTTCAAATACGGTAAACAATTCACAAAGGAATGATAAATTGGTATATTATAACGAAAATACCCAACTCAATGATGTAATTAAAACTAAAGAGGCGTTAATTAGGGAGCAAGGTTTTCATAGAATAGATCTAGTAGGACTCAAAAAAGTTATTAAGGACAATAATACACTACTCAATACAGAAAAAATTAATTTTATAAGTAAAGGTTCAAAATTTTTGTTGCCCATTATTTTTATATTTATGTTTCTTATCATTGTTTCTTTTAAAAGGTTTTATAACAAGCAAAAAACGTTAGCTAATTTAAAATAATTAATTTAATCAAAGCACAAAGTCATTAAAGCAAAACAGGTTACAAAAAATAATAAAACCAACATAAGCGTTTTCAAAACAATAAAAAATGAATTTCATTTCTAAAAATTTATTGGGTTGTTATATAATCGAGCCCAAAATCATCTATGATGAAAGAGGCTATTTTATGGAAAGCTTCAATACAAATCTTTTTCAAGTAGGAATTGGGCAACCTGTTCACTTTATTCAAGACAACCAATCTTTTTCAAAAAAAGGAACATTACGAGGGTTGCATTATCAAACGGGAGTTCACGCACAAGCAAAATTAGTAAGAGTACTTGAAGGAGAAGTTCTTGATATTGCAGTGGATATTAGACCTAATTCTGCAACATTTGGTCAGTACATTTCGGTTATACTTTCTGGCGAGAATCAAACGCAGCTTTTTATCCCAAAGGGATTTGCACATGGATTTGTGGTGTTGAGTAATACAGCCACTTTTTTTTATAAGTGTGATAATTTTTATAATAAAAATTCCGAAGGAGGCATTATTTACAGCGATCCAGAAATCAACATAGACTGGCAATTTCCCATAAACCAGATAATCGTTTCCGAAAAGGACCAACAATTACCGACACTCGAAAAAGCACGAAAAGTATGGTAGTATTGGTCACAGGAGCAAACGGACAATTGGGACAATCTATTGCGCTTGTTGCCAATAATTATCCTAGCATACAATTTAAATTTTTTGATTATAAATCGCTAGACATAACCAATAAAAAAAAATGTCAAGAAGTTTTTGCTAAAATAAAGCCACACTATTGTATCAATACCGCAGCGTATACCGCAGTTGATAAAGCCGAAAGCGAATCAGAAAAAGCCCAAATAATCAATGTTGATGGCGCTAAAAATATTGCTGAGGTGTGCAAAGAACACGATACCATATTGTTGCATATTTCGACAGATTTTGTTTTTGATGGAAGCAAAACAACGCCTTACACAGAAAGAGACAGCCCAAATCCACAAAGTGTTTACGGTCAAACTAAATTAGACGGCGAAAAAGCAATTCAGGAAACTCTAAACAATTATTTTATCATTAGAACTTCTTGGGTTTATTCCCAGTTTGGGCATAACTTTATGAATACCATATTGCGATTGTCGTCAGAAAGAACCTCACTAAGCATTGTCAACGATCAAATTGGGACACCAACCAATGCCGTTGATTTAGCGGAAGCTATTTTGAAAATAATCACTTCAAACATCCAAAATCCGGCTTCTAACTATGGTATATATAATTTCAGCAATGAAGGGCAATGCAGTTGGTATGATTTTGCCCAAAAAATACTCGAAAAACATAACATAAACATTAATTTACATCCTATTCCAACTACAAGTTATCCAACACCAGCTCAAAGACCCAAATACAGCGTATTGAATAAAAGCAAGATCAAAACTATTTTTGGCATTGAAATTAAAACTTGGGAAAAAAGTTTAGAAACGGTTGTAATTTAAACTAGGGTTTTTGCGTTTCAGTTATTTGAAAAGCTCTAAAAAAGAGCTAATTCTAATAAAAGAGCTAAATTTGCACCAATAAAAAATCTAAATAATGAAAAAATATTTGCTTATATTTTGTTTCGCTTTGTCAATCAACTGCGGTTTTTCGCAAATAAAATCAGGAGAAAAATTAGTATTTGCAGCCTCGTATAATATGAGTGGATTAATGACTCAATTAGCTCAAGTAACGATGGAAACCGAAACAATCAAAACCTCTAAAACCTCCTATTTGCATTTGAGCTGTCAAGCAACCACTTTCAGCAAATGGGATTCCTTTTTTAAAATTAGAGATTTATATGAATCGTATGTTCATCCGTTGACGTTGAAACCAAGTTTATATAAGCGAAACATCAACGAAGGAGGATATACAAAGACGGAGAAGTACGTTTTTAAAAAGGACGGCAAAACAGTAACGAGTACTTCAAAAAAACGAAACAAACCCGAAACCAATTCTATATTCACCATTGGAAATTCGACCCAAGACATTGTCACACTTATTTATAAATTAAGAACTGTTGATTTTAAAAACTTTAAAAACGGTCAAACTAGATCGTTTGTGATTGTTTTTGATGAAAAAGAAATACCAGTTGTTGTAAAGTTTATGGGAAAGGAAACTATTTCAGCTGGGAGTTTAGGAACCAAAGAATGTTATAAATTGTCAATTGGAGCTAGGACAAAGGTTTTAAAAGGAAAAGACCAAAACATCATTTGGCTTACTGCCGACACGCAAAAAATCCCTGCTTTAATCAAATTTAGCATTCCAGTAGGAACTGGACAACTCAAACTAGCAAGCGCATCTGGAATTTAAAACAAATATTATGAGACAATTATTTTTAGTTATAGCAAGTATTTTCACTATTTTGAGTGTTATATTTGCTTTTTTGCCTTTAGGGACTTTAGCTTTTATCCCAATTGGGATTGCGCTTATTTTTGGATTTTTAACTTTAAAAAAATCAGATATGAGACAGTCTAAATGGGTCAAACTATTTTTAGTAATCACAGTTTTATCGTTATTAATCGTTGTTGGAAAAGCAATTTTCATTACCGATGCAGTTGAAACAGATCAACAATTTGACACCCAAAAACGAGAGTCCAAAAATGAAGCACAAAAGGAGTTAGAAGATTTGGAGTAGGTTTAATTTGTATTTGATTCAGAATTGTAATACGTAAAGAATAAGAGACTAAAATAAAAAAGTCCATAATGTCTATAAAAAAAATCTTCTGTAAAGCATAAAATAAATATATTAATCATACCAAGACTTAAAATAAATACATCCTGCCTTATAATAGAAACAATAATTTTAAATACATAAAATAGGTAAAGGATTAATCCAAAAACACCGCTTGACAAAAAAATGTATAAATAATAATTATGAGATAAATAGGTTTCATTTTTATAAAAATCAGAGCCATAATTGTTTTTAAAGCACGTTTTTAATTCCTCTCCCAAATTTTCGAACCCAACACCAAATAAATAATGGTCTTGGGCTAAATTATAGCAGCATTTGTAAATTGAAACTCGAATGTTGGTAGAATCGTAAGCAAGCCCATTTGGAGCGGTATTATAACTATCGATAATTTCTTTAAATCTGTTTTTTACACCTGGAATAGAAAAGGAGAAAATAATTACAGTTAATATCAGAAAAAAAGAAGCAGAAATTTTTTGTTTTGTGGTATACGGTGATCGAAAAAGCATCATATAAAATAATAATAATATGATCATTATGATGTTTATTTTTACCAAAAGCATAAACGTAATTATCACAAAAACAGCTAAATATATAAGTTCAAGATATTTTTTTTGTTTCAATATTTTTTCAAAAGAAAAAGCGGTACTTAATACAACTATTGCCGTGAAGTAGGTTGGATGTATTTTAAAAAAAGAAACTTCATTATACACGAAATCTCTAAACTTTGGAATCTCATATTTAAAAACAAAAAAATCCGAGAAATTATATTTGTATAGGAAGCCAACGATGTAACTAATTGCAATAATGAAACAGGTGTTCTTTACTATTTCTAGATAAAAGATTATTTTTTCTTTACTAAAATGTATTTTCGGGATATATGAAAATGTTATAGGAAATAACAAGAAAAACAATCCATTATTTATTGGGATTAAAGTTTTTGGATTTGAAAAATCAATATGAGTAAATAATATTAATATCCAAAATGGAATTGTAAACAATAGAACTTTACGGGTTTTAAATTTAAATTTTTTGGACGAAATAGTGTATATAATGGTGTTTAAAATCAATAAAATCAAAAGCAAACTAGATATACTTTCTTTAAAAATCGGAAAAGTAAACAGTGCTGGGATTATTATATAAAAAAAGCTTTCGGTTTTATTTTTCATGAAATACGGATTGTATTTTTTGTTCCACACTATTAAAAATTTCGTTTTCTGAATATTGATTTAACACAAATTCTCTAGCATTATTCCCTTTTTCAATTCGTATTTTTTCGTTATTTTTAAGAAGAATAATTGTTTCAAATATGGTATTTATAGCATCGTTGTCAAAATAATATCCTCCATTTGATTTTTCAAATATTTTAGCAACTTCTGAATCTTTATTTCCTGTAACAATTGATGGTTTTTCACTTGCCATCATCCCTAATAATTTAGATGGCATTAAGGAATCTATGACATTTGTTTTTTGAAATAAAAAATGAACATCGGCTGAACAAAGCAGGTTAGACAATTCGCTATATTTGACTAAAGGATAAAAATGAACAAACAAATATTTTTTCGATTTTTCTTTTAAAGTCTCTAAATAACTTCCGCTTCCTACAATAATTATTTCTATATTATCATTTATATTTATGCAGGAACAAATTTGCTCAAAAATATTCCAGTCTTGTTTTTCACCAATATTTCCAGAGTAAAGCAACGTAAATTTATCGGGATTGATGTAGTTGTGTTTCCTAAAATTAGCTGGGTTTATGGTTTCTGCATCAACCCAATTTGGGAAATAAAATATATTTTTAACAGTTGACTTTGTTTTTAATTTATTAAGCATCGTATAACTTATGCTACTCACCACGGCAGCTTTATTTAGTATAAAGGATTCTGATTTAAAAACACTTTTTTTTATCATTTGGGTCCAAAAATTAGTAGGCTTTAAAATTCCCGACTCAAAAGCTAAATCAAATTCAAAGTCCTGAATATGAATCCAAAGTTTAGATTTAGTTCTTTTTGACAATAAATAACCTGCAAAACATGACAACGTAAAAGGAATAATACAAATTACTAAATCAGATTTTTTAACCTTCCAAGAGTTGATTATTGTTCCATATAAAACACTTAATAATAGAAGAATTCTACCAATAAAATTAACTTTTTTTGGAACATACTGCTTGTGTCTAAATATTTCAATTTCGTTAAAAGTTTCTTTATAAAAACTAGGAAGCAAAGCATACTTTTTATTAATCTTCCATTGAGGATAATATGGAAAACCTGCAATAACAGTTACCAAGTAGCCTTTAGAGATTAAAAATTCTGCAAACTGAGTGCTATATAACCCTATTGCGGAATCTTCAGGATAAAAATTAGTAGAAATTAAAGTGATATTTTTTTTATCGGACATTTAAAGGTAACATTTATCAACAAATATACTATTATGCGATTAAAAAGTAGTGTTTTTTTTTCTCCAACAAAAAAATATGATACATTTGCAAAGTAAAAAATTGAAAATAAAATGAAAAAAATAGTATTATTATTTATTGGGAGCATCTTATTAATGTCCTGTGGTGGTGACAAAAAAACGAATAACAGCGAAGCAAGTATAGTTGAAAACGAAAATAATGATAAGTATATTATTGATATTGAAGGTGTTTTTGAAAAAAATGACAGTCTAGTAGTTTTTTACCAGAGAGAGAATTATTTTAATTATGACGATCCTATTAGCGTAAAAATAATTGGATCTCCTGTGATGCAAAAAACCAGCATAAACCTCCCTGAGGGTATTGTTGTGGAGAACGTTAAGATTACCATTAGCACAAATAAAGAGCAAGGTTCTTTAACTATTAAAAACATTTCTATTAAAAACAATAAATTATTAGTTGTTGATGGAGATAATGGTAAACATTCAGAATATTTTTCTACAGACGAATCTTTTTCTTGGGATGATGTAAAATCAAGATATATTTTAAATCATGATAAAAAATATCCACCAAGTCTCATAGGTAAAGAAACTTTAATTTCATTATTAGTTAAATAATTTATAATTATATAGAAAGACGAGGTTTTATTTTATAAAATCTCGTTTTTTTTTGTGGTAAGAAATAAATAGGTTTTTATTATGAAAATACTTTTAGATAATATTATTTATGATAAATGCCAAAACGGAGGTGTATCAAATTACTGGTTTGAATTATCAAAATTTTTATTATCAAAACAGGATTTTAATAATGAATTGTTTTTTTATGAAGATTATTTTAAAAACATCAATTTTCATCGAAAACAGTTAGATATTCCAACTCAAAACTTAATCACAAACAACACATCGAGATTTGTTTTACAAGCCAGAATTTCGGAAATTAAAATAGACATAAACGATTTTTTTCTATTTCATTCCAGTTATTACAGGGTTTTACAAACTAAGGTAAAACATGTAGAGATTGCTACAGTACATGATTTCACACATAATTTTTACGCTAGTTTTTTAAAAAGAAAATTACACAATGCTCTAAAGTATAAATCTATTAGAAATTCAAACGGAATCATTTGTATCTCTAACAATACTTATAAAGATTTAAAACAATTTTGTCCTCCCAGTAAAAATCAAAAAGTAGTTGTTATTCACAACGGAGTAAGCGATGATTTTTTTCAGATTCAAGAGGTGAAACAATTTCATATCGATTTTTTAAACACCTATCATTTACAACAAGGCTATCTTTTATATATAGGAAGTAGGACAAGCTATAAAAATTTTTCATTTATAATTTCTCTTTTAAGTGAGACTTCAAATTTTCGATTAGTTGTTGTAGGAGAGAGTTTTAATAAAAGTGAAATTTCAATATTGAATAAAAAAGGGTTGTTACAACGAATAGTTTTAATTAATAATATTAACAATACAGGTCTAAATATTTTGTACAATTTTGCCCATGCTTTTATATATCCTTCTAGTTATGAAGGTTTTGGAATCCCAATAATTGAAGCAATGAAAGCGGGATGTCCTATTATGGCATTAAAAAACTCGTCAATTACTGAAATTGCCGATAATGCAGGAATTCTATTCGATAAAATGGAGGTACAAGATTTTAAAAATGCACTTACAAAATTGTCCTTTAATGATTTTAGAAATGATCAAATAGCGTTAGGTCTTGATCAATCTAAAAAGTTTAGTTGGACAAAGTGTTGTGAAGAGACCTATTCTTTCTATAAAGAAAATTATTTTATATAATTTGGATTAGTAATTTTTACATCATTTGCATTCTTGTAATAGGAATAAAACAACCATATAAAGAAAAACAGCTCTGGCGGGAAATAATGCCCATCTCGGAATAGTTTTAGTAAGAAATATATAAAAATTCCTTGCGCAAAATATAGTTCGCTTGTATTAAAACACCTGTACGCTCTACTTATAAAAAACAGTATTAATACTAAGCCAATAATTCCTAACTCGGATATAATCCTAACAAACATTGAATTTGCGTCAGTTGCATTACTGCTCTGAAGATCTTGTTTTACAAGATATACAGGAGGATTTATTAGATGTAGGTATTTTTTTTTATGCATATATACATGACTTCCAATTCCGCTTCCAATAGGATGTTCAGTAACATTTGTTTTTGCTACAAATAAATTACTTAATAGGGAATAAGAACTCAAATTGGCATTTTCTTTAAAATTCCCTGTGTTAATTGCGTTTAAGGATTCGACAGTATCATCAACTCTAAGTTTTAAAAAGGTATATTCGTTATAGATATAATAAAAAGTTCCAATTACAAAAGGAAGAATGGCGATAAAACTAAAAAAGCGCTTGTAATTAAGATTAGGTATAATAAACATGAGCGCACAACCAATATAACCCAATGAAGAATTTGATAAAATAAGAGTGCCAAATATAACGGCAAAAAGCAAATATTTTTTAATTTTTAAATAGTAATAACAAGCAGGAATAACTACAATAGCATAATGAGCGGGTTCTTTAAAAATACTCTGTAAGCGACCATCATTTAAGTTTATTTCTAAAAAATACATTGGATAACCAATAATCGCTACGATCAAACTTATCTTTAAATATACTTTTAAAATATCATTTAATTTAAATAGTGTAATAAAGTTATAGTAATATATACTAATAATTGTTATTCCAATTAACTGAGCAAGCATATAGTTTATGGGAACGCCTATTATTGAATTAACAATAATTCCGTGAACAAAAAGCGCTACAATGATGTAATTAAAATATTTATGGATAATGATTTTTTTTTGATGTAGAAATAATAAATAGTAATTAATGCAAATTATTAAATACAGCAATTTCCAATCAATAATATAATTAAAGAAGAATGCTTCTGTAAATATGGCAAATACAGAAGAATAGAGCAAGTATTTTTTTATTGAAATTTTCATCAATGGATTACTTATAAAACCAAATATACGAATGATTTGGGTTTTGATTTATATATTTTCTCCCTTGAAAAATGATAAAATCAGTTTTTTGATTGTTTGCAATGATGGCATCAATATTTTCTGTGTTTTGAGGAATTCCACTAGTACAATTATTTACGTTTACAGCAACGATTTTAATAGGGTAATAATAAAAATTATACAACAAAGGATATTCCCAATCCGATAACATCAAACCTATTTTAGTAGAATTATTTGAATAAATAGCACCCAAAACTTCGGAATATTCACCATAAAGATGTGGTTGATTCGAAAAATATTTCTTAAAGCGATTGTCTAGTAAGTGAATGTTCTTAGTATATTCTCTATTTGTAGAAATTGGTCTAGTATTGTTGTAAACAAAATAAAAATAAAAACTGAACATCATTAAAGGAATACTTGCAAGCACAATATATTTAAACCATTTGGATTGATTTGCCGCAACAGTAATTAGCACTACCGAAAGCATAAAAATTGGAATATGAAGTCGTGTGTGCCACGGTTGCCATTTTAAATAGCCAACGAATAAAACCAGTTGCGCTATTATAATTAAACCCAGTAATAGCTGTTTTTTATTTTCTTTTAGATTTTTAAAACGATTGAAACCAAGAGCAAAAAACGATAGTAAAATCAAAAAAAAGTGAATTACATTAGGCGCACAATCTTCGTTAGTGTTAATTTTTATTGCGCCTTCATAGGGTATTCCATAATAATTTGTTTCGGGGTTATTTACAGGAATACTTATCTTTTTATGAATTCCTTTTATTAATGAATCTGCTTCGGCTTGAATGGGATAACCCAAATGCAAACCAGCATTTTTTAGAAAATTAGAAAGGAAAAGGGTTCCATTCATTTTTTCGTTGGAGTATGCTTTAGCTTCGGTTTCATCAATATTTAATACATTTCTATTAATCTTGAAATTTCGGGAGTAATGACCAAGATTTATTAAAAAAACTATCAACAGCGTAATGCAACCATTTAGCAGGGGTTTTATTTGTTTTGTTTTAATTATTTTAAAAAGGATAAATAGCGCCAATAACAGCAGAATTGGAGTAAGAAAAATATACGCAGTACCTTTAGTCAATAAGCCTAGGCCAACAGTAAGTCCAAGAAAAACAAAGTTTTTTAATTCAGATTCATAATAGGATTTACACGAAAAGTATATTGCTGTAATGATAAAAAAACCACAAACGATATCATTCTTAGTTGTTGATGATTGTAACTCAACAGCTGGAATTGTTAGTATTAAAAATGCCACCAATAATTTATAAAACCGTGATACTTTAAAATAATCAAGCAAAGACCAAATAGAAATTATAGAAAAAACTAGAAACAACCACTGTACGCTATTTGATAAATAATCATTTCCGTTCAAGAGGTTTAAATGCAATATAAAATATTCAGCAAAAGGAGGTTGATATAAATGGCGCAGAATATGTGAAGGAAAATGAGCTACAGACTCATTGCTTAACCAATACATTATGCGTGACATGTGGTAAGTTAATGAATCCCAATTGTTTGGAGGATATATTATTCCTTGAAAAAGCAAAAGTAATAATCCAAAACTAATAAACCCAACAAGCGTTTTTTCGTAAAAACTAAATGATTTATAACACTGAAAAAGCAATGATTTATACTGTTTCAAAACAAAGAGAGTTAATTTTTTGTTTCGAAATAAAATAGTGCAAAGCATCAATGAAAATAGTGTCCAACACACGGCAACAGAGACTAAATTTAATGATTTGAAGAGGCTCAAAGACTCAGTAATCAAAACAATAAAAAAAGAAAAAAGTAGGGTTGTCGCTAAAATGGTTTCTTTTAGATTTTTAACAAAATTTAATTTTGCTATAACCATCAATAATAACAAGTAACAAAAAAGAATAAACATATTACTTAATTTTTAGAAACCCATATTTCAAAATACAATAAATAGCTCTAAAACCATCTTTCCAACCTATTTTCTTCCCTTCTTCATACGTTCTTCCATAGTAAGAAATACCCACTTCATAAATTCGAATTTTAGGAACTCGAGCAATTTTCGCTGTAACCTCTGGCTCAAAACCAAATCTGTTCTCTTTTAGAGAAATAGACTGAATAATTTTAGTATTAAATAATTTGTAACACGTTTCCATATCGGTAAGATTCAAATTAGAAAACATATTAGATAAAGTTGTTAGAAATTTATTTCCAATAGTATGCCAAAAAAATAGTATGCGATGTGGATTTCCTCCCATAAAACGAGAGCCATAAACAACATCTGCAAATCCAGCTAAAACAGGCTTCAACAATAAATTATATTCCTCGGGATCGTATTCTAAATCAGCATCTTGAATGATTAAGAAATCGCCTGTTGCCTTCTGTATTCCGGTATGCAACGCTGCACCTTTTCCTTTGTTAACTTCGTGTTTAAAATATTGAATGTTAACACCTTGATTATTTGACATGTACTTTATAATAGCTTGGTCGGTATCATCTTTTGAGCAATCATTTACAATGATAATTTCTTTTTCGATATTGTTTTCTAAAACAACATTTTTTACTTTATCAAGAATCAAATGAATAGTTGGGCCTTCATTGTATGCGGGAATAATTATCGAAAGTTTGTTAAGATTCATAAGTTACAAATTATTTATTTTTATAAAACACACCATCTACCTCTAATTGCTTCCCTGTTTTTTTGTCATAAAAGCCGTTTTCAATTGCTAAAAGATGAAATCCTAAATTATTTAATTTTGTTTTCATTTTATCAAAGGTGATTGTACCTCTGTAAGAAGGAACAAAAGCCATTTCAATTTGTATTCCTTTTACTAAATCTAGTGATTTTTCTGCTCCAAGTAAAACCATTTCTTCGTATCCTTGAGTGTCAATTTTTAGATAAACAGTTTTGTTTTTTAAATTTAAATCCTCAAAAATACTGTCTAGTTTTCGTATTTCGATAGTTTCTTTTTCAATAAATTTTGCTTCTGGTGCGCTGTCTGTAAGTTGCGGAAGGTTTTCTAACAGCGAACTGCTCACAGAGTTTTTGGCAATGTTTATGGTAGCTTGACCATCTCGTTCCCCGAGTGAATAATTATAGACTTTCCAGTTGGCATCTTTCGATGCGTTTTTTTCTAATTTCTTAAATGCTTTTTTCATGGGTTCAAACGAAATAATTTCGCCCGTGAATCCCAGATTTCTCATATCGCCACCATACTGACCTATGTTTGCGCCAATGTCAAGAATGACATCAATATTATGATGTTTCAGCAAAGCAATCCTTCGGGAAAGCTCATCAGTTGGGTATTTTGTGATTTCAATACCAAGAGCAGTATTAAAAAAGCGCTTGATTTTAAGCAACGTACTTTTGTTGTTATGTATAAGTTTATTCATTTTTCTTTAGGTTTGAAACAATTTTATAAGCTTCTACGGGTTGCACAATACTCCAGACTATAAGGCATGAAGCAGAGGACAAAACAACACTCGCTATTCCGAAATCTAATTTTATAAATAAATAAGACAACGGAATTTTTAATAGAACACTCGTTGCTAAAAGTAATAAATAACTTCGTAGATTTCCTATTCCGTTAAAAAAGTAACTGTAAAAAGTGGTAAATATTCTCAAAGAGGTCATTATTGCTACTGTAATTAATAAAAATTGAGGAACTACAAAATCATTACCAATCCATATTTTCATAATAGGTTTTGCAATCAAAACACAAAGCAACATTCCAATTAACACGACGAGATAAAAATAATTAAATTTCCGGAAACTCATTTTGAGCCAAATGTCATTTTTTTCGAGATAGTTTTTAGTAAATAACGACCACAAAGGCGCCATTCCGGCCATTAAAATCATTAAAGGAAACTGGAAATATTTAGTAACAATTTCATAAGGAACAATCTCTTTTGGACCAAAAAAATAGGCTAGAATATAATTATCCGAAGAAAATAAAAACAGCATACCAACCTGAATCAACATGTATTTAACACCTAAAGTATAAATGCTATTCAAATGTGTTTTGGGCGTTTTCTCTTTTGTAAAAAGACAAATTTTCTCTGTTTTAAACAAATAGAAAGTGTATAAAACATTCACGATTATGCAAACAATCCCATTGATGCAGCTGATTAAATAGAGTTTAGACTCTGCTTTTAATTCAGGAAACAAAAATAGAGGAATCATTATAAACAGCAGAAAAAATAGCTGATTAACAGCGATGGATTGTTCGGCAAATTTACCTTTATGAACGCTAACAAACAATGCTTTGTGGGTATTTAAAATAAAATTGACACAGAAAAAGAAAATATTCAGCAGAAAAAGTTTGGTAACAAAAGCCGATTCAAACGAGATGTTTAAAAACGAACCCACATCAAAAAAGAGAAATAGAACAGTAAACAGCAAGAAAATACCCAACGCAATAAAACAACAAATAACATAAGTAGATTTTATGTAGGCATTTATTAAACTACTGTTTTCGGAATGGCACAACTCAGGGATTTTAGTTTTTAATACGCTAGACAACCCAAAATCCATTAATAAAACCCATTGAAAAAGCGTAAAAACTAAAATCCAAACACCATAATTTGTACTGCCTAGATAATGAATAAGAAGCGGTATAGAAACAAATAGAGCAACTCCAGAAACCGCTTTATAAAAAGCACTCATAAAAAGATGATTCTTTAATAAGAGTTTAAGTCGATGCATTTTTTGTAGTTATAATTTATAATATTGAAGTGCAAATATAATTTTATAAAAAGTAAATCTCGTTCTTTGCTTGAGAATTTCTAATTTGTTTTTTATACCTTGCAAACATAAAATTATCTTATGAAAAGAATTCTCATAACGGGAGCAGCAGGGTTTCTGGGCTCACACCTTTGTGATCGTTTTATTGCCGAAGGCTATTATGTTATTGGTATGGACAACCTTATTACGGGTGATTTAAAAAACATAGCCCATTTATTCAAATTGGAGAATTTCGAATTTTACCACCATGATATTACAAAATTTGTTCATATTCCAGGTGAGTTAGATTATATTCTGCATTTTGCCTCACCAGCAAGTCCAATAGATTACTTGAGAATCCCAATTCAAACCCTCAAAGTAGGTTCACTAGGAACACACAATTTACTGGGTTTAGCCAGAGTAAAAAAAGCTAGAATACTTATTGCATCCACTTCCGAAGTTTACGGTGATCCATTAGTTCACCCACAAACCGAAGAATATTATGGCAATGTAAACACCATTGGACCAAGAGGTGTTTATGACGAAGCCAAACGTTTTCAGGAATCAATAACTATGGCGTACCACACTTTTCATGGTGTCGAAACCAGAATTGTTCGAATTTTTAATACCTATGGACCAAGAATGAGACTCAATGACGGTCGTGTTATTCCGGCTTTTATAGGCCAAGCCATTCGAGGCGAAGATTTAACCATTTTTGGCGATGGCATGCAAACCCGTTCCTTTTGTTATGTAGACGATCAAGTAGAAGGTATTTTTAGACTGCTACATTCGGATTATATTTTACCGGTTAATATTGGAAACCCAGACGAAATCACCATCAAAGATTTTGCAGACGAAATCATAAAGCTAACAGGAACAAACCAGAAAGTAGTTTATTTTCCTTTGCCCATAAACGATCCTTTGCAACGTCAACCAGACATCACAAAAGCAAAAGAAATTTTAGGTTGGACCGCAAAAGTTTCAAGAGAAGAAGGCATGAAAATAACCTACGAATATTTTAAATCATTGTCTACAGAAGAACTATTAAAAGAAGAGCACAAAGACTTTTCTAAGTATATAATTTAGTGAAAACCAAAACAGGAAGATACTCCGGCTATATTCGCCCTTTTTCATACATGATTGATTTAATCATCATCAATGTATTGGCTTTTTATTTATCACAATCGTATGATCAAGAGTTTTTTTACCATGTTTTTATAAGTTTAATTTGGTTTATTATTGCTGCAAATTTAGGTTTTTATGAAGTATACCGCTATACCAGAGTAATTTCTATAGTAAATTGTACTTTGAAACAAGGACTGCTTTTTTCCTTATTTTGCCTGGTATTTGATTTATTTTATGTTGAATATTCCAATTCCGAGAAAATATTTTCACTTATTTCATTCACGATATTAGTAATTTTGCTAATCAAATTATTTATTTATTATTTTTTAAGAAAATACAGAGTTTTATTTGGAGGAAATTTTAGATCAGTAGTTTTATTAGGCAACAACAAAAGGATAAATCCTCTTAGACTTTTTTTTATAGAAAATCCAGATTACGGATACCAATTAGTCAAAGTATTTCACCTTGAAAGCAATAAAAAAGCAAAAATCGAAGAGTGTCTTGCTTTTGTTTTAGAAAACAAAATCAACGAAATTTACTGCTCCATTGCCGACTTATCAAACAGCCAAATTACCGATATAATTGATTTTGCCGACAATAATTTAAAAACTTTAAAATTCATCCCAGACGAAAAACAAATACTTTCTCGAAATTTTAAGTTTGAATATTATGATTATATACCCGTAATTTCTTTGAGAAATATTTTACTAGATGAGAATTTAAATAAAGGAATAAAACGCGTATTTGACATTGTGTTTTCAATATTAATTATTGTTGGAGTTTTGTCATGGTTAACCCCAATTCTAGCCTTACTTATCAAACGAGAATCAAAAGGACCTTTGTTTTTTATTCAAAGACGAAACGGGTTGAACTATCATGAATTTGACTGTTATAAATTTAGATCTATGGAATTGAACGCAATTGCAGACTTGAATCAGGTTTCCAAAAACGATGTTCGAATTACCAAAATTGGTAAGTTTATGCGCAAAACCAGTATCGACGAGTTGCCACAATTTATAAATGTTTTATTTGGAGAAATGTCAGTTGTTGGACCAAGACCACACATGGTGAGTCATACCGAGATGTATGCTTTAAAAATAGATAAATTTATGGTGCGTCATTTTATAAAACCCGGTATCACTGGACTTGCACAAACCAAAGGATATCGAGGAGAAGTAGAAACCGATAATGATATTATAAATAGAGTAAAGTATGATATTTACTACATGGAAAACTGGTCTATCTTATTAGATTTAAAAATCATTTTCAACACTATTTTCAACACCTTAAAAGGAGATAAAAAAGCCTATTAAAACACCCCTTTTTCAATTAAATCTTTTATTTGTAAGTCCAGATTAAAAACTTTTTTAGATTGATAAAAAGCTGCTTTTTTCATCAAACCAAGTTCGTTTTTATCTAATTTAGAAATCGAAACTAACTTTTCATTCAAATCTTCAAAATTTCCAACTTGGGCAATCCAACCCAAATTATTTTCCAAAACAATGCCTTCGCCTTCGCCACCACCAAAATATAGTATAGGAAATCCAAGCGAACCATATTCAAATATTTTTGAAGGAACAGAACCGTAAATTCTAGTTTTAAGCGGCACAATAGCAATGTCGAAACCTTTGAGTTTTTCGTGTAAATCTTTTCGTTCTAGCATGCCATGAAAGAAGATTTTTTGTGCTGGTTTCGATTGAATTACGGCCTCAATTTGGCTTTTTTCAGCACCATCGCCCAAGAGGTGTAATTCGATATTGAGACCTTCTAATTTTATTTTTTCGCACAGTTCCAAAACACCTTGTGCAACTCCTAGAAGTCCTGCATAAAACAGTTTTATAGGCTGTTTTTCGGTTGTCTCAAAGTCTATTTCAGCGACTTGATGATCAGGGAAATTACGGTACAAATACACTTTTTTTTCATGAAAAAAGGAATGAATGTGCGACATTATTTCTTTTGATTGCCCCAAAACAAGCGCTGCTTTTTTATAAATAAAGCGTTCCATAAACAACGAAGCTTTATGCGAAAAACTATCTTTTTTTAACGCTTTCAATTCAATTGCTGCCAATGGCCAAAGGTCAGAAACATTCAAAATAATTTTTTTCTGCTTCATTGAAAGCACTAAAACCGAAACAAACGATAACAATAATGGCGGCGATTGGACCACAACTTTTTGTGGTGTTTTTGTGAACATCAAGTAGAAAAATAAACTCAATGAAAACGACAATACTGACACGATTCTAACCAAGAGATTTTGGCTCACACTCGGATAAATCCAAAGTCGTTTCACGGTAATATTTTCTCTATTTTCAGTAACCCAGAATTTGCCTTTGTATTCTGGAAACAATTCGCCTTTTGGATAATTTCCTAACGGGCAAACTACCGAAACGGTGTAATTATTCTGGCGTAATTTCAACGCTAACTGTTCAATTCTATTTGCAGCAGCGCCTTTTTCTGGCGGATAATAATTTGATATGATGAGGATTTCTTTCATGTATGCTGAACTTGTTTCAGTATCTCGTATTTATTTCAACATTTTTTATTTTTAAACCATTAAGACATTAAGAAAATTAAGATTTTAAAATGCTTTAGGAACCATAAAGGTTTAATTTTTTAGTAAAATATCGATAATTCTTTCCGAAGCTTTTCCGTCCCAAAGTTCAGGAATTCCTCTTTTATGCAGATGTATATCAGCAGCTGTAAATTTTTTATATTCTTTTTCAAGATTTTCAATAGTAATTCCAACTAAAGTGTTGGTCCCAATTTCAATAGTTTCAGGTCTTTCGGTGGTGGTTCGCATGGTGAAACACGGAATTCCAAGAACGGTCGTTTCCTCAGAAATTCCACCAGAATCCGTAATCACGGCAAAACTGTTTTTTATCAAATACATAAAATTCAAATACCCTTGTGGTTCTACAAACAGGATGTTTTTCAAATTCAAATCTTTTTCTCCCAGAATAGCTTTGGTTCTGGGGTGAATTGGAAAAATTATTTTTTTATCTCCAACCATTTGATCAATCCCTTCTAATAAACGAATCAATGCGTGTTCTTCATCTACATTCGATGGTCGATGTAATGTTAAAATGATATAATTTCCGGTTTTTAAATCATAATCTGACCAAAAATTGGGAGGCGAAATTCGTTCCAAATTTTGATATAAAGTATCAATCATGACGTTTCCCACAAAGTGAATAACGGAAGTCGAAACGCCATTTTTTAATAAATTATCCGACGCAGAGGTTGAAGTTGTAAAAAAATAATCGGTGATGCTGTCGGTAACAATTCTATTAATTTCTTCGGGCATTGTCATGTCTCCAGAACGTATTCCGGCTTCGACATGAGCGACTTTTATATTCATTTTTTTTGCAACAATGGCACATGCCATGGTCGAATTTACATCACCAACCACAAGAACTAAATCACACGGATTATGAATCAGCTCTTTTTCAAACGCAATCATAATTGCTCCAGTTTGCTCTGCTTGCGAACCGCTTTTTACATCTAAATTTGCGTTTGGTAGCGGAATATTTAACTCTTCGAAAAAAGTATCGCTGAGGTTTTTGTCATAATGTTGACCCGTATGCACTAATCTAAAAGTCATGGTTTCGCCTTCGAATTGCTTGTTTTCAATCGCTTTGATGATGGGTGCGATTTTAATAAAGTTAGGTCTTGCGCCTGCGATTATTGTTATTTTCATTTGTTTGTCATTGCTAGGAGTTGCGAGGCACGAAGCAAAGCAATCTTCTTCCTTTTGTTAGTTTATTTTTTGTAACCAATTTTAGTTCTTGGTTTTACATTTTCTTTTTTATCGGTTAATTCATCTAAATAAGAGAAAACCAACTCGATATGTCATTGCGAGGTACGAAGCAATCCCGTGATTTTCTAATTTCTTTTGCATTTGAGCAATGTCTAACCTAATTTCGGTAGTGTCCAAAAGCATTTGCCTCACTTTACTAAATATCCGCATAATTTGAATATTGGTCTGAATGGCTTTGTCGCTATTCAAAACACTTAACAACATTAGAACTCCGTGTTCTGTAAAAACGGAAGGTAATTTTCTAGTTCCACCCCAACTTGATGTCACAAATTGTGATTTTAAGTTGTCAAACTCTAATTGAGATAATTCAAACATAAAATCTTCGGGAAATCTGGATATATTTCTTTTTACAGCTTGTTTTAAAACTCTGGTTTCAATCGCATAAAGTGCCGCTAAATCACGATCCAGCATCACTTTTTGGTTTCTGATAAAGTAGATTTTATTAGAAATCAATTCTTCAGAAAGTAGTATTTCGTTATTCATAAATTACTTTTTAATTGCTGCAAGGTCGCAAATTGCTACCTTAAAGGTCTTGAATTCACAATTTGTTTTATCAAGATTGAATTTTGGAATCACAATTTGCGTCCTCCAATTTATTTCACCATAGTAACAAACTGCTTTAATTTTCCGCTTTTACTTCTTTCGATTTTTTCTTTTCGGACGAAACGGAAAATCAAACCACTTTCTAAATAAGTGGTTATTGCCTTTTCAATATTTTGAATTTGGCTTAAAGTCAATTCTTTTTGACTTACATATTCAATTTCAAATGTATCAATTTTAGTCTGTTTTATGACAAATTCTTTGACATTTCCGTCGTCCTCAATGATGCTTTTGGTTACGTAATAAAACGTCAATCCAGGCGATTTTTTTCCGCTTGGTAAAATCGCAACATCATTTGTTCTTCCAATTAATTTTTTGAGAATTGGGTTTTTGAACGTGCTTTTTTCATTAAGAATCCCAATGTCGCCAATGTCATATCTAATAAACGGATGCGCTTTATTGTACAATGAAGTAATTACAATTTTACCTTCTTTTCCGTTTGGTAAAACGTTGTTTTCTTCATCTAATATCTCTACCAAAAGCGTTTCTGAGTTTACAAGCCATTCACCTGAAGGATTTTGAAACGCTATTAAATCAAGTTCTGAAGCACCATATTCATTAACAACAGGAACTCCAAATTGTTTTTCCATTAGAATTTTGTCATCGTCAAAAAGCATTTCTGAAGTTACAACACAACATTTTAAAGTGGGACACATCGAGGTTAAAACAATGTTTTTTTTCTGTAAAAATTTAGCAAATAAGACTATCGAAGAAGTATACCCGTTGATGTAATAAAATTTTTTAGATTGAAATTTTTTTAAAATTTTTGCTAGAACTACGTCAGATAAATTAAATATCGAGAACCGATACCGATTGCCCATAAAATCTTTAATTCGCTCTTTTTGATTGCCTATAAAATCTAATGGAATTCCATAAAAACGAGCTTGCAATGATGCATTAAAATCAATTCCAAACCAGCTAAACCTATCGATAATAGTTGCCCAAGTTAGTGCGTGACAAAATTTATCTTTTGCAAAAATAAACGGATCTCCGGCAGAACCAGAGGTTTTGTTTACATAAACTGTTCTTGGGGTAAACCCATTTGAAAGCCTTTCGGCAAGGGGTTTTTGAAAATCTTTTTTTGTCATTATCGGCAAGTCGTTCCATCCCGACACTTCGGGATTAACAGCTTTATTTCCAATAAATTTTTGATAAGAAGGATTGTTTTTTAAATGATATTCAACAATTTCTTGTTTTTTGTTGTCCAGAAAATTTTTGAAATCTTGTTCCGGAATAGATTTGATTTTTTGCAATTCAGCTTTAGCTTCCTTTATTGGAAAGCCATTTATTTGTAGCGATAAATAGAAAAGACGAAGCATTTTATCAATATGTTTTACCAAAAATAATATATACCAACAACTAATGACTAAGAACCATCACTTTTTTATAAATTAATTATTTTTTAACTCTAAAAGCAATTATTTTTGCGCTTCACAAGTATAACAGAACAAGTTTTAGAAAAAGATTCTGAAACAAGTTCAGAATAAACAACACAATGACAATTTTACTTTTAGGTTCGGGCGGAAGAGAGCACGCTTTTGCATGGAAAATGATTCAAAGTCCGCTTTGCGACACCCTTTTTGTAGCACCAGGAAACGCAGGAACTGCAGAGATAGCAACAAATGTCAACCTTAATATTTTAGATTTTGAAGCCATAAAAACTTTTTCGCTTGATGAAAAAGTAACTATGGTCGTTGTTGGTCCAGAAGATCCATTAGTTCACGGAATTTACGATTTCTTTAAAAACGATGACGATTTAAAACACATTCCAGTTATTGGTCCGTCTAAAAAAGGTGCACAACTCGAAGGAAGTAAAGAATTTGCCAAAGAATTTTTGATAAAACACAATATTCCAACTGCTGCTTACGATAGTTTTACTGCAGAAACCGTAGAAAAAGGATGCGAATTTCTTGAAACTCTTCAACCACCATACGTTTTAAAAGCAGATGGTTTGGCAGCAGGAAAAGGCGTTTTGATTATTCACGATTTGGCGGAAGCCAAAACAGAATTAAGAAACATGCTAGTTCATGCAAAATTTGGAGCCGCAAGTTCTAAAGTTGTAATCGAAGAATTCTTAGACGGAATTGAGTTGAGTTGCTTTGTATTAACGGATGGAAAAAATTATAAAATTCTGCCTACAGCCAAAGACTACAAGCGCATTGGCGAAGGCGACACAGGCTTGAATACTGGTGGAATGGGAGCCGTTTCTCCAGTTCCGTATGTAGATGCGGTTTTGATGGAAAAAATAGAAACACGTATCGTAAAACCCACAATCGAAGGTTTCCAGAAAGACGGAATTGAATACAAAGGCTTTGTTTTTATTGGGTTAATCAACGTAAACAACGAGCCAATTGTGATTGAATACAACGTGAGAATGGGCGATCCAGAAACCGAAGTCGTTGTGCCAAGAATGAAAACAGATTTAGTAGAATTATTTCAGGCTGTAGCCAATGAAAAACTAGACGAAATAACGCTTGAAATAGACCCGCGAAGTGCCACAACAGTTATGGTAGTTTCTGGTGGTTATCCTGAAGATTTTATGAAAGGAATGGAGATTTCGGGATTGGATAAAGTTATAGATTCAATCGTTTTTCATGCAGGAACAAGAATGAATAATGGAGCAGTGGTGAGTAATGGCGGAAGAGTATTGGCGGTAACATCTTACGGAGATGATTTTCAAGAAGCCATAAAAAAATCTTATCAAAACATAGACAAGCTCCATTTTGATAAGATGTATTTTAGAAAAGATATTGGCTTTGACTTACTTAGTTAAGAAAGAATGAGCCGTTGTATCTTGGTTTTCTTCGCCGTTATCTTGATGTAATTTTAATTGTTTGCACCAATAAACAATTGCATAAGCGCAGATACACATCAAAATCCAATTGACAGTATTTGCTCCAAACCATGATTTAAGTTCTAACGAACGTAAAAGATCAAGTGGTGCAAACAAGATATCCACAAATAAGTATTGTATTCCTTCAAAAAATGCTTTCATGTCATTAATTTTATTTGTTAATTCTAATCATTGTAAATAGTAATTGTATTTATTTTAATAAAAAAAATTACTTGTCTCGTTTCCTCTTTGAACAAGTATTATATTTACAGTCACAAAAGTATAAAATATCTCTATGATAACAAGTGTTTTTAAAAAATCTACACCATTAAATTTGATTTTGGTTGTAATTTTAATGCTGGTTTTCTTTTTTATAGTTCAATTCCAAGATTCGTCTCTGACCTATAGTGCTTCTTTGATTCTAAAAAAGGCATTATTATTCACTGTTTTATTGAGTTCTGTTTTTATAACAAACTTTATTGCAAAGAAAAACGGTTTGAGTAAAGACAGTAGCTACACTATTTTCTTTTATTTATTATTTATCCTTTTTTTTTCAACGATATTTGAAAATACAAACATATTACTTGCTAATTTTTTTATTTTATTAGCACTGCGCAGGTTAATCTCGCTGCAATCCCTCAAAGCATCTAAAGAAAAAATATTTGATGCTTCGTTATGGATTTTTGTAGCTGCTTTATTTCATTTTTGGGCAATTCTCTTTATTTTTTTGGTGTTTATCTCTATCCTTTTTCATGTATCTAGAGATTATAGAAACTGGATACTGCCTTTTATTGCTTTTATTGCAGTAGGAATTATTTTCCTGTTTTTCTCAACATTTTATAGTATAAACGCATCAGAATTTATAATTAATGGAGCCACTACAAATTTAGAAATTGATTATTTTACAAATAATTATCAAAACATAGCCTTTTCTATTTACACAACTATTGCATTGTTTTTCATCATTTCTATGGTGATTTCCTTGCCTAACAGACCGTTATTATTGAATGCATCATTTAAGAAAATAATTACATCTTTTATTATTGGAGCAATACTATTTGTAATTTCTCCAGACAAAAGCAGTGATTTATTACTTTTTACTTTTGCTCCTTTAGCCATTATGGCAACCAGTCACATTGAATTGAAACAGCTCAAATTGAAACAGGAAATGGTTTTATTTGTGCTCATTATTTGCAGTCTATTTACATTTTTCTCACAACTATAATTTTTTACCGTAAGCTAAATCTCCAGCATCTCCAAGTCCAGGAACAATGTAGTTTTTATCATTTAGTTTTTCGTCTAAAGTGGCAACCCAAAGATGGCAATTTGAAGGCAAATGTTTTTCGAGATAGGCAATACCTTCGGGTGCAGCAATAATAACCGCAAGATGAACCTCTCTTGGAACACCTCTGTTTTTTAATTTATTAAAAACTGCAACCATAGACTGGCCTGAAGCTAGCATGGGATCTATAAGTAATAAATTTTTATTTTCGATATTTGGAACCGCTTCATATTCTACTAGAATATCAAAAAAATCATCGTCGTTTGGATGGTGTCTAAAGGCTGAAACAAAACCGTTTTCGGCATTGTCAAAATAATTTAAAAACCCCAAATGCAGCGGTAAACCTGCACGAAGTATGGAGCACAAAACCAATTGATCTTCAATTTCAGTAGTTTTTTTTATGCCAAGTGGCGTTTGAATATCGATTTTTCGATACTTTAAATTTTTGCTTAATTCATAAGCCATTATTTCGCCTATTCGTTCAATATTTCTTCTGAAACGCATACTGTCGTTTTGAACATTTACGTTTCGGATTTGGCCTAGAAAATGATTGAGAACACTATTGGCTTCTGATAAATAATGAATTTGCATAATTACAATTTTGGAATTAAACTTCTTAAGAATTTTTACATTCCATAAAAGTATAAAAAGTATCTTTGTATTTATAAAAAATAAAATTATGTTTTCAAAATTAGCCTATACCGTTTTTGAACAGAGTATTCAAGATTATCATTTATTTGACAATGTGGATCAGCCTATTAATAATCCTTTTCCAAAGGAAAAAGTAGAACATTTATTGTATCTAAAAAATTGGATAGACACCGTACAATGGCATTTTGAAGATATTATTCGCGATCCAAATATTGATCCAGTTGCCGCTTTATCCTTGAAAAGAAGAATTGATGCTTCGAATCAAGAACGCACAGATATGGTGGAATATATTGACGGCTATTTTCTTCAAAAATACATTCACGTTAGCGTAAAAGACAATGCTAGAATCAATTCTGAAAGCCCTGCATGGGCATTTGATAGACTTTCAATTTTAGCTTTAAAAATTTATCACATGAATGAAGAAGCAACTCGGGCTGATGCGTCTCAAGATCATAGAGATAAATGCCAGTCAAAATTAAACGTGCTTCTTGAACAAAGAACCGATTTGTCCACTGCCATTGATGATTTGCTGTATGATATTGAAAACGGAGATAAATTCATGAAAGTCTACAAACAGATGAAAATGTATAACGATGATGATTTGAATCCGGTTTTGTATCAGAATAAGAAGTAATTTCTAATTGTAAGAAACAAATTTGTCTATGATAACTATTGAAAAGCTTAAAAAACTTAAAGAGTCAGAAGACAAAGTTGAATTTAAAAAAGGACTGGGTGGGAATATTTCTTACAATGGAGGAGCTAAAATAAATTCATCAGACAGAAGACGCTGTATTCTAGGCTATGTAACCGCACTTTGTAATGAAGAAGGCGGGCTTTTTGTTGTTGGAATGACAGATAATTACCCCCATGATGTTGTTGGAACAAATCAAAGTCTCGGTGTTATTGGAGAACTTGAAGCAAATATTTACAGAGACACGGGAATAAGAACCGTAATTTATGAATTGTTTGAAGACAAAAAAAGAGTTTTAGTTATTGAAGTTCCTTCTCGTCCGGCAGGAAAAATTTTTAAGTTTGAAGACGTTCCGTTAATGCGAGTTGGAGAGAGACTTGAACCAATGGATGATGCAGTTTTTTTAAAGATAATAAATGAACAAGAACCTGATTTTTCGCAACAAATCTGTGAAGATTTAAATGTTTTTGATTTAGATGAAAAAGCAATAACATTTCTTAAAGAAAAATATGCTTCAAAACAAAACAATCCAAATTTTAAAACACTTTCTAATGAACAATTGTTATCCGATTTAGAACTTTTAAAAAACGGGAAATTAACAAATGCAGCATTAATTCTTCTTGCAAAAAAAGAAGTCTTAAACGACAAGCTTCCTCAAGCCGCTGTTATGTTGGAGTATCGAAATGCTGAAAATCAAATACAATTTGATAATAGAATTGTTTTTTCAGAACCTTTTTTTATATTAATTGATGAGCTATGGAGTACTATTAATTTAAGAAATGGTAGTTTTCCTATTCAAGATGGAGCCTACATTTTTAATATTCCTTTTTTTAATGAAGAAGTTATTAGAGAGTCAATAAATAATGCGATTACGCATAGAGATTACAGAAAATCATCAGAAATAGTTGTAAAACAATTTCCTCAAAGATTAGACATAATTAATGCAGGAGGTTTTCCTATAGGTGTTAACTTAGAAAATCTATTAAAAACACCAAGCACTCCAAGAAATAGACTTTTAGCAGATGTTTTACAAAAAACAGGAATTGTAGAACGATCTGGACAAGGAGTTGATAAGATATTCTACAATACACTTATTGAAGGAAAAGCTGAACCAGACTATTCTAAATCCGATTATTTTCAAGTAAATTTAAAATTATCAGCCGTTATAGAAGATAGAGCATTTGCATTATTTATAGTTGCGGTACAAGAAGGATTGCCAGAAACAGAAAAATTATCTGTTTTAGAAGTTATTACTTTAAACATGATAAAAAAGAATGTGGCTAAAAGAAATTTAGACACCGAAATAGTTTCTAAACTTTTAGAAAACAAATTTATAGAAAAAAGAGGTCAAACAAATGCTCTTTATTACATTCTTTCAAAAGATTATTATGAGTTCACAGATGAAAAAGCAAAATATTATAATCTTCAAGAATTAGATGAGAGTGAGGTTTTAACTAAAATAATACAATTTATATATAAAGAAGGAAGAGCAAAAATGAAAGATTTTGTTGGTCTTTTTGAAGATAAATTATCAAGAAAACAAGTAAGATTTAGAGTAGAAAAATTTGTATCAAATAAGATACTTGAACAACAAGGAGAAGGATCAACGTCAACTTATGAAATTGCAAATGAATATTTAAATCAAATGGAAGTAATTTCAGAGGCAATTACTAAAACATTAAACGATTTAGACAACAAGAATGAAATGGCCAAGAAAAGACCAAGAAAAGATAAGTAAATTGTTAGTAACTACGCTTTTTTGTGAATAAGTCTGCTCGAGAAGCTTGATTTTCAAGAGATTTGTATAAAATGAAATGGCCAAAGAATGGCCAAAGAACAGCGAATTAATAGTAAAAATTGTCAAAAAAACTCCAACATATCGCCGTTATGAGACTTTCTGCAATGGGAGATGTCGCCATGACGGTTCCTGTTTTACGAGCTTTTGCAAATCAATATCCGGAAATCAAAATCACAGTTGTTTCTCGACTTTTTTTCAAACCCTTTTTTGACACGATTCCTAATGTTTTTTTCTTTGCTTTCGACGAGAAAAATAGACACAAAGGATTTATTGGTTTGTTGCGATTGTTTCGAGATTTGCAAGTTTTAAATATTGATGCTTTTGCGGATTTACACAATGTTTTGCGTTCTAAAATTATCCGAACACTTTTTGCTTTGAACGGGAAAAAAGTCGCTTCGGTTGATAAAGGCAGAGCCGAAAAAGCAGCTTTAACACGCGCCGACAATAAGATATTCAAACCCTTGACTACAATGTTCGAAAGACACGCAAAAGTGTTTCAAGAATTGGGTTTCAAAGTAGATTTATCGCATCCTAAATTCCCTGAAAAGGCAGTTTTATCGAATGATATTTTGAATATACTAGTTGAGAATGAATCGATTCCCGATTTCTCGGGAATTCGAATTGGAATTGCGCCTTTTGCACAATACGATTCTAAAGTGTATCCGCTAGATTTAATGCAAGAAGTTATAACTGAATTAGCGTTGAATAAAAACAATAAAATTATTCTTTTTGGTGGTGGAAAAAAAGAAATTGAAATACTAGAATCGCTTTCTAAAGATAAAGAAAACGTCATAAATGTTGCAGGAAAAATCAAATTTCAGCAAGAATTAAATCTTATTTCTACTCTCGATGTCATGCTTTCCATGGATTCAGGGAATGCTCACATTGCAGCAATGCTTGGCGTGAAAGTGATTACACTTTGGGGCGCAACACATCCTTTTGCTGGATTTTTACCATTTAATCAACCTATAGAAAACGCATTGAGGTCCGATAGGAGTCAGTTTCCAAAATTACCCACTTCGGTCTACGGCAATAAAAAAGTAGCCGGTTATGAGGATGCAATGCGAACGATTTTACCAGAAATGATAATTAAAAGACTAACCATATAAGGTATTTAAGGTCATTTAAGAAAAGGGTTTGTAAATAATTTAGGAAAGTTTTTGAATCTTATATGATGCTTGAAACCATTTTATTAATTAATTTTGGTTTAAATCGAAAATCTTATTTTAACCACATTTTAAAATCAAATAGTATGGTAGTTCAATATCAAGGGAAACAAAACGGAATTCCTACAACATTTACTATAAGAATCATTGGAAATAATTTATCGAAGAGCAGTTCTAATTACCAAATTGATTTATTAGTAGGGGATAAGCAATTGCCCACTTTCACCACATTAATACATCAGAGTTTGTCGAATTGTTTAAAGGAAATTTACTTGTTTAGAAAGTACAATAATATTGAGTTTGACGCTTTTTCAGAGAACATATCGACGAAATTAGTTCCTTACGATTTGGCTTTATACAACTACCACAAACACACCTTGTTTGTGGCATAGCCCCATTTCTTATCATTCTAAAAATGGTGCGTAGCTATAAATCTCTTTTTTTGGATTTTTAACTTTCGTCTCTTGGCTTGGCGTTAGTTGGGGATTTGGTTAGCCAAATGTATAAATCAAAGACCTAACTTCCAAGTACAAAACCAACTTTAAAGTTCGCCTAAAACCCCAATTGCGCCAAACCGCTGTTGGCAAATCGTTTTTTACTTTAGTTGTTTTTTCTCGCATAGGTCAAATTCCATTCCTGTTTTTTCAAATTTCAAATCACAATTATTTTTTCCTATTCCAAGTTCCAAAAATGTATTTTCAGTTTTTTGTTTGTCAAGCGTTTTATAAAATTGGTCAAAAAAGTAATTCTTCCGCAATTTTAAATACTGTCGTCCTTCAGGACCAGCGTAGTATTCCATATTTGCATAAATAACTTCGTACTCACCAATTTTCCATTTCCAGCTTATTTTTTCTGAGCCTGCTATAATTCCGATTATTTCAAGACCTAAAAATATAATTCCGAATGCGAGTGTTGGTAATACAAGTAAAATCTTATAACGCCATTTTTTGATATATACGAAAATAAAAATCACAAAAACGATTAGCGTTGTCGTTCCGATTTCCAATGTTTTGTCATTTACTAAATTAAAATCCGAATAATAAACTGCAAATTCGATAGCAATAATTACTATTAAAATCATTCCGATTATGTTCAAGATTTTGTCATATCCTAAAATACGTTGACCTTTTTTTAGGTTAATAATTGATTCAAATTTAAACTTAATTGCCGGAACATTGATAAGTTTTTTAAAAAATTCCCTTCGGGGTTTAAAAACTTATCAACATTCCTACGATGCAAAATCAGGAGTTTTGCTTCGTTTATAATTTTTATTTATTTGTTTATTGTATTGTAAATGAACTTCTTGTGGTTTTTTAAAATCCAAACTCCAGTGCATTCTTAAATTATT
>NZ_JANNXH010000043.1:0-133455 GCF_031409475.1 Flavobacterium sp. | reverse complement strand
TTTACTTTTTATAAATACAAAGTTAGGCAAAACAATTTGAAAATATTAATTCTTAATTTTCTTTATTAAAAGTTTAATGCTACTACTTTTAAAACATTATGCTAAACTCTATAAAACTTTTGTGTTAATTTATCAACCTTTTTTAATCCCTTCCTAATAACTCTCCGTCTGAAATGAATTTAAACCATCAACAATTCGCAACTATTAAAAATAAGTTCATTTTAGTTATACAATACGAAAAAGAGTTGTTTTTATGGAATTATGTAGAAATAAAAAATCCTATATACTTAATATTCAAGTATATAGGATTACATTTATGTGCGGATAATAGGACTCGAAACTACACGCCTATATAAGCAATTTGTTAATTTGTAGAACTTTGCGAAAACACTATAAAAATAATTAAAATACCAAAAAATTCAATACTTAAAGACGTTTAAGTATAGTCGGTTATAATCTAATTAAATTGAATGAAATTGCATAGTATTGCAAAAATGTTTGGCAAATGTTTGGCAATTTTTGAAATCGTATTGATTTAATTAATATCTTTGAATTGTTCAATCGTTCAAAAGGTATTAAAATGGCAACAGTAAAATTTAGAATTAGAAGTAAGGCAAACAAAAACGTTTCGATTAGTGTTTATCTGTCAAGTGGTAGAGGTAAAATGATTGAGGTAAAAACTACAAAAACTATCAATCCAAAAGATTGGAGCGAAAAGTTAAACTTCCCAAAACAAACTATAGCCGAAAACAGAGCATTATCAAATCAACTCAAAGGATTAGAAACTTTTATTTTTGATGAACTAAACAAAAATAAAGGCAATTTGATTGATGCTTCTTGGCTAGAAAGCAAAGTCAATGAACATTTTAATATTGTTATCAAAACCGATTCAGGATTATTAATTAATCACATTCAATATATTATAGATAATGCAAACACCCGCAAAGTAAAAACCAACGGAGGTTTTAAAATTGGTTTAAGTCCTAGTACAATAAAAAACTATAACTTATTCAAAAATATTATTACAGAGTATCAAAAGACAAAAAAACAAATTCAGTTTATAGAGATTACAAAACCATTTGTTGAAAGATTCACAAACTGGCTCGTTAATAATAAAAAATATTCTACAAACTATGCAGGCAAGCAACTAGAAATTTTAAAAACAGTTTGCATTGATGCAGAAAAAAACGAAATTCCAATAACACCTTATTCAAAAACTATACAACATTTTAGAGAAAGTGAAAAAGACCGTTACATACAAACATTATCATTTGAGGAACTGGAACAAATAAAAAAAGCGGATTTTACAGATGCAGAACAACTCAAAGAATTTAAAAAAGCAAATCCAGAACTAACAAAAAACATTTCAATTACATCCGAAACTCTTAACAACGCACGAAACTGGATTTTATTAGGCTGCGAATTTGGGCAACGTGGTGGCGATTTACTAAACATTACAAATGAAAATATTCGATACAACGGTAAGAGTTATTATATTGATGTTCTACAACAAAAAACAAATAAAAGTGTAACCGTTGGTGTAATTGCACCCCACGTTATAGATATTATTGAAAATAATTTCCCTAAAAAATTACAACATCAAAAACTAAATGAATATACAAAGGTGGTATGCAAACTTTCAGGAATCGATACCATTGTCAAAGGCTCAAAATTAAACACTGAAACCAATCGCAAAGAGTTAGGAATGTTCCCAAAATTTGATTTAATTGCATCACATTGTTTCAGGCGTTCGTTTGCAACCAATTATTATAAAAAAATACCAACACCGATTTTGATTAATATTACTGGACATTCAAAAGAAAGTTTATTTTTGACTTATATAAACAAACGTGAAGATAAAGATGCAAATGCCGATTTGTTTATACAATTTTATGAAGATTTACACAAAGACAAAAAACCTCAACTTAAAGTAATAAAAAACGGTACAAATGATTAGCGAAAACTTTATTTTACAAACTTTACCGCCATCGCAAGAACTGGAAACAATTGCAATACTAAAACAACTTTCACAGTCAAATCGTTATTTGGCAGAATTGAAAGGAACGGCAAAAACAATTCCAAACGAAAGTATTTTGATTAATACATTGACGTTGCAGGAAGCAAAGGATAGTAGCGAGATTGAAAACATTATTACAACCCACGACGATTTATACAAAGAAAATATTTTAATAGATACCAAAAAACCAGCATCGAAAGAAGTGTATAATTATGCACAAGGTTTGAAGTTGGGTTTTGAAATCGTAAGAAAAGAAAAACTTTTATTAAACAAGCATATTCTAATCATTCAAAAAACCTTGTTAGAAAACAATGCGGGTTTTAGAACCCAAGCAGGAACAAAACTTGTCAACTCACTAGGACAAACGGTTTACACACCGCCACAAAGTGCCACAGAAGTTTTAGACTTAATGGGCAACCTCGAAAAATTTATAAATGACACTAATTTTTCAAATCTTGATCCATTGATAAAAATGGCAATTATGCACTATCAATTTGAGAGTATACACCCGTTTTATGACGGTAACGGTCGAACTGGACGTATCATTAATATTTTATATTTGGTTTTGCAAGATTTGTTAGATATTCCGATTTTATATTTGAGCCGTTTTATAACCCAAAACAAAGCTGAATATTACCAAGTGTTGCAAGACGTAAGAACCAAACAAGACTGGGAACATTTGATTTTATATTTTTTGAAAGGTATTGAAGTTACGGCAAAGCAAACAATTGATTTAATTATAAAAATCAAAAATTTGATGCAAGATTATAAATCAAAAGTAAAAACTGAACTACCTAAAATTTATAGCCAAGATTTGATTAATATCTTGTTTAAGAATCCATATACAAAGATTGAATTTTTGGTTAATGAATTAGGAATAAACCGTAAAACGGCATTGGTATATTTAGATAAAATTGAAAGTATTGGATTGCTCAAAAAAACCAAAATAAAAAATACTTATTTCTATTTGAACGAAAATTTAATAGAATGTTTGATAAATGGCTAATGTTACAATTTCTTTGTTTTTAGGACATAGATAAAAACCTATGTTACATTTTGGACGTTTTTAGGACATAGGTTTTGTTTAATGTTACAATTTTAGTGTTTTTAGGACATTGGTTTTAATCTATGTTAATAAAATTGAATAATATAACACGTTTATAAAAAATGAAAAAACTATACCTAATAATAACTTTACTAATTGGTTTAAATTCTTATTCGCAGAACTGCAATCAACTTTCAAAACAATTTCGTAGTTTTGAACAAGCAACAAAATTAATTTCAAACACAACATTTACTTTTTCAGAAAATGCTGACGTATCAAATAGTTCTTGGATAACGTCGGCAAAATATTATAGTTGCGATAACAAAACTGGTTTTTTTGTTATAAAAACATCAAACAAAACTTACATACACCAAAACGTACCCAAAACCGTTTGGCAGAATTTTATAAAAGCAAAATCCAAAGGGAGTTTTTATAGTAAAAATATTAGAGAAAAATATCAATTGAATTTAAAATAAAAACTATGAAAACAGATTTATACACAAAAATAATTTTAACTATTATTGCACTTTGCTTAATTTTTTCAGTTGTTAGAGAATTAGGGTTTTTGCCTGAAAATAGAATAATTCCAGTTAAGAATATTGGAACTGTTGAAGTTGAAATACAAAAAGAAAGAATACCTATTGGAACAGTAGGTGAAGATGCTCTAATTGAAGTTATTGAAGAACCAATAGAAAAATAATAAATTAAATAACTTCTACTTTTTCAAAGACGCACAAAAAATTACTTTGCATACTCGGATAAATCCTAACTTGTTTTGTGTTTTGGTTATAATGAATAGTTCTAATATTATGAGCCAGTTCTTTTATGATAGTTTCAAAATCGGAATTAAACCAAAGTTTAGGCAAATATTGTTTTTTGATTTGTTCAAATACATTTTTATCGTTTTCAAAATAATATCGTAATCCAGTATGTGAAAGTAAAAAACTATCTTCTTTCTGCATCGAGATATCTACTCTTGTAATTTTACAAAATCTACTATTTTCAACTTCAAAATTCAAATTGTTTTTGATTGCTTTTTTAAGCGATTTTTGTGTAGTGTTTATCCTTATACTTGAACGGTTAATTGTGCTACAAATCGGGTTTTGGGTTAGTTGGTTTATCGTTACACACTTATTGGCAATATCGGTTTTTATTTGTTTGTGCAAATTTTTAGAAAATTGCAATGTAATGGCTTTTAGGTTTTTCTTGTGCCTGTCTCGGTGGTTGGGTTTTAAATCTTCAATCCAAAATCTTGGGTTAGAATAACTTTTTAGTTGCTCTAGTTTTAGTTTAGATAGTTTGCTTTTGTCAATCGTATAATCATAGTGCATTACTTCATCAAAGCGTTTCAAAAGTAATATTTCTGCTTTCTGCAATGTGGTTTGGTTAATGTCGGCAAATGTATTGATGTCTAAATGTTCCAATTCAATCATTTTCATAATTTTGATTTCTACACGCAATACATCGCCATTCATTTTGTATTGATGCGATTTGTTATAAATTTTCAAAATAAACCATTGATGTATCACTTGGGCATAGTTCCCAAAATGCGAATATTCAAATAATTGATTTTTGTGATACAACAAACCTTTCAAAAACAATTTTGGGTTAAAGTCAATAGTAGTATTTACGCCCAATTCGATATTCTGAAAAACCATTTGCGAAGCATTGCAATCAAACAATTTTTCAAGATGTTTTCGCATTTCCAGAACATCGCTTATAGTAAACTGGTTGCCGTTAAAACCATTATAAGGTTTGTTTGGGTTGAAGTTTGGCGCAACAATTCAGTTAAGACTGTTCCACATTTTGTGAATAGAACCCAAAAAAATAACGTGCGTTCGGTTGGGTTCGTTTTCGGTTTGAATGGTTTTGATAGTAATCTTACAAAAATGATATTCTGCCACCAAAACACGTTCGTCAATTTCGCCCGTAGTTTTTGAAATTTCTGATTTAAAATCCAAAACCGAAGATTGTAACAACTTGGGAATATTAATATTTAAAAGATAAATTTTTGTATAATCAATCATTTCGATTATATTTGATTAGTTTTTGCGATGCCTTGCAAGAATTAGAAATTTTAAACAAAGTATAACTCGCCCTTGAACAAGGCGAGTTTTTTATTGCTTTTTAGTTTTCTTGAAAAGTTTTTAGAATTTTTTGAAGTTCAATTTGACTAGGATAAAATCCATTAAAAACTTTGATAACTATTAGTTTTTTATTTCTGAAAAATTCAAGTATCAATAATGATTTTGAACCGCAACCATAAGGATTACAACTTGCATAAAACAAATTTTCGGTTACTGTTTTCATTAACGTTATCGAATTATCAAAATCAATTCCGTTACTCGAAAAAAGTAAGGTTTGAATAATTTCATTACAGTTTGATTTATTCGGTTTACTTTCAATCTTAACAAAATCGGTTAGCAATTGATTGTGAAAATCAAAATCAGAAATTTCATAGCAGTTGTCTTGCTCACTAATTACCTTGTAACTATGAGAGTTTGGAGTTGTAGTAAACACAATTAATCGTTTAATCGGATTAATTTTGCTTCAATTTCTGAACGCAGATAATATACTCGTCCAGAAATTCCGACTGGTATAAGGATTTTTTTCTTTTGCCAATTGAATAAAGTGGATAAATTTACACCTAGCATTTTTGAAACATCATTCCGAGAAAGATATTCGTTTGGTTCTTTGAGTTTTAAATCTTTGAAAAAAAACTGTAATTGTGTTTTAACGCCTTCGTTAATAAGTTGTGTTAATGCTTCGGGCGTTGTTCCTTGTAAAAAAATTTGTTCTTGCATAATTCGTTTATGTTTAAATGAATTGCAAGTGTATTAACATAAGAACCCCACCAACTCACAAGTGGGGAGTTGGTGGGGTTAAAATTTAACATATTTAAGTTGAAATAAATCTAATCTTTACTTTTTATCCAATTACTTAATGATATTTCTAATGTATTTAGAAATGGTGTAAGCGTTTTGGTGCGATTTCTAACTTCTTTTAATTTATCATTTTCGTTGAATTCAGGAAGATTAAAAAATAATTTCAATCTAGCAAAAGTTTCAATTTGATTGACTTCTGGATTTAGTTTGTTAGAAAGTCTCAATGCTTTTATTAATTCCGTAAACTCTAATTCTGTTCCTTGCCAATTCAAGGTTTTAATATCGTTCATTGATATTTGCGAATTTATTTTTGGTTGATTTTCAATTTCAGATTTTTTGTTTTCTAAAAAAGAAATGATTTTAGGGAAAATTAATCTTGATTGCTCAATTTCAACATCACTATTGATATTAGTTAAACGATTTTTATCAACAATATCATAATACAATTTACAATATGCTTTATGATTTTCCATTACAAAATCTTTTAATTCTTGAGTAATTGAAAACGTTTTTAAATCTGTTCCAATATCGATATTCCATAAACGATTAAAAACTCTATCGATTGGCAATTTTACAATTTTGGAATACAATTTATAATTTTCAATTTCTGTATTTATAAAATCTATTTCTTCAACTTCTTTAAATTTTGAAAAATATTGACTTTTTAAAATTTCATATTCGTTTGAATATTCTTGAGCAGAATAGATTATGTTTATTTTCATTTCTTTTTTAGATTTAATCAATAGGAAATCTTTTATTTTTATAAAACTTCTTTCATATTGCTTACATAATTCGACATTTACATTTGGGTCATAATTGTTGTACAAACTATTTTCTTCTCTTTCTAAAGTTAAAATTTTTCTTGCAATTTCCTTAATAACATTTTGAGTTTCCGCTTCTGCTTTTATGTAAAATTCGCTCCAAGTAATATCATCATTGCCTTTACAAACTTCTGTAAAAACAACATTATCCAAACAAATTGAATAAAACTCTAATTGTTCACTAATAAAATCTTCTTCGGTATTATCAATGTAATCAATTAAAAAAGCCTCTAATAAATTTTCATATTCACTTTCATATTCTTTAAAAGAATAAAACACTTTTATACTCATTTTAATTACAATATTTTTTAATCATTTCGTATGCTTCTTTGCTTCCCTATTCTCCTGCTTTGCTAAAATCTAAACAACCGCTATTTTTTTGTTTTAGATTAATTTTTGTAATTCCTCTTTTTAAGTAAGCATTTTCATTTTTTGGGTTAATCTCTATTGCTTTTGTAAAATCTAAAATTGCTTCACTGTACTTATTTAAGTAGGATTTAGATATTCCTCTGTTTATATAAACCTCTGTGTTTTTTGGGTCAATTTGAATAGATTTGTTATAATCTAAAATTGCTCCTCGATAATCATCTAACATAAACTTTGAAAGCCCCCGATTAAAATAAGCATCTAAATAATTTTGATTAAATTCTATGGCTTTTGTAAAGTCTAAAACTGCACCACGATAGTCATCTAACATATACTTTGAGCGTCCTCGACCAATATAAGCGTATTCAAAATTAGGATAAATCTCAATAATCTTTGAAAAATCACTTAATGCATCGTTATATCTACCCATTTGATTTCTTAAATCTCCTCTGTTTACATAAGAATCAGTATTATTTGGTTCGATTTGAATTGCTTTTGTATAATCTTTTATTGCTTCTTCATAATATCCAAGTTCTTCATATGCAACCCCTCTATTTATATAACCATATAGAAATTCGGGTTTAATTTCTAAAAGTTTATTATAATATGATATTGAATTTTTATATTGTTTTAGTTCAAATTTTAAAGCACCAATATTAAAATATGCTGCAAATGAACTAGAATCAATTTCTATTTCTTTCAAGTAATCTGATAATGCACCATCATAATCTTTTAAATCTTTTTTTGCATTTCCTCTGTAATCATAAGCCAGATTATTATTAGGATCAATTTGAATTGATTTATTAAAATCTAAAATAGCATTATGATAGTCTTCTAAAAGATATTTTGATAATCCTCTATTATTAAAAGCATCTGCATAATCAGGTTTTAGTTCTATTGCTTTTGTAAAATCAATAATTGCACCTAAAAAATCATTTAAACTATATTTTTTATTTCCTTTTTCAAAATATTCTTCGGCAGTTTGAGAATATACATTCCCAAAACAAAAAACTGCAATTATTAAAACAGCTATTTTTTTCATATTTTTATTTTATCTTTAAAAAAAGAAAATTATGACTAATATTATTATCGTATAAATTATAAATTCTGTGTAATCTGCAAGTTTTTTCATAATTATAATAAAAATTCAACCCCAAAGTACACACACAAGGCTACAACCCTGTACACCCCTATTGTCCGCAAAAAGAAAACCCAATCTATAAACAGGGGTGCATTAGTTTTTGGTTTTCAAATCCAAATTCGTTTTCACTTTCTTGCTTCCTTTGTAGGTGCATGGCTATACGACTGTTTTTTAGGTTTTATAAAAATGTACTTTGTTCGTTTCGGCATTTTATTTAAACAAAGCGTTTACAAAATGTAATCAGTATCTGTTATGCAATCCTACTGGTTTATTGGCTTGGCTTTCGGTTTATAGTTTGGGTTGTATATAACGTCTAATTATTTTATAATGGGTTTGGTTCGTTAATAGTTCGGTTAATTATTACACAATTTTTGTGTTTTATGTTTTGGTTATAATTGTTATCGTATCAATAAGCAATTAAATACATTTACATCGATTTGCAACTGTTTGTGTTAGAAAACAAATATATTCAAATTATCAAACAATTAAATGCAACCCAAATAAAGTTTTGAGTATTTTTGAGAAAATAAAATAAACGATTATGAAAAAAGAATTAACTATTGCAGAACGATTGGCATTGATGCCAATATCAGAAATAGCAAGACTAATGTTTTTAATCAAAAAGCGAGAAAAAGAATCGCAAAATAATAAACAAAAAGAAAAATAATTTTAGAGTTTTTAATAATGTTTGGCAATGGTTTGGCAACTAGCAATAAAAAAAACCTTAACTATTTAAAAGTTAAGGGTTTCGTGCGGATAATAGGACTCGAACCTACACGCCTTGCGGCACCAGATCCTAAGTCTGGCATGTCTACCAATTTCACCATATCCGCAAAATTGTGAGTGCAAAGATAAAAATAATTATGAATTATAAATTATGAATTATGAATTATTTCAAAACTCTTTTTTGTAATTTTGATATACCTAATTTATACCTAAAAAATGGAAGCAATAAAAGCATACGTACAACAACACAAAGACCTTTTTTGTACTTTTGAAAACACTTTATAAATTATGGACAAACAAATTCAAGAAATATGGATTGATTTACACCAAGAATTGAAAAAATTTATTTTCAGTAAGGTAAGGGATATTGATACAAGTGAAGACATTCTGCAAGACGTTTTCTTGAAAATTCACCTTAATATTCATACACTTTCAGACTGTTCTAAACTTACTTCTTGGGTATATCAAATAACAAGAAACGCAGTGGCTGACCATTACCGTAAAACTAATTTTGAGGTTCCCATTGACGGTCTCGACTTTGCCGAACAAGAAAATGTAGAATCGCTTTATCTTTCATTAAGCAATTGTATAAATCAGAAAATTAACAAACTGTCAGAAAAATATAAACAAGCGATATTGCTTACTTATTTTAAGGATATTTCTCAAATTGCATTTGCCGAAGAATTAAATATATCCTATTCAGGAGCGAAAACAAGAGTGCAAAGAGGCAGAGAAAAATTGAAGGATCTTGTTGTGGATTGTCCCAATATAGAAACAGACAATAACGGAAATCTTATATCATTTGAAAACACATAAAATTAAATTTGCGTCTTTTTTGCAATTTCTTCGTCTATTGATTGTAAGTATTTTAACAATCTAAATTAAATTTTCAAATGGACAATTTTCAAAAAGTAACAGTGCAAATCATTAACGCCTTTGTGGACAATCAACAAGGCGGAAACCCAGCAGGCGTTGTTCTCAATGCCGACAACTTAAGTAATGAACAAAAATTAAAAATTGCAGCAAAAGTTGGACTTTCTGAAACTGCTTTTGTTTCCAAGTCAAAAATCTCTGACTTTAAACTTGATTTTTTTACCCCGACTAGACAAATTGCGCATTGTGGACACGCCACCATTGCAACATTTTCCTATTTATCGCAGTCAGGACGAATCAAAAACAAACTTTCTTCAAAAGAAACTATTGACGGAACAAGAGAAATTCTACTGCGAGGCGATTTGGCATTTATGGAACAAAAACCTCCCACCTATATTGATATCAAAGAGCATAAAGAAAAAATATTTAACTCATTAGGTTTAATGGAAAATGATATTTTGGCAAATGCACCAATTTCAATTGTCAATACAGGAAATTCTTTTGCAATAATCGCAGTTGCAAATGATGAAATTTTAAAAAATATAATTCCAAATTTTGATTTAATAAAGCAAATAAGTGACGAATTTGATTTAATTGGTTTTTATGTTTTTTGTAAACAAACTAATGACAAAGCAAGAGATGTAAATACAAGAATGTTTGCACCAAGATATGGTATTGAAGAAGAAGCAGGAACCGGAATGGCTGCAGGACCACTTGCTTGTTATTTGTTTGACATTCTTAAATTAAAAAAAGACCGATTTTTAATTCAGCAAGGTTGGTTTATGAATTCGCCTTCACAAAGTTTAATCATTGTAGACTTATCGTTAGAGAAAGGAAATATTACAAAAATTATGGCAGGTGGAAAAGGAATACCAATGACTTCAATGATAATCGAAATCTAAAAAATGGTTTCCTACAACAAGGGGTTATGCAATATTGGGGCGGACGGAATCAACATCAACATTAGAATTCTATTTGGCTTAGGTTCGGGCTGAAGAAATATTATTAGGCATTTTTTTTTAATTTAAGCTTTGTACTTATATTTGGCTTTTGACACCAGTGGACGGAATACTAATGCCCTATAATCGCAAATACCCTAACATAGGCCGTAATTTTTTAAAAACAAAAATAACAAATAATGAAGACCATAAAAACATACATCCAGCTACACAAAGACCGATTCATCTCTGAATTAATCGAATTGCTAAAAATTCCTTCAGTAAGCGCCGATGCCGCTTACTCACAAGACATTGTCAAAACTGCTCATGTTGTTAAAGCTAGTCTAGAACAAGCCGGCTGCGATTTTGTAGAAATTTGTGATACACCAGGAAACCCAATTGTATATGGCGAAAAAATAATTGATGCAACTTTACCAACCATTTTAGTTTACGGACATTATGATGTGCAACCGCCAGATCCAATCGAGTTATGGACTTCACCTCCATTTGAACCCGAAATTAAAGTTACCGAAATTCATCCCGAAGGGGCGATTTTTGCACGTGGTTCTTGCGATGACAAAGGACAAATGTTCATGCACGTGAAGGCTTTGGAATATATGGTACAATCCAATACTTTGCCTTGCAACGTGAAATTTATGATTGAAGGCGAAGAGGAAATTGGTTCCAAAAGTTTGAGCTGGTTTGTAGAACGCAACCAAGAAAAACTGAAATGTGACGTGATTTTAATTTCCGATACAGGAATGATTTCTAACGAGCAACCATCTATAACAACTGGATTGCGTGGTTTGAGCTATGTAGAAGTCGAAGTTACTGGACCAAATCGAGACTTGCATTCGGGATTGTATGGTGGCGCAGTGGCAAATCCTATCAATATCTTGGCAAAAATGATTGCCTCACTTCACGACGAGAACAACCGCATTACCATTCCCGGTTTTTATGACAATGTCGAAGAATTATCACCAGAAGAAAGAGCCGAAATGGCAAAAGCACCTTTTAATTTAGAAAATTATAAAAAGGCATTGGATTTAAATGACATTTATGGCGAAAAAGGATATACAACTAACGAGAGAAATTCCATAAGACCAACGCTCGACGTCAACGGAATTTGGGGTGGCTATACTGGCGAAGGCGCTAAAACAGTGATTGCAAGTCAGGCTTTCGCCAAAATTTCGATGCGATTAGTTCCAAATCAAGATTGGGAACACATCACCAGTTTGTTTGCCAAACATTTCACGAACACAGCTCCAACCGGAGTTACTGTGAAAGTAAAACCGCATCACGGCGGACAAGGCTATGTAACCCCAACGGATAGCATTGGCTACAAAGCCGCCAATAAAGCCTACACTGAAACCTTTGGAGTTCCAGCAATTCCAGTGCGTTCTGGCGGAAGCATTCCTATAGTTGCCTTGTTCGAAAAAGAACTAAAAAGCAAAACGATATTAATGGGATTTGGTCTTGATAGCGACGCCATTCACTCGCCAAACGAACATTTTGGAATTTTTAATTACCTGAAAGGAATTGAAACCATTCCGCTGTTTTATAAATATTTTGTAGAAATGTCGAAATAAGATTTTAAAAATCCGCTTCCTCCGATTGCACTCGGAATGAAGCGGATTCAACTAAAAAAAACTATTAACTAAAATCTTTATCCGGATTATAACCCAAATAAGGCATGGATTGCTCTTTGAAAACAACATCATATTCTTCTAACTCTTTCAAAATGGGTAGATACACTTCTTTACGTATCGGAAGCTGAACTCCAGGCGTTGTAATTTTCCCATTGAGTATAAGTAAAGTCGCCATAGCAACGGGTAAACCAACTGTTTTTGCCATCGCTGTATAAGTCTGATCGTCGCCAATACAAACCATTTTTGAATCTATTTGTTCTTTTTCGCCATTGATTTCATAACCAAATTTGTGATACATCACAATCATATCTTTGTCTTTGGGTTGCAATGCCCAACTATCCGTGAGTATTTTTTCAAGGATTTGTGCAGGAGTTGCGTGTTGCAAACCTACTTTTTTCTTAGGATTGAATAAGTCCAATTCCAGCAATTTGTCCCACATGATATCATCTTGATCAATTTTCAGGATCAAACGCATCTTTATTTCTACTGAATCCGTTGGGTGATACGGTAAAAAAGAATTCGCAAACTGACGGTAACTCATATCCTCTGAATCCTCCATTGTATAACTATCATCGGTCATACCAAGCTGTACAAACATATTCCAAGCTTTCGAAAAACCAACCCTACGAATCGTCCCTCTATATAATGTAAGTACATCATCAAGTCCGTAAACACTGCGATATTTGAGCGAATCTCGGTTCGAATAGGCTTCAAATTTACCAAAACCTTCTACTTCAAGAAATTCAGTTCTTCGAAATAAATTTCCGTAAGGAATGTATTTATAAGTGCCTTCTTGTATGAATTTTGCTGCGCCGCCTTGACCCGCAAGAACTACATTTCGCGGTGCCCAAGTAAATTTATAATTCCAAAGATTGGTGTCTGATTCTGGCGCTACAAGTCCGCCACAAAAAGATTCAAACAAAAGCATTTTTCCGCCACTTTCATGAATTTCATCAATCACTTTCATCGCACTCATGTGATCAATTCCGGGATCAAGCCCAATTTCATTCATAAAAATTAGGTTACTTTCTTTTGCCAAAGCATCTAATTCTTGCATGGCATCACTGACATAAGATGCTGTAACCAAATGTTTTTTATAAACAATACAATCCTTTGCAACTTCTATATGCAAATGCGCTGGCAACATCGAGATAACAATATTTGCTTTCTGTATAGCTTCCTTTCTTTGATTTTCATCAAAAATGTCTAACGCTATTGGAGTCGCATTGGGATGATTATTCGTCTTTTTTTGAGCTAAAGCCAAAGACAAATCGCCAATAATAAGATGCAAATCCTCTTTCTCTGATTTACTCAAAAGATAGTGTATCAATGACGAAGCTGATCTTCCTGCTCCAATAATTAGAATAATTCTCATGCTTTTTATAAATATAACACAAATATATAGAATTGTTGTATTTATAACAAATCAGTTTGGCTAAAATTTAAAAAAATAATTTCAATAAATAGTTTTAGATTGATAAGATTAGGAATACTTTTGTGTAATAAATAAACAAAAAAATGGATAAAAAAATAATTTCGGCAGGAGCAATTTTTGGGATAGTAGCAATAATTTTAGGTGCTTTTGGCGCACATGCCCTAAAAAAAGTACTGTTTGTGGAGCAACTTTCTACTTTTGAAACCGGAGTACGCTATCAAATGTACCATGCACTGTTTTTATTATTTATCGGAACAATAAACGACCTGTCTCAAAAAGCAAAAAAAAGCATCTATTATTTGGTGGTTTTGGGAGTGATTTTATTCTCTGGCTCCATTTATTTATTGGCAACAAAAAACCTAACATCTTTTGATTTTAAAGTCTTTGGTTTTGCAACTCCCATCGGCGGAACCTTATTGATACTGGCTTGGGGTGTTTTTCTGTTTGACTTTTTAAAGAAAAAATCATAAAATTTAGATTATCAAATCGAATCTAAAATATAATTTCTACCTTTGCTGTCTATAAAATAAACTACACAACTAATAAATTTATGGACAATAACATCCTGCTCACGCAATCGATTTCGTTAAAAAATTTAGGAATAGAAAACGCAACAATTCATTACCAATTATCCGCTGACGAATTACATGAAAAAACTATCCAATCTGGTCAAGGAATTGAGTCTTCAACTGGAGCATTAGCGATAAATACAGGAGAATTTACAGGTCGTTCTCCTCAAGACCGATTTATTGTAAAAGACAGCATTACTCAGGATAAAGTTTGGTGGGGAAATGTGAATATCCCTTTTGAACCAGCAACTTTTGATGCTTTGTATACTAAAGTTACAGCATATCTATCTGAAAAAGAAATTTTTGTAAGAGACACTTATGTTTGTGCTGATCCAAATTACAGATTGAATGTTCGTGTTGTAACCGAAACGGCTTGGGCAAATTTATTTTGCTTCAATATGTTTTTGAGACCAGAAATAGAAGAACTAGAAAATTTCACTCCTGAATGGACCGTAATTTGTGTGCCTAGCTTTTTAGCAAATCCAGCGGTTGACGGAACGCGTCAAGGTAATTTTGCAATCTTAAATTTTACCAGAAAAATTGCACTTATAGGTGGAACTGGGTATACTGGCGAGATGAAAAAAGGAATTTTCTCTGCTTTAAATTTTATTTTACCCGTTTTTAAAAATACCTTACCCATGCATTGTAGTGCAAATGTCGGTGATGATGGCGACACTGCGATATTCTTTGGATTATCAGGAACAGGAAAAACCACTTTGTCAGCAGATCCAACACGCAAACTAATAGGCGATGACGAACACGGTTGGACCAATGAAAATACCGTTTTCAATTTTGAAGGTGGTTGTTATGCAAAAGTGGTCAATCTAACCGAAGAAAACGAACCCGATATTTTTAGAGCCATAAAAAAAGGGGCAATTCTAGAAAATGTAGTTTTCAAAAAAGGAACTAACCAAGCTGATTATTCAGACGTTTCCATCACACCAAACACACGTGTGAGTTATCCTATTTATCATATCGATAACATTCAACCGGGTTCAATTGGAGAAAATCCTAAAAACATATTTTTCTTAACCGCAGATTCTTTTGGAATTTTACCCCCAATTTCAAAACTAACACCAGGGCAAGCTGCCTATCATTTTATTTCGGGTTACACCGCAAAAGTAGCTGGCACAGAAGCTGGTGTAACTGAACCTCAGCCAAATTTTTCGGCTTGTTTTGGTGCGCCATTTATGCCATTACATCCTACTAAATATGCCGAAATGTTGAGCAAAAAAATGAAAGATGCCAATGTAAAGGTTTGGCTAATCAATACCGGTTGGACCGGCGGAGCTTATGGAACAGGAAGCCGAATGAAACTAAAATACACGCGCGCCATGATTACTGCTGCATTAAACGGAGAATTAGACAATGTAGAATATGTAAATCATACGGTGTTTGGAATTGCAAAACCACAATCATGTCCAAATGTCCCTAGCGAAATATTAAACCCGAGAAATACTTGGGAAAATCCTGAATTATATGATAAAAAAGCAATAGAACTCGGTCAAAAGTTCAAAGCTAATTTTGCGAAATTTGAAGAATTTGCCAATCCCGAAATTATGGCTGGAGCACCAGTAGTTTAAGTTAATTTTAATTCAAAAACCCCAGAGAGTTCCCGCCGCAATGGGGACTCTTTTTTTTATATAAAAATACTTCAACAGAAAACATATCAGCAATTTATACCATTTTTTGTTTTTTGGCGTTAAATTTGTAATCATCATTCAAAAAATCAATCATCATGTTAAAACAATTTTTTATCCTTTGTTCAGGAGCGGACAAAGACTTAATCGAAAACTGCTCCGAAGGCGAACAAACCAAATATGTAGGTATTGGCGCCACTGTTTTCTTCACGGCTGTAATGGCTTTTATCGCGAGCAGCTATGCGCTATTTACTGTTTTTGACAATCCTTATATTGCTATGGCTTTTGGTCTAATTTGGGGATTATTGATTTTTAACCTCGATCGATTTATCGTTTCAACTATTCGAAAAAGAGAGCAATTTTCGAGTGAATTATTGCAAGCAAGCCCAAGAATAATTTTAGCGATAATTATAGCTATCGTGATTTCGAAACCTTTAGAAATTAAAATTTTCGAAAAGGAAATCAATACCGTTTTATTGAAAGAAAAAAATGACATGGCTTTGAATAACAAAAAAGAAGTAGCCAATTATTTCAAAACCGATTTGGATAAAAACAAAACCGAAAACGACAACTTGAAATCCGAAATCATCCAAAAGGAAAAAGACGTAAATACCTTATACGAAACCTACATTACAGAAGCCGAAGGCACAAAAGGCACAATGAAATTAGGAAAAGGTCCCGTTTTTAAAGAAAAAATAGCCAAACATAATTTGGCTTCAACCGAATTGGATTCGCTTCGGAAAACCAACTTGGCAAAAATGGCAATCAACGATAAAAATACCCAAACGCTACAAGCTGATTTAGACAAAAAAGTAACCCAAACACAACCTATAATTGATGGCTTTGATGGCTTAATGGCACGAATAAATGCGCTGAACAAATTGCCTTTGATTCCTTCTTTGTTTATAATGTTATTATTTCTTGCCATCGAAACTTCGCCAATTATCGCTAAACTTTTGTCTCCAAAAGGCGAGTACGATTTTAAATTAGAAGACATAGAAACGGCGTTGAAAGCAACTATTGAGCAAGACAAATACCAGCGAGAATTACTCGTAAAAACCAGCGCAGCTATGCACGACAAGGTTTACAGCGATATTGCCGAAGATAAAAATTTATATAATTTGCAACGGAAAAATGCAACAAATTTGCTGGAATTACAATCTAATAATTTTGTAGAAAAACAAAAAGCGACACTATAAAATTCAACCCGACAGGTTTAAGAAACCTGTCGGGTTTGTTATTTAATTTTACATCAAACTCAAAATCTCTTTTTTGAAAGCATCGTATTCGCCTTGCAAAATCAATCCGTTATCGAGTAGTTTCTTATAGTTTTGCAATTTTGCAAAAAGTTCGTCTTGAGATAATTCACTTGATTTATTTTCTTCAATTACATTAGAATCAATTGTTTCTGGTTCAGAATAATTTGAAATTGCAGGCATAATTTCAGCAAAATCGATTACTTCTTCAGTTTCAACTTCTTCGATTGTTTCAAAAGGTGGGGGAACATTTTCTAAAATGCCATTTTTTAGAATATCCAATTGCTCTTTAGCATACGTAAATATTTTTCTGGCTTGTGTTTTCGGAATATAATCAATAGAAACCTGAATATCTGTTTTGGTAGAAAACGAAAACTCAGAGCCCAAAATATTTTCTTTTACAAACGTGCCTACAATTTCGTCCCAAGTAAAATCGATAAAATCCATCGAAAGCCCGAGATTCTTTGGTTTACAGATGATAATTCGTTTATTAGTCATCACAATACTGTCAGGAAAAACAGTAATTGCTGGTTTTTTTTGAACTGCGATATATCCTATTTCTTCGTTTTTCATCAGCAAATCATTCAGTTTTGAAGTGATTTTTTCGATAGCTTTTGGGTCTTGTTCTTCGTTTAGGAATTTTTTTATTTGATCTTTCATTTTTGTTTTTTCAAAATTCTATGCAAAAGTAATACCTAATTCTCTAAATCGATAATTTCATTTTGTGATTTTTTTGTTAAACTTTTGAATACCAAATCATAAGACATCGTAATGAGTTCACACATCATTTTATTAGAAACATCACTTTTAAAATCAATGGTGTTCCAATGCACTTTGCTCATGTGATATCCGGGTTTTATTGCCTCATATTCTGCTCGAAGTTCTTGAGAACGATCTGGTTCACACTTTAAATTTAATGAAGGTGTCCCTTTTTCCCATTCTTTTAATGATGTAAGACAAAACATTTTGCCTCCAACTTTAAACACCAATGTGTCTTCATCGAACGGAAAATGCTCCGTAACTCCTTTTTTTGAAAGGCAAAATTCATAAAGTTGTTGTATGTTCATGATGATTTTTAATTTGAGAATAGTTCTTTTTGATTTTTGAAGTTTAGGAATCTACAATCGTTTATCTAAATTCGAAAATCTTAATTCATAAAGAATCGGTTTACTCGGACTGGCATCGTTTTCGAACGAAGCAATTTGAATATTTAATAAATAACTACCATCGTTTACTTTATTTGGGACAAAAATCATTTCGGTAATCGTGCAATTTAGCCTCGCATCAATATTCAAATTATTACTATCTGTAACATTCCAAAACGCTTTGTGTGCCAAAAGTTTGCCTTCATCGCGTTCTTTGTCTACACTTGGCAAATCAATTAGTAAATGTTGAATTCCCATTTCACGAATAAATATTGCCGCATCTTCAGACAAATAAGGCGGATTTGTATTGGAATATTTTAAGGCTTTTTTACTTTCTAAATTGGGCAAAGTTCTAATTATTATTGCTTCGGGAGTTTTTCCGTTTAAAGTTTTTTCAACCTGATTTTTGGTAATTACTAAATCATCTCCTTGCTTTTCAGGTTCAATAGAAACTAATTCTGCCATGAAGAAAAACTGTTTTAAACACTGATTGATGCTGTAAAATTCTCTAGTAATATGTCCCAAACATTCGGTGTGTGTGCCGTGTCCGTGAGGATTGAAAAAGATAGTATTGAAATTTGTCGAAGATGTTCCTTCGGAAACTTTGCCAATCCAATCGCCAAAAACAACGGGTTTGATTACTGGCTTTTCGAGATACCAAGCAATTGGGTTTTGGTCTGTATTAGTTAACGGAATCGAAATATCAATGGGTTTTGATAGGTCGATTTGGAAGTTTTTTATTGTTGCTTTCATTTTTTTAAACACTAAGTTCACCAAGAAGGCACTAAGTTCACTATGCTTTATGTGCTTAGTGTTTTCTTTGCGCTCTTTGCGGTTAAGTTATTCCAAATTTAAATAAAATAAATCTGATGCAATTCCATCCGTCAAAAACTTTCCTTTTCGGGTCGTTTTTAAAACATTATTTTCAATGAAAAGTAAGTCATCATTAAGGAATTTCTGCGCTTGGTTTTGCAAATAGTTTAAATATTCTATTCCAAATCCGGTTGTAATTCTATCCAAAGAAACTCCCCAAATAGTTCGCAAACCGGTCATTATATATTCATTGTAACGGTCGGTTTTGGATAAAATCTCCATTTCGCTTGGTAATTTATTTTCTTCCAAAGCTTTTAAATACATTGCATTATTCGAAACATTCCAACTCCTAGAAATTCCGTCATAACTGTGTGCCGAAGGTCCAATTCCTATGTATTTTTTTCCCAACCAATAGGCTGAATTGTTCTTAGAAAAGTAATTCTCTTTCCCAAAATTTGACAACTCATAATGAATAAACCTATTTTTTTCTAGTGTTTCGACCAAAATCTGAAAATGTTCTTGCGCTAAATCATCGTCTGGTTTGGCTATTTTACCCGTTTGAATGAGTTTATTCAAAGCGGTTTTAGGCTCGACTGTCAAAGCATAACTCGAAATATGCGGAATACCAAAAGACAAAGCTGTTTCGATATTCTGTATCCATTTCTGGTTGCTCATTTGCTTCGCCTGTTCGCCATTCTGGCTCGAGTCAGGAATTCCGTAAATTAAATCGAGGGAAATATTGTCGAAATATTGTGTGGCGATTTCCAAACATTTTTTGGCTTCAGCCGAATTATGAGCGCGATTCATCAGCTGTAAATCGTCTTCAAAAAAAGACTGAATTCCAATGCTTAGACGATTAATCCCAATTTTAGAAAGTTCTATCAAATAATCTTCCGATAAGTCATCAGGATTGGCTTCGAGCGTGATTTCTGGGTTTTGAGCAACCTGATAATTTTTATAAATCGAATCAATCTGCAATCTTAAATCTGCAATTTGCAATCTGCTCGGTGTTCCTCCGCCAAAATAAATGGTTTCTACAACTTCATCTTTAAGCTCTGTTTTACGCATTTCAATTTCTTTGGCCAAAGCCAAAACCATTTCGTCCTTCTTCTTCATCGAAATCGAAAAATGAAAGTCGCAATAGTGACAAGCTTGCTTGCAAAAAGGGATATGGATGTAGATTCCGCTCATAAATTAGTGTTCAGTATTCAGATTTTAAGTGGTCAGTCTTAAGAATTGGTTGGTGTTCAGTTTTTTAGCGATCAGTGAATAACGAAATACTCAAATACTGAAAACTGATTACTCCTTCTTTACTCCAAATTTCTCTGGATTTAATATCATATAATTAATAAGTTTACCTATTTCTAAACTTTCCGAAGTAAGTTCTTGATGAATTGTCTGGGAGATATATTTACATGCAAATGCAAAATCTAACCAAACTAGAGTTTCTGAGTTTTCGCCATCTGAGTCGGTTAATTTACTATGAAAATGTTTTGGATAAATTCTTTTTCTATACGATTCTGCTATTGTAACAGGCACGCTTCTTGAAGAACGCCTTATTTGATCTGTCAATGAATAGGTTTCTTCTTTGGGAAAGGTTTTTGTAATTTCAAAAATTCTCATCGCTAATGAAAATGATTTCTTATAAGCCAGTAAATCTTGAAATCTCATATAACTTTAATTGAAATTAACACTAACACTTTTTACTCTAAAACTGAATACTATTTTATGCCTAACACAACTGAACACTGATTACTTTTTTACTCGTTCCTCATTCTGTTTCACAAAAGCATCCCAGCCGGTATAACTTTTCGTTCCAATCACTTTTCCGGAGTTAAAAAAATGACAAACCGCAGCAGCTAAGCCATCTGTAGAATCGAGATTTTTTGGTAATTCTTTTAGTCCTAGAAGTTGTTGGAGCATTTTGGCCACTTGTTCTTTGCTGGCGTTTCCGTTTCCTGTAATGGCCATTTTTATTTTTTTGGGCTCGTATTCTGTGATGGGAATGTCTCTCGAAAGTCCCGCTGCCATTGCCACGCCTTGAGCTCTTCCGAGTTTCAGCATCGATTGTACGTTTTTACCAAAAAAAGGCGCTTCAATCGCTATTTCGTCAGGATGATGCGTATCAATTAATTCTATGGTGCGTTCGAAAATGATTTTCAGTTTTTGATAATGGTTGTCGTATTTAGACAATAGCAGTTCGTTGAGTTGTATAAATTGCATGTTTTTACCCACTACTTTTATCAATCCAAAACCCATAATAGTGGTTCCTGGATCTATTCCTAATATGATGCGTTCGTTTGCCATAATTATTTTGCCACAAAGACACGAAGTCACAAAGTTTATTTATTAAATTATACCTACAAGGTTTTGAAAACCTTGCAGGATTATGGAGAGTTTTCATTTACTTTGCAACAATGATTTCAATTTCTCACAAAGCTAAACAATTCCTTGTACTTCTAATCAAAGTTTTAATTGTAGGCGGTGCATTTTATTTTATTTACAATCAATTAGCCAATAATGACCAGCTCGATTGGCAAAAATTCCTTGTGTTGTTTCACAAAAATCAATCTTTTCTAGGAGTTACTTTTATCTTGTTATTGAGTATTTTGAATCGGTTTTTTGAAATTTTGAAATGGCAGAATTTAGTTTCTTATTTTCTAAAAATTTCTTTGCCCGAAGCCACTAAACAAGTTCTTGGCGCACTTACTGCTGGACTTTTTACTCCAAACGGACTAGGTGAATATGCAGGGAAAGCTGTTTTTTACAGCAAAAAAGAAACTAAAAAAATCATTTTTTTAAACCTCATTTGCAACGGAATCCAAATGATTTTGACCATTGTTTTTGGAACAATCGGGTTGTGGTTTTTAGGTTATGGGTTGTGGGCTTTGGGTATTTTAGGAATATTTTTTTTCTTTTTTCTTTTTTCTTTTTTCATCAGAAATTTAAAAATCAAAGGGTATTCTATAGAAAAACTGATTCATAAAATTAACGGAATTCCAGAGGCGATTCATCAAAAAAATATCTTTTTGGGCATTTGCCGCTATCTTGTTTTTTCGCATCAATATTATTTTTTATTTCTGGCTTTTGATGTTCATTTGCCTTATTTAATAATGATTGCTACTATTGCTACGGTCTATTTTCTAGCTTCATCATTGCCTACTTTTCAGTTTTTAGACTTTGCAGTCAAAGGAAGTGTGGCGGTTTATTTCTTCGGAATTCTGGGTGTAAACGAATGGATTGTTGTTTTTATTTCGACATTAATGTGGTTTCTAAATGTAGTTTTGCCTGTACTAATCGGGAGTTATTATGTGTTGAATTTTAAAACCAAAACCTCGATATGATTTATGTTTTATACCTAATCATGCTTTTGTATTGCTTGGCGATTGGTGTTTTGATTCGTGGCTTTGTCAAAGTAAATGACTATGAATTCATAGGCATAAAACCAAAAACAAAATTCTCGATTGTAGTACCTTTTCGGAACGAAGCTGAAAATTTACCAAAGCTTTTAGACAGTTTTTCTAACTTAAATTATCCGAGTGATTTGTTTGAAGTTATTTTGGTTGATGATGATTCAAAAAAAGTGTTCAGTATTCAGTCTAAATTAGTGTTCAGTGTTCAAATAATAAAGAATATTCGGGTTTCAAATTCACCAAAGAAAGATGCGATTACAACGGCAATACAAATCGTGAAAAATGATTGGATTATCACGACTGATGCGGATTGTGTGGTCAATAAAAACTGGTTGTTGACATTGGATAATTACATTCAAAACCATGAGGTTTCAATGATTTCCGGAGCGGTTACTTATGATGGCGAGAATTCTTTTTTGCATCATTTTCAGCAGTTGGATTTGGCGAGTTTACAAGGCGCAACGATAGGAAGTTTTGGTATGAACAAAGGTTTTATGTGCAATGGAGCCAATTTTGCTTACACCAAATTATTTTTCCAAGACTTAAATGGTTTTGAAGGAAATGACGGAATTGCAAGTGGCGATGATGTTTTTTTGTTCCAAAAAGCGATGGCTCAATTCCCCAAGAAAGTGTATTATTTAAAATCTAAATATAATATAGTTACCACAAAACCTTTGAATAATTGGAAATCGTTGTTTTATCAAAGAGTGCGTTGGGCATCAAAAACTGGTTCGTATCAGAGTAGTTTTGGCAAAGGATTGGCGTTGTTCGTTTTTGGAGGAAATTTAGCTTGGCTGTTGGCTGTTGGCTGTTGGTTTTTGGGTTTAATTTCATTTCAAAATATCATTTTGCTATTTCTCTTTAAGTTTGTTGTTGATGTTGTTTTAATTTACAAAACGAATCGTTTTTTGACTAAAAATAAAATCCGTTATTTGGTTTTGAGTAGTTTAGTATACCCGTTTTTTAGCGTAAGTGTGGCTTTGTATTCCATGTTTGGAGAATATGAATGGAAGGGAAGGAGATTTTAGATTTCAGATTTTTGAACAATACTAATCCTTACCTAAATTCCTAGCCCAGACCTGTCTGCCGACAGGCAGGTGGAAACGGCATCCTTTTGTGGCGGTGTTCGCCACAAAAGATATAGTGAACAGCTGGAAACCTGCCTGCCGGCTGGCAGGAAGCTCCTTCCTTCGACTGCGCTCAGGATGACAAATAAGCTACTCTACTTTGAGAATAACTGGGAGAATAAACTGGGTTTTTACAGGAATTCCTCTTTTAATTGCAGGGTTTATTTTTGGAAATCCAACCAAACGAGCTTTGAGAATACTGTCGATTTTCACGGTATCATAGGCTACAGAATCTTTAGGAAATAGAGGCTCGAATATAATTCTTGAGTTAGGATAAACGGTCACTTTCACTTCTATCGTGTCCAATTCTGGATAAAGTACAGACAAGGTATCGACACTCAATTTATGTTGAATTAGCTGGGTCATATACTCGAAAAAGCATTGCTGACGCTCGGTTTTATTCTCTATTTTTTCGCATTCAACAACCGATGGGAATTCGTCGACTTCATTCCAATTGATGGCTTTCAATTCTTTTTGCAGCAATTCCTTTTCTGATGGCACTTGCTTGTCGAAGTACTGACAGGAATTAAAAAATAGTGACAAAAAAAGTAGTATTAGAATTATTTTCCTCATATTCGTTAACGAAACAAATGCTGTTTTAATTTTGTTTAAAAGTACTGCTTTAATTTTCAAAAATACTAAAAAATACTTTATGGATTCGTTGCTTTTGATTATTGGTTTTGCACTTATGGTTTTAGGCATTTTGGGAAGTTTTATGCCTGTTTTACCTGGACCAAGTATAAGTTGGGTTGGGTTGCTTTTGCTCTATTTTACAAATGCAATTGCCATAAATTATTGGGTACTAGGAATTACTTTATTGATTACAATTGTCCTTTCGATATTAGACTATACAATTCCTGCCAAGGGAACAAAAAAATTTGGAGGTAGTTCTTATGGTATTTGGGGGACGAATATTGGTTTGATTCTGGGATTTTTTGCTCCAATTCCTTTTGGATTTATTATTGGTCCTTTTGTAGGCGCTTTTGTAGGAGAACTTATTTATGATTACAAAGATCACGGTCGAGCTTTTAAGGCTGCAACTGGATCCTTTTTGGGATTTCTGGCTGGTAGTTTTATGAAATTTGTGGTTTGTATGATTTATTTTGGATTGTTTTTGTGGATTGTTTGGAAGAATAAATCGGGTTTGTTTTAAAAACACAAATGCATTAAATCAAAAAAGCCATCCCTAGATTCTGAAATTCATTCAGAATAAATGGAAAGCTTTTCATTGGTCTAACTACTAAACCGTGCCACGCTTTACAAAGGCGTGACGAAAACAACACAACTATTTTTATCCCAAAATCTCGGGACTTTTTTGGGGCAAAAAAGCGATTCATCTCTGAATCGCTTCTCCCAATATTAGCGGTCTGGACGGGACTCGAACCCGCGACCCCATGCGTGACAGGCATGTATTCTAACCAACTGAACTACCAAACCTCTGCTTTATTGCGGTTGCAAATATACTATAGAATTTTGTTTCTACAAGTGTTTCTGACAAAAACATTTAATAAAATTTCAATAGATTACCCAAACTTTTGTTTTTCAACTAAATATGTCGTCAATACTTTCTCAAAACTATCAGAAAGCCCAACGGGAACATACTTAATTTTGTTTTGTGCACAGGTTAATTCAAGGTTTTTAAAGTATGCATGTACTCCTTTTTCATATTCAATTTTTACATTATCCGCAAAAACAGTTACCTCATCACCGGTTTCGATGTCTATAAACTTTCTTGGAGCATTGTCAAAATCAAAGTGCAATTCTGTTTTATTATCAATTACGTGAAATAAAACCACTTTGTGTTTGTTGTGTTTTAAATGTTGCAAAGCGATAAATAATGCTTCTTCATTCCCACCCGAAGCGTCGGGATGAAACATATCTGTAAACAAAACAATCATCGAACGGCGGTGAATTTTTTCGGCAATTTGATGTAAAAATTTAATCGTGTCTGTGCTTTTTGTTGCTTTTGGTTTTTCCAATAGATTCTCTAAAGTATTCAAAATCATTCTATGATGACGATCACTCCCTTTCTCTGGCGCATAATACTCGTATGTGTTTGAAAACACACTGAGCCCAATGGCATCGCGCTGTTTTTTTAGAAGATTCATCAACACGGCTGAAGCCAAAACGGAAAATCCTATCTTATTTTGGAAAAATTTTTCGGTGTCGTCCAGTTTTGGATAATGCATGGACGACGAATTATCGATAATGATGTGGCAACGCAAATTAGTATCTTCTTCGAATTTTTTGGTGTACAATCTATCGGTTTTAGCAAATAATTTCCAATCGATATGTTTGGTGCTTTCGCCAACATTATAGACTTTATGCTCTGCAAATTCAGCCGAAAAACCGTGAAAAGGACTTTTGTGCATTCCCGAAATAAAACCTTCCACAATTTGGTTGGCCAATAATTCTAGATGCTCGAAACTGGAAATTTTCTCTATTTGGGATTCAATCTTCATACTTCAAATGTATTAAAAGATTGAATGATTAAAAAATTAATGGATTGTAAATAAAAAAGGCTTGACTTTCGCCAAACCTTGATAAATTATTTTGAGATTGCGTCGTTCCTCGCAATGACATTTTGTTAATTACAACAAAGCGTCTAAACTATCTGCATACGTTTGTTTAGGAGCTACTCCCACTTGTTTTCCTACTACTTCTCCATTGTGAAAAACAAGAACTGTTGGAATATTTCTCACACCGTATTTTGCGGCAAATTCTTGGTTTGCGTCAACATCTACTTTTCCTACGACTACTTTTCCTGCGTATTCCTCACTGATTTGGTCAATGATTGGCCCCACCATTCTACAAGGTCCACACCATGCTGCCCAAAAATCTACCATTACTGGTTTGTCTGATTTTAAAACTACTTCTTCAAAAGTAGCATCTGTTATTGCTAATGCCATATTTATATTTTTAAATTTATTTTCGTAATGCAAAGATATAGAAACAATTGATTTACAAAGAGTAACTTGTATTAGATTTAACTATTTTAAAATTGGTTTAATTTATCAATTCAACTTAAAATTAATCTGCATCTTCTCCAACTCCATCAATAATTCATTAGAAATCCTAATTTTCAACTTTCGGCTTGGCATCGATAATTTTGTTATGTTTAGTGGTATTTAGTGGGATTCTCAGGTAATATTTGGTAATATTTGGTAATACTTAGTAATATTTACATATCTTTGCACTAGCAATTTTGATTTAGCATAATCTGCACTTGCAGAGGTTACCAGTATTGGTACGGCTTATCAAAGATTGCTTTTTTTATTTATATATCCATCAATCCTGAATTCACTAGCTTTTTCTAACTCAAATTTATTCTTTTTTGGGTGATAATAATTGCTGCTTTTACTTCCAAATTTTTCAAAGTCATACAAATCAATAATTAAATTAAACTTGTTGAGTAAAGAATTATAAAAACGACTGTCTTTAAGTAAAATATACCGTTGCAAAGACCACATTAAATAATCAATTATACTCAATTCTGGCGTAATATTACTAGGTATTGTCCTGCAATCATAATGAATGGTTATGGGCTGTTTTCTTTTTTTATTATCTCTTTCAATTGCTTTTTCAATTGCTTCCTTGAGTTTTTCGGCAGAATTACCTGCTCGTGTAGATAATAATATTTGATAAAAAACAGTTGAATTGTTTAGTCTATCTTTTAATAAATGATAGACCATATCAAAATAAAATTCGCTTTCAGATTTATTGTGTTTTTTATGAAAAAGATCTAATCGTTTCCTGCCAATGACTATATAAGATTTGAAACCATCTGTTTTCCGTATTAATTCAATGAACTTTGTTCTAATTTCGGGTTGATCGTTTCGAGCGTGAAAATACCATCCTTTTGGATTGGAAACACATTTCAAGGAATTGTACAAAGAATCATTCTTTATCTCTTCCTGAAGATCATTGACCTTTTTATGAATCTCTTTTTTTTCTTCTAAAACTATTAATCCCAGTAATAACAAGGATTGAAAACCATCAGTTCCTACCAGTAATCTATTCTTTTTGGCATAAAAAGAAGCATCACCGCTTTCGTCAATAAATAAATATACTTTCTTTTTATCCATAGATTTAATTCAACTTAAAATTAACTTGCATCTTCTCCAACTCCATCAATAATTCATTCGAAATCTTAATTTTCAACTTTCGGCTTGGCATCGATATATGGGTAATGACTTTTGTTTCTTCTACCAAAAGCTCTGAATCTGAAATTGTTTCTATTAAAGTCACTTCTTCATCTTCAAGAATTTCATCTGTAAAAACGGCGGGTTCATCTGGTATTTCATCATCAAATAACGCTGTTTCTATTAGTTCTTCTAGTTTGATTTCAGGAATAACTTCTTCTGAAACTATAGGCTGTAATTTTATTTTTTCTAACTCCATAATTTCAAAAGCAACCGTATTATCGCCTTTGTTGGCTTGAAATACTGCATTCAGTTTCGAAATAAAATCGGCGTTTAAATCTTTTATGTCCAATAAAATATTTAGTTTTTTGGCGAAATTTTCAAATACATCTTGCAACATTTTAAATTCTGAAAATTGTAATCTTGGATCTCCTTTTTTGCCTGTATCTCTATCGATCCAACCTTCTTTTACCAATACTTTTATATACGTAAAACTATTTGGAATCAAGTAATGTCGGTTTTTCATATATTCTTCTCCAAAAATTTTGAATTCATAACTCTCGTCATATCCTTCGAGATTGAATAATGCCCAACCCTTGCCGTTTTTGGCAATACGGTGTTGCACATTGCTAATAATGCCTCCAAAAGTTAAGTTTTTATTTATGAATTGATTCAAATCTTTCAACGATTCTAATTTAGAATTACAGAAATATTTCATCTCAAATTTAAAATCATCCAGTGGATGACCTGAAATATAAATCCCAACCACTTCCTTTTCTTTTGCCAATTTTTCCATCGTGCTCCAATCCTCACAAGGCGGCACAACTGGTTCAGCAATTTGAACATCGCTGCTTTCGCCAAATAAACTCACTTGTGCTGAATTTTCGTTCTCCTGAAACTTGGCGCCATACCGAATCGCTTTTTCGTAGAACGTAATTCCATCGCCATCATCGTGAAAATACTGTGCTCTTGTTACGCCTGAAAAAGAATCAAAACCACCAGCTAAGGCTAAGTTTTCCAATGCTTTTTTATTGGCAGCACGCAAATCAATGCGTTTGGTTAAATCAAAAATAGACTTGTATTTTGTTGTTTTTCTGTTTTCGACAATCGTTTCGACTGCGGACATTCCAACTCCTTTTACGGCTCCAATACCAAAACGAACGGCATAATCATCATTTACCGTAAATTTATAAAAGGACTCGTTCACGTCTGGACCTAGAACTTTTAATCCCATTCGTTTGCATTCCTCCATAAAAAAGGAAACCTGCTTGATGTCACTCATATTATTAGATAAAACCGCTGCCATATATTCGGCTGGATAATTTGCTTTTAAGTATGCGGTTTGGTATGCAATCCAAGCATAACAAGTCGAATGCGATTTGTTGAAAGCATATTCTGCAAAGGCTTCCCAGTCTTTCCAGATTTTCTCCAATTTGTCTTCGGGATGCCCTTTGGCGACAGCCTGACTGATAAATTTTGGTTTCATTTTATCCAAAACATCCTTTTGCTTTTTTCCCATTGCTTTACGCAAAACGTCGGCATCACCTTTCGAGAAATCCGCCAGTTTTTGAGACAAAAGCATTACTTGTTCTTGATAAACTGTGATTCCGTAAGTATCTTTTAGCAATTCTTCGCAAACATCAAGGTCATAAACAATGTCTTCCTCTCCGTTTTTTCGCTTGACAAAACTCGGAATATAAGCGATTGGTCCGGGACGATACAGAGCATTCATTGCAATTAAATCAGGAAAAACGGTTGGTTTTAGCTCTTTAAGGTATTTTTGCATTCCAGGCGATTCGTATTGAAAAATACCCACGGTTTCGCCACGCTGAAAAAGCTCGTAAGTTTTCACGTCATCGATAGGAAATTCGTCTGGATTGAGGTCTTTTCCGGTTCTGTATTTTACTAATTTAACGGTGTCTTTTATCAAAGTTAGGGTTTTCAAACCCAAGAAATCCATTTTCAACAAACCCGCACTTTCCACAACTGAGTTGTCAAATTGTGTGACATATAAATCACTGTCTTTGGCTGTAGCCACAGGAACAAAATCAGTAATATCACTGGGTGTAATAATCACTCCACAAGCGTGAATTCCAGTGTTTCTGAGGTTTCCTTCCAAGACTTTTGCCTGCTGAATGGTCTCGCCACTCAGGTCATCTTCCTTTGAAATTCCAATTAATTCTTTTATTTTTTCGAAATCTTCAGGACGTAAAATTTTCTTGATATCGCCTTCGGCATCTTTCAAAAACCGGGACAAACTCCATTTAGATGGAATTAAATTTGGGATGAGTTTGGCTATTTTATCCGCTTCAAAAAGGGGCAAATCCAGCACTCTCGCTGTGTCACGAATAGCTGATTTGGCTGCCATCGTTCCATAAGTGATGATTTGTGCTACTTGTTTCGATCCGTATTTATTGATTACATAATCCATTACTTTGCTTCGTCCTTCATCATCAAAATCAATATCGATATCGGGAAGTGAAACTCGGTCAGGATTCAAAAATCTTTCAAAAAGCAAATTGTACAAAAGCGGGTCAATATTAGTGATTCCGAGACAATATGCTACAACGGAACCGGCTGCAGAACCACGTCCAGGACCAACAGACACACCCATTTTTCGTGCAGCTGCAATAAAATCCTGAACAATCAAAAAATAACCTGGATAACCGGAATTTTCGATAGTTAACAATTCAAAATCCAATCTTTCTTGAATTTCTGGAGTGATTTCTTTGTAGCGTTTGTTAGCTCCAATAAATGTGAGGTTTTTCAAATAGGTATTTTCGCCTCGAACGCCACCGTCTATCGCATCTTGTGGAACAGTATATTCGATCGGAATTTCAAATTTGGGAAGCAAAACTTCGCGTGCCAAATTGTAAATTTCGATTTTATCGACAATTTCAGCAATGTTAGAGATTGCTTCTGGCAAATCGTTGAAGTTTTTCTTCATTTCAGCGCCCGACTTGAAATAATATTCCTGATTGGGCAAACCATAACGATAACCGCGACCACGACCTATTGGCGTAGATTGCTTTTCGCCCTCTTTTACACACAATAAAATATCGTGCGCATTAGCGTTGTCTTTCTCGATGTAAAATGTATTATTAGTCGCAACTATTTTGACATCGTGTTTTCGTGCCAATGAAATTAAAGTTTCGTTAACCCGATTTTCGTCTTCCTGATTGTGACGCATCACTTCGATGTAGCAATCTTCGCCAAATTCTTTTTTCCACCAAATCAAAGCTTCTTCGGCTTGGTTTTCGCCCAAATTCAAAATCTTACTTGGAATTTCCCCATTAAGATTACCTGACAAAACAATAATATCTTCTTTATATTGTTGAATTACTTTTCGGTCGATTCTGGGCACATAATAAAACCCTTCGGTGTACGCAATCGAAGACATTTTGGCCAAATTGTGATAGCCTTTTTTGGTCTTCGCCAAAAGCACGATTTGGTAACCATTGTCTTTGTGAGACTTGTTTTTATGATCTTCACATACATAAAATTCGCAGCCAACGATAGGTTTTATGGAAACTTCGCTAGGTTTTTCACCTTTTTCAATAGCTTCTTTGTTCTTGGCTTCAGCCGATTTGTTATGGTATAAAATATCCCGAACAAAGTGAAAAGCACCCATTAAATTGGCGTGATCGGTAATTGCTACTGCGGGCATTTTTTGCTGAGAAGCTGCTTTTACCAGAGCCGCAACGCTGATTGTGGACTGCAATACCGAAAATTGGGTATGATTGTGCAAATGCACAAAATCAGAATCGATTAAAATTTGTTTATTATCTGAAAGTTTCTGTTTCGAAATAGTTTCCGTTTGTTGACCTCCTAATTGTTGGCGAATTTTTTCAGATGCTTCCTTTAAATTAATATGTTGTAATCCGATGAGTTGAATTTCACGAGGATTTTTTAATTGGAAATCCTCGAAATATTCGTGCGAAACTTCGAGGTCTTTTTTGGTAAAAACTTCAGTACGAATTAATTCGAAAAAGCAACGTGTGGTTGCCTCAACATCGGCAGTGGCATTGTGCGCTTCGGAGAAAGGTTTGTTAAAAAGATAGGAGTGCAATTCTGTTAACGTTGGTAATTTGAATTTTCCACCACGACCACCCGGAAGTTTTAATAAAGAAGCCGTAACTTCGGTACAAGTATCAAGAATTGGCATCGAGCTCATTGGACTTTCAACGCCCAATCTATGAAATTCGCAACCCATAATATTGATGTCAAAACCCAGATTCTGGCCTACAATAAATTTAGTTTTCGATAGAGCACTATTGAATTTTTCTAAAACTTCAACCAAAGGAATTCCTTCAGCTTCGGCTAATTCAGTCGAAATACCGTGAATTCTCTCGGCATCATACGGAATATTGAATCCGTCTGGCCTGACTAAATAATCCTGATGCTCGATGAGTTTTCCCATATCATCGTGGAGTTGCCAAGCAATTTGAATACAACGCGGCCAATTGTCCGTGTCGGAAATGGGTGCACCCCAACGCTTGGGTAATCCTGTGGTTTCGGTATCGAAAATTAAATACATAGTTGAATTTTAATGCTTTGAAATTGCTAAAAAATACATTTAGCAATTTTCAAATTTAGAATTTTTTAGGCTAAAAAGTTGTGTAAGTTATTAACAAAAATGGAAAAGAAAAAACCAAATAATTTAACAATTCTGTTTTTTTGGATGTCGTAGTAATTTATCAAAAATATCAGCAATACCTTCTTTTAAATCCTAAAACAAACGATTTTTTTTTAAAATTATAAAGTATAAAAAATGTAAAATACTAATAACCAGACAAAGCATTTCGATGTGCAAAATTTATAAATTATCAAGTTTATTCTTTATTTCATTGAGCTATTTATAAAGAAATGTGTCATTTGTATTAAAATTTTATTGAAATCATAAATTTGTTTATAGTATGTTCTAAAGCAAAAGAAAGTACAGAAATCAAAAATTAGTTAGAAAATTAAATCGAAAAAAAAATCCCTAACAAATAAACAGAAGCTATAAAGTGTACTAAAACAATTTTGGGTATCGTATATAAGCAAATAATAAAATTGACAAAATTATTTCTTTTTTTAAATTTGCTCACATTGTTCCAAAACAGAAAAATATTTAATAAAATAGATAAAAATGAGTACTACATTATTCGACAAAGTATGGGATTCGCACGTGGTGCGTAAAATTGAGGATGGACCAGACGTGTTTTTTATTGACCGTCATTTCATTCACGAAGTTACCAGTCCTGTTGCTTTTTTAGGTCTAAAGGAAAGAGGAATTTCGGTTTTATATCCAGAACGCACTTTCGCAACTGCCGATCACAACACACCCACAATAAACCAACATTTACCTGTTGAAGACGCATTATCTGCCAATCAGTTAAAAGCGTTGGAAGATAACGCAGCAGAATATGGTATTTCACACTGGGGATTAGGTCATAAAAAAAATGGAATTGTTCACGTAGTAGGTCCTGAAAACGGAATTACTTTACCAGGCGCAACAATCGTTTGTGGAGATTCACATACTTCTACACACGGAGCTTTTGGTTGTATCGCTTTTGGTATAGGTACTTCGGAGGTAGAAATGGTTATGGCTACGCAATGTATTATGCAGCCAAAACCAAAGAAAATGCGCATCAACGTAAATGGAACACTAAGCAAAGGTGTTGGTCCAAAAGATGTGGCATTATATATTATTTCTCAATTAACAACTTCTGGTGGTACAGGATATTTTGCTGAATATGCAGGAAATGTTTTTGAAGATATGTCTATGGAAGGTCGTATGACCGTTTGTAACTTGAGTATCGAAATGGGCGCTCGTGGAGGAATGATTGCACCTGACCAAAAAACTTTCGATTTCTTAGAAGGAAGATTATACGCTCCAAAAGGTGAAGCTTGGACAAAAGCGGTTGCCTATTGGAAAACTCTAAAAACCGATACCGATGCTGTTTTTGATGCAGAATTGAATATAGATGCAGCAGATATCGAACCCATGATTACTTACGGAACTAATCCTGGAATGGGAATTGGCATCACAAAAAACATTCCAAACGCCAACCAAGTGGAAGGTGGTGAAGAAACGTATAAAAAATCTTTGGCTTATATGGGCTTTGAAGAAGATGATGTAATGATAGGAAAAACAATCGACTATGTTTTCTTGGGAAGTTGTACCAATGGTAGAATTGAAGATTTTAGGGCTTTTACCGAAATTGTGAAAGGGCGACAAAAAGCAGAAAATGTTACCGCTTGGTTGGTTCCAGGTTCTCACGTTGTAGAGGCACAAATCAAGGAAGAAGGACTTTTGGATATTCTTACTGAAGCTGGTTTTGTATTGCGTCAACCAGGTTGTTCGGCTTGTTTAGCAATGAACGATGATAAAGTTCCTGCAGGAAAATATGCGGTAAGTACTTCAAACAGAAACTTCGAAGGTCGTCAAGGACCAGGTTCTAGAACTTTATTGGCTAGTCCAATTATGGCTGCAGCTGCTGCAGTTACAGGAAAATTAACGGATCCTAGAGACTTATTTTAAAGGATTTCAGAATGTAGATTAACGATTTTTTATTTCAGATTTTGTTAGTCGACAAATTTCAGATTTTTTATATTTCATCAGATTAAAAAATAGATTAAAAAAAACAATAGTAACGATTACGATTCATTTTCCTCACGGCAAATCATAAATCAAGAATCGTTAATCAAAAATCAAAAATCAAATGGCATACGATAAATTTAATATCCTTACCAGTAGTGCAGTGCCACTACCAATAGAAAACGTAGATACAGATCAAATCATCCCAGCTCGTTTCTTGAAAGCTACGAAACGTGAAGCCTTTGGGGACAATCTTTTCAGAGACTGGAGATACAACGGAGATGATTCTCCAAAAGTAGATTTCGTATTGAACAATACAACTTACAGCGGAAAAATTCTTGTTGGAGGAAAAAACTTCGGTTCAGGTTCTTCAAGAGAGCACGCAGCTTGGGCAGTTTATGATTATGGATTTCGTGCGGTTGTTTCTAGTTTCTTTGCTGACATCTTCAAAGGAAACTGTTTGAACATTGGCGTTTTACCTGTTCAAGTGAGTCCAGAATTTGCTGAAACTATTTTTAAGGCGATTGAAGCAGATCCAAAAACTGAATTGGAAATCAACTTACCAGCGCAAACCATTACGCTTTTGGCAACTGGCGAAAAAGAATCTTTTGATATCAGCGGTTACAAAAAAGACAATATGGTCAATGGTTTTGATGATATTGATTATTTGCAAAACATTAAAAAGGACATTGTTGAATTTGCTGATAAATTGCCATATTAAAAACAATCTTGATTTCACCTGTCAGGTTTTTAAAACCTAAAAAAAAGAAAATGATTTTCAAGCCAAGCACAATTCATGATATTGACGAAATTTTTAAATTTTATGATTTGGCTATTGAATATCAAAAAACCAAATTCAATAAACAATGGCAAGGTTTTGATAGAGAATTGGTTGAAAAAGAAATTTCTGAAAATAGGCAATGGAAAGTAATTATTGATGATAAAATTGCTTGTGTTTTTGCGATAACTTTCGAAGACAAAAGTATTTGGAAAGAAAAAAACAGTGACAAAGCCGTTTATTTTCATCGAATAGTGACGCATCCGAAATTTAGAGGAAACCATTTTGTAGAAAAAATAATCGAATGGGGTTTGTCATTTGCAAAAGAAAAAAAATTAGATTTTTTGAGAATGGATACATGGGGAGACAATCAGTCTTTAATTGACTATTATCAAAAATGTGGTTTTGATTTCTTGGGAATTATTACTCCAGATTATGACGGTTTACCCAAACATTATGAAGGAATAACATTGAGTTTGTTTGAAATTGAGGTAAATTAAGACATTCGACATTGTTGACATAAATAAAAACATGGAAAAAAGAAAAATTGAAATAATGGATACCACACTTCGTGATGGCGAACAAACATCAGGCGTGTCATTTTCTGCTGCAGAAAAATTAACCATTGCACAATTATTACTCGAGGAATTAAATATTGATCGAATCGAAATTGCATCTGCACGCGTTAGCGAAGGCGAGTTTCAAGGCGTAAAAGGCATTATGACTTGGGCAAAAGAGAAAAATTACACACATCAAATCGAAGTATTAACTTTTGTAGATGGTGGACTTTCAATCGATTGGATGAAAAAAACCGGCGCAAAAGTTCAAAATTTATTGACCAAAGGTTCTCTGAATCATTTAACACATCAATTAAAAAAAACACCTGAACAGCACTTTGCCGAAATTGCTCAAACCATAGCTTTGGCACAAGAAAATAATATCGAAACCAATGTGTATCTCGAAGATTGGAGTAACGGAATGCGAAATTCTCCAGAATATGTCTTCCAATATTTAGATTTTTTGGTAACACAACCCGTCAAAAGAATATTATTACCTGATACTTTGGGCGTACTAATTCCATCAGATACTTTTGAATTTGTATCCAAAATTATTACCAAATACCCAACCATTCATTTTGATTTTCACGCACACAACGACTATGATTTAAGCGTTGCAAATGTTATGGAAGCTGTAAAAGCTGGAATCCACGGACTACACATTACCGTAAACGGAATGGGAGAACGTGCAGGAAATGCACCGCTAGAAAGCGTTGTTGCAGTACTAAATGATTTTATGCCAGAGGTTAAAATAAATGTAAAAGAAACCGCATTGTACTCTGTAAGCAAACTCGTAGAGACTTTTACAGGCTATAGAATTCCGGCCAATAAACCCATCGTAGGCGACAATGTTTTTACGCAAACCGCAGGAATTCATGCTGATGGGGACAATAAAAACAATTTGTACTTTAATGATTTGCTTCCGGAACGTTTTGGAAGAAAACGAAAATATGCATTAGGAAAAACATCGGGTAAAGCCAACATCGAGAAAAATCTTCAAGAATTAGGGTTGAAACTTAATCCTGAAGATTTAAAATTAGTTACCCAAAGAATTATAGAATTAGGCGACAAAAAAGAAACCGTCACCAAAGAAGATTTGCCATACATCATTTCCGACGTTTTGGACAGTCATACTTATGAAGACAAAATTCTTATTGAATCATACATTTTGGTTCATTCCAAAGGGTTGCGACCTTCGACAACTTTGTGTTTAAAAATTGATGGCGAAATCATCGAAGAACATGCACAAGGTGACGGACAATTTGATGCTTTTATGAATGCTTTATCAAAAATATACAAAAGCAAAAAATTGACATTACCAAAATTGATTGATTATGCCGTGAGAATTCCACCCGGAAGTAGCTCGGATGCTTTGTGCGAAACCATCATCACTTGGACAAACGACGGGAAAGAATTCAAAACCAGAGGGTTAGATTCAGACCAAACGGTTGCTGCTATTATTGCTACACAAAAAATGTTGAATGTAATTAATTAAAAGAGATACTAAGTCGCTAAGTTTCTAAGTCATTGAGATTTAAAAAACTTAATATCTTAGACACTCAGAACCTTAGAACCTATAAAAATTAACAAATACTAAAAAGAATGAAATTTAACATAGCCCTTTTAGCCGGAGACGGAATCGGACCAGAAGTAATCAACGAAGCGGTAAAAGTTTCGGATGCAATTGCCAAAAAATTCAATCACGAAATCACTTGGACACCAGCACATACAGGAGCTTGTGCTATAGATGCTGTTGGCGTTCCTTATCCTGATGAAACCCATGAAATTTGTATGAAAGCAGATGCTGTTTTGTTTGGCGCAATTGGACATCCAAAATACGATAACGATCCAAGTGCCAAAGTAAGACCAGAGCAAGGATTGCTTTTAATGCGAAAAAAATTAGGTTTATTTGCCAATGTTCGTCCAACATTTACTTTCCCATCTTTGATAGACAATTCTCCTTTGAAAAGAGAACGCATCGAAGGAACGGATTTGGTTTTTTTAAGAGAACTAACAGGTGGAATTTATTTTGGAGAAAAAGGACGAAAAGATGATGGCGAAACCGCTTATGACACTTGTACTTACACTAGAGTTGAAGTACAACGATTGGCAAAAAAGGGTTTCGAATTAGCCATGACACGTACCAAAAAATTGTGTTGCGTTGATAAAGCAAACGTGTTAGAAACTTCTCGTTTATGGAGAGAAACAGTTCAAGCTATGGAAAAAGACTATCCAGAAGTAACCGTTAGCTACGAATTTGTTGATGCAGTTGCAATGCGTTTGGTACAATGGCCAAACTCGTATGATGTCTTGATTACCGAAAACTTGTTTGGAGACATTCTTACCGATGAAGCTTCTGTTATTTCAGGTTCTATGGGATTAATGCCATCAGCATCTGTAGGAGAACACACTTCATTGTACGAACCCATTCACGGATCTTATCCACAAGCTACGGGATTGAATATTGCCAATCCGTTGGCGACAGTTTTATCAGCAGCGATGATGTTTGAAGATGCTTTTGGACTAAAAGTAGAAGCCGAAGCAATCCGAAACGTTGTTAACAAATCATTACAACAAGGAATTGTAACCGAAGATTTAGTTGCAAAAGGAGCCAAAGCATATTCAACTAGCGAAGTTGGAGATTGGTTGGTTGCTAATCTATAATATAAATATTCTTAGAGACGTTGCAATGCAACGCCTCTATCGTCAAAACAACAAACAGAATATAAACAAAAAAGGTGTCAATTTTCATTGACACCTTTTTATATATGATTGAAAAGAATATTAATATCTTCCTCCTCTGTCTCCACCTCCGCGGTTGTCTCCACCACGACTGTTTCCACCACCATAACCACCGCGTGAATCTCCACCACGACTGTTACTATTAAAACTTCTTCTTTCGCCTTCTGGTTTTGGCTCAGATTTATTAACTACAATTGCACGACCTTGAACAGTTGCACCGTTCAATTCATCGATTGCTTTTTGAGCTTCGTCATCATTTGACATTTCAACAAAACCGAATCCTTTACTTCTTCCAGTAAATTTATCAGTAATAATTTTTACAGAATCAACTGCACCGTAAGACTCGAAAGACTCTCTTAAATCTGCTTCCTCAATACTGAACGGAAGGCTTCCAACAAAAATATTCATATGTACTTATTTTAAAATAATTGGCACAAATGTAATCTTATTTTTTTCTAATCTACTATGCATTAGATTATTTATGATTTTTATTTTTATAAAAATCATAAAACTGAAATATAAAATATTCATTTGGAGATTGATAATATCCTAATTTATGTAATCTAGGGAGTTACAGGGACTTTATAAAAAACACCTTTTTGAAAATTTAATGTTGGTCCAGCCAATGGATTATTGAGTGTGTTTATAGCATTAAATTTAAAAGTTCCTGAAACTGTTTTATTTACAGCGTCATATTCAGTGATAACAATTTGTCCATCACCAATGCCAAATCCTGTAGTAAAAGTTAAAGTTCCGTCAGTATCAGTTAAAGTATAGGTAGCTGTTTTTGAGGTACTAGTTCCTAAAAAGTAGGTTTGAACAATCTTAGAAGTAGTTTTCAAAGTTATTTTTTCCTTACTAGTGTATGCCTCAATAATCAAAGAGCCATTTCCGGCAAGAGTTGCTTTAGATTCGATTGCTCTCCAAAACACATTGTCTTTAAGTCCTTGAAATGAAGGATTATTAAATGTCACTTCTTCTTGACAAGAAATAAAGGAAAACAACACAACAGTTAATAGAATCAGTTTTTTCATAACTATGAAGCATTTATATAGACAAAAGTAGATTATTTTGGATAAAAACAAACAAATTGAGGTAAAAAAACAATCTGAATTAAATATTGCAAAATCTATATAATTAAAACACAAATCGAATTAGTATCATTCGAAAAAAAATGTATCTTTGCACCCTTAATTAATCGAGGTCGAGTACCTCAAAATTTAATCAAACGATTATGTCAGTAAAAATTAGATTACAAAGACACGGTAAAAAAGGAAAACCTTTTTACTGGGTTGTAGCAGCTGATGCTCGCTCAAAAAGAGACGGTAAATACCTAGAAAAAATTGGTACTTACAATCCAAACACAAATCCTGCAACTATCGAATTAAACCTTGACAGTGCGGTACAATGGTTACACAATGGTGCACAACCTACAGAAACTGCAAAAGCTATCCTTTCTTACAAAGGCGCTTTATTGAAACATCACCTTGACGGAGGTATTCGTAAAGGAGCTTTAACACAAGAGCAAGCTGACGCTAAATTAGCTGCTTGGTTAGAAGCAAAAGCTGGAAAAGTAGATGCTAAAAAAGAAGGTTTATCTAAAGCAGAAGTTGCTGCTAAAGCTAAAGCATTCAAAGCAGAACAAGAAGTAAATGCAAAACGTTTAGCTGCAGCTGCACAAGCCGAAGCCGATGCTATTGCTGCTGAAAATCCTGCTGTAGAAGAAGAAGCTGAAGTTGCCGAGGTAGAAACTGCTGTTGAAGTAGTTGCTGAAGTTGAAGCTACTCCAGAAGTTGAAGCTGCTGTTGAAGTGGTTGCGGAAGTTGAAACTGCTGTTGAAGTAGTTGCTGAAGTTGAAGCTACTACAGAAGTTGAAACTGCTGTTGAAGTAGTCGCTGAAGTTGAAACTGCTGTTGAAGTAATCGATACTCCTGCCGCAGAAGAAAATAACGAAACTACCGAAGCATAATTTTCTGGCGACGATGCGTAAAGAAGATTGTTTCTATTTAGGTAAAATCGCTAAAAAATTTAGTTTCAAAGGGGAAGTTCTTGCTTATTTAGACACGGACGAACCCGAGTTATACGAAAACTTGGAATCAGTGTTTGTTGAATGCAACAAACACTTGGTTCCATTTTTTATTGAAAATTGTTCCCTTCACAAAAACGATTTTCTCCGCATTCATTTTGAAGATATGAATTCCGAAGAAGATGCTGATGCCATTATGGGCAACGCCATTTATCTTCCTTTAAATATGTTGCCAAAACTTACTGGCAACAAATTCTACTTTCATGAAGTAATAGGTTTTGAAGTCGAAGACAAACGACTTGGATATGTTGGCGAAATCCAATCCATAAACGACACCACAGCACAACCACTGTTTGAAGTTCTAAAAGGCGATACGGAAATTCTTATCCCAATGATTGATCATTTCTTGATTAAAATTGACCGAGAAAACAAAAAAGTCATCATGGATTTACCAGAAGGATTAATAGAAATGTATCTTTAATTTTTACTTATGAACTATTAAGAAATTAAGGTTCATTAAGTCTTAATTTTCTTAATATCTTAATGGTTTAATTTTATAATATAAAAATTTGACTACATTTTCATTCAAACAATTCTCAGTAGAACAAGACCAATGCGCCATGAAAATTGGAACCGATGGCGTTTTACTTGGCGCTTGGACGCCAATTGAAAATAATCCGTTTAGCATTTTAGATATTGGGACTGGAACTGGAATTATTGCATTAATGCTGGCGCAAAGAAGCAACACAGAACACTCGAGCCTGAAAGGCGAACAGGCGCAGCAAATTGACGCTCTAGAAATAGATGAAAATGCTTATGAACAAGCTGTAGATAATTTCGAAAACTCGCCTTGGAGTGATCGTTTATTTTGTTTTCATGCCGGATTAGATGAATTCATTGAAGAACCAGAAGATGAGTACGATTTAATCGTTTCCAATCCACCATTTTATACCGAAGATTGCAAAACTAATAACGAGCAACGCGATTTAGCCCGTTTTCAAGATGCTATGCCTTTTGAAGAATTGATAGAAGCTGCAGCTTTATTACTTTCTGAAAGCGGAGTTTTTTCTGTAATAATCCCTTTCAAAGAAGAAGAAAAAATTTTGGCTTTAGCCAAAGAATTTGAACTTTATCCAATGAAAATCACGCGTGTAAAAGGAACTCCAACTTCTGAAATCAAACGCAGTTTATTGGCGTTTAGCAGAAATGGAAATGCCATCATTGTTATCGATCAATTAATTATCGAAACTTCAAGACATATTTACACACCAGAATATATTGCATTGACAAAAGATTTTTACTTAAAGATGTAATCAAAAAGTCAAGGATGTTTTTGTTTTATAAAAAATATAACAATTTACATTAGTTTTGTTATATTTCTTTATGTAGCTTTGCAAGACAATTAGTAACACATTGCTTTACTTCGACAAGCTCAGTACAAGCTATTCACAATGACTTAAAGATGAAACCAGACTTATTTCAATCACCCGATTATTACAACCTAGACGATTTATTAACCGAAGAACACAAATTAGTTCGTGACTCTGCACGTGCATGGGTAAAACGTGAAGTTTCGCCTATCATTGAAGAATATGCACAACGTGCTAAATTTCCGAAACAAATTATTAAAGGATTGGGAGAAATTGGTGGTTTTGGACCCTATATTCCTGTAGAATATGGTGGAGCAGGATTAGACCAAATTTCTTACGGATTAATCATGCAAGAAATTGAGCGTGGTGATTCTGGTGTTCGTTCGACCTCATCAGTTCAATCGTCATTAGTTATGTATCCCATTTGGAAATACGGAAACGAAGCACAACGAAAAAAATATTTACCAAAACTAGCCACAGGCGAATTCATGGGTTGTTTTGGTTTAACCGAACCTAATTTTGGTTCAGACCCAGGAAGTATGATTACCAATTTTAAAGATATGGGCGACCATTATCTTTTGAATGGTGCCAAAATGTGGATTTCGAATGCGCCTTTTGCCGACATCGCAATCGTTTGGGCAAAAAACGAGGAAGGAAGAATTCACGGATTGATTGTAGAACGTGGCATGGAAGGTTTTACAACCCCAGAAACGCATAACAAATGGTCGCTTCGCGCATCATCAACAGGAGAATTAATTTTTGATAATGTAAAAGTTCCTAAAGAAAATTTACTGCCGAATAAATCTGGACTTGGCGCACCATTAGGCTGTTTAGATTCTGCTCGATACGGAATTGCTTGGGGTGCAATTGGTGCCGCAATGGATTGCTATGACACGGCTTTGCGATATGCCAAAGAAAGAATCCAATTTGACAAACCCATTGCTGGAACACAATTGCAACAAAAAAAATTAGCCGAAATGATTACCGAAATTACCAAAGCACAATTGCTAACTTGGCGCTTGGGTGTTTTGAGAAACGAAGGGAGAGCTACAACTGCTCAAATATCAATGGCAAAAAGAAATAATGTAGATATGGCCATTCATATTGCACGCGAAGCAAGACAAATGCTTGGTGGAATGGGAATTACTGGAGAATACTCTATCATGAGACACATGATGAATTTAGAATCAGTGATAACTTACGAAGGAACACACGATATTCATTTACTTATTACCGGTATGGATGTTACTGGAATTCCTGCTTTTAAATAGTGTAAACAACTATTAAAGTATATATAATATCAATGCTAAAAGCTTCTTGGAAACAGGAAGCTTTTTTATATTTACATAAAAAACCATTCATTGTTAGTTTACGTAAATTTATAAAACAAATAATATGAATACCATTTATAAAACAATCGCTTTTCTCTTTGTGCTTGTAATTATTTTAGCATGTAATTCAGAAGAAATAATTACAAATACTACTACGGAAATCCCTGAACCAATCACACCTAAAGAATTAAATTATATAGCACTTGGAGACAGTTATACTATTGGTCAAAGTGTTTGTGAAACCTGTAAATTTCCAGAACAATTAATAAAAAGTCTAAAAAATTTGAGTCCAAATATTGTATTTTCTCTAAAAATTATCGCACAAACAGGCTGGACTACTTCCAACTTATTTTCGGAAATAAATATACAAAATCCAACTTCTAATTATGATTTAGTGACTCTATTGATTGGGGTAAATAATCAATATCAAAACAAAAATTTTTTGTTGTATGAAAAGGAATTTCCTGAATTAGCAACTAAAGCTATTGCACTAGCAAAAGGAGATAAATCGAACGTAATTGTAGTTTCGATTCCAGATTATGCTTATACTCCTTTTGGACAACGCACAGGAAATCTAGCTAAAATTTCTACGGAAATAGATCATTATAATGCTTTTGCAAAAAAATATTGTGTAGAAAATAATATTGAATTTGTAGAAATTACCGACATTACTAGAATGGGTTTAACTAATCCAAATCTAGTCGCCTCTGATGGATTACATCCTTCGGAACTCGCGTATTCTAAATTTGTAGAGCGAATTTTACCAAAGGCTTCTGTTGCAATAAAGAACTAAAAAAAACACTGTTTAATATTCTGGCGCCAATTCTAATTCTAATCCTTCTAAATCTTCTGTAATTGGAATTTGACAACCTAGTCTACTGTTAGACTTTACATAAAACGCTTCGGAGAGCATGGCTTCTTCGTCTTCGCCCATTTCGGGTAAAGCAACATCATTAAGAACATAACATTGACACGAAGCGCACATTGCCATTCCGCCACATGTGCCTTCTACCGGAAGTTCATAGGCTTTGCATAATTCCATGATGTTCATGGCCATATCTGTTGGTGCTTGTAATTCGTGAACGATTCCTTCACGGTCTTTGATTTTTATGGTAACATCTTGTGCCATTTTAATAATAAAAAGTTAGCTATTGAAAATAATTTCCCAATAATGATTTGGTTATTTAGGATTGAAATATGCCAAAACTATTTAAGCAACATTGACAACCGTTTCTATTTGCGGAGCATATTTTTTTATGGTAGTTTCAACACCAGCTCTCAATGTCATTTGGTTAACACTACAAGATGTGCATGCTCCTTCAAGGCGTACTTTGACATGTTTGCCGTCTTCGATTGAAATAAGTGAAATATCTCCACCATCAGAATTCAAAAAAGGACGAATTTCTTCGAGTGCTTTTTGAATATTCTCGGTTAATTCTTCTGTTGTCATATTTTAGACTTTTTAGATTATTTAGAGTATTGGATTTTCAAGTTCCAATTTCTAAAATTACTTTCCCTTTACGGCAGAACATCCTGCCATTGTTGTTATTTTGATGGCTTCGGTAGCGGGTAAAAATTGGTTTCTTTTTACTACTTCTTGCACTACATTTCGGGTAACTTCTTCGAATATTGTTTCTATAATAGATCCCGTTTGTAATGCTGCTGGACGACCATAATCTCCCGCTTCACGAATGGATTGCACTATTGGGATTTCGCCAAGAAAGGGAACTTGTAAATCATCGGCAAGGTTTTTTGCTCCTTCTTTTCCAAAGATATAATATTTGTTGCTGGGCAATTCTTCGGGTGTGAAATACGCCATATTTTCTATGATTCCAAGAACCGGAACATTAATAGCATCCGACAAAAACATAGAAACTCCTTTTTTTGCATCGGCAAGTGCTACCGCTTGTGGCGTGCTTACTACAACTGCGCCAGTTATTGGCAGTGATTGCATGATCGAAAGATGAATGTCGCCAGTTCCTGGTGGTAAATCGATGAGCATAAAGTCTAATTCTCCCCAATGGGCATCAAAAATCATTTGGTTCAACGCTTTTGAAGCCATTGGTCCACGCCAAATCACGGCTTGACTTGGTGCTGTAAAAAACCCGATGGAAAGTATTTTGACTTCGTAGCTTTCTACAGGTTTCATTTTGGATTTTCCGTCAACGTTTATCGAAATTGGTTTTTCGGTTTCTACATCAAACATGATTGGCATTGATGGTCCGTATATATCGGCATCGAGAATTCCTACTGCAAAACCCATCTTGCCAAGTATTACCGCAAGATTAGCCGTTACTGTTGATTTGCCTACACCGCCTTTTCCAGAAGCTACAGCGATTATATTTTTTATTCCAGGAATTGCTTTTCCTTTAATTTCTGGCTTATCTGTCCCGAAGTCTCGGGATTCGACTTTACTATTAATTTTAATTTTGGCGTCTGAAGAAACTAACTCAAGAATGGTTTTTTTGATGTCGTCCTCAGCTCTTTTTTTGATGTGCATTGCTGGTGTGTGTAGTACTAAATCTACTACTACTTCATCTCCAAAGGTGATTACGTTTGCAATGGCACCACTTTCTACCATGTTTTTTCCTTCACCAGCGATGGTTATTGTTTCTAATGCTTTAAGGATAGTTGCTCTGTCTAATTTCATAACGTATTTCTTGTCTTAATTAAGACTAATTTTAGATTACAAAGATAGTAAGAAGTTTAAAGGATTAAAAGTTTATACGTTTAAAGTTTAGATTTACAATTGATAAAGTTTTGTGATGGTTTTTGTTGTTATTTGAAGATTAAGAACTAATTACAAATCCATTTCAGGTTCCCAAAAATGTTTTTCAAAATCCTGAATTTGGCTATCAAGTACTCTAATTCCTTCGTTTTCGAGTAATTGTTGCATGAGATTTGTCCCATCAAAATGATGTTTTCCTGTAAGCAAACCTTTTCTATTTACAACACGATGTGCGGGAACATCTTCTATATTGTGAGCTGCATTCATCGCCCAACCTACCATTCTTGCAGAACGACCAGTCCCAAGTGCTCTAGCAATTGCACCATATGAAGTGACTTTCCCATAAGGAATTTGTCTTGCAATCGTATAAACTCTTTGAAAAAAATTGTCGTTAGGGTCGGTCATTTTACTACCAATAGTTTTTAATAATATTTAAAAATGTAATTATTGATATTAATCCCGTTATACTCCCAATGATTGTATTTATGTTTTTCAAGATATAATCTGTTTTGTTTTCTATACTATTAAAAAAAGTGATATAGGAATAAAAAACAGTAAAAGAACCTAACACTACTCCAGTAACAAAAATTAAAATTGAGGCTAAATCAAATGTAAAAAGTTTGACTGTGGCCAATGAAATACTTACAAATACATAATAAGGAATAGGGAAAAAATTGATAGCCGAGAGTAATATTCCAAGAAAAAATCGATTCGTAATGCTATTTTTTTTTAAATTTCTAGTTTTGTCTTTTGGTTTTTTTGCTAAAAATAAAAAGTAAATTGTTAACATAACAAAAATTCCCAGTCCCACTTCTCGCAATAATATTACTAAATCTGGCCTGCGATTAATTATTTTAGCAAATAGAATTGCAAAAAAAGCCTGAAAAACAATAATAATTAAAGCTCCTAAAACAAACCATAGTGCGTTTTTTTTACCCTCTTTAAGATTTACTTTGGCTGCTGTCATATTGATTAATCCTGGAGGAATAATCCCTATAAAGGCAGTAAAAAAACCCAAAAATAAAGGCGTAATTAAATTCATTCGGTATGGTCTAAGTGGTACTTAAAAGTCAAACTAGTTGCATGCCTTTAAAGAATTATTCTTTAATTCTGAAACGAATATAGGTAATTGCTTTGTTAGTTTCCAAATATTGTTTTTCATAAAAGGTCTGAAAAGCAGTAACTTCCTCTGGAGAACCTTCATTTACATAGACATTATGATTGGCATACAACACTTCGTGACCTTCTCCATGAAGCAATCCTAGAGTATAACCGTGCATAAACTCGCTATCGGTTTTCAGGTTTACAACACCTTCTTTTTTGAGAATTTTTTTATATAATTGTAAAAACTCCGAATTGGTCATTCTATGCTTGGTGCGTTTGTATTTTATTTGTGGATCAGGAAATGTAATCCAAATTTCATCCACTTCGTTTTCGGCAAAAATATAATTAATTAATTCGATTTGAGTTCTAATAAAAGCTACATTGTGCAATCCTGTTTCGACAGCAGTTTTTGCACCACGCCAGAAACGGGCACCTTTAATATCAATCCCTACAAAGTTTTTGTTCGGATATTTTTCGGCTAAGCCAACAGAATATTCTCCTTTACCACAGCCTAATTCGAGCACTAATTGATTTTGATTTTTAAAGAAATCAGTATTCCATTTTCCTTTTAAAGAAAATAATTCGCCTACAACTTCCTCTCTTGTTGGTTGAAAAACATTATTGAATGTTTCGTTTTCCTTGAACCTTTTTAATTTATTTTTACTTCCCACTTTTTATAAATATTTGGGCAAAATTAAGGAAATATATAAGACTGGGTGTTTCTTAGAAGAAAATTGAATGAATTAAATTTTAGATGGTTTTTAATAGGAACTTATATTTTTATAAAATTTCAATACACTAAGGTTTGTATTGATTGCGGATCTATTTTAAGTTCAACCGATTGGTTTCCTAAATACAAATAATAAGAAACTTCTTTATTAGTTGAATTCATAACAATGGTAACAATTTCACCATTTAAATTTTCAAAAGAAGTTGTGAGTAATTGACTTCTACTAGCTACACTGCTAATCCTCTTTGCGTTTTGCTTAATGAACTTTGAAAAATGCCCAATATAATAATAAGAAGGTGTGTATATTAATTCTCCTTTATTTAGGTCTGCATGAATAGGAGAAAAGCAAAAATTTCCAACATGATTTGGCCCACCTTTATCATCAAGTAAAATGTTCCAATCGGTCCAGCCTACTGTTCCGTTATTAAAATCATTAATCATTGAGGTTCCATATCTTTCTGCATTTGCCCATAATTGATATTTCGCTGGGTCAAATTTTTCAACACAACCTTCAGTAAATAGTAAATTTTTATTGGGATATGTTTCGTGTAATTTTGCAATATTTTCAAACATAGGTTCGCCTCCGCTCCAAGTTTCATACCAGTGAAAACCTATTCCCCATGCATATTTACTTGCTTCTGGATCGTCAAAAATAACGTTTGCTCTTTGCATAATTAAATCCCTATTGTGATCCCAAACAATTATTTTTTTATCACCAAGTGCTGCTTTCTTTAATGTAGGTCCAAGATAATTTTTTAAAAAATCTCGCTCTTCTTCTGCGGAATAAATACACGATTCCCATGTTTGTTTTGCCATGGGTTCATTTTGAATGGTTAAACCCCAAATAGGCATTCCCTCTTTTTGATACGCATTTATAAATTTTACATAATAATTAGCCCAAGATTGATAAAATTCCGGTAATAATTTACCGCCTTGTAACATGTTTTTAGTGTCTTTCATAAAAGCTGGTGGACTCCAAGGACTTGCATATAAAGTTACTTTACCTCCAGCTGTTTCTGTAGCTTTTTTAATTAAAGGGATTTTATAATTTTTATCGTGTTCGATATTAAAAGTTTTTAAAGCCGCATCACCTTCGTCAATATAGGTATAACTACCCGAACTAAAGTCACTGCTGTGAATAGTTGTTCTTATTATTGAATACCCAATTCCTTTTACTTTATTATAGTAGGCATCAAGCAATTCTTGTTGTTTATCTTTTGGTAATTTTGCAAAAACTTCGGCACTTGCATCAGTAATAGCACCCCCAATTCCAAGAAATGTTTGAAATTTGTTATTTGGATTTACAAAAATACAGGATTGTGTTTCAAGAGGTTGGATAGCATCTTTGAAAAGTAAATTTTGATTATTGCTTAGTTTCAAATTACTTCCTTCGGAAGTTGTGTAAACAGCAATTTTAGTTCTTTTGGCAGTAATATCCATTTTGGTTTTATTAATATTTTGTTGAGAAAAACCTATAAAATTTACGAATAATAGTAATGTAATTGTTGTTGTTTTCATTTTTAATTATTTGTTAAATTTTTAATTTTAAAACTTTAATTACTAAAATGAACTAGCTTTTTGGGTTGTAGTTTTAAATAGTAGCTTATGTGTTTCACCAATAAATTTAATGAAATCTAAACTGATTTTTAAAAAATTTCGATTTAATTGAGAAACTTAAATGCAAGTAAATATAGGAATAAATATAAAAATCCCAAACAATGTTTGGGATTTTGTGGAGAATATCGGATTCGAACCGACCACCTCTTGCCTGCCAGGCAAGCGCTCTAGCCAAATGAGCTAATCCCCCAATCTTTCGCAAATATAAACTATAAATTGTGCATAATGCAAATTTAGAAAAAACAAATTCGTAGCAATTCAAAAAAAAGAACAAGCTGCTACTAATATTATTAACTTTGCATAAAAATTATTGCTATGACCTCAAAAGACCTAAATGGATCGCTACTCACAACCATAGAAAACAAAATTGCAACCCTAGAATTTGAACATCCCGCAAGCAATTCCTTTCCTAGTGAATTACTAGATCGTTTGACAGTTGAACTAAATAGTTTAAGCAATAATAATTTAGTTTCAATTATCGTTTTAAAAAGTAGTGGTTTTGGAGCTTTTTGTGCCGGTGCTTCTTTTGAGGAATTAAAAGCAATTTCAACTCTGGAACAAGCCACTAAATTCTTTTCTGGATTTGCTAATGTTCTAAACGCAATGAGAAATTGTTCAAAATTAATCGTTGGTAGAATTCATGGTAAAGCAGTAGGTGGCGGAGTTGGCATTGCAGCAGCTTGTGATTATGCATTAGCAACCAGTGAAAGCGCCATAAAATTATCTGAACTCACTATAGGAATTGGACCCTTTGTAATTGAACCTGCAGTTTCTCGAAAAATTGGAAAAAGCGCCATGACCGAAATCGCTCTCGCAGCACACGAATGGAAAACCGCAACTTGGGCAAACCAAAAAGGGCTTTACGCCAAAATCTATGAAACTCATGAAGAACTAGACCAAGAAATCATAGTTTTCGCTAACAAACTAGCCAGTTATAATCCAGAAGCTTTAGTCGAAATGAAAAAAGTATTTTGGGAAGGAACTCAAAATTGGGATACTTTACTTCATGAAAGAGCCGAGATTTCAGGCAAATTAATACTTTCGGATTTTTCTAAAACAGCTTTGGCACAATTCAAAAAATAATTTTTTTTGAATTAATTCTGCTATGATTTTAAAAGGAATAAAACAAAACAGTATTCTAAACCCTAGATTTGAAACCCATTTCTCATCTTGATTTACTAAATTTGCATTCAAAATAAAACGGTTATGAGCAATATCAGAATCACAAAACAATTTAGTTTCGAAACCGGACATGCTTTATATGGTTACGATGGAAAATGCAAAAACGTACACGGACACAGTTATAAATTGTCAGTAACGGTAATTGGAAAACCCATCGAAGACCGAAATAATGTGAAATTCGGAATGGTGATCGACTTTACGGATTTAAAAAAAATCGTAAAAGAAGAAATTGTTGATCAGTTTGATCATGCCACAGTTTTTAATGAAACCACACCTCATATTGAACTCGCTAACGAACTAAAAATGCGTGGGCATCATGTCATTTTGGTAAATTATCAACCCACGAGCGAAAACATGGTGGTCGATTTTTCTAATAGAATTAAAAAGAGATTGCCCCAAAACATCACTCTTTTTTCACTAAAACTGCAAGAAACAGAATCCTCTTTTGCCGAATGGTTTGCAAGTGATAATTTGTAATTCAAAAACCGTACTTTAGCTTTATGCAAATCTCACCAAATAAAAAAATATATTTCGCCTCCGATCAGCATTTTGGTGCACCAACTCCAGAATTAAGTTTTCCTAGAGAACAAAAATTTGTGGCTTGGCTCGACGAAATTAAAAGTGATGCCGAAGCAATTTTCTTATTGGGCGATTTATTCGATTTTTGGTTCGAGTACAAAACCGTTGTCCCAAAAGGATTTGTACGCATTTTGGGCAAACTTGCCGAAATTCGTGATAGCGGAATTCCTATTTATTTCTTCGTGGGAAACCATGATTTATGGATGGAAGATTACTTCCAAAACGAACTGAACATTCCTGTTTATCACGATAATCAAGAATATACTTTTAACGAAAAAACTTTCCTGATTGGGCATGGCGACGGAAAAGGTCCAGGCGATAATGGCTACAAACGAATGAAAAAAGTATTTACAAATCCGTTTTCTAAATGGCTTTTTAGATGGCTTCATCCTGATATTGGTGTAAAATTAGGGCAGTATTTTTCGGTCAAAAACAAACTAATCTCAGGTGATGAAGATGTAAAATTCCTTGGCGAAGAAAACGAATGGCTCGTACTTTACTCCAAACGAAAATTAGAAACCAAACATTATAATTATCTTATTTTTGGGCATCGCCATTTGCCAATGATTCTCTCAGTAGGCGAAAACGCGAATTATGTCAATCTTGGCGATTGGATTAGTTATTTTACCTATGGCGTATTTGATGGTGAGAATTTTGTGTTGAAAGAGTTTTAATAAATTCAAACATTATAATTCTTTTTAACTTAAAATAAGAATTAAATTTCAAATAAAATTTATGCGAACTCAAAATATTTTCCTTTTTATATTCTTTATTTTATTCATAAACTGTCAAGATAAAAAAAAAGTTGGCATTCTTAAACCAGATATAGACAATGGCGGATTGATTTTGCCAGATGGTTTTGGCGCTCTAGTTGTAGTTGATAGCATTGGACCATCAAGACATTTAGCTATCAATGACAATGGAGATATTTATGTAAAATTACGAGTAGACACAGGAACCATGGGTAATATTGCCTTAAGGGATATCGACAACGATGGCAAAGCTGATAGTATACAGCGTTTTGGGAATTATCCAAATGACGGAATTTTTGCCACCGAAATGCGCATACACAATGGTTATTTGTATTTTAGTTCTGAACTAGTAGTTTACAGACAAAAATTAACTCCAAACAAATTAGTTCCAGAAGGCAATCCCGAAACGATATTAACCGATCATTACCCCATTAGATGGCATAATACAAAATCATTGGCCTTTGATAATCAAGGCGGAATGTATGTAACCTTTAGCGCGCCAACAAATGCATGTGAAGATTGGGATAAAAGCTATGGTTATGAAGTTGCAAATGTCAAAGGAGAATTTCCTTGTCAGCAACTTGACATTTTAGCAGGAATATGGAAATTTGATGAGAACAAATTAAATCAATCTCAATCTGACGGTAAAAGATTTGCAACAGGATTAAGGAGTATTGTAGCCATGTCATGGAACACTTTAGACCATAACTTGTATGCGGTTCAACACGGCAGAGATTATTTACACGAACATGCACCACAACATTTTAGTAAATGGCAAAATGCCATTTTACCAGCTGAAGAATTTATGAAAATCCAAGAAGGTGAGAACTATGGATGGCCATATAGCTATTATGATCCATTCAAAAATAAAAAAATGGTCGCACCAGAATATGGTGGTGATGGTGAAAAAGTAACAATGGATTTTGCAAATCCAATTATGGGATTACCCGCGCATTGGGCACCAAATGATTTGTTGTTTTACACAGGCAAACAATTTCCTGCACGATATAAAGACGGTGCATTTATTGCATTTCATGGGTCAACAAATCGCACACCTTATCCACAAGCTGGGTATATTGTGGCATTCATTCCTTTTAAAAATGGAAAACCTACTCATAAGTGGGAAGTGTTTGCTGATGGTTTTGCAGGCGTTGAAACAATTACCAAAATGGCAGATGCAAAATATAGACCAATGGGTTTAGCAGAAGGTCCAGATGGCTCATTATACATTTCTGAGTCTAAAAAAGGTAAAATATGGCGAATTCTATTCAAAGGCGATCGAACTAAATTTGGAAATTCACAACTTAACAAAATGGAAAATAGAAAATCAAAAAGTTACATAAAAACTCCCGATGAAATAACGGATAATTTATCTAAAAATAATTGAAAAATGTTACCAAACGAAAAAAAATTAGACAACCCAGTTTGGTTTTCCTTATCTGAAACCCATAAAAATTTTGCCATTGATAGTGAGACTATAAAATTTTATCATCCAGATTATTGTCCTTTTGGAGGTTTTGTAAACTCTGAAAACACTGCAAATCCTATTTCGGAATATGCCAGAGAAACCGAAAGTTTTTATATCATAGGACAAAAACTAATTCTCCCAAACCATTTAAAACTGAATGATGAATTAATCTGTCATCAAATGATTATTTACGAAAAAATAGTCACTGTTATCAACGATGAAATTGTAAAACTCGACGAAAAACATTTGGATGATTTACTAGCTTTAGTAAAAATAGTGTATCCAGAATATTTCAAAAAGAAAACCTATACTTTAGGGAATTATTATGGCATTTACAAAGACAATCAACTCGTTGCGGTAACAGGCGAAAGAATGCAAATGAACGATTTTACCGAAGTTAGCGCTGTAATTACACATCCCAATCATACCGGAAAAGGCTATGCAAAACAATTAGTATCACATACTGTAAATGCCATTTTAAACCAAGGAAAAACTCCTTTTTTACATGTTTCCGAATCCAATATCGGCGCAATAAAATTATATGAAAAATTAGGTTTTCAGACTAGAAAAAAAATTAGTGTTTGGAATATAATCAAAAATGTGGATTAATATTATTACTGGTTTTCGTGTTCTTCAATATCTTTTTGCAAGTCAAGTTTTCTGAATTTTGGCGCAAAAATTCCTGTTGCAAGCACAATTATCAAAGTCATGCTCCCTCCAAAAACAACTGCTCTTACCGTTCCAAATAATTTTGCTGTCAACCCACTTTCAAAAGCACCCAACTCATTTGAAGAACCTACAAAAATAGAATTTACCGCTGCAACGCGACCTCGCATGTGGTCTGGAGTTTTGAGTTGCAAAATCGTCTGACGAATCACCATAGAAACGCCATCGACAACACCACTCAAAAATAAGGCAAATACCGACAGCCAGAAAATAGTGGAAAGTCCAAAAACAATCATACAAATTCCAAATAAGAAAATAGAAACCAAAAGCTTCATTCCAGCGTTTTTATTCAACGGAACATAAGCAGAAATAAACATCATCATAAAAGCCCCAACTGCTGGTGCAGCTCGTAAAACTCCAAATCCTTCAGGACCAACTTTAAGAATGTCTTGAGCAAAAATGGGTAAAAGCGCTACTGCTCCACCAAAAAGAACGGCTACCATATCCAACGATAAAGAGCCCAAAATCATTTTATTAGTATACACAAATTTGACTCCTTCTTTTAGACTTTGCATCATGGGTTCACCAATTTTTGGATTCAAAATAGGCTTAGTTTCAATTTGAGTTAAAAGTGCTAATGCAAAAACAGAAAATCCCAAAACAATACACATCGACCCGTGAACTCCAATCCAGTTTATAGAAAAACCTGCCACTGCTGGCCCTAAAACTGAACTTATTTGCCACACAGAACTGCTCCAAGTTGCAGCGTTTGGATATACTTTTTTCGGAACAATTAAAGCCAAAAGCGAAAAAATTGTTGGCCCAAGAAATGCTCTCACTAATCCGCCTAGAAAAACCATAAAATAAATAGCATACAAAACTATTTTTGTAGAATAACCGCTGATAAATGGTGGCCATGTAAGTAAAAATAGGCCAAGACTAATAATTGAGAAGCCTAAAATGCATTTCAATAGCAGTCCTTTTTTTTCGTTTTGGTCCACAATGTGTCCTGCAAATAGTGCCATCGATATGGCTGGAATTATTTCCATAAGTCCTATGATTCCTAACGAAAGTGGATCTTTTGTCAAGCTATATACTTGCCATTCTGTTATAATAAATTGCATTGCCCAAGCGAAAACCATGGCAAAACGCAATACTAAAAACGTATTAAATTCTTTATAACGCAAGGCTGCGTAGGGATCATTTTTTTTCATGATTAACGAAAAGGAGTTACTCTTACTTTTTAGGTATTTTTTTAGGCATTTCGGTAGGATATATTCCAATCTTGTGGGTTCTCAATAGGTAAGGAGACATTTCCGTTTTCCCTGAAAGGTAAAAACCAATCACGCCAGATGACTTTTTGGGCATATGACAATCAATACAATTGTCTTTGAGTGAAAACCCAGAAGGCATTCTGGTGGTGCAAAAATTATTTTTAACCTCACTATGACAGCTCATGCATTTTTTCGATTGTTTTGAAAAGCTTTCTGTTTCATCATTATGTGGATTATGGCAAGTTATGCAATCCATGGTTTTACTTTCCAAAAAACATTTACTTTGAGATAGCAAGCCATATTGGTTTCCATGTACGTCTGGATTTGTATCTGGATTTGAAGCGGATTCATTATAAAAATCTGAAATTGAATTTCCTACTACAAATTTAAAACGAGACTGTAAGTTATCACCTGCAAAATGGCAAATCACACATCTATCTAGTTTTTGTTTGCTATTGAGGGATTTGTTAGATACCATATATTTAGCCAACTTTAATTCCGGATTTCTCTTGTGATAATCTACATGATCCATTCCTGGTCCGTGACATCTTTCACAATCAATACCATAAATTAATGATTCTTTTTTCATCGTTTCTGGAGTTATTTGAGTGCCAAAATAATTTTCTGAATCTGTATTTTTCTTCTTTAGCTCGATGTGTGAACTATGGCATTCAAAACAATCTTGAGAAATCATTCTGTCGAAGTGAGGTTGATTGGCAGGATAACCAGGACTAGTTCCCCAATTTTGTACAGAAGTGTAATAGGATAAGGGTAATTCATATACACTATCTTCGTTCCAAAACAATGAAGTTTGAGCATTTTTTTTTCCCATTACAATATCTAAACGATATGCTTTAATTTCTTTTCCGTTTTTGTAATAAACCTGAAATAATTCGTTATTTCTATTTTCTATTATAATTTTGGTGTCTTTGTCATAAGAATAAATAGTATGACCCGCTTTAAAGTTCCCTAAAACATTTTTTATGGAGGCTGGAGCAGACGCTTTATTATGGGAACTATTTAAAGCATCATTATAAATTTTCTGATGACATTGTATACAGCTAGCTGAACCGGCATAAGTATTACCTCTTGGGTCAATATAGTCATTGTCCTTGTTTCCACAGCTTAAGAATAGGATAGACATTAAAATAACAAAAAAAGATTTTATTTTTATTTTCATTATTGCAAGTGTACTGTTTATTATATTTAAAATCAAATCACTCAATATCTTTTAATCTTAATTGCAAACTTACTTTTCCATTCCATTCGTTCTCATCAATGCAATACGCTGCTTGAAACGATTTTTTATTAGACACAATTTCTAATTTATTTCCAATACCAAACCCAATTGCTGCAATTCCTTCGGTCCCGAGACTTCGGGATTGCTTAACAAAAAGTTTTAAATGAGTTTCTTCAGCGCCAATTTTTTTAGCGTAACCTGAATCTTTAAGGTTTTTTGTCAAGAAAATAGGGGTCATGTTTTGTGGACCAAAAGGTTCAAACTGTTTTAAAATCCGCATAAATTTTGGCGTAATATCCAATAAATTTATCTCGGCATCAATTGCAATTTCTGGAATTAGCATATCGGGATGAATCGTTTCTTGAACTACTTTTTCGAAAGCCTCTTTAAAATTTTGATAATTTTCTTCTAATAAAGTCATGCCTGCTGCATACATGTGTCCGCCAAATTGTTCCAAATATTCCGAGCAAGATTCGAGCGCATTATAAACATCAAATCCTTTTACAGATCGTGCAGAAGCGGCATATTTATCGCCACTTTTTGTAAAAACTATCGTTGGTCGATAATGAGTTTCTATCAATCGAGAAGCCACAATACCAATAACGCCTTTATGCCAATTTTCGCTATAAACAACAGTGCTAAATTTTTCTTGTTCGCTATTATCTTTAATTTGGTTAAGTGCTTCATAGGTTATTTGTTTGTCCAATTCTTTTCGTTCGGTGTTGTAAGTTTCAATTTCTGAAGCAAATTGTTGGGCTTGCTCAAAATTAAATTCGGTTAATAATTCCACCGCATGATTGCCGTGTTTGATTCGTCCTGCAGCATTTATTCTTGGTGCGATAATAAAGACAACATCGGTAATATCCAGTGTTTGTTTTTTTATTTGATGAACCAATGCTTTGATTCCTGGTCTTGGCTCAGAATTAATAACTTGTAAGCCAAAATAAGCCAAAATCCTATTTTCTCCTGTTATTGGAACGATATCCGCCGCAATTGCAGTGGCAACTAAATCCAAATATGGGATGAAGTCTTCAATAGTTTGATTTCGGTTTTCTCCCAATGCTTGAATGAGTTTGAACCCGACGCCACAACCGCAGAGTTCGTCATAAGGATAAGAACAATCATCGCGTTTTGGATCTAAAACTGCAATCGCTTCAGGCAAAAAATCGCCTGGTCGGTGGTGATCACATATAATAAAATCTATATTTCGATCTTTGGCATACCCCACATGATCTATTGATTTTATGCCACAATCTAAAGCAATAATTAATGAAAATTCATTATCGTCTGCAAAGTCAATGCCTTTAAACGAAATGCCATAACCTTCGTCATAACGATCTGGAATATAAGTGGCAACATTCGGGTAATAGCTTTTCAGATAACTCGAAACTAGAGAAACGGCTGTTGTTCCATCAACATCATAATCGCCAAAAACGAGAATATTTTCATTGTTTTCTATCGCTTTTTCAATTCTTTCGACCGCTCTATCCATATCTTTCATTAGAAATGGATTGTGCAAATTGTCTAAACTAGGACGAAAAAAATGTTTGGCTTGCTCGTAAGTTTCAATCCCACGCTGAATTAAAAGCTGCGCTATCAGTTTATCAACGTTGAGTTGTGTAGCTAATTGTTCTATTTTTTCTTCGGAAGGTTTTGGTTTGAGTGTCCAACGCATTTTGAATTACAATTTACGATTTTGTGTGTTTGAACAAATTTAGTTTAAATCATTTAATATATGTTCAAAAACAATTACCCAATGAGAAACAACTTCATAAATTTTAAAATAAAGATAAAATGGTTGTACTTTTGATTTATAAAAATTTATAAAATGCAAATTCAAGGTCAAATTGTAGACATCCAAAACAAACGGATTTATGCTGGAGAAATTACAGTTTCTAATGGCAAAATCGTTTCTATAGTTGAGGCAACTCATGATGTTCAAAACTACATTCTTCCCGGATTTATTGATGCACACATTCATATCGAAAGTTCGATGCTTGTGCCTTCGGAATTTGCGAAAATTGCTGTTCTTCACGGAACGGTTGCAACGATTTCTGATCCTCACGAAATCGCAAATGTTCTCGGGAAAGAAGGTGTTTATTATATGATAGAAAACGGGAAGAAAACGCCTTTTAAATTTCATTTTGGTGCGCCATCGTGTGTTCCTGCAACTTCTTTTGAAACAGCTGGAGCGATTATAGATTCAGATGAAATAAAGGAATTAATGGCCAATCCAGATATTTATTATTTGTCTGAAATGATGAATTATCCCGGTGTTTTGTTTGATGATAAAGAAGTTTTAAAGAAAATAGAATGGGCAAAACAGTACAGAAAACCTGTTGATGGTCATGCGCCAGCGTTGCGTGGTGAACCAATAAAAAAATACATTGCAGCAGGAATTACAACTGATCATGAATGTTTTACATTCGACGAAGCCGAGGAGAAATTATCGCTAGGCATGAAAGTCCTAGTTCGGGAAGGAAGTGCGGCAAAAAACTTTGAAGCTTTGATCGATTTACTTCCCAGAAATTATGAAAATATGATGTTTTGTTCCGATGATAAACATCCTGATGATTTGATTCTGGGACACATCAATTTGCTTTGTGCTAGAGCTGTTGCCAAAGGGTTTGACGTTTTCAAAATCCTGCAAGTAGCGTGTGTTAATCCTGTCCATCATTATAAAATGAACGTGGGTTTATTGCAAGAAAACGACGCTGCCGATTTTATTGTAGTCGAAGATTTGGTTCATTTTAAAGTAAAACAAACGTATATCAATGGCGAATTGGTTGCTGAAAATGGGATGTCTTTTGTGAAACACATTCCGTTTGAAACACCCAACAATTTCAAAATAACGGCAAAAGAATTGGCAGATTTTGAATTAACAAGTTCAGCATCAAAAATTAGAGTGATTGAAGCTTTAGAAGGGCAATTAATTACTAATGAAATTCATCATCAATCACTAATTGTCGATGGAAAATTAGTCTCGGATACAGAAAATGACATCTTGAAAATGGCTGTTGTTAATCGGTATCAAAATACCAAACCCGCAATTGCTTTCATCAAGAATTTTGGATTGAAAAAAGGAGCAATCGCCAGTTCTGTGGCACACGATTGTCATAATATTGTTGTTGTTGGCACAACTGACGAGGAAATTTTGAATGCTGTCAATCTCATTATAGGAAATAAGGGTGGCATTTGCGCAGTGAATGGAATTGATAAAAAATCTTTGGCGTTGCCTGTTGCTGGAATTATGAGCGATAAAGACGGCTGGCAAACGGGAAAATTATACCAAGAAATCGATACAATTACAAAAGAATTGGGCAGCAATTTGAAAGCGCCTTTTATGACGCTCTCCTTTATGGCATTACTCGTTATTCCAGATTTAAAACTATCCGACAAAGGTTTGTTTAGTGGGAATAGTTTTTCGTTTGTTGATTTGGAAATAAAATAAATTTTGTATATTTGTAACATATTTTAATCAATAAAGCTAATTAATAGTTATAATGATGCAATTTAGTTACAATAAAAATTGGTATGGATTGACTGATAACGCCATTATCGAAGTGCTTTGCAAAAGCCTGAAACAAATGCGTTTGAACAAAAACATCTCTCAAGAAGAGCTTTCCGAAAAATCGGGTGTAAATCGGGTGACAATCAGCCGTATGGAAACTGGGAAAGCCATCAATCTATTGACTTTGGTACAATTACTTCGTGCTTTGCAACAGTTAGATTTACTAGGATATTTGAATATTCAACCCGAAATTAGTCCAATGCTTCTCATGGAACAGCAACAAAAATTGCGTAAAAAAGCTTCTTCTCCAAGAACAAAAAAATCATAACATGATTGCCATTGCCAATGTCAAAATTTGGAACAATAAAGTAGGTGTTGTCCTTTGGGACGAACAAAGAAATCTTGGTGTTTTTGAATTTGATAAAAATTTCTTCAAATTAGGATTGGATATTTCACCCTATTTAATGCCCATTGCCGAAGCTCAAAAAACAAATGCCGTTTTTTCTTTTCCTGCATTAAATCCAGAAACTTTCAAAGGACTTCCGGGTTTGCTGGCAGACAGTTTGCCGGATAAATTTGGCAATCAAATTATCGATGCCTGGCTTGTTCAACAAGGGAAAATCAGCAGTGATTTTAATCCCGTTGATCGTCTTTGCTATATTGGAAAACGCGGCATGGGTGCTTTAGAGTTTGAACCCGCTAACACTATTCCTGCCGAGAAATCAAACCCAATTCAAATTCAAGAATTGGTCAAATTTGCCAAAGAAGTACTGGACAATCGTAGTGATTTTCATGCTAATTTGGCTGCCGAAAAAGGATATTCAGATATTTTACAAGTAGGAAGTTCTGCTGGTGGTGCTCGTGCAAAAGCAGTAATTGCTTACAACGAAACCACTGGCGAAGTGCGTTCTGGTCAGGTTGATGGTTTGGAAGGTTTTGATTATTGGTTGATAAAATTTGACGGTGTTACGAACCATCAATTGGGCGACCCAAAAGGGTATGGAAATATTGAATACAGCTATTATTTGATGGCTAAAGACTGCGGAATTACCATGTCTGAAAGCAAACTGATGACCGAAAATGGTCGTTCTCACTTTATGACCAAACGGTTCGATAGACAAAATAATCAAAAAATTCACATGCAAACTTTGTGCGGAATTGCCCATTTTGATTACAATCAACCTCGAGCGTATTCCTATGAACAGGCTTTTCAAGTGATGCGAGAAATGAAATTGTCTTATGCTGACAGCGAGGAATTGTATCGTAGAATGGTTTTTAATGTGATGTCCAGAAACCAAGATGATCATACCAAAAATATTTCTTTTTTGATGTTTCCAAATGGCGAATGGCAACTTTCCCCTGCTTACGATATTACTTACGCTTACAATCCTGATAACTTCTGGCTAAAAGCACATCAAATGAGTGTCAATGGCAAAAGAGAAAACATTTTACTAGAGGATTTATTGGCTGTTGCCAAAAATGTAAACATCAAAAAACCAATGCTTATTATTGAATCGTGCAACAAAATCCTTCTTGAATGGGAAACCTATGCAACCAAAGCCGGGATTGACAAAACGCAAATAAATCAAATAAAAAAAGAACTTATAATTTATTAATTGTAACTTTATTATTTCAAAATATACAATTTATAATTATTTTGAATACAATAAGTTACAAATTATTATTTATTTAACTGCAACGCTTCTCCTTCAAATTGAATTCCGTCCCATCCTGTTTTTATAAAATTCCGAATGTTTTGATGGTTTGTTCCTTCTGGGTTTTCTAAAACTTCTTCAAAATAAAACGCTCCAAAACACGCTAATGTTTCTCCTTGAGACAAATTTTGTAATTGAGCAAAAGCAAATACTTTGCAAGAACCCGAGCTTTCACCAGCCGCATTATGTTGGGTTCCATTATCAAAAACGGTTGGGGTAAAGCTGTAATTTTCTTCAACAACAGCAATGGTGTCGGAAAATGAAACAGTTTGCGGGGTTTGTTTTAATTTTTGTAAAAAAGATTCTAGATTCATTTTTACTGTTTTTGTTATGCTATTAATTTTTTAGTGAAAAAGACACCCATAATCTAGCCCATTGTTTTGTTCATTCTTCTAGTTTCTCGTATACAATTCCATTACACTCATCGCCATCTCCAATTGTTATTGGAATTGCAAATTGACCATTTTTCTCTGAGAATGGTGTAACAAATAACCCTTCTAATTCAATTAAGCAATCATTAGACTTACTAAAAGAAACCATCCATTTCCCAACTTTATTTTCCACTAATCTATTTAATTCACTTTTGGAAGCAAAAATTTTATCTGACATACTAATTGGATTCTCATTACTTAGAAATATAAATTTACCATTTTTTAATAATTGTAATTTAAGTGGCCAAAGATTGTAGTTTTCTCCTAAGTAATCTTGAGAATCTTTACTAAGTTCATAAATTCCAACTATTTCACTTTTTGAAGGCTCTATTGTCAATTGATTATAATCAGAATCCCAATTGCAAAATAAAGGATGACAACTCACAAATAAAAACAGAAGAAATATTATTCTAATTTTCATAATGATCCTTTTTCATTTACAATTTATTATTCTGATTGTTTTTTATTTTCTTTCGTTACTATTTTCCCGCCAACAACAACCACAATTTCTCCTTTTGGTGGTTTGTTTTCAAAATGGGTCAAAACTTCACGAACGGTTCCACGAACATTTTCTTCATGCAATTTTGATAATTCTCTGGAAACACAAATTGGGCGATTTTCCCCAAAATAAGTGATAAATTCTGCCAAAGTTTTGACTAATTTATGGGGTGAAACATACAAAATCATGGTTCTAGTTTCTTCGGCGAGAGCCAAATATCGGGTTTGTTTTCCTTTTTTGTCAGGCAAAAATCCCTCGAAAATAAATTTATCATTAGGCAAACCACTGTTAACCAATGCAGGCACAAAAGCCGTTGCGCCAGGTAAACACTCTACTGTAATTCCGTTTTCGACACAAGCTCGTGTGAGCAAAAATCCAGGATCAGAAATCGCTGGCGTTCCCGCATCCGAAATTAATGCAATGGTTTCTCCTGCTTTTAACCTCGAAATTAAATTTTCGATAGTTTTGTGCTCATTGTGCATATGGTGACTGTGCATGTGCGTGCCAATCTCGAAATGTTTTAATAATTTCCCACTGGTTCGCGTGTCTTCGGCAAGAATCAAATCAACTTCTTTCAAGATTCGAATTGCTCTGAGAGTCATGTCTTCGAGATTGCCAATTGGTGTGGGAACAATATAAAGTTTGGACATTTATTCAAATTTCTTTTCAACGATTTCCATGAAACGTTTGGCGTAATCTTCTTTCTCTTCCCAGTTATTGTAATCTGGTTTTACCATATCTTCGATAAAATCGTTGGCTTCTTCAAAACTATCATAAGTGATTAATTGATTCAAAACTCGGTTAAAATCTTCATCACTATTTGCAAACAGATGTTTAACAAAACCTATTCTGTCGTTTAATCCTATGCTTAATCCGTTTGATAATTTTTCGTCTAGTGAAACCATTATCGGATCAATAGTGTCAACTGCAACGGTAGTTTGTGATATGGTTTCTGACAAATCAACAGTTGGAATTTCAATTGCAATTGCGGTAGGAATATTTTCTACTTGTTGCACTTTTACAAAAAGGGTTTCGTTGTAGTTTCCGCCCAATAAATCTTCGAAAGAAATTTGAACTGCCTCTGTTTTTATTGGAGTTTCGACTTCTTCTTCTAATTCAAAAGCGGGAGTAAAATTCAAACCATCCGAAATTGATTCTTGATTTGCGACTGGTTCCTCTTCTATTTCAAATGCAACAACTTTTTCTAGAACCGTAACTTCTTCTTTTACTATCGGAACTATTTCTTCACTTACTTCTAGAATTGCTTCTGAAAATAGTACTTCTTTATTTTCAAAAATAGCTTCAATTTTATTTTCAACTTCTGCGCGACCAATTGTGGGTTTTGCATCGGCAAAATGTTCTTCAACAAATCGTAAAACAGACAGTTTTTCGGCTAATTTCTGAGTTTCAATATATAGTTGATTGACATCGGATTTATTTTTTAGTTGTAAAATTCTGTGTGCAATGCTTATTAAGTCCGCTTCTAATTTTTTCTTCATAACTTTTGAAATTAAAGTAAATATCGCTTCTTTTTTTAATATTTTTGTTTTCGTTACAAAGTAATAAAAACTAATCCTTTTTAAAGGTTGAAAAATACAAAATGTTTCTCGAAAATACAGTAAATCACAAAGAACAATTTGGTTGGATTGAGGTTATTTGCGGTTCGATGTTCTCGGGTAAAACCGAAGAACTTATTCGAAGACTAAAAAGAGCGCAATTTGCCAAGCAAAAAGTCGAAATCTTCAAGCCCGCAATTGATACTCGTTATCATGACGAGATGGTGGTGTCGCATGATGCCAACGAAATTAGGTCTACTCCAGTTCCCGCATCAGCAAATATTGCGATTTTGGCGCAAGGTTGCGATGTGGTTGGTATTGACGAAGCACAGTTTTTTGATGATGAAATCGTGAAAATCTGCAACGACTTGGCTAATCAAGGTATTCGAGTTATTGTGGCAGGATTAGATATGGATTTCAAAGGCAATCCCTTTGGACCAATGCCAGCACTCATGGCCACTGCCGAATATGTTACTAAAGTGCACGCCGTTTGTACTCGCACCGGAAATTTGGCCAATTACAGTTTTAGAAAAACCGATAATGACAAACTCGTCATGCTGGGTGAAACCGAAGAATACGAACCTTTGAGTCGCGCCGCTTATTATTATGCGATGCGAGAAAATACCGAAAAAGAATCTGTACAAAAGGAAAAATAAATTTAATTTTTATTGTATACGGCTTTTTTTAATATATTTGTACGTATAACAATCGAAATGTAATTATTATGGACACTAAACTCACATTAAAGTTAGATAAAAACGTAATTGAAAAAGCTAAGATTTATGCTGCTGAACAAGAACGCAGTTTGTCTAAAATCATAGAATCGTATCTTCAAGTGATTACTTCAGGTAAAAAAAACAAAGACTTTGAAGAAATTGAAATCACGCCATTTGTTAAAAGTATCTCGATAGGAAAAGGAGAAATCCCTGCCGATTTTGATTATAAAAAAGACCGACAAGATTATTTAATTGAAAAATATAAATAATGAAAAAATTATTTATAGACACCAATGTATTAATTGATTTAATTGACAAAAGAATTCCTTTTTATAACGATGTTGCGGTAATTTCAACTTTGGCAGAGAAAAAGCAAATCAAATTAGCAGCTTCTTCAATCTCTTTTATAAATACTTTTTACGTACTCTCAAAAAAACTTGACAATAAACTTGTGATTAATTCTTTGATGAGGTACAGACTAATCTGTGAGGTATCAAATATTGATGAAATTATTATTGACAAAAGTTTAATTTCAAATTTTAACGATTTTGAGGATGCGGTACAACATTATAGTGCATTACACCATAAATGTGATATTCTCATTACCCGAAATAAAAAAGACTTTAAAAACTCCGAAATTCCAGTAATGACTCCAACCGAATTCTTAGTTTCACTCCAAAAAAGTTAGATCCTTGAATATATCACTAAGAAATATAGCCCAAATTCTCAACTCCAAATATATTGGAACGGCTTCAACTTCAACAATCGATACTATTTCTATAGACAGTCGTTCCTTGCAAAATAACGAGAGAACGCTTTTTTTTACTTTAGTTGGTCCCAATAATGATGCTCATATTTATATCGAGGAATTAATTCAAAAAGGGGTTGAAAATTTTGTAGTTACCCATATTCCTGATGAAGTTGCAGGCAAAGCTAATTTTCTGGTTGTCAAAAATACTTTAGACGCTTTGCAACAATTTGCCAGTTACCATCGCAGTCTTTTTGATTTTCCAGTAATTGGGTTAACCGGAAGCAATGGTAAAACAATTGTAAAAGAGTGGCTCAATTTTTTGTTAAACCCAGATTACACCATTATTCGTAGTCCCAAAAGTTATAATTCACAGGTTGGCGTTCCGTTATCCGTAATTTCTATTAACGAGAAACACAATCTAGGGATTTTTGAAGCGGGAATTTCAACCCGAAACGAAATGGAAAAACTGGAAACTATTATTAAACCAACCATCGGAATTCTTACAAATATAGGTTCGGCTCACGATGAAGGATTTGCAAATATTGGTGAAAAAATCAAAGAAAAACTAAAGCTTTTTCAAAATGCAACACTTTTGATTTATCATAAAAACAAGACCATTGATGCTTTTATAAATCCAAAAATCAAAACCTTTACTTGGAGTTGCAAAGATGAAAAAGCCGATGTCTTTATAACTAAAAAATCAATTTTAGACAAAACAATTTTAAATATTCGCCAAGCAAACGAAAATTTCGAAATTAAAATCCCCTTTCAGGACGACGCTTCTTTAGAAAATGCTGTTTCGTGCATGATGGTTTTACTGCATCTGGGTTACAATCATAAAACCATCGAAACCCGAATGGAATTGCTCTTTCCTGTCGAAATGCGCCTGAAAGTCAAAAACGGAATTAACAACACTACACTTATTGACGACAGTTACAGTTCGGATTTTCAATCTTTAAAAATAGCATTGGATTTTCTAGAAAGTCAAAAGCAATACAAGAAAAAAACCGTAATTCTGTCGGATATTTTTCAAAGTGGGTTGAGTAATGAAGAACTGTATTCAAAAGTGGCACAACTCATCATTTCAAATAAAATAAATCGAGTTATTGTCATTGGGGAAGTCATTTCGGAATTCAAAAATAAGTTCATCAACTGCATTTATTTCAAAAACACCGATGATTTTATTTCAAATCTTGACCATTTGAATATTGGAAACGAAACCATTTTGATAAAAGGAGCGCGGCATTTTCAATTCGAAAAAATTGTTGCCGCACTTGAAGAAAAAACACACGAAACGGTACTCGAAATAAACCTCAACGCGATTAGTCACAACTTAAATTTTTATAAATCAAAACTAAAACTAACCACGAAAATGATGGTTATGGTCAAAGCTTTTGGTTATGGAAATGGTGGTTTTGAGATTGCCAAATTACTCGAACATCACAAAGTAGATTATCTCGGTGTGGCTTTCGCCGATGAAGGAATTTCCTTGAAAAACGCTGGAATCAATTTGCCAATTATGGTTCTAAACCCCGAAAACACTAGTTTTCATGCAATAATTCAGCATCATTTAGAGCCCGAAATTTATAGCTTGAAAGGGCTAAATGCTTTTCTTAAAATCGCAGAACAAAAAAAATTAAATCACTATCCAATTCATATAAAACTCGATACCGGAATGCACCGTTTGGGTTTCGAGAAAGAAAATCTTGACGAATTAATCGCCATTTTAAAAGAAAATAAATCGGTTCTGGTAAAAAGTATTTTGTCTCACATGGCAACCAGCGATGACTTACTGCATCATGAATTTGCTCTTACACAAATTAATTTATTCAAGAAACTAGCGGATAAATTAATAACGGAATTACAAATAAAACCCATTTGTCATCTACTTAATACGTCTGGAATTAGCAATTTTCCTCAAGCGCAATTCGATATGGTTCGACTCGGAATTGGGCTTTATGGAATTTCGAATGATCGTGAAGAGCAAAAACAATTAGAAAATGTGGGTACACTAAAATCAATTATTTCACAAATTAGAACTATACAATCGGGAGAAAGTGTGGGTTACGGAAGGCGATTTATAGCCCATAAAATCACAAAAATTGCCACAATTCCCATAGGTTATGCCGATGGAATTTCGAGACATTGGGGCAACGAAGTAGGTTTTGTAACTATAAAAAATAAAAAAGCAGCCATTCTCGGGAGCATTTGTATGGATATGTTGATGGTTGATGTTACCGATATTGATTGCAAAGAAGGTGATCACGTAATTATTTTTGGCGAAAGCCCAACGGTAAATTTCATTGCCGAAAAATTACAAACGATTCCTTACGAAATCCTAACAAGTATTTCACAAAGAGTAAAGCGTGTTTTTTTTAGAGAATAAATTCAATAGTATTATTATTTTGCTATATTCGTAATACTATTAACCAATAAATAAATAAACTATGTTAAAAGAATTTAAAAATTTCATTATGACTGGAAACGTTGTTGAGTTTGCAGTAGCGGTAATTATGGCTGGTGCTGTTGGTGCAGTTGTGACCGGATTTGTAAATGATATTGTTATGCCACTAGTTGGTCAACTATCAGGCGGAATGGATTTTGCCGATATGAAGTATGTACTTTCTCCTGAGGTTGTTGCTGCAGATGGAGTAGCTGCAACTGCAGAAGTAGCTGTAAGATATGGCGCTTGGATTAACACACTTGTCAATTTAGTCATCGTTGGATTTGTAATGTTTATGGTGGTAAAAGCTTATAACAAGACCAAAAAACCTGTTGAAGCAGCTGCTCCAGCTGGACCATCGCAAGAAGAATTGCTTACACAGATTAGAGATTTGTTGAAAAAATAATTTCCGCTACAGTATATATTCTAATTTACCCTGAATTAATTTCAGGATTAAATCCCGTTGAAAAGCGGGATTTTTCTATTTTGTTACAAATTAAACATTTTGTTATTTTTTGTGAATCTGCTTGTTTTAATTTGAATAATACTTACTTTTGCAATTCAAATTTAATATTCACCCGAGACTGAAAAGAGAACGGACGAAGTAATAATAAAAATATACGATGAGAATAGCAGTTGTAGGCGCAACCGGAATGGTTGGCGAAGTAATGTTGAAAGTTTTGGCAGAAAGAAATTTTCCTGTAACAGAATTAATTCCTGTTGCTTCTGAAAAATCAGTGGGAAAACAAATTGAATATAACGGCAAGAAATATCCCGTTGTTGGCATGCAAACTGCTGTTGACATGAAAGCAGATATTGCTGTATTTTCTGCTGGTGGAGACACTTCGCTAGAATGGGCACCAAAATTTGCTGCAGCTGGCACAACCGTTATTGACAATTCTTCGGCTTGGAGAATGGATCCTACAAAAAAATTAATTGTTCCAGAAATCAATGCTTCGGAATTGACAAAAGAAGATAAAATTATTGCAAATCCAAACTGTTCTACGATACAAATGGTTTTGGTTTTGGCGCCTTTGCATAAAAAATACAACATCAAACGTGTAATTGTTTCTACGTATCAATCCATCACTGGAACAGGTGTAAAAGCGGTGCAGCAATTAGAAAATGAATATGCTGGAATTCAAGGTGATATGGCTTACAAATATCCAATTCATAGAAATGCAATTCCACAATGTGATAGTTTTGAAGAAAACGGTTATACCAAAGAAGAGATGAAACTCGTTCGAGAAACCCAAAAAATTCTTGACGACAAAACCATTGCCGTGACAGCAACTGCTGTTCGTGTGCCTATTGTTGGCGGACATAGCGAAGCCGTTAATGTAGAATTCACTAATGATTTTGATGTAAATGAAGTTAGAAATATACTGCATCATACCGATGGCGTTGTAGTTCAAGACAACAATGACACTTATACGTATCCGATGCCAATGTATGCACAAGGAAAAGATGCTGTTTTTGTGGGGAGAATTCGTCGTGACGAAAGCCAACCCAACACATTAAATATGTGGATTGTAGCAGATAATTTACGAAAAGGCGCTGCGACAAATACCATTCAAATTGCTGAATATTTAGTGGCAAATCAGTTGGTTTAAACCAAATTTATAAAAACATAAAAATCCGTTTTGCTTTAATAAATGTTAAAGTAAAACGGATTTCTTCGTTGCTATTACTATATTTGCATTCAATGAAAAAGAAATTTGCTTTACTAAATACTTTCTTAATGTTTGCAGTATTGTTCTCGATGCTGTTTCAAACCGTACACAGTTATGAGCATTTTTCAAAGCAATTTTCCGAAAAAAAATGTTCTCACAAATCCAATTCTAGTCAAGAAATAACGCATCAACATCATAATTTTGATACCTGTTTTGTTTGTAATTTTACATTTGGCAGTTTTATTTCTTCGGACATTTCCCACTTTAAATTCAAAAAAATAAATCACTTTTCTGGATATTCTTTTTTCAAATCTAGAGAAATCACTTCTTATTTTAAAGGAAGCCTTTTTGCGCTTCGTGCTCCACCAAGTTTTATTGCTTAAATAGTTTTGTCGTAAAGACACGTTCGATCGAAAGTGAACGGACGATGTAATGACACGAATTTTAATTGTGTCTAGTATTTAACAATAAATAATTACAAATGAAAAAAATTATAATTGCCCTATTCATAGGGTTTACAGCTATGTTGCAAGCACAAAATACCGTTTCAGGAACAATCACAGACGCAAAAAATCAACCTATATCAGGCGTTTCAATTACTGCTCCAGAATTACACAAAGGAACAACAACAGACCAAAACGGAAAATATACCTTAAACAATCTTCCTAACGGAAATGCGAGACTGACTTTTATTTTTGTTGGGTTTGCGACTCAGAATAAAACCATAAAGCTTCAACAAAAAGAAAACACATTAGACCTTATTCTTGAAGAAACCATTTTTGAAATGGATGAAATCATTGTATCGACCGCATTTAATAAATTGCAATCACAAAACGTGATGAAAGTAGAACACTCGAGTATTAAAGAGTTGCAACAAAAAGGAACCGCAACTTTAATCGAAGGATTGGCAACAATTCCTGGTGTTTCTCAAATTTCTACTGGAACTTCTATTGGCAAACCTGTGATTCGTGGTTTGAGTGGCAATCGTGTTCTGGTTTATTCACAAGGCGTTCGAATAGAAAATCAGCAATTTGGCGATGAACATGGTTTAGGTTTAAATGATTCGGGCATAGAAAGTGTCGAAGTTATAAAAGGTCCAGCTTCATTGCTTTATGGCTCTGATGCATTGGGCGGCGTTTTGTATTTTAACCCCGAAAAATTTGCAGATGTGAATACTTTTAAAGCTAATTTTAGCCAAAAATATTTTACCAATACAATAGGTTCAAATTCGACTTTAGGGCTGAAAACTTCTACCGAAAATTGGAGATTTTTAACCAGAGGAAGTTACAGCGCCCATTCTGATTACAAAATTGCTGATGGCGATCGAGTAACTAACACGCGGTATAACGAAACCGATTTCAAAACTGGAATTGGCTATAGTAATGCAAAATTCTCAAGCGTTGTGAGATACAATTACAATAAATTAGATTTAGGAATTCCAGAAGAAGGTATTACAGAGCAAACCACAAGCAAGGAAACCGTTTTCCCTAAACAAGGAGTTTTCAATCATTTATTGAGTTTGAATTCAGTTTTTTATCTAAAAAACTCAAAACTTGATGTTGATTTGGGATATATTTCAAATGATAGAAGCGAGTTTGAAGATAGTGATGTAGCGGTTTTGCACATGAAATTGAAAACATTTAATTATGATGCGAAATACCATTTGCCCAAATTTGGAAAAACAGAATCGATTATTGGAGTTCAAGGAATGAATCAAACAAATAAAAATTCGGGGGAAGAATATTTGATTCCGGATGCAACAACTACTGATTTTGGGGTTTTTGGAACTGCAATTCACGAATGGAAAACGAATGTCATTCAGGCAGGTTTGCGTTTTGATAATCGGAAAATTACAACTACAGCTCAAGGGATTTCAGGCGAAGACGGTTCGTTTGAAGCCATTGATAAATCATTCGACAGTTTTAATGCGTCGTTGGGTTACAAAACTAATTTGACAGACGATTTTACTTTTCGATTGAATCTTGCTTCTGGATTTCGGGCACCAAACCTCGCTGAATTAACTTCGAACGGTGTTCATGAAGGTACAAATCGTTATGAAATAGGAAATAGCAATTTGAAAACGGAGCAAAACTTTCAAACCGACTTAAATTTAGAATACAAAAACAGTCATTTTGAATTTTTTGTAAATGGTTTTTACAATCATGTGAACAATTACATTTATACTTCTCCAACAGGTGCTGTGATTGACGGAAACGATGTTTTTGATTACATCCAGGACGAAGCTAAATTATATGGCGGAGAAATTGGATTGCATTTTCACCCACATCCGCTGGATTGGTTGCATTATGAAACTAGTTTTGAAACCGTAACGGGTCAGAAGCAGTCCCTAAGTTTCGGGAGCGATTATTTGCCTTTAATTCCAGCAAATAATTGGAGTAACACTATTAGAACTGAATTTAAAATAAAAAATTGGCTCGAAGATGGTTTTGCTTCACTGAATGTTTCTAGCACTTTTAATCAAAATAATGTGAGCAGTTTTGAAACAAAATCAAATGGTTACACATTGACAAATCTTGGTTTTGGAGGAAAAATAAAGCTCGGAAAAATAGTTTTTGATGTCAATCTAAACGGAAATAATTTGTTTGATGTAAAATATATTGCGCATCTTTCCCGTCTAAAAACCGATGATATTCCAAACATAGGAAGAAACCTAGTTTTGGGTGTGAATTTTAATTTATAAGATATTTTACTTCAAATTCATACTCGAGACTTCTTGATTTTTTGTCATAGGTAAACTAGTGAAAAAGTTGGTGAAAATCCTACAAGGTCTTTTTTGACCTTGTAGGTATATTAACAAACCTACAAGATAAAAAAAGACCTTGCTGGATAATCGTTTGTCAAATTAAATTTTTATTAATCAACAATTTAATAATCTAATTCAGGCTAATAATTAATTTTGCCAACTTGTCGCATGACGCGCATAATTTTGGTTTTCCTATTATTAATGTAGGACGAGGAACTTGTTGCCTTGTATTTTCTAGGATTTGGCAATATTGCGGCAATTCCTGCAGCTTGAATTGGAGTAAGACTTGACGCTCCTTTTCTGTACCAATATTCTGTTGCAGCTTGAGCGCCATAAATTCCGTCGCCCATTTCTATGCTATTCAAATAGACTTCCATAATGCGCTCTTTGCCCCAAATAAATTCAATCAAAACGGTGAAATAAGCTTCCAACCCTTTGCGCAAATAGCTTCGTCCATGCCAGAGAAATACATTTTTTGCGGTTTGTTGCGATATGGTGCTTCCTCCTTTTATTCTTCGTCCACGCTCATTATTTTTAAACGCTTTTTGCATGGCATCAAAATCAAAACCGTTGTGTTTAAGAAAAGTTCCGTCTTCACTGGCAACCACTGCTTTTTGTAAATTGTTAGAAATATCCTCAATTGGAACCCAATCGTGATTCAAGTAGGCTTCTTTTCCGTCTAGTTTATTTTCTATAACCCGTATTACCATCAAAGGAGTGAATGGCACTGGCACAAATTTGAAAAGTAGTACTAAGAAAATGGAACCTCCAAAGAACCAAAGTGCCGCTTTGAATAAAAACCGTTTTAGTTTACTCATAAAACTTCCAGATTGTTTTTTTACTGTTGGTTTCTGTTTTTTTGCTGTTATTTTTGTTGCCATTATATTAAATCTGCTAATTCTTGACCTATTAAACTTCCTATTGCAACTCCCATTCCTCCTAATCTCACACCACAATAAATGTTTTCTGATAGTTGCGAAACGATAGGATTCTTACTGTTGCCTAAACCCATAATTCCGCTCCAGCGGTGCTCGATTTTAAAATCATGGTTTGGTAAAATTACTTCTTTTAATAATTGTTCCAATTTATTTTGTACGATTTCTGTTTGTCCAAATTCGGTGGTGTTTTCGGTATCAAAATCTAGATTTCTTCCGCCGCCTAATAATATTCGGTCGCCAATATTTCTAAAATAATAATACCCTTTGTCTAAATGAAACGTTCCGTTTATGTTTAAATTAGCGATTGGTTCTGTAATTACTACTTGCGCACGAGCAGGTTTTACTTGACCTGATGTTAAATCACTTGCAAATCCATTGGTTGCAAACAATAGTTTTTTTGTTGTAAAACTAAAATCTCCCAAGGCAACCTGAACTTGCTTTTCGTTGTCTAAATACGAAGTTACTGTTTGTTGATTTAAGATTAAAATATTTTCGGAAATCGCTTGTTTTAACAAAGCTTGCATCATATTTCCGGTATCAATTTGGGCTTCAAATGGATTAAAAATCAGGTATTCGTGAATGTCTTTGAAACTAAAACGATCTACTTCTTTTGCAAAAACATCCGTTTTAAAAAGTGGACGCAGAATTTCGTTTATAAATGATAATTTCCCCAAACATTCGTTATAGAAATTTTCATCCGATTTTAAAAACAACTCATATCCGCCAAACGGTTTGTAATCTATAGTGGTATCTCCAAGACGATTTCGTAGTAATTGCAGACCTTTGGTTCGTTTTTGAATGAGTTGAATAACGTCCTCTTCAGTATGTGTTTTTAAATCATCAATAATTTCAGACAGGCTTCCAAAACAGGCAAAACCTGCGTTTTTTGTACTTGCGCCTTGTGGCAATATTCCTTTTTCCAGCACTAAAATTTTACAGTCCGGAAATCGTTCTCGCAAACGCAAAGCGCAATGAAGACCTACTATTCCGCTTCCTACAATAGTGTAATCAATATTTGTAAACCAATTTTTAAGTTCCCAATAGCTTAATTCCATTTGAATTTTTTTATAAATAATAACTTATTGTAAGAAAATCAAGTTTGTGCATTTCATCGATTCAGTCGTTAAAAGAATTCAAAGTGTTGATAAATATATATTTGAGTTTAGTTTTTTGATAAAAATACACATATATTTGGTATTATAAATGTAACTAACCGAAAAAAATTATGAAAACAAAACTACTTTTATTTGCTGTGATTGCTATATCGAGCTATACTTTTGCTCAAAGTGGAAACTTCTGGAAAGCATCTGTTAGTAAGGATAGAACTGCTATTTCAGAAAATAAAAAACAACTTTTAAATCCAAAATTATACGATTTGGATTTTACAAATTTAAAGGTTGCCCTTACGGCTTCTCCAAAACGAACTGCATCTTCAGGTAAATCGGGAGTGATTGTTTCTTTTCCAAATGCTGATGGAATATTAGAAAATTTTCAGGTTTTTAGAACCTCAAATATGGATCCTGCCTTAGCGGCAAAATATACCGAAATTAGATCTTATATCGGTAAAGGAATTGAAAACCCTACATCCTCAATTTATTTCAGCGTTTCTCCTTTAGGGTTACAAACCATGACTATAAATGCGGACCGATCTGCAGTTTTTATTGAGCCGTATACTAAGGATTTGAAAACGTATGCTGTTTATAAAAAATCAGATAAAGCAGCTTCTTTGTCAAAATTTGAATGTACTGTTATTGAAGATGCTAAAAAAGATTTAAAAATAAATGGCGCATTATTACGCCCAAATGCTGATGATGGCCTTTTAAGAACATTTAGATTAGCCCTATCCGTTACTGCAGAATATACAACTTATTTTGGCGGAACTAAAGCTTTAGCATTAGCAGCAATGAACAATACCATGACGCGTGTGAACGGAATTTTCGAAATTGATTGTGGCATTCACATGAATCTTATTGCAAATAATGATGTTTTGATTTATACCAATGCAGCGACTGATCCTTATTCTCCCGCAACAAGTATTGGTAATTGGAATTTAGAATTACAAAATAATTTAACTTCGGTTATAGGTAATGCAAATTATGATATCGGACACTTATTTGGCGCTACTGGTGGTGGTGGAAATGCTGGTTGCATAGGTTGTGTTTGCGTAGACGATACCGTAAGTACGACGGATAAGAACAAAGGAAGTGGCTATACTTCTCCTCTTGATGGGATTCCATCGGGAGACAATTTTGATATTGATTATGTAATACACGAACTGGGTCATCAATTTGGTGGAAATCATACATGGACACACGGAGGAAACGAAGGAACTGGAGTACAAATGGAACCAGGAAGTGGCTCAACAATTATGGGATATGCTGGTATTACAAATTTTGATGTTCAACCGCATTCCGATGCATTATTTCATGCTGTAAGTATTCAACAAATAACTAATAATATTAAAACAAAAACGTGTTCTGTAAACACAGCCACAGGAAACTCCGTTCCAACAGCAAGTGCAGGTTTAGATTATACTATTCCAAAAAGCACTCCGTTTATGTTAACAGGAGTTGCAACAGATGCAAATGGCGATGCGCTTACTTATATCTGGGAAGAAATGGATGCACAAACCACAACTGCTGCTCCAAGTGCAACTAAAACTACTGGTGTAAATTTTAGAACTTATGATGTTTCTACTTCACCCGTAAGATATTTTCCTAGAATTCAATCTGTTTTAACAGGTGCAACAACTACTGCTGGAACCGAAATCACTGTAGAAGCTTTATCTTCGGTAGCTAGAACATTAAATTTTAGATTTACCGTTCGTGATAATCATGCTGGTGGACCAGCAAATAATAGTGATGATGCAATTATAACTGTTAACGCAACTGCTGGACCTTTTTCTGTAAGTTCGCCAAATACGGCTGTAACTTATGCCGGAAATAGCTCACAAACTATAACCTGGAATGTCGCTGGAACAACTGCAAATAATGTGAATTGCGCTAATGTAGATGTGTTAATTTCAACTGATGGTGGAAATTCTTGGTCTACAATTTTAGCTGCAACCCCAAATGATGGAACGCAAGCGGTTACCATTCCAAATTCTGCTGGAACTACCAACAGAATTATGGTTAAAGGAACAAATCATGTTTTCTTTGATATCTCTAATGCTAATTTTATCATTACAAATTCTGCTCCAGATACAACGGCTCCAACGGCTGCAGCATTAACAGCTTCTGGCACAACATCAACCGCGACTAATTTATCTTGGTCTGGCGCAACTGATAATATTGGAGTTTCTGGATATGATGTTTACCAAGATGGTGTTTTTAGAGCATCAACAGCTGCAACAACTTTTGCAGCTACAGGATTAACAGCTTCAACTGCTTATAGTTTTTATGTAATAACTAAAGATGCTGCAGGAAACGTTTCGCCAGCAAGTAATCCCGTAAATGTTACCACTTTAACTCCTGACACAACTGCTCCGACTGCTCCAACAAGTTTAGTTGCTGCTGGAACAACTTCAAATACTACCAATTTATCTTGGGTTGCATCAACAGACGATGTTGCGGTTACGGGTTATGATGTTTATCAAAATGGTGTTTTCAAAGCCACTACAGCTACTACAACTTATGCCGTAACTGGACTTACTGCTTCAACAGCTTATAGTTTTTATGTTCAAGCAAAAGATGCTGCTGGAAATAATTCAACTGCTAGCAATACTGTAAATGTTACAACGCTTGTAAACACAGTTAGTTATTGCACTTCACAAGGAAATAGTACTGCCAATGAAAGAATTGGAAGGGTTGTTTTTGGAACAATCAACAATGTGTCAACTGGAACTGCTGGTTATGAAAATTTTACAGCGCAATCAACAAACATGACAAGAAGTACGGCTAACACAATAACGATTACTCCGTCTTGGTCTGGTGGTACTTTTAATGAAGGATACGCTGTGTTTATTGACTACAATCAAGATGGCGATTTTACTGATTCTGGAGAAACGGTATTTACTAGAAGTAAATCAAAAACAACTCCCGTTTCTGGGACAATAACAATTCCTGCAGCAGCTTTACTTGGCGCTACAAGAATGAGAGTTTCATTAAAATATAATGGAACTGCGACTTCGTGCGAAGTATTTACTAGAGGTCAAGTTGAAGATTATACTGTAACAATTGTTTCAGCTGCAAAAGAAAATGAAACCAGTAAATCTATTGTTTCTGAAATTAAATTATACCCAAATCCAACAACTTCAATCGTAAATATAACTTCGGTTTCTGAAAATGCAACTTACAGAGTTATCAATTTACTTGGGCAAGAAATCGCTAAAGGCAAAGTGGAAAATGGTACCGTTTCAGTTTTAAAAATTAATTCAGGAAACTATATTTTAGAGATTTCTGACAATGGAACAACTACAACAAAACGATTTATTAAACAATAATCTTTTCTAGATTTAAACTAAAAAGCTTCCACAATATTGTGGAAGCTTTTTTAGGTATATCATAAAAAACCACTCAAAAAATTGAGTGGTTTTAAGTTTTATTCTGGATCATTCATTTTAAAAGTATCCATAAAAGCGGTGGTATAATCTCCCGAGATATAGCGAGGATCATCCATTAATTGTCTGTGAAAAGGTATCGTAGTTTTTATTCCTTCTATGACAAATTCGTCAAGTGCTCGCCTCATTTTGCTGATAGCTTCTTGTCGAGTTTGAGCAGTTGTTATCAATTTTGCAATCATAGAATCGTAATTTGGTGGAATCGTATAGCCAGAATAAACGTGAGTATCTAATCGCACTCCGTGTCCTCCAGGCATGTGAAGTGTCGTTATTTTTCCTGGAGATGGTCGAAATTCATTATAAGGATCTTCAGCATTGATACGACATTCTATAGCGTGTAATTGTGGCAAATAATTTTTACCCGAAATTTTAATCCCGGCAGCAACCATAATTTGTTCTCGTATTAAATCATAATCAATTACTTGTTCTGTAATAGGATGCTCCACTTGAATACGGGTGTTCATTTCCATAAAATAGAAATTCCGGTGTTTGTCAACCAAGAATTCTACTGTTCCTGCTCCTTCATATTTAATAAATTCAGCTGCTTTTACTGCTGCTTCTCCCATTTTTTGACGTAAATCATCGGTCATAAATGGCGAAGGCGTTTCTTCGGTTAATTTTTGATGACGTCTTTGTACTGAACAATCTCTTTCTGACAAATGACAAGCTTTTCCGTAAGAATCGCCTACAACTTGTATTTCAATATGTCTTGGTTCTTCGATTAGTTTTTCAAGATACATTCCGTCGTTTCCAAACGCTGCAGCTGATTCTTGACGGGCATCTTCCCATGCTTTTAATAATTCGTCTTCCTTCCAAACGGCACGCATTCCTTTTCCTCCACCACCAGCAGTTGCTTTTAACATGACAGGATAGCCGAATTTTTTTGCGATAGTTTGCGCTTCTTCAAAAGACTCTAAAATTCCTTCAGAACCAGGAACACATGGCACTCCTGCTGCTTTCATTGTGGCTTTTGCCGAAGCTTTATCACCCATTCTATCAATCATTTCTGGTGAAGCACCAATAAATTTTATACCATGTTCTTGACAGATTTTTGAAAATTTAGAATTTTCTGAAAGAAAACCATATCCAGGATGTATTGCATCTGCATTTGTAATTTCTGCAGCGGCAATAATATTTGACATTTTCAAATAGGACAAATTACTTGGTGGTGGACCAATGCAAACGGCCTCATCAGCAAATTTCACATGTAAACTTTCGGCATCAGCAGTTGAATAAACCGCTACAGTTTTGATGCCCATTTCACGACAAGTCCGAATTACTCGAAGTGCAATTTCGCCTCTATTTGCAATTAATATTTTTTTGAACATCTTTTTTTGAATTAAAAATTAAAAATTTTGAATTAAAAATTAAAAGGACTGTTGCAGAATTTTTAATTTTTAATTAATGATTTTTAATTGATTAAGAAGGATCTACTAAGAATAATGGTTGATCGTATTCTACTGGAGACATATCGTCAACTAAAATTTTAATAATTTTCCCAGAGACTTCAGACTCAATTTCATTAAATAATTTCATTGCTTCGATTACACATAAAACATCACCTTTTGAAATAGTGTTTCCAACTTCAGTAAACAATGGCTTGTCTGGAGATGGTTTTCTATAGAAAGTTCCAATAATTGGAGATTTTATTGTAATATAATGAGCGTTTTCTTCAACTGGAGCTGTTGGAATTGAAACTGCCGGTGCAATTTGTTGAGGAACTACTGCTTGCGGAATTGCGTTTTGAGCTGGCATTTGTTGTACATAAGTTACATCAGACGAATGACCTTCAAGGGTCGTTCTAATTGTGATTTTTACATCATCCATCTCTAATTTAACTTCCGCAACTCCTGAATTTGCTACAAATTTGATTAGGTTTTGAATCTCTTTTAAATCCATAATTATTTGTTTTTAGTTTAAATTTATTGTTTGTCGTATGCCCATTTTAGATATATTGATCCCCAAGAGAATCCTCCACCAAAAGCGGCAAATATAATTGTATCTCCTTTTTTAAATAAGTGCTCGAAGTCACTTAGAACTAGAGGTAATGTTGCTGATGTTGTGTTTCCATAACGTTCAATATTCATTAATACTTTTGAGTCTTCTAGATTCATCCTACTGGCTGTAGCATCAATTATTCGTTTGTTTGCTTGGTGTGGCACTAACCATGTAACTTCTTGATTGGTCAAATTATTTCGTTTCATGATTAATTCACATGCATCGGCCATATTAGTTACTGCGAATTTAAAAACAGTTTTTCCTTCTTGGACTATATTATGAAGATTATCGTTTATAGTTTCTATTGAGGTTGGATAAAGAGATCCGCCGGCATGAATTTTAAGAAAGTCTCTTCCTTCGCCATCTGTCCGCAAATATTCATCTTGCAAGCCTAATCCCTCATAATTGGGTTCGAATAAAACAGCTCCAGCTCCATCACCAAAAATAATACAAGTTGCTCTGTCTTTATAATCTACAATAGATGACATTTTATCGGCACCAATTAATAATACTTTTTTATATCGTCCAGATTCAATATAAGCAGCTGCAGTTGACATTCCGAATAAAAAACTAGAACAAGCGGCTTGTAAGTCATATCCAAAAGCGTTTGTAGCACCAATATTTGTAGCCACATATGCAGCTGTTGAAGCAACAGGCATGTCTGCAGTAGCAGTCGCCATTAGTATCAAATCTATATCTAAAGGGTCAATATTTGCTTTTTTTATTAAATCTTGCGCAGCTCGAATAGCTAAATAAGAAGTTCCTTTTGTGTCATCCTTAAGAATTCGTCTTTCTTTTATTCCTGTACGAGTAATGATCCACTCATCGTTTGTATCTACCATTGTTTCTAGAATTTTGTTTGTAAGTACAAAATCAGGTACATAAGCTCCAACAGCGGTAATAGCAGCGGTAATTTTATTCATTATATTCTATTATTTTTTTTCAAATGAATGCATTTGAAAAATTTTTAAAAGTCTTGAAAATTACAAAAAAAAATCTAAAACAATAGTTTTAAAATTTCTTATTTAGCGAATATTATAAACAACAAAAAAACTCTCACTAGGTGAGAGTTTTTTTGTTGTTTACATAAATGCATTATGCAACCGCTACAGATTTATCTATAACAACTTGCCCTCTATAATACATTTTACCTTCATGCCAGTATGCTCTGTGGTATAAATGTGCTTCTCCTGTGATAGGACAAGTAGCGATTTGTGCTACTGTAGCTTTATAATGTGTTCTTCTTTTATCTCTTCTTGTTTTGGAGATTTTTCTCTTTGGATGCGCCATTTTACTATATTATTTATCCGTTAATAGTTGCTTTAATTTGTCCCAACGTGGGTCAATATTTTCTTGTTCTTTATTATGTTCTGTTTTTATTTCCTTTAATGATAATTCATTCAATTTTCTTAAAGATTCTGTATCTAAACTTCCGTCTTTAATTCCTGGATGCACTCTTCTTAATGGAACCGATAGCACAATCATTTCATAAATATATTGTGCGATATCTATCTCAAACTCTCCGTGCGGCAAAATTAATAACTCTTCATTGTCGTTATTATATTCATCTCCAAAACTTACTATCAACTTCATTTTGCTTTTTAAAGGCAAATCAAAATCTTCACTTGTAAGATCACACGGAACGTTAATAGTACCTTTATGTTTGAAACTTAGTTCTAAAAGGGTACTTTTTTTTTCTAAAATAACATTAACTTTTATATCTGAATTTTGAAATTCATGATAATCCAAGTTCTCAAAGAACGCATTACTTATTTGATATTCAAAATGATGTTTTCCTAATTTTAACCCTGAAAAAGGGATTAAATATTTATTTGTCTTGCTCATTTCAACAACAATTTGCCCTTATTACGGGAGTGCAAAGATATGAAATTATTATAAATTTAATAATCTTATTTGCCTTTTTTTGATTATATCTGTTTTTCTTTTATTTTCAGAGGTTTTTGACTGATTTCTTCGTATAATTTTCTAGAATGATAGATGTCAATTGCTAGATAAACGGCCTCTTTAAATGAATTAAAATCCGCAATTCCCTTTCCGGCAATATCATAAGCGGTACCATGATCTGGCGAAGTCCTAATTTTATTTAACCCTGCAGTGTAATTTACTCCATTACCGAAAGATAAGGTTTTAAAAGGGATTAATCCTTGATCATGATAGGTTGCAATAATGGCGTCGTATTTTTCATATTGATTGCTTCCAAAAAAACCGTCGGCAGAAAAAGGACCAAATACTAAAGTTCCTTTGTCAAATATTTTTTTTAATATTGGCTTTAATATTGTGTCATCCTCTGTACCTATAACTCCTCCGTCTCCACAATGTGGATTTAGACCTAGAACAGCAATTTTTGGTTTATTAATACTAAAATCCTGAATTAATGATTGTTTTACTGTTTCGATTTTTCTTAAGATTAAGTCTTCTGTAAGATTTGAAGCCACTTCACTTAATGGAATGTGATCTGTCAATAAACCCACTCTTAGATTGTCTTGAACCATAAACATTAATGCATTTCCTTCTAATTCCTGATTCAAATAATCCGTGTGTCCTGGGAATTTAAACTCCTCCGATTGGATGTTATTTTTGTTAATTGGTGCCGTAACCAGAACATCAATTTGATTTTCTTTCAATGCCTTTGTTGCTGCAATAAATGATTTTATAGCATATTTTCCAGCTTTTTCGTCATTTATTCCAAAATTAATTTCGATGATTTCGTGCCAAACATTCAAAACATTTATTTTCCCTAAAACAACCTGATCTAATCGTTCAATGCCATGAAGAGCTGATGTAGACTCAAAGGTCTTTTTAACTTGAGAAAGCATTTTAACATTTGCAAAAATTACTGGCGTACAAAGTTCTAACATTCGCGAATCTTCGAATGTTTTTAAAACCACTTCGCTACCAATACCGTTTAAATCTCCTATCGAAATTCCAACGATAATATTTTCTGCCTTTTTTATCATGACCTGACGATATTTATTGCTAATTTTGAATGCAAATTTAGTAAAATAAAACAAGAAATGTTTACAGGAATTATAGAAACACTTGGCGAAATTATAGAAATCAAAAAAGATAAAGACAATGTCCACATCACAATAGCTTCTTCTATTACCGAAGAACTTAAAATTGATCAGAGCGTGTCGCATAATGGGATTTGTTTAACGGTTGTAAATAAAGATAAAAATCGATACACAGTCACAGCTATTAGCGAAACCATAAACAAGACAAACATATCTTTTTGGAAGTCCGGCGAAAAGGTTAATCTTGAGAGAGGAATGAAATTAGGCGATAGACTTGACGGTCATATTGTACAAGGCCATATTGATCAAACTGGTAAGTGTGTTTCGATTCAAGATAAAAACGGGAGTTGGCTCTACACTTTTGAATACGACACAAGTCATAAAAACATAACTATTGAAAAAGGTTCTATTACGGTAAATGGAGTTAGTTTAACGGTGGTTGATTCCAAAACAGATCAATTTAGCGTAGCTATTATTCCTTATACTTTTGAAAACACAAATTTCAATACCTTTGAAATAGGTACAATTGTAAACCTTGAATTTGATGTAATAGGAAAATATGTTTCTAAATTACATTCTAATAAATAAAACCCTTTAATCAATTAAAGACAAAAACTCCAATCTAGATTGGAGTTTTTGTCTTTAATTGATACCTGTAAATTATATAAATACCTAAAATAATTGCTAAAATTAATATCAAATAAACATCTACTTCTATAGATAATCCTGGAGGCGGTGGTGGTTTTTTGCCATTGTTAGGCGGTGGTGGATGGTGCCCAGCATAGGCACTTGAAACTCCAAGTAGGAATATCGTTAAAATTAAAAAAAAATTCGATATTGCTTTCATCATTAATTGTAACAATAAGCCTATTGTTTAAACCAAAAACAAATACTTATTATTGTATAACTCCTGTTTTTATTTAATAGTGTGTAAAGTTATATTTTTTAAAATCAAAATTAAATATTCTGCGTTAAAAATATGTTTTTACCGATTAAAAGCAGGTTTTGACAAATGTATAATAAAAAACCCACAAAATTAATATATTTTGCGGGTTTTGTGGTCCCACTTGGAATCGAACCAAGCACCTACTGATTATGAGTCAGTTGCTCTAACCGAATGAGCTATAGGACCGTTATTGCGGTTGCGAAATTACTACTATTTTACATTTGTACCAAATATTTTTGAATTCAATTTTTATTTAAATTTTGTAATTTTAAGAAAAAGCATAGAACCATCTAAATATTAGAATCGTATAACTTCATTTTTTAGAAAAAATTATTCTATTTCCTGACATAATTCTATCAAAACCCCATTAGTACTTTTTGGATGCAAAAAAGCAACCCATTTATTATCAGCCCCTTTTTTTGGAGTATCGTTTAAGACAACAAATCCTTCGGTTTTTAATCGTGCCAATTCCTTTATAATATCATCGACTTCAAAAGCAATATGATGAATTCCCTCTCCTTTTTTTTCTAAAAATTTCGCAATTGGACTCTCTGGACTTGTCGCTTCAAGGAGTTCAATTTTGTTTGGACCACTTTTAAAAAAAGCTGTTTTTAAGCTTTCACTAGCAACTTCTTCTTGCTTATATGCTGGTACGCCAAAGAGTTTTTCGTAAATTATTGCTGCCGTTTCTAAACTTTTGACCGCAATTCCTATATGTTCTATTTTGTTCATTGCCTTAATATATGTTCCTAGTTTTGAAATAAAGAAAATTACCCTGATTGTTAAGACAAATATAAAAAACTTTATGACTTTAAGGCTTTACAACTTTGTAACTCAAAAAATTAGTATTTTTGCACCATGGAAACAAATAGACAGAAAAAAATAGGCGGTGTAATCCAAAAAGATTTGGTTGACATTCTACAAGGTGAAGTGAGAAAAAATGGAGTTACAAATTTAATAATTTCAGTGTCGAAAGTTACTGTAACTACAGATTTATCAGTAGCTACAGTACATTTAAGTATTTTCCCTCAAGATAAAGCCAAAGAAACTTTGGTAGCAATAAAAACAAATTCGAAATTAATCAAGCACGATTTGTCTCAAAGAGTACGATTACAATTGCGAAAAGTACCTAATTTAGTGTTCTTTATTGATGACTCTTTAGATTATATCGAAAAAATTGACAATGCATTGTCCTCCAAAGAAAATCCTATTGAAAATCGTGATCTTTTAGAAAAACGCAGACATTCCTAAACTTGAATTTTTCCTTATACATAGCCCGACGTTATATTTTTAGCAAGAGTAAAAACAATGCTATCAATATTATTAATCGTATTGCCAGTATGGGAATAATCGTAGGTGCAATGGCACTTTTTGTAGTTTTGTCGGTTTTTAGTGGCTTGAAAGTTTTTAGTCTTTCCTTCTCAAATGATATTGATCCTGATTTAAAAATTAGCAGCTCTTTAGGAAAATCATTTTTTATTACTCCAACACAAGAAGCTCAAATTAATAAAATAAGTTCAATTATTTCTTACAGTAAAATAATAGAAGAACGCGTTCTATTTGTGTACAACCGAAAACAAGAAGTTACCTACTTAAAAGGTGTTGATACTGCTTTTGTAAAAGTCAACGCTATTAAAAAAACACTCTTCAATGGAGAGTGGTTGAATAAAGAAACTTATCAAGTAGTTGTAGGATACGGAATTGCACAAAAATTTTCTATGGGATTGCTTGATTACAATAACTCACTTGAAGTTTTAGTTCCAAAATCAGGAAAAGGAACAATCGAAAATCAATCTGAAGCATTTAATAAAATGAATGTTGTTCCTGTTGGGATTTATGCTATTAGCGAAGAATTAGATTCGAAATATGTTTTTGCCGATTTAGGTTTGGCTCAGGAACTATTGGACTACAAAACCAATCAAGTTTCTGGAATTGAAATTAAAATAAAAAAAGAAGCTGAAGAAAGTGATATTATAAATAAACTTCAAACTATTTTTCACAATAAAATAACCGTAAAAAACCGAGCGCAACTCAACGATTCCTTATATAAAATGTTAAACACCGAGAATATTGCGGTGTATTTGATTTTTACTTTGGTAATTGTTGTAGCTCTTTTTAACTTAATTGGCGCACTTATTATGATGATTCTCGACAAAAAAGGAAACCTAAAAACCTTGTTCAATTTGGGAACCGAAATCAAAGATCTCCAAAGAATATTTCTACTCCAAGGAACTTTACTAAGTGTTTTTGGTGGAATTATTGGACTGGTATTAGGAATTATAATCGTGTTGTTACAACAACATTTTCAACTCATTATGATTACGCCTACGCTCGCTTATCCTGTAGTTTTTACTCTAGAAAACGTGCTGATTGTTCTAGCAACTATTATCACGCTAGGGTTTATAGCGTCCTTGATTGCAAGTAGTCGAGTGAGTAAGAAGTTGATAGATTAATTATACCACCTCATATCCCGCATAAGCGTTCTCAATTTCATTCAAAACGGCGAATAACTCTTCGGGACGATCTAAGGTAACTAATTGTTGTTTGAAGGGTTTGAAAGAATGAATTCCTTTGAAATAATTGTTATAATGCGGGCGTGTTTCTACAATTCCTAATCGTTCCCCTTTCCAAGCCATTGCCCAAGTGAGGTGATTTCGCACTGCTTCTACTCTATCTATAATAGTAGGTTTTGGTAAATGCTCTCCTGTATTGAAATAGTGTTTTATTTCATCAAAAATCCAAGGATAACCTATGGCCGCTCGACCAATCATAATACCATCAATGCCATATTCATTCTTATACAGCAAGGCTTTTTCGGGAGAATCAATATCTCCATTTCCGAAAATTGGCATGGTGATTCTTGGGTTGTTTTTCACTCGGGCTATGTGCGACCAATCGGCATGACCTTTGTACATTTGCGCTCGAGTTCTAGCATGAATCGTCAAAGCTTGCACGCCAATGTCTTGCAAACGCTCCGCAACTTCATCAATATTTATGGAATTATCATCCCAACCCAAACGGGTTTTTACAGTAACGGGTAAATTGGTGCTTTTAATAACGGCTTTGGTCAACCGTATCATCAAATCTACATCTTTTAGAACTCCTGCACCTGCGCCTTTGCAAACGACTTTCTTGACAGGACAACCAAAATTAATATCTATTAAATCTGGATTTACGGTTGTTACAATTTTAGAAGATAATGCCATTGCTTCCTCATCACCACCAAAAATTTGAATTCCTACTGGACGTTCGTAGTCGAAAATATCTAATTTCATTCGGCTTTTGATGGCATCGCGAATTAATCCTTCGGAAGAAATAAATTCCGAATACATCATATCTGCTCCATGCATTTTGCATAATCTGCGAAATGGCGGATCACTCACATCTTCCATAGGTGCGAGAAGTAATGGAAAATCAGGTAGTTCTATGTTGCCAATTTTTATCAACGGAATTTTTTTTGCAAAAGTACCTAATTGTAATAGATTTGACAACTTTTTGAAAGTTGTCAAATCTAATAAACTATATTTGCAAATTAAATCCTGTTTACTGGGGTTTGCGTTAGGGATTGTAGCGATATCCTTTTGTGAAACGCTAGTGGAGCAAAAGATTTAGCGAAAAGCCCGACCGCTTTTTTGCGGAAACGCCATAATAAATAGACACCATTCGAGAATGAAACATATTAGGAATTTTTGCATTATTGCACATATTGACCACGGAAAAAGTACACTTGCTGACCGTTTACTCGGAGCCACTCAAACGGTTACTGCTCGTGAAGAAAAAGCACAATTGTTAGACAATATGGACTTGGAACGCGAACGCGGCATTACCATAAAAAGTCACGCAATCCAGATGGAATATACTTACAAAGGTCAGGAATACATACTTAATTTGATTGATACGCCTGGACATGTTGATTTTTCGTATGAAGTTTCTCGTTCAATTGCGGCTTGTGAAGGTGCGCTTTTGATTGTTGATGCAGCGCAAAGTATTCAAGCTCAGACAATTTCAAATTTATATTTGGCTCTAGAAAATGATTTGGAAATTATTCCCGTTTTGAATAAAGTAGATTTACCAAGTGCAAATCCAGAGGAAGTTAGCGATGATATCATTGACTTATTGGGTTGTAAATTAGAGGATATCATACACGCATCGGGAAAAACAGGTTTTGGTGTCGAAAATATTTTGGCTGCTATTATCGAAAAAATTCCGCCTCCACAAGGCAATGTTGACGAACCTTTACAAGCCTTAATTTTTGATTCGCATTACAATTCCTTTCGTGGAATTGAAGTTATTTTCAGGGTAAAAAATGGACAAATTAAGAAAGGTCAGAAAATAAAATTCATGGCTACTGGCAATGAATATTTTGCGGACGAAATTGGGACATTAAAATTAAACCAAGTTCCAAAACAAGTAATTTCGGCTGGGGATGTTGGTTATTTAATTTCGGGGATAAAAGAAGCCAAAGAAGTAAAAGTAGGCGACACACTAACCGATGCTAAAACGCCAACAACTAATATAATTAAGGGTTTCGAAGATGTAAAACCAATGGTTTTTGCTGGAATTTATCCCGTAGACACCGAAGATTATGAGGAGTTACGAAACTCAATGGAAAAACTACAATTGAATGATGCTTCACTAGTCTTTTTGCCAGAAAGTTCGGCAGCTTTAGGATTTGGTTTTCGTTGCGGGTTTTTAGGAATGTTACACATGGAAATTATCCAAGAACGTTTGGAACGGGAGTTCAATATGACTGTAATTACAACTGTTCCCAACGTTTCGTATTTGGCTTACACCAAGAAAAATCCAGAGACACCACTTATTGTAAACAACCCTTCGGACTTGCCAGAACCATCTCGTTTAGATCATGTTGAAGAACCTTTTATAAAAGCCACCATCATCACAAAATCTGATTATGTTGGAAATGTAATGAGTTTGTGTATCGAAAAAAGGGGTTTAATTACAAACCAAACGTATCTAACAACGGAACGTGTAGAATTGACTTTTGACATGCCGCTCGCCGAGATTGTATTTGACTTTTACGACCGTTTGAAAACCGTTTCTAAAGGTTATGCCTCGTTTGATTATACTCCAATTGGAATGCGAACTTCAAATTTAGTTAAAGTAGATATTTTACTAAATGCTACCATTGTTGATGCATTGTCGTCCTTGATGCATACCGATAATGCGTATCAAATAGGTAAAAAAATGTGTGAAAAACTGAAAGAATTAATCCCACGTCAGCAATTTGATATTCCGGTTCAAGCAGCGATTGGGGTAAAAGTAATCTCTCGCGAAACCATAAAAGCCTTGCGTAAAGATGTTACCGCCAAATGTTATGGTGGCGATATTTCGCGTAAACGTAAACTGCTAGAAAAACAGAAAAAAGGAAAAAAACGCATGCGATTGGTAGGGAATGTCGAGATTCCGCAAGAAGCATTTATGGCGGTTTTGAAATTGAATGATTAGATTTTTTTCTAGAGAATAGAAAAAAGAGAATAGAATATAGAGAAACCTGATGGCGAAAATTGTCAGGTTTTTTTATTGACTACAATTTGTTTTCACTAACTTTGTTCTATGGAATCTATAAAATTAAATATCAATCTCAATGTAAATCAGCTTGTAGAAGCTGTGAAGCAGTTATCTCCTAAAGAAAGATTGAAAGTTAATGACGCTATTTGGAATGAAGATATGTTAATTCCTGTCGAACATCAACGAATTGTTTTGGAACGAATGGCAAAAGTAAAATCAAATCCCGAAAGACTTTTAGAATGGGACAAAGTTTCTAAAACGCTATAATAATAAGATTGTCAGGTTTTTATTGAAACATTATTGCTAGGCACGAAGCAATCTTATAACGAGCAACAAATGAGATTGCTTCGTGCCTAGCAATGACTGAACGACTATTCCCCTTGCATTTCGTCAAACAACCGTTTAGCATCTTCCAATTTAAAAAGTTGTGTACCTTCGTTCATTGTTGCAGCTGATCCACACGAAACGCCCCACTGAATTACTTCTATCAACGGTTTGTTTTGAGATAAAGCCCAAACCATAGCGCCAACCATGCTGTCGCCAGCGCCAACAGTACTTTTCTTTTCTACATTTGGTGCTTTTACAAATTCTGTTTGGTCTTTTGTTACTAAAATTGCACCTTGAGCACCAAGTGAAACCACAATAATTTTGGCGCTTCCTTTTTCAATTATTTTTTTGGCTGCCAATTCCACTTCATGGCGTTCTAATCTTTCGACACCTATTAATTTTGCTAGTTCTCCAATGTTTGGTTTTACCAAATAAACGCCTGTTTCCAAAACTTTTTGCAATGCTTCTCCCGAAGTATCTACAATTACTTTTGCTCCTGATGATTTTGCTACTACAGTAATTTTTTGATAAAAATCAGGATGTAAACCCTCATTTAAACTTCCGCTTATTACTAAATAATTGGTTTTTAATTCTTTTATTGTTTGGAGTATAGTTCCTTTTTCGGTTTCGGATAATTCGGTTCCCGGAAAACCAAAACGATATTGCGCTTTGGTAATAGTGTCAAATCCTATGAAATTTTCTCTGGTCCAGTTTTGTGTTGGAATGGATTTGCTCTCAATGTCTTCGTCTTGAATTAGCTTTTCTAATCTTTCGCCTGTTGAACCGCCAGAAGTAAATATACATAATGATTTTCCTCCCAAACGCACAATGGCTTTGGATACATTTATACCGCCACCACCAGCATCGTATCGAGGTGATTCACACCGAATTTTCTGTTCAGGAATCAAGCCGCTAAAGCTTGCCGATTTGTCTATCGATGGATTTAGAGTTAGCGTTACAATATCGAATATTTTCATTTTTGGAATTTAAATTTAAGATTATAAATTTAATCAAAATTAAGATTCAAAATCTTCGTTTATTTGCGACTTTGTGACAACGAAAAATCCTTCGTATCTTTGCGGCATGATAGAAGATAAAAATCAACAACGCAACTCGATTTCGCAACTAGGAGAATTTGGACTCATTGAACATTTGACTAAAGATTTTGATGTAAAACAGATTTCCACCATTAAAAGTATTGGTGATGATGCTGCAGTTTTGGATTTTAAGGATAAGAAAATTGTAGTTTCTACCGATTTGTTGATAGAAGGTGTTCATTTTGATTTGTCCTACATGCCATTGAAACATTTGGGTTATAAAGCGGTTGTTGTAAATGTATCTGATATTTGTGCGATGAACGCCAAGCCAACACAAATTACAGTTTCGGTGGCGGTTTCTAATCGGTTTCCGTTAGAAGCTTTGGAAGAATTATTTGCTGGAATTACATTGGCTTCTAGTGAATATAAAGTAGATGTAATTGGCGGAGACACCACTTCGTCGCAAAAAGGTTTGATCCTTTCGATTACTGCTATCGGCGAAGCGGATGAAGCAGAAATCGTATATAGAAATGGTGCAAAACAGACTGATTTATTAGTCGTAACTGGTGATATTGGCGCTGCTTATATGGGGTTACAAGTTCTAGAACGCGAAAAACAAGTGTTTCAAGTAAATCCAAATTCGCAACCCGATTTAGATTTGTATACTTATTTAATAGAACGTCAATTAAAACCCGAAGCAAGAACAGACATTAGAACCTTATTACATGCTCTGGAAATAAAACCAACTTCGATGATTGATATTTCGGATGGTTTATCGTCAGAAATTATTCATTTGTGTAAACAGTCTAAAGTAGGTTGTAATTTGTATGAAGATAAATTACCACTTGACCCACAATTAATCAATGTTTGTGAAGAGTTTGCTATTGATTCCACAACTGTTGCTATTAACGGTGGCGAGGATTATGAATTGCTTTTTACAATTGCAATTGAAGATTTTGAAAAAATTAAAGCCAATCCTAATTTTACAATTATTGGCCACATGACTCAAGAGAGCGAAGGGATTCATTTAATTACACGTGCTGACACTAAAATTCCTCTAAAAGCTAGAGGATGGAATGCTTTGAACAACGAAGATTTATAAAAAAAGTGGCCCATAATTAATGTGCCACTTTTTCTAAGAATTATAAAATAATCTAAAATAGTAATCCTCTATCTTTAGCCACTCGAACTAAATCAATATCGCTTCCTTCAACAATATCTAATATGTCTTTTAGTTTTATTTTTCTTCTTTCGATTGCACCCAATGCAATCGGAATATATTGTATCATTTCAGTAGTTTTAGTTCCTTTTGACAAATGAAACAATATTTGCTTATCAAACAAGTCAATTTCTATGGGCTTTAAATTTGCCTGATCCATCATTTTTTGAATCGATTGGCTGTAATAAATTTCATCTTTCAATACCTTATCAAAACCGAAAAGCATTTCGTCAAATGTCAAATCATTTTTTATTACTAATCCACTTGGGTTTATCGCCTCAATTATGTTTTTGATTTTTAATAGCTCTGTATACATCGTGAGCAAAATAATTTTGCAATTTGGCATGTATTCATGTAATAATATTGCCAAATCTTCGCCGGAATAAATTCCTTTTTCCTCATAGATTGGCATGCTTATATCTAAAAAAGCAATGTCAAAAACAGGTGAATCAGGGTTTGTAATCATATTATATCCTGATTGACAATCCTTTGCTTGAGAAAAATAAAACTGATATTCTTTAGGATTGTATCTTTCGATTACATTTTTATAACCATCTATAATAAATGGATGGTCATCAACAATTAAAATATTGTTTTTGATAGTAGGTTTGTCGTTGGGGTTGATTGTCATTTTTTTTGTGGGGTTATATATTTTGTTCGAATGGGACAGTGACAGTTATTATTGTTCCTTCTCCTTTTATAGATTTAATTTCAAACGTTCCTTCACATTCATTTGTTCTAGATAGCATGTTTTGTAAACCAATTCCTTTTTTTGCTCTGTTTACATTAAATCCTATTCCATCATCGGTGATTGTTAAAAATAAATCAGTGCCTTCTTTTTTAAATTCTAATTTTATATTTTTAGCAAAGGCATATTTATTAATATTTTGTAATGATTCCTGAACGATTCTGTATAAATTTATCTTGACCGTGTTTCTTACTAATTCCCATTTTATACCCAAATCTATATTAGAAACTAGTTTTGATGTAAATGTCTTTTTTTGCTCTTCTAATAAGTTGTCTACAATGGCAACGAAGTTATTAATTAATTCTGATTTTTCCCTATTCAAATCATGAGAAATTTCTCGAATATCTTGTTCAATACTTTTTAACTCTGATAAATAGTTGATTCTTTCTTGCTTTGCGTCTTTGTCGTGCAAGTTATTTAAACTATCAAGGTTCATTCTGACCCCAAACATCCTTCCTAAAACACCATCATGCAATTCTTGGGCTACTCGTTTTTTCTCAATAATTCGTATGCTTTCTACATTGCTTTGCTGCGAAATCATAAGACTATAAATTTCTTCGTTGACTTTTTGTTGCTCTCGTTTGAATTGCAATTCTCTGGTTTTAGATTTTTGTACTCTTATAATGTATAAAAATAATCCTAAAATAAAAATCGATCCAGCTATGTAAACCAAATTTCTATTTTTGACCTCTAAATCTTCATTTAGAATTTTTATTTCATTAGTTTCATACTCAATACGAGAGAATTTCTCTGCAACATTACGATCTGCTTTTTGCAAACTGTCATTAATATGGATGTACAATTTAGAATATGCAGCTTCTCGTTTTGGGTCAATAATGGCTAATCGCTTCAACGGCATCAAGGCATTCCTTAAATTTTTCGAAGTTTGAGCATCTTTAAGTGCTTCTTTAGAATAGCGTATGGATCTTGCGGTATCCTTTCTGGAACCATAATACTCGGACAAGTGCATTTTACTTACTATAACTGCTGTTGATAATTGCAAACTGTCTCTTAATTTTAGAGCTTGATAAAACAAACCGGGCAATCCTTGTGATTGATTGAGTTTTAATCTGGAATACCCCAAATTATCGAGCATCATAGCATATACTTCGGGCTTGTAAACCATCAACTCTTTTTTCTGGACTAATCCCAATTGAAAATAGGGAATAGCTTCCTTATGTTTATTCATGTTTAGGTAAATCATTCCTGTGTTGTTCAACGATGTTACTCTTGCTTGAAATTCAATGGGTGTGTTTGCATCTATACTGGCTAAAGCTTTGTTTTGGTATTCAATTGCTTTGTCAAATTCCCCCAACTCATTATAAATAATTCCAAGTAAATTGAGTATTTCATAGACTAATTCACTTGTTTTTTCTTCTCTTAAAACACTCAAGGCTTTGATGGCGGATATTTCACTACCCGAAAAATCGCTTTGATTGAATTGCAGGTTCGCTTTATTCAATCGTGTTCGCGCTAAATTATAATTATCCTTTAAGGTATTGAACATTTTTTCAGCTTTGAAATAATAACTAAACGCGCTGTCTGGAACAGCTTGTGTTTGGTAATAATCCCCAAGATAGGTATACGCTTTTGCAATTTTCGCAGTATCCTTAATGCTTTCTGATTTTTCAAGAACTAGATTTACGGTTTCTTTGTACCCTTTCCAGTCGTTTAAGTTGTAATAGCGGTTGGCAACTTTAAATAAATTGACTCGCCCTACTGAATCATTAGGTTGATTGATGACTGTAATATACGCTTTCTGAGTATATTCGGCTCTTTGTTTTTCGGTCAAATTATAATCGCTGGCTTTAGTCAAATATAAAGACAGGCTGTCTTCTGATATTGCAGTAGTTGAATTTGCATCGTTTTTCTTGGTACAAGCCCAAAAAAGGAACAGCAACAATACTATTATGTAGTAGGTTTTTTTCAATAGTAGTTCTTGAATTGCATCAAAAATACTAAAATAAAATGAGTACCATAAAAAAAGGCTACCAAAATTGATAGCCTTTCATAATATTTATAAAAAGTTTAATGATTTATTCTAAACTTCTGTCAACTTTTTTATTTCCTGTACTTGAAGATGCAGCATAACGATCTATTTTCTTGTTACCTGTACTTGAAGAAGCTGCATAATAATCTGTATCTATTTTTTTGTTTCCTGTACTTGAAGAAGCAGCATATTCAATTACTGCTTTGTTCTCTACTTTAATGGTAGTTGTATTTTCTGGAGTAGTAAATGAAGTCAATATCATTACTAAAGAAAATAATCCGAATGTTAAAATTGCTTTTTTCATAACTTTATGTTTTTAATTAATTTGGGTTTCTGTTTGTTGCATGACCGTTGCTTATTGCTGAATCACATGGTAAAACTACATAGCATCTCTCTAATTTTCTTACAAAAAAGGGCGTTTTTGGTAGAATACAGCCGTCTGATAGTGAATGACCGTCAAATTTGGGTAAATGGATTTTTTATATTTCTAGATAATTGCCATTTGCAAAATCAGAAATAATAAGATCCACGTTTTCTTTATAGGATTTAGAAAACGGAAGTTTAGTTGTGGTGTTTTTAATGTAGCAAACAGCGTTTCCGGTATGGATTCTAGAGATATATTCCCTATTTATAATGTAGCTGTTATGAATTCGGATAAAAGGATTTGGCAAAACACTTTCAAAATGTTTCAAGGTTTTAAAAGCGGTAATCATTTCGCCATTGTTTAAATGGATATCCGTTGAATTATTATCGGCTTGAAAGTAACAAATATCTTTTGCGTCTATGTATCTATAATCACCATAGGATTTGATGCATAATAATAAGGACTGCTCAACTGATGCAACTTGTTGTTGAACTACAATTGTGGGTTCTTGTTCTAAGGTGGGTTTTGGTTTTTCACTTGGACTCACAACTTGAGCAACAACAACCTCTGTTGTGTGATTTGATTTGTTTAGTTTTAAAAGCGATTTAACAACCTCTATTCGGGCTAATGGTTTTAATAAATAATCCGCTACTTCATATTGTATGGAATCAAAAGCCAATTCTTTTTTAGAGGTAGTAATTATAATTTTAGGGATTACATCTAAATAGCGATACAATTCATTGATGAGTGCCAATGATAAATTACTCTTTTTGTCCGTTGGGTCAATTTCTAGGAAAACCAGTTTTGGAGCGTGTTCAAGAATAAGATTTAATCCGTCAGCATAATTATTTGCCGATGCTATAAAAGTAAGCTCCGAAAAACTATCAGCTATGGCTAATGTTTTTAGAACACTTTCTTGATCGTCGTCAATTACAATGTACGAATAATTCATCAATGGCTTTCCTATTTGTTAGGCATAGCATTAGATGATCAAAGTGTTGCCGCTTTGAAATATTAAGAAATCGGGTAGTTTTGGGAAACTAATTAAATAAAACATCTCTTTTTTATTAAAAAATGCTTTTTTAACATTCTAAAAATACATATTTACTCTTATTTACATGCAGGTTGTTAATAGAAATTTATCAAATGTTAATAGAATTTGTTGAACTGCATATTAATCCGACAAATCACATTGGTTTATCCTAAAACTGTATTTTTTTTCTGCTTGTAAATTCTAATATTAAGAAAATATAAAGTAAAAGCCTTACAGTTGTTTATTATTTGTAAGAGATAAAGTATAAATCCAAAATGTTAATTAACAAATGCAAAATAGATTTTCTACAAATTTATCCTACATTTGAAAAAAAATATTTTTATGAAAAAAACACTACTGATTTTGTTTTTGACATTTTCTGCAATTGGCAACAGCCAAGAAAAATCAAAATCTGAAACATTAAAAAACGAAATTAAAGTAAATGCTTTGTTTCTAGTATTAGGAGCTGTTGAAGTTACCTATGAACATTTGCTCAACCAAGATACAGGATTGGGTATTTCATTCTTTGTAGTAAATGAAGAAGATTTTGATACTAGTTTCAGTTTAACACCTTATTACCGTGCTTATTTTGGGAAAAAACCAGCTGCTGGATTTTTTGTTGAAGGTTTCAGTATGATTAGTGCCGGGAAATACGGTAGTTCTTATAATTACGATTATAACACAAATACTAGTTATTATATTGACGGAAAAAAATACACTGACTTTGCACTAGGCTTTGGCGTAGGCTCAAAATGGATTCACAAAAGAGGATTTACTTTTGAAATAAATGCTGGCATTGGTAGAAATTTATTTAATGACTACAGTCCTGAAGTTATTGGTCGTGGCGGGATAACACTGGGTTATCGATTTTAAAACTAAAAATGCTTCTCTGATGAGAAGCATTTTTTATAGAATTGAATTGTGATTACATTTTCATCAACCAGTTTTTCATTGAAACTTCATTTTCAATAATCGATTTCAAATCTGCAATAGCTACACGATCTTGTTTCATTGTATCTCTATTACGAATGGTTACGGTTTGATCTTCGATAGTTTGATGATCTACAGTGATACAAAAAGGAGTTCCTAGCGCATCTTGTCTTCTATAACGTCTTCCTACTGCATCTTTTTCATCATAAGCTACATTGAAATCCCAACGCAAATCTTCGATGATTTTGTGTGCAATTTCTGGTAATCCATCTTTTTTTACCAAGGGAAATATGGCCGCTTTTGTTGGTGCTAATACCGAAGGTAATTTCAAGACCGTTCTGGTTGAACCGTCTTCTAATGTTTCTTCTTTTAGAGAAGTTGCAAAAACTGCCAAGAACATTCTATCTAATCCTACCGAAGTCTCTACAACATAAGGAACATAATTTTGGTTCAACTCCGCATCAAAATACTGTAGTTTTCTACCAGAATATTGTTCGTGCGCTTTTAAATCGAAATCAGTGCGAGAGTGAATTCCTTCTAATTCTTTGAATCCAAAAGGGAAATTAAACTCAATATCCGCAGCTGCATTAGCATAATGTGCCAATTTTTCATGATCGTGAAAACGGTAATTTGCTGCACCTAAACCAAGTGATAAATGCCATTTTAATCGAGCCGTTTTCCAATGTTCGTACCAAATCATTTCGGTCTTTGGTTTTACAAAATATTGCATTTCCATTTGTTCAAATTCCCGCATGCGGAAAATGAATTGTCTGGCTACGATTTCGTTTCTAAACGCTTTTCCAGTTTGAGCAATCCCGAACGGCACTTTCATTCGTCCTGATTTTTGAACATTCAAAAAATTGACAAAAATACCTTGAGCGGTTTCTGGTCGTAAATATAAATCCATTGCTGTGTCTGCAGAAGCACCTAATTTAGTACCAAACATCAAGTTGAATTGGCGTACTTCGGTCCAATTTCTAGAACCGGTTTCAGGACAAGCAATTTCAAGTTCTTCGATTAATGCTTTTACATCTTCAAGATTCTCGTTGCCAAGCGAACGAGCCATTCTTTCTAGAATTTCTCTTTCTTTGGCTTTGTACTCAATCACTCTAGCGTTTGTGGTTACAAATTCTTGTTCGTTGAAAGCATCTCCAAAACGAGCACGGGCTTTTTCGATTTCTTTGATTGCTTTTTGATTTAGCTTTTCGGCATAATCTTCAATCAAAACATCAGCTCTGTATCTTCGTTTAGAATCTTTGTTGTCTATTAATGGATCATTAAAAGCATCTACGTGACCTGAAGCTTTCCAAGTTGTTGGGTGCATTAATATTGCGGCATCAAGTCCAACGATGTTGTCGTTCATTTGAACCATGGCTTTCCACCAATATTCTCGTATGTTCTTTTTTAATTCGACTCCGTTTTGTGCATAATCATAAACTGCGCTTAAACCATCGTAGATTTCGCTAGACGGAAAAATAAATCCGTACTCCTTTGCGTGCGAAATTACATTCTTAAATAAATCTTCTTGTTTTGCCATAGTGGTGCAAAAATATAAAAAGTGAAGTTAAAAAAAAGGAATTACTTGAAGATTGAAGCATTGATTTGCTTATTTTTATAAATAAAATGACTTTTTATGTTCAAAAACTTCATCAATCTTTTTTTTCCTCCCGTTTGTTCAGGCTGTGAGTCCTTTTTGTTAACCAATGAAAATGTGATTTGTACACTTTGCAGACATAATATCCCACTGACAAACCATCATTTGAATCCAGAAAACGAAGCTTTCAAGAAGTTTTACGGACGAATTCCCGTTGAATATGTATCAGCGTTACTTTATTTTCATAAAAAAGGCATTGTTCAAGAACTAATACACAGTCTAAAATATCGTGGGCATCAGGAAATAGGAACTGTACTTGGCGATTGGTATGCCGAAGATTTGAAGGTGATAGAACTCATAAAAACTATAGATGTGATTATTCCTGTACCAATTCACAAGAAACGGCTTCGAGAAAGAGGCTATAATCAAGTAACGAATTTTGGCTTATCCTTATCTAAAAATTTAGATGTTCCTCATAATGATTCGATTTTAAAAAGAAATATCTACTCCAAAACTCAATCCAAAAAAAATTTTCTTGGAAGGACTGAAGGAATCGATACCATTTTTGATGTTACATTTACCGAGAAAGACTACAACAAACATTTTCTCTTGATTGACGATGTTATTACAACAGGCTCAACTTTAGATGCTTGTTCCCATGCGTTGCTTAAAATTCCTGGCGCAAAAATCAGCATTGTATGTATGGCGATGGCGCATAGTTAGATTTTCTAAAATAGCAGCACTGTCAGGGTTTATCCCGAGGCTTCGGGACTAACAGGGTTAATAGACTAATAATTTCATAAAAATTTCAATTAGAGTAAATATAATTGTTATTTTGTAGCTTCTAATTTCTTATTCATTATGTTGAAAAACAATTTTAAATATATTCTGTTTTTACTGGTATTGGCACTATTTGGCTGTGCCAAGAGAGGAACAATTACTGGAGGTTTGAAAGATACTCTTGCTCCCGTTTTAAAAGTAAGCTTCCCTAAAAATTTTAGCACTAATTTTAAAGGGAACGAAATAAAATTGACATTTGACGAATACATCAAACTTAAAAACTTAAATAAGCAATTGATTATTTCGCCTCCAATGAAGAATGGGCCATTGATTTTGCCTACAAATGCGAGCAAATATCTGACCGTAAAAATAAATGATACACTACAACCCAACACTACTTATAGTTTTAATTTTGGACAAAGTATTGAGGATAACAATGAGGGAAATCCGTACAGTCAGTTCAAGTATGTTTTTTCAACCGGTGCATATATAGACTCTTTATCGATTGAAGGAACTGTGAAAGATGCTTATAACAAAGAAGTAGAGTCATTTGTTTCGGTAATGCTCTATGAAGTGAATGATTCGTTTAAAGACTCTGTGGTTTATAAAGAAAATCCAAGATATGTTACCAATACGTTAGATAGTTTGAAAACGTTTAAATTAGAAAATCTAAAAGCTGGAAAATACCTATTGGTGGCAATGAAAGATTATAATAACAATAATAAATTTAATCCAAGCGAGGATAAAATTGGGTTCAACAAGCAGTTTATTACAATCCCAAATGATACGCTATTTGAATTAAAATTATTTAAAGAAGTATTGCCTTTTGCTACTTACAAACCTTTTCAAGTGTCAAAAAACAGATTGATTTTGCCTTATGACGGAAAAGTTAAAAACATTGAAATAGCACTCAAAAATGGAGCTATAGTTTTACCTACAATTAGTACTCAATTGCCTAAAAAAGATTCGCTACAAGTGTGGTTTAATCCACTTAAAGCCGATTCGTTATCAATAGGAATTGTAAAAGACAAATACAATCAAAGTTTTACATTTAAGATTAAAGATCAGAAAAAAGACTCCTTGAATATTAAATCCTTGCAAAATGGAATTTTAAATTTTAGAGAGCGATTTACTTTAGAAACCAATACACCATTGACTAAATTTGATAATTCAAAAATAAAACTCATTAACAAAGACTCCACAAGCATAGCTTTTAAAACGGAGTACGATGATTTTAACCAACAATTATTTTTTGATTTTAAGAGAGAACCATCCGAAAGTTATACTTTTAAGCTCATGCCTGGTGCGTTGACTGATTATCTAGAACAATCAAATGATACACTAACCTTCAAAGTAATTACACGAAGTCTAGCCGATTATGGGAATCTAACCGTAAATCTAATCAATGTAAAACGATTCCCTGTAATTGTAGAATTGACCAATGATAAAGGTGATGTTATCGCTACTGGATCCCGAAGCATCGGGACTGAAAAAAGTACTTCCATAGATTTTAATTTACTAGAACCCGCAGTATTTTCAATACGAGCAATTTACGATGACAATAAAAACAACTTTTTTGACACGGGTAATTATTTAGAAAAGCGCCAAGCAGAAGAAGTAATTTATTTTTCGAAAGGAATTGATGTACGAGCAAATTGGGATGTGGTTCAACCTTTTGATTTAAGTATACCTTATTCTCCCGAACCAAAAAAGAAAGTTGTAAAAAAGAAAAAAACCACGTATTAAATTAGTCACGATCAACCAGGAAACCTAGCTTTTTTCGTGTTTCTAGCATCCTATTTTTATCTAATTCTGTAATAAAAACACCTTCTATTTCTTGAGGTTCAACATTGGAATTTCCCAGATAATCAACCACTTGTGAATGCCCAGTATATTCTAAATTGTTAGTGTCAATTCCTATTCTGTTCACGCCAATAGTATAACACATATTTTCGACAGATCGTGCTTTAAGCAAAATATCCCAAGCATTTACGCGTGGTTTTGGCCAATTGGCAACGTAAATCAACATGTCGTAATCTTCGATATTTCTAGAAAAAACCGGAAAACGCAAATCGTAACATACTAGTGGGCAAATCTTCCAATCTAAATAATCAACAATCAATTTTTGATTTCCAGAAGTATACACTTTGTCTTCTCCAGCCAAGGTAAATAGGTGTTTTTTGTCATACTGTTTTATTTCCCCATTTGGAAAAACAAAAACCAATCTATTGTAGAAATTGTTGTTTTCTTCGATTACTAAACTTCCAGTAATCGCACAATTCTTCGCTTTCGCCAAAGATTGCAGCCACAATATGGTTTCGCCTTGCATGGTTTCGGCGACAGGATTTGGATTCATTGTAAAACCTGTTGTAAACATTTCGGGAAGCACAATTAAATCAACTTTTTCAGTAATAGCATTGATTTTTTCTTCGAAATTGTTTCGATTTGCGATTGGGTTTTCCCAGAATAAGGAAGATTGGATTAGTGCGATTTTCATTTTATTCCCAATTAAATTCTTTTCTGTTTCGAACTGTCTTTTTAAATCAATGCTTTTTCCAAAATTGTTTTGAGAAAAAAGCAAATTTAAAATTAATGAACCTATAATAATGATTCTCATAACCTTGTTTTTTATAAAGATAAAAAAAACGCATCCAAATCTATGAGTGCGTTTGAGATTCTTCCTTCGTCAGAAGGACAAAAAGGGATTATCCTTGTAAACTTGCGCTCAAATATTCTCTGTTCATTTGTGCGATATAATCTAATGAAATTCCTTTAGGACATTCCACTTCGCAAGCTCCAGTATTGGTGCAGTTTCCAAATCCTTCAGCATCCATTTGTGCAACCATATTTAAAACTCGATCGGTAGCTTCAACTCTTCCTTGTGGTAGCAATGCGTATTGAGAAACTTTGGCAGCTACAAATAACATAGCCGACGAGTTTTTACAAGTCGCAACACATGCTCCGCAACCAATGCAAGTGGCAGCGTCAAAAGCTCTGTCTGCATCTTTTTTTGGAATTGGAATTGTATTGGCATCTACTGGATTACCAGACGTATTTACTGATACAAATCCACCTGCTTGCTGAATTCTGTCAAAGGAACTTCTATCGACTACTAAATCTTTTATAATTGGAAACGCTTTTGCTCTAAAAGGTTCGATATAGATTTCATCTCCGTCTTTGAACATGCGCATGTGCAATTGACAAGTTGGTATTCCTCGATCTGGCCCGTGCGCTTCTCCATTGATAAAAAGAGAACACGAACCACAAATTCCCTCACGACAATCGTGGTCAAAAGCAACTGTATCTTCCCCTTTTTGAATTAAATCTTCGTTTAGAATATCTAACATTTCTAGAAAAGACATATCGCTTTCAATACCATCAACAAAATAGTCAACAATTTTTCCTGTAGATTTAGCATTTGGCTGACGCCATATTTTTAATTTCAGTTTCATAATTTATGTTATGTGTTATACGTTAAGAGTTAAACGTTAGAAGTAAAATAAAAAGTTATAATTTAAAATTTTTATAACTACTCCATTTTGGTCTTAACTAAATAATTAATATATCCATTTATAATCGCTTTGGTTCTTTCAAACCGTTCTCTGAATTGTTGTAACAAATCTTCATCAATATAATTTTCATCTCTCGCAGTAATTACTTGATTTAATGATTCGCACAATGAACCTCTAGCAGTTCTACAAAATTGAATGTTTTCTTGATAGTGAAATCTGCCATATTCCTCAGCTATATTATCACTTACAGATCTTGAAGATCGTCTTAATTGACTAGTTAAAGCATATTTTTTCATCAACTGAAAATTTAGGTATTATATTTTGCGCAACAAATATTCTTAATTCTCTTGCCGCTTTCCAACATTCTAAATCTTCAAATGACTTTAATGAACTCATAACCTTTAACTCTTAACTTATTTTACTTATAACTACGAGTTACTAATTTAATATTTTCGTATACCAATGGTTCTTTGTGCAAAACCGCATCACTAGGTTTTCCTTTGTATTCCCATGCGGCAACATAAGCGAAATTTTCGTCGTCACGTTGTGCTTCTCCATCTTCGGTTTGGTATTCTTCACGGAAATGTCCTCCACAAGATTCCTTGCGGTGTAAAGCATCTTTTGCAAACAACTCGCCTAATTCAAGGAAATCTGCAACCCGTCCTGCTTTTGCTAATTCTGGATTAAAACTATCAGCAGTTCCGGGCACTTTGACGTCTTTATAAAATGCTTCGCGCAAAGCAGCAATTTCTTCAATGGCTTCAGTCAATCCTTTAGCATTTCGTGCCATACCCACATTATTCCACATTATTTTACCTAATTTCTTATGAAAATAATCAACGGATTTTGTTCCATTATTGTTTATAAATTGCTCTATTTGAGCTTTTACCTTTTTCTCTGCTTCGACAAATTCAGGCAAATCGGTAGATATTGGTCCTGTTTTAATTTCTGGAGCTAAATAATCTCCAATGGTATACGGTAACACAAAATAACCATCGGCTAAGCCTTGCATTAGTGCCGAAGCACCTAATCTATTGGCGCCGTGATCAGAAAAATTGGATTCTCCAATAGAGAAACAACCCGGAATTGTAGTCTGTAAATTATAGTCGACCCAAGTTCCGCCCATTGTGTAATGCACTGCAGGGTAGATCATCATTGGAGTTTTGTATGGATCTTCGTCAACAATTTTCTCATACATTTGGAATAAGTTACCATATTTATTAGCAACAACAGCCACTCCTAAATCGATGATTAATTTAGCATCATTAACATCTAAGCCTTTTACATAAGCTTGCTCTTTTCCGTAACGTTGTATTGAGGCAGCAAAATCTAAATAAACTGCTTCACCTGTTTTATTTACTCCAAAACCTGCATCACATCTTTCCTTTGCAGCTCGAGAGGCAATATCACGGGGAACAAGATTTCCAAATGCAGGATAACGTCTTTCTAAATAATAATCTCTTTCTGATTCCGATAAATCTGTTGGTTTTTTCTTTCCATCACGAATGGCTTGAGCATCTTCCAATTTTGCTGGAACCCAAATTCGACCGTCATTACGCAATGATTCTGACATTAATGTCAACTTCGATTGGTGATCTCCTGAAACAGGAATGCAAGTTGGGTGAATTTGTGTGTAACAGGGATTGGCAAAAAAAGCTCCTTTTTTGTGAATTTTCCAAGCTGCTGTAACGTTACTTCCCATTGCATAGGTGGAAAGGAAAAACACATTTCCATAACCTCCAGAAGCAATAACTACAGCGTGCGCAGAATGTCTTTCAATTTCTCCCGAGACTAAATCACGTGCAATAATCCCACGTGCTTTTCCATCAACTACTACTAAATCTAGCATTTCATGGCGTGCGTGCGATTTTATTTTGCCACGACCTATTTGACGATTCATTGCAGAATAGGCTCCAAGTAATAATTGTTGTCCGGTTTGACCTTTTGCATAAAATGTTCTGGCTACCAATGTTCCTCCAAAAGAACGATTGTCTAGTAATCCGCCATATTCTCTAGCCAACGGAACGCCTTGCATTACACATTGGTCAATAATATTAGTCGAAACTTCGGCTAAACGGTGAACGTTTGCCTCACGAGAACGATAATCGCCTCCTTTTATAGTATCATAAAACAAACGGAAAGTAGAATCTCCATCACCTTGATAATTCTTAGCCGCGTTAATTCCTCCTTGTGCAGCGATTGAGTGTGCACGACGAGGAGAATCTTGAAAACAAAATGTTTTTACATTGTATCCTAATTCTGCCAAAGTTGCAGCTGCAGAACTTCCAGCAAGTCCAGTTCCTACAACGATAATGTCAATATTACGTTTGTTAGCTGGATTTACTAAATTAATATGATTTTTATAATTTACCCATTTGTCCGAAATTGGACCACTAGGAACTTTTGAATCTAATGCCATTATAATTAAATATTAAATATGATTAAAATGATGAAATAATGCAATAAAAATAAACCCAAAAGGAATCACTATTGCGAAAGCATATCCCAATTTATGTAATGATTTTGAATATTTATTGTTGAACCCTACCGATTGAAACGAAGAATTAAAACCGTGCCACAAGTGCAACGACAAAAGCACAAATGCAATACAATATATAGCTGTACGAACAGGAGTTTCGAATTTATGAACTAGTTCTTCATAATATCTCGTTTCATTAATAGCATTTACATCAATATATTTATAGGTCATTTCTGCAAACCAAAAATCATACATGTGCAACAATAAAAAAGCCAACACTACCACTCCGGAAATAATCATATTTCTTGAAGTCCAAGAGGCATTTGCTGCACCGTTGTAATTTGCATACTTAATTGGTCTAGCACTTCTGTTTTTTATATCTAAAACAAAACCCATTACGAAATGAAAAATAACTCCCGCAATCAAAATGGGCTGCATAACGAATTGAATTAATGGATTATAACCCATAAAATGAGACATCGCATTATAATTTTCGGCACTAAATACCGAAACAAAATTGACGAAAAAGTGTAATGATAGAAATGTAATCAAAAAAAGTCCCGAAAGTGCCATCGCTACTTTTTTTGCTATTGATGATTTCAATATTGAAGAGTTTGCCATAATATAATTAATGATTTATTTTGAATAAGATTCACAAAAATAATGCATTTTAAAAAATATTGCAACCTTGTGAGGCTTATTTATATTCAGTTTAAAGTATAAAGCATAAGAATTGAAATACGCTTTTTTCATTTTAAAAATGCATCTCTCTTTTTTTATTTGGATGCTAAAATTTCAAAATCTGTTACTGTCTTTTCTGTCCCTTTTTGAATACTAATTTTATATTTTGAAACGGGAAGATAGTTTTTGCCGTTTTCAGCAATCTTTATTTTTACATCTTTGTTTTTTAAATTCCATTTGTTAGCGGCTTCTTGATTTAATGAAAGGTCGTAATCGTATTTATTTAACCCGTTACTGCATTTTATATTTTGTGTATATACAACCTCCTTTTGGTCGTTTACAATTTGTAAAATAACCTCAGAATCTGAATTAGAATAAAACCAAATTTCAGCTTTAGGTTCAAAAGGTTTTCCCCAAGTTCCTCGTTTTTCTCCCCACTTATCCCATTTTTTTATTTTGGTTACTTCAAACACATTGATGCTTTTATTAAGCATTTCGGTGTTTAATTGTTGTACAAATGCTATACTAGTTTTATAAATAGAACGTCCGTGTGTACCTACAATTAAATCTTTTGCTTTTTTCTGGATTACTAAATCGTGAACCGCAACATGAGGAACACCCATTGAGAAATCGTTCCAAGTCGCACCTTTGTCAAGAGAAATATAAATACCATTATCTGTACCCACATATAAAATATCTTGATTTAAATTGTCTTCGACTATAACATTTACCGGGCTTGACGGTAAATTATTTGCTGTATTTTTCCAGGTTTGACCATAATCCTCAGAAACATAGACATAACTCGTGAAATCATCGTTTCGATAACTATTTAAAGTTGCATATACACGCTCCATTTTATGAGATGAAGCAAATACTCTAGAAACCCATAAATTTTTAGGTAGATTATCGGATATTTTACTCCAAGAATTTCCACCGTCTTTAGAAACATGAATTAGACCATCGTCGCTTCCGGTATAAATCAAACCAAATTGAAAAGGGCTTTCGCTAATTGTGGTTAATGTGCCATAAGCTACATTTCCTTCTCTTTTACCATTCGTTAAATCCCCTGAAATGGAGCTCCAAGTATCGCCTTGATTCATAGATCGGTGTAAAAAATTAGATCCAAAATATACTATATCTTGATTATGAACTGATAATAATATAGGCGTTTGCCAATTGTATCTGAATGGGTTTTCTCCTTTTTTACTTTTTGGAGTAATATAGATTTCTTTATTATTTGCTCTATCAATCCTGTAATATTCCCCATATTGAGAACCTGTATATACAATTTTCGAATTTCTTTTGTCTATTTGAATTTGCATTCCGTCACCACCAGATAATCTTTCATAAGGATACTTCCCTTCTCGAAGCCATTCTGGAGATTCTTGATAATTACTTGGTCCAACCCAAACTCCATTATCTTGCAAACCACCGTAAACATTATACGGTTCTTGTTCATCTACATTTACAGCGTAAAATTGCCCAACTGCATTACTATTACAAGTTATCCAATGTTCTCCATTATCGTATGAAATATTCACACCACCATCATTACCATTAATAATGTGATTTGGATTTTTAGGATTTATCCATATTACATGGTGATCGGCATGAACATTGTCTTTATCTATAATTTCTGATGATTTTCCTCCATTATCTGAAAATAAAAGCGGAACACCTGTTAAATAAATTCTGTCTTGGTTTGATTTATCTACTGTTATATCACCAAAATAATATCCGTAAGTATAATACAAACCGTCTAAATAATTATTGTTTGTTTTTTTCCAAATTTTACCTCCATCTATAGATTTGTAAATTTCAGCACCTATGACATCGGTCTCGAAAAGTGCGGAATTTGCATCTTTTGAAATATTAGTTTTAACCGAAGGTTTCTTGTTTTGATTGTCTAAAACAGCATAAACTATATTTTCATTAAATGCCGTGATCCCTATTCTACCAACGTTTTCGTTATTGGGGAAACCACTTTCCTTTGTTGATAATAATTGCCATGTGTTGCCAGAATCTGCACTTTTATAAATCCCAGAATGTATTCCGTTGCCTTTAAAATTATAAGCTTTACGCTCTTTTTGCCAAGAAGTTACATATAAAATTGCAGAATTATCTGGCGCAACTGTCATATCTATAACTCCAGTTTCATCGTTTATGAACAGCGTTTGTTTCCAAGTTTTACCTCCATCGGTAGTTTTAAAAACTCCTCTTTCTCTGTTTGTTGTGTATAAATGACCTACTACACTTACAATTATTTCGTTTGTATTACTAGGATTTATTATTATTTTACTAATATGTTGACTGTCCAAAAGCCCTTTGTTTTCCCATGTTTTTCCTTTATCAGTAGACTTTAAAAGCCCAACTCCTGCATAAGAAGATCGCGAGGAATTAACCTCTCCAGTTCCTACCCAAATCGCCCCCGATTTCCAATCAACTGCAATTGAACCACAGTTTAGAGTTAAAGCAGAATCCATTACTGGTGTAAAACTTGTTCCATTGTTGTTCGTATACCATAATCCACCTGAGGCATAAGCTACGTAAAATTCGATAGGGTTTTCTTCATTTACATCAATGTCAACAACCCTTCCGTTCATGATTGTTGGTCCAATGTTCTTAAAAACAACATTTTGAAAAAGAGATTGTGTTACTGTAGATTGAGCCTGAAGTGAAATAAAACTTTGGAATAATAAGACCAAAAAAAGAAGGGTTTTTTTCATAATTATTTTTTTTTAAAATTAATACTAAAAATAGTTATTAAAAAATTTATTGCGAAAATAACATCCAATTACTGTTAAAGTTGCTATTTTTGAATATTCCAAGTGTGAAAAACTAATTATTAGGAAGTCGCCACTAAAAACAAGTTTGCGTAAGTAAATAAAATTCACTGAACACCGATAAAAATAAAGTTTAGTGAATTAAACACCAATAAATAAAAAGGCTCCAACATATCCGCCTGTCGGCAGACAGGTTTGACCACTAACAAATAAATTTTACAGATATGAAATACCATCAAATCGATCGACAACTTTATATTAAAAATCGCGCCAAATTTGTATCTCAAATGAAGCCAAAAAGCGTGGCGGTTTTTAATTCAAATGATATTTATCCTGTTTCTGCCGATAGCACTTTGCCTTTTGCACAACACCGAGATATTTTATATTTAACAGGTGTGGATCAAGAAGAAAGTATTTTGTTGCTTTTTCCAGATGCGCCTTATGAGAACCAACGAGAGATTTTGTTCCTCAAAGAAACCAGCGAACACATTGCCGTGTGGGAAGGCGAAAAACTAACCAAAGACCGCGCTTTTGAAGTTTCCGGAATTAAAACGGTGTACTGGTTAACCGATTTTGAGAAAATTCTCAACGAAATGATGACGTATTCGGAAATCATGTACATCAATACTAACGAGCATTATCGTGCTTCTGTTGAAACCGAAACCCGTGAAGCACGCTTTGTAAAATGGTGGAAAGCTAAATATCCTGCACATCAAGTGGCGAAAAGCAATCCGATATTACAACGCAATCGGTCTATAAAGGAAAGTGAAGAACTGGATTTAATCCAAAACGCCTGTAACATCACCGAAATGGGTTTTAGAAGATTATTATCCTTTGTAAAACCAAATGTTATGGAGTATGAAATCGAAGCCGAATTGATTCACGAATTCGTCAGAAATCGTTCCAGAGGATTTGCCTACACACCCATTATTGCTTCGGGGAATAATGCAAACGTGTTGCATTACATCGAAAACAACCAACAATGCAAAGCTGGCGATTTAATCTTGCTTGACGTTGCCGCAGAATATGCTAATTATTCTAGCGATATGACACGTGTAATTCCAGTTTCAGGGAAATTTACCGAAAGACAAAAAGCGGTTTATAGTGCTGTTTTAAAAGTTAAAAACGAAGCTACTAAAATGCTTATTCCAGGAACATTATGGAAACAATATCATGTTGAAGTGGGCAAAATCATGACCTCAGAACTGCTCGGTTTGGGATTAATTGACAAAGCCGATGTGCAAAACGAAAATCCAGATTGGCCAGCTTACAAAAAATATTTTATGCACGGAACGTCGCACCACATGGGTTTAGACACGCACGATTACGGATTATTACACGAACCCATGCAAACTAATATGGTTTTTACCGTAGAACCCGGAATTTATATTCCCGCCGAAGGTTTTGGAATTCGAATAGAAGATAATGTAGTGATTCAGGAAAGTGGCGAACCGTTTAACTTAATGCGAAATATCCCGATTGAAGTGGACGAAATTGAGAGTTTAATGAATTCTTGATTTAGAGAAAAGAAAATAGACTAATAGATGATAGACGGTTTGCAGGAATGTGAGCCGTTTTTTATACTTCATTATACACCAAGTTGTCCTGCTGACAAAGGAAGCATCTCATTATGAGATTCCTCATGCTTCGGAATGACAAGTATATGGGTTTTTATACTTCATTATACACCAAGTTGTCCTGCTTACAAAGGAAGCATCTCATTATGAGATTCCTCATACTTCGGAATGACAAGTATATGGGGATTTGTAAAGTAAATCAGTATTAATATCTTTTACTAATTTGGTTTAAAAATTTTAATTCTATTTTTGTTTCAAGTTTAAACCGATGAACCAACTCCTCTACAAAAACACAAAAATCTCTTATTCCAATACTGGAAAAGGAACCGCTGTGGTTTTACTTCACGGTTTTCTTGAAAACCAGAAAATGTGGCAGGATTTTATTCCTGAATTGAGCAAAAAAAACCGTGTTATAACTATTGATTTATTGGGTCATGGTGAAACAGAATCTATGGGTTATGTGCATTCTATGGAAGATAATGCTGCGGTTGTTCACAAAGTTTTGCATGAATTGCGGGTTCGAAAAGTGATTTTTGTAGGACATTCTATGGGCGGTTATGTGGCTTTGGCTTTCGCCGAAATGTATCCTGATTCTATAAAAGGAATGGTTTTATTGAACTCAACTTCTCTCGCTGATAGTGATGAAAAGAAAAAAAACAGAGCTCGAGCTATAAAAATGGTAAAAAAAGATTATACCAGCTTTGTGCGATTGAGTATTGCTAATTTATTCAGCGAAGACAATAGAGAAAAACGTACTACTGAAATCGAAAACACAAAAATCGAAGCTTTAAAAACCCCTTTGCAAGGCATAGTTGCTTCGCTCGAAGGCATGAAAATTCGCAAGGATAGGAATCTGATTTTGCACACAACTTCGTATCCAAAATTGCTGATTTTAGGTAAAAAAGATGGGGTTTTGAACTATGAAGAAAATGTGAAACAAATAGAAAATACTTCCGTGAAATTAGTCACTTTCCCAGACGGACACATGAGTCATATTGAAAATATAGAAGAATTAAAAGTGGTTTTGAAGGATTTTTTGAAGAAAGTTTAGTCTGTTGTTAAACTCATTCTCCACCAAATATTGAAATCCCATTTTCTTGCAAAACATAGCCTTTCCAGCTTATTAGTGTGTAACCCTCAAATATCCAATTTCCGTGTTTTGATTTTGTTAGAACAATCCCTTTGTTGTTTTTTGGCAAAAAAACTTCGGCTTTTGAATTATCAGAATTGAATAGTAAATAGGCAACACTTTTATTGTCTTTAGCTCCTTTTGTCAAGCTATTTAACTTGATTTTTAGTGTATTTAAATCAATACTTGCTTTGCTTATTTCTGAATAGGAACTTCCGCTTTTAAACTGGTGTTTTTTTTTTGATTGTCGCAATCTGATTTTAATAATGGCATTTTTGAATCAAAATTTAAACTACTTACGCCTTTAAAAGTAGTTCCGTTAGTATTGAGTTCGCCATAACCTTCGATAAGTTTATCGTTTTCTAATTTGAAAGCAACTTGTCTTGTTGACGTTTTTCCTTCAGAATTAAAAGTGTAAGTTGCTATTAGTAAATCTGCTTTAATTTCACCTATAAAACTACCCGTGTTTTTGTCTTTTTCAGACAATGAATACGATAAATTTCCTGAAATAGGCGTCTTGTTTTCAGTAACTTCTAACGTGATATTATTTTTCTCGTCATCATATACATAACAACCTATTTCAAGTTTGGCAGCAACTATTTCTTGAGTAACTTCTTTTGGATTAGAATTACTGGTTTCTGCTTGTTGTTCTTTGTTTTTACAGTTTGCAAATACTAGTAGTACAAACGATAGTGTTACTATTTTTTTCATAATTATTTAATTTTTTTAAATCGCATCATTGCTACACCGTCAACCATCAGGTTGAGTTTGTTTTCTTTGTCGATAGCGTAGTTATTTACTTTTTTTATTGTTTGTAAAAAGGCATTTTCTCCGCCACCTTCACAAAACATCATTGTCGTAATACCTGGTTCGCCAAATGAAATTAAGTTTCCGTTTAGTGTATATTTAGCCGAATATCCATTACAACTTGCTGTTCCACTTACCTGATTTGTGGCAGAATCAAATGTGATTCGAGGCTTTTTGTCTGGATACAATCCTTCAAATGCAATTCGTGAACCTGATATATAATCCAACTCCCAAGTTATACCAGATAAATCATCGGTTTTGGTGATTTTTGTTGTTGCGCATGCACTAATTAAAAAAGCTAGAATAGCAATTACTGGTAAATTGTTTTTCATTTTAAGATTTTTATTTAAACTATTTTTTTACTTTTTTTTTAAAAATATTGAGCTTAGTGATAAATATACAATTAATATGCAAACAATTAAAAAAATTAAATAAAACTTTTGCGCATCCAATTTCTGCAACATTACTGATTGTATAGGGATAAAAACAAGAAAAGTAACCTCTTTTAATTTCAAACACAGATTAAATTCTTGGATATCAAAGTCGGATTATGATTATTTTGAACTTAAAATCCTCGATTTATGTATAAATTTTAATTTATTAAAAATATTAAACCTTTTCCTCAAAAGGGATATTTACATCCAAAATTTCACTTAACAACAAAACAATTTGTTCTAAATACTCATTTAAAATATCCGCTGTTATTATTTCGGTAATTTCTTTATCTTCTTTGAAATTAAAAGGCAAAAATCCTGATTTTAAGTTTTTGAACGAAATAATTCCCGCTTGAATTGGTTTGCCATTTGCTTCATTTTCATACATAAAAGCATACGCCAAAACCTGAATAATTTTTTCGTTTTTAATATCTTTGGTTAAGCCTGACCATGATTTCAAAGTGACATTCGTCTTTTCGACCTTACCCGTTTTATAGTCTATGATTCTAATGTTTCCATTTCGTTCCTCGATTCTGTCAACATTTCCTTTTATCATTACTGGAAACGGTAAATCAGGATGGTTTAAAGTGCGCTCATAAGTTTGCTCCAATGCAATAATCTTTATAGCATCACCATTTTTTATACTTTCTAATTCCACTTTCAAGAAATTAGAGACATTGCGCTTCGCTACTTCAAAAGCTAATAAGTTGCGCCCTTTTTTGATTTCGCCTTCTTTATAAATCAGTTTGAATTGTTTTAAAACTTCATCGTCTAAAAGTTTAAAACATTTTAAAATAGCAGTCTCGGAAATAAATTTTCCTACAAAAGGCTGGTATAAAACCCTCAAAGTTTCATGAATAATAGTTCCTAGAGTGTTCAAAGCAATATTCTCTTCTACTTCTTCGGTTTCTCGAATGCGTAAAATCTTTTGGAAATAAAACTGAATTGGATTTCTGATGTAACTTGTCAAAGCAGAAGGTGAGAATCCTTTATCGGCGATTTCCTTCAAACGAATCATTACACTTTCTGACTTCGGAATGCGCATTGGTTCATAAGCTTTTTCGGGTAAAACAGCATTGTAAATTTCGTGAGATAAATTGTGGTTGGATTGCTTTTCTACTTCTAATTGGGTAATGAAACGGCTTTTTTCTCCAGCATCTATACCTTCGCTTTCGGTATTATAAATCAAATAAATATTTTTGGCTCGTTGTAATAAATGATAGAAATGATAAGTGTAAATGGCATCTTTTTCTTTGAAAGTAGGCAATCCCAATTCTCTTTTTATATCATACGGAATAAATGAATTCATGGATTTTCCGGCTGGAAATTTGCCTTCATTCATTGAGGTAACAATCACAGTTTCAAAATCTAAAACACGGCTTTCTAGAACACCCATGATTTGTAAACCGTTCAATGGTTCTCCTTCAAAAGAAACTTCGGCGAGATCAATTACTTGTTTATAAATGGCATAAAGAGTTTCTATTTTGTCAATATGTTTGTGTTTTGAATAGTAGTTAATTAGCTTATTGATGACCTTGAAAATAGCAAAAATAAAGGCTTTTGTTATTTTTTCTTCATGATTATTATTGCTTAAATTCGTTTTAAGCATAACTAATAAACTCGATAAGGTTTCTAAAACCGCACCCGAACCGTTTTCCCATTTTTGAAATAGCAAAGTGAATAATTCGCTTTGGCTTTCATTGATTTCAAAAAGTTTTTTATGAGTAATAAACGTATAATTGTTTTGATTAATAGTATAAACTAAATTATTAGTATTTGCATAAGACTCAACCAAAGGATGCGTAAGAATATCAAGCACATCTTTGTAATAAAACACATAACTCGAAGCGTTTCTTGACAAGGCATTGGTGTGCATTTTAAACAATTTTGCAATCAAAATTTGTGCTGGATTGTTCTTACTGGAATATCCCATAGTAATGTTTAAGGCACCAACTGTAGCGGGTAAAGCATATAAAAGTGGCACTAATAAACTCTCTTCTCCAAGTACAACTGCAACTTTATCTAGAGTTGCAATTGGATTATCAATACTGATTTTTTCGATAATACTTCCTGCAATTTTAGCTTGCCCAATACTTTTTGGCGTACCAATAACTTGAATGTTTTTGGATTTTGAAAAATCGTCAACAATCCATTCAAAAGGATTGGATTTGTAATGTTTCCAACTGTCTTTGAAACGTCTTACAAACAAACCCGCATCATGGTATTTGTCGTATAGAAACGCTTGATCTATATCCCAAAATATTTTGGCTTGCTCCGAAGTGATAAGGTGCTGAATTATTTTTTCTTCGGCAGCATTCAACGCATTAAATCCTGCAAATACAAAAGTTTTTCCTTGTATAGAATCTGAAAAACGAATGAGATTATTAACGGCTTCGCGGTAAATTAATCCTTGATAACCAATTCCTTTACCCAGTAAATGAGCATAAAGCGATTGGTAATAATGTGGTAATAATTTCCAGAAATCAATGTATTTTTCGAGCAATGGAGTTTTGTTTTCGACTTCTATACCCCATTTTTTGATGTCTTCAATATCTTTTAGATAGGACAAAACATGTAAAGGTTCTAACAAATAGCGGTCTATTTCATTGAAATCCTGTAGCAATGTTTTTGCCCAATTGGCAAATAATTCAAATGATTGTTGATTGTTGGCATCTGTAATTGACAGATACACTTGATAAAATTCAAACAATAATTCTATTGGGTCAATGGCACGAACGCCAGAAACTTCCTGTACAAAATCTTCAATGCTAATTATTTCTGGGGAAAATATGTTATTTGCAACTTGTTTTTTTAGTGCTTCTATCAAAAATATTTTGGCCCTCTTGTTTGGCAGAACGACAATTGTGTTAGATAACTTATCTTCATAATTATCGATTAAAACCGTTGCTATCCTATCTAAAAAAGAAGTGTTTGTCATTTTATAAATATAAAAAAAACGCCTCAATAAATTGAGGCGTTTTCTGAAAAATTTGGAGGGAAATTATTTTACTAAATTCACTTCTACTCTTCTATTATTAGCTTTTCCTGCTTTCGTTTTATTAGTATCAATTGGTTTAGACTCACCAAAACCAGTTGAAGATAGTCTACTAGAGTCAATACCGTTTTCAACCAAGTAATTCACCACTGCAGAAGATCTATCCAAAGACAATGTTTGGTTAGCAGCATCTTTACCATCACTATCTGTGTGACCTTCGATGCTAAATTTTGAAGTTGGGAATTCTTTTAAAATTGCAGTTATAGATTGTAATACTGGCAAAGTTTGTGCTTGGAATGAAGATTTACCACTGTCAAATAAAATAGTTTTAGCATAAGCATTTAACTCATTTATTTTTTCAGGAGAAATTTCTGGACATCCATTGTTTGCAACGGTACCTTTTACATCTGGACATCTATCGTCTTTATCTAAAACGCTATCTCCGTCTCTATCTGGCCAAGGGCAACCTGCATTTTCTTTTGGTCCTTTTACAGAAGGACATTTATCCGAAGCATCTGTAACTCCATCTCCATCAGTGTCTGGACAACCTTTGAAAGCTGCTAAACCAGCAACTTCTGGACATGCATCATCTTTGTCTGCAATTCCATCTCCGTCTGTATCAGGACATCCGTTTAATGCAGCTAAACCAAATACATCTGGACAAGCGTCATTACCGTCAATAATTCCATCCCCGTCAGTATCAGGACAACCATTGTATTGCTTTAGGCCTGCAACTTCAGGACATGCATCATCTTTGTCATAAATTCCATCTCCATCTGTATCTTTTCCTCCAAATTTGAAGATAAGACCTGCAGTGTGTTGAAAATGTGAAGGAGCATCTGGAACAGTTGTAGTACCAACAGTTCTTTCTCCAAATGATTTCTTGTAAGTTGACTCAACATTCAAACCAACAGTCTCGCTTAACCATATCGTTAAACCAGCTCCACCATTTAAAGTTCCAAAACTACTATCTCCAAAAAATGTATAACCACCACCTATTTTTAATGAAGGCTCTAAAACTTTAGATTTTATAAGACTTTTTAAGCTATATCTCAAGCTACCGTCAACACCATAGTACATCAAATCTCCTGGATTATAAACTTTCATGTCATTATATCCTGGTCCAGCCCAATCAACAAATTTGCTGATTTTGTTTACTGACCCTGAAATTCCAAAAGAAAAGTTATCTCCAACATATTTTGAAACACTAATGTAAGATACTGATGGAAGTATATTCCAATTCTCTTTTACAGCGAAATAGTTGGAAAATTTATCGTTAATATTCCCACTTCTAATACCTGCACTTACTCTGGTATCAACTGCGTTTACTCCAAAAGAGATCGCCCATGGATTATTGCCGTCTTGTGCGTTTGAGCTTAAACTCATTACTACCAATACAGCAACTAAAAATTTGTTAAGATGTTTCATACTTAAATTTGTTTAATTACAATTTAGTTAATTTTGGACAAAAATAGGGTGTAATTATTTAACTACAAAATAAAATTCTAAAAAAAATGTCATAAACAGCATTAAAACAGCATTTAAATCACTTTTAACTCCTTCCCAACTGTAGTAAATGCTAGAATTGCAATGTCTAAATGTTCTTTTGTATGAGCTGCAGACAATTGTACTCTAATTCTTGCTTTGTCTTTAGGCACAACTGGAAAAAAGAATCCTATTACATAAATACCCTTTTTCAATAATTCGGATGCCATTTTTTGTGCTAACTTAGCGTCATAAAGCATTACGGGAACGATTGCTGAATCTCCCTGAACTATCTCAAAACCAGCTGATTTCATACCGTCCTTAAAATAACTTGTGTTCCACTCCAGTTTATCTCTTAATGAAGTGTCCTTTTCTAATAATTCGAAAACTTTAATGGAAGCTCCAACAATAGCTGGTGCTAATGAATTAGAAAATAAATACGGTCGTGAACGCTGACGCAACAATTCAATAATTTCTTTTTTGGCTGTAGTATAACCGCCCATTGCACCGCCAAGTGCTTTGCCTAAAGTTCCTGTAATAATATCTACTCTTCCCATTACGCCTTTTGCTTCGAGTGTTCCTTTTCCAGTTGCCCCAATGAAACCAGCAGCATGACATTCGTCAACCATAACCATTGCGTCATATTTATCAGCTAAATCGCATATTTTATCTAATGGAGCAACAACGCCGTCCATAGAGAAAACACCGTCGGTGACAATAAGTTTGAAACGTGTCCCTTTTTGAGTAGCTTCAATTAATTGTTTTTCTAAATCTTCCATATTGGAATTTTCATAACGATAACGTGCTGCTTTACACAATCGAACACCATCAATTATAGAAGCATGGTTCAAACTATCCGAAATAATGCAGTCCAATTCACCTAATAATGGTTCGAAAACGCCTCCATTGGCATCAAAAGCTGCCGCGTATAAAATTGTATCTTCGGTTCCGTAAAACGCTGAAATCTTTTTCTCTAAAGTTTTATGAATGTCTTGTGTACCACAAATAAATCGAACCGATGACATTCCAAAACCATGCGAATCCAATGCGTCTTTCGCTGCTTGAACCACATCGGGATGTGATGAAAGTCCCAAATAATTATTAGCACAAAAATTCAAAACCGTTTCTCCATTTACAGTAATTTCTGCTCCTTGTGGCGATGTGATGATCCTTTCGGATTTGAAAATTCCGTTGTCTTCAATGGTTTGAAGTTCGGATTGCAAGTGTTGTTGTATTTTTCCGTACATCTAAAAAAAGTTATGAGTTAAAAAGTTATGAGTTATTAGGGTTTTAATTACTCCGTATCAAAAATAGCTACAAATTTACAATTTCAATTTTCTCTCCTATATATATGAGTGCTTTTTTTGTGACTTTGAAACCCATTTTCTCTATTGCCTGTTGATAATTATCTAATTGCAATTTATATTTAGATTGATGCACTCCTGTTTTGTAATCCAATAAATACACTTCTTTCTTTTTTGTCAAAACCATTCGGTCTGGTTTAATTGTAGAACCTTCTTTTTGAATAATGGTTTGCTCGTTCATAATTTCGTTACCATCCTCAAAATAAGCTAAAAGTTCCGTATGATTTACAATTTCTACAATAGTATTGTGAACAATATCTTTCTGATTCATAGTAATCAATCCATTTTCAATGGCTTTTGTAATGGCTAAATCAACATCGCTCTTTGTTTTTACAAAAGATAAAATTTCATGAACCACATTGCCATATTCTATGGCTTCCTGTTGGTGTGTTCCCCACATGACGGATTCTCGTTGTGCAATTTTGATGTTTTTTGGATCTAAAATTTCTGAAACTAACGGAATAGTTTTGCAAGTATCGACGTGCTTTTCTTTTATTGAAATTTTTGTAGAATTTCCAAATTCATATTCCAACTTATTTTCGTCAAATTGCTGCTCATTTATAAGATGTTTTATAAAAAAAGAAGCCATATTACTCGGGTATTCTCCGTCTTTTCTTGGATTTAAAGTTTGCGAAATAATATACAATTGCTCTTCGGCTCGGGTTAAAGCGACGTACAAAACATTGATATTATCTAGTAATTCTTCCTGTGATTTTTGATCGTAAACCCGTTTTGCATCGTCTCCATAACCTTCTACAGCTTTGCTGTTGTCTATTAAAACTTTGGGTAAACCAAAAGTGCTTTCGTCTGCATTAATCCATAATTTGTCCTTTGGACTTCGAGTGTAATCTTCCTCGGCGAAAGGCATTATTACTACCGGAAATTCTAATCCTTTCGATTTATGAATGGTCATAATCCGGACTGCATTTGTTCCTTCGGGTGATGGAATACTAAATTTTTCGGCATTTTTATTCCAATAATTCAAGAAATCCGAAATTCCTGCTTGGTTGCGAATATCACGATCCAAAACAATATCCAGAAAATATTGAACATAGGCATTACTTTTTGTAGGATTTAGAAATTTAGAAATTATAATTTCTACAGCTTCATACAATGATTTTTTTCGAATGTTTTGAAAAGACAGATTCACATCAAAACTTTTGAGCCAGTTTTCGAAATCAATTTCAATTGTAAAACTCATTCCATGCGCGATAAAATCGTGAATTGGTAGTTTGTTTTGGCTGTTTTGAGCAAAATATTCTAAGAAATAGGCTTTTGACTCTAAATCCGTGCTGTTTTTTAGATATTTTAATAAATGAATTATCAATCGAACTTCCGTCGCATTTTGAATCATTAAGGTTTCCGATGACAAAAGTGGAATGTTTTGCTCCGTCAAATAATTCGCAATAGCAATTCCTTGACTGCGTTTTCGGGTAAGAATAACAATGTCTTTGTACTCAAATCCTAGTTTTTGTACTTTTTGAATTGTGTTTAAAGTAGCCAAAACATACAAATCGTTTTTGTCCAATGCTTCGTCATCATCTTCGCTTTCCTCTATTTTTGGAAGAAAAAAAATATTTACATAACCACCCGTTTTATCATTGCTTTTTTGATGGCTGTGGTTTTTATATAAATCTTTGTAATCTTCGTGCTCAAATTCATTGGACAACAATTGAAAAAAGTCGTTGTTGAAATTGATTATTTGAGAATAACTTCTAAAATTTTTATCTAAATGAAATAATTTTTTTTCTGGATTATTAAACGGATTGTATGATTTACTCAATTCGATAAATTGCTCCGCTTTTCCGCCTCGCCAACGGTAAATGGATTGTTTTGGATCGCCCACAATCATCAAAGTTCCTTTTTCGCCATCAATTTCGCTCGAAGTGGCATTGTCAATCAGCGGAATGAGGTTTTGCCATTGCATTTCTGAAGTGTCCTGAAATTCATCGATGAAAAAATGACGATACCGTTCGCCTAATCGTTCATAAATAAAAGGCGCGGGTTGGTTTTGAATTTCACGATGAATAATGGAGTTGAATTCTGCTATAGAAAGCACGTTTTGCTCTTCCTGAATTTTAGATAATTCTTTACTTACGGTATTTAACAATGATAAAGGTGTGATGTTTTTTAAAAACGCTTTGTAGAAATCTCGCTTTTCAAAATTTTTGTAAACCGTTTCTAAAATTTGTATTAATTCTGGAATTATGTTCTCGATAATCGCTTTGTCTTTGGCGGTTTTATTGATGGTAATATCCTCAAATTCTCGAAACATTTTATTTTTTGGATTGAATTTCCCATCCGCAATACTTTGAAGATGATTTGGAAAAGTTCCTCTGGAAAAGGATTTTAAATCAATTCCATTTTTTTCAATTAACAGCAACGCACTTTCCGCTAATTGGGCATTTTCTGAATCCAAAACTTTGCAAGCTTGAGCTAGTTTGCTTTTTATTTCGACAAATTCGGTGATGGTTTTGTCTTGAAAATGGGTGATTTCATTTCGATTGTTTTCATTGAGTACTAAACGACCCGTTTCGAGAATTTCACGAGATATATCCCAAGATTTATCGTCATCGGTTTTTTCCATCGTGAAATCAATGAGCAATTTGGTCAACGTTTCGTCTTCGCCCGCTTGCGCTATTATTGCATCTACCGCTTCGATGAGCAAATTTTCGGTATCAAGTGTGACTTCAAAAGTCATGGGCAAACCCAAATCGTGGGCAAAGGCACGAATGACTTTGTGCGTGAATTTATCAATTGTCGAAATATCAAAAGCAGCATAATTATGAATAATATGCTTTATGATTTGCTGTGATTTAGTTTTAATTTGAATGATGGAAAGCTGGGTTTCTAACGCCAAATGCTGCATTAAATCGAGTGCTTTTCCGCTAGGTTCGTCTTTGGCAAACTCGGATAAACTGCCTACAATTCGGGATTTCATTTCGTGAACCGCTTTGTTGGTAAATGTTATGGCGAGAATGTTGCGATAGGCATCGTTTTTAGGAGCAACAAGAATAATTTTTAGGTATTCTTTGACCAATGCATACGTTTTTCCGGAACCTGCTGATGCGTCGTATAGGGAGAATGATGGTCGTTGCATTTCGATTTTAGATTTTTGATTAACGGTTTTTGACCCGAGCGATAGCGAACTGGCGAAGCATTTCATATTTATTTTCTAAACAAATGCCCTAGCCCTGATAGTCGAATTGTTCTCACAATTACCTTTTCTGCCGGTGTTCGGCAGGAAAGATGTAGCGTATAGCAGGAAATAGCTCCAAAAAAACAGACTATCAATTTATTTGATGAAATTATAATGAAATAGAATTTTCAATTCCAAAGTTAATTGTTTAAATTTGATTTTTATATTTTTTAATCTTTAAAACCGAAATGTTATGGCTTTTGAATTACCACAATTACCTTATGCGTATGACGCATTAGAACCTCATATTGATGCACGCACGATGGAAATTCATCATTCAAAACATCATAATGCATATACCACTAATTTGAATGCCGCGATTGCTGGTACAGATATGGAAGGGAAAACTATTGAAAATATTTTGATAAATCTTGATAAAACTAATGCCGCTGTTCGTAATAACGGTGGAGGTTTTTTTAATCATAATTTGTTTTGGAGCGTGATGTCACCTGATGGTGGCGGACTTCCTAGTGGAGATTTACTTGAGGCAATTGAAAGTGCTTTTGGAACTTTTGAAGAATTTAAAGCAAAGTTTGCCAAAGCTGGGGCAACACAATTTGGTTCAGGATGGGCTTGGTTGTGTATAAAAGAGGGTAAATTAGAAGTTTGTGGAACTCCAAATCAAGACAATACCTTGATGCCTGGTGTTGGCTGCGGCGGAACTCCTATTCTAGGAATGGATGTTTGGGAACATGCTTATTATTTAAATTATCAAAACAGAAGACCCGATTATATTGAAGCTTTCTTTAGTGTAATTAATTGGGTTGAAGTTTCTAGAAGATATGCTTTAGAGAAATAGTTTAAGAAATAGACACAAGAATATAGATAATAGATGAATGACTTAAAAGTTGTTCGTCTATTTTTTTTATGTATTCATTTCTTTTTTCTATTCTCTATATTCATCACACTCTTTTTTGACTTTATTCCATTAAAAAAGGTGAAATTGCTTTCACCTTTTTTGCCCCAAATCTACCATAAACTTAATCTACTAAATTACGGTATTACAAAATTAACAACATTACTGTTTTTTATGGAATTTTTGTGGAAATAAATTGGAATGACGGTCAAATAAGTGTACAACTACCTATTATAAGATTCTTTGATTAGTGTAAAATAAAAAAGGTGAAATTTCTTTCACCCTTTTTGCCCCAAATCTACCATAAACTTAACCTACTAATGTTATGGTAAATCAAATTTATGTTAGTTGTTAATTAAAACCAAATTTATTAGATGAACAACCTATAAAATCGATTAATTACTCTATTTAGTTTAATATCAGTATGCTCTAGTGTTTTTTCCTTCATAAAAATTCATAAACGCTCGGTTTACAACTCTATTTCCACCTGGAGTTGGATAATCCCCAGTAAAGTACCAATCTCCTAGATTTTTAGGACAGGCAATGTGTAATGCCTCTACAGTTTGGAAAATAATTTTAACCTGAGCATTTATTTCAGGTGATTTAAGTATTTGTGCTATTTTATCTGAAATTTCTTGTGGTTCGAATGGTGCATAAATTTCAGTAACATGGTTAATTACCTCGCTATCGTTTAAATTTTCTTGTATTTTGCATTTTGCATAAACATCATCAACAAGGTGGTATAAATCTCTTTCTTTTAGCAGTTCTAACGCGGCGCGAAAAGCCACTAATCCTTCTAGTTTTGCCATGTCTATACCATAACAATCTGGATAGCGTATTTGTGGAGCCGATGAAACTACAACAATACTTTTAGGCTTTAAACGATCCATCATTTTAATGATACTCATTTTAAGCGTTGTTCCACGAACGATGCTGTCGTCTATGATTACCAAATTGTCTGTTGGTTTGATTACACCGTAAGTAACATCATAAACGTGTGCTACTAGATCGTCTCGGCTGCTATCTTCGGTGATAAAAGTTCGAAGTTTGGCATCTTTAATGGCCACTTTTTCGGTTCTGATTTTAACGGATAGTATTTCCTCGAGTTTTTCTTTGGTTAATTTTTTTCGATTCTCGAGGATATAATTATTTTTCCTTTGATTCAAAAAATCTTGTGCTGCTTCAACCATTCCGTAAAAGGAAGTTTCGGCGGTATTTGGAATATAAGAGAAAACCGTGTTGTCAGTATCATTATCAATGGCTTCTAATACGGCAGGAAGAATTAATTTTCCTAAATTTTTTCTTTCTTGGTATATTTCGGCATCACTTCCTCTGGAGAAATAAATTCTTTCGAATGAGCATGCTTTTTTAACCGTTGGAGGAAGGATTTCTTGTTGGGTAACCGTTCCGTTTTTCTTAATTATTAAGGCATTTCCAGGCTGAAGTTCTTGAACTTTTTCGAAATCTATATTAAAAACTGTTTGTATTACAGGACGTTCAGATGCTACGACTACAATTTCGTCGTCTTCATAAAAATAGGCTGGTCGAATTCCAGCTGGATCTCTATATACAAAAGCGTCACCATGCCCTAAAAGTCCTGCCATTGCGTATCCACCGTCTAAATTTTTTGATGCTCTTGTCAAAATTGCAGCAATATCTAATCTTTCTGCAATTACCGGAGAAGCTTCTTGTTTTGTCAAGCCTTCATTTTTACAATCTTGATATAAATCAATAACTGCCTTGTCTAAAAAATGACCAATCTTTTCCATTACCGTAACGGTATCGGTCATTTCTTTTGGGTGTTGTCCTAGTTCTACTAAACTTTGAAAAAGTGCTGCAACATTGGTCATGTTGAAATTTCCTGCAAGAATAAGATTTCTGTGCATCCAATTATTCTGTCGTAAAAAAGGGTGAACACTTTCGATACTATTTTTTCCAAAAGTTCCGTAACGAACATGCCCTAAAAACAGTTCGCCTAGATAGGGTATGTTCTTTTTTTGAAGATGTACATCATCCGCATATTCTGGATGCGAAGCCATTTCTTCGTTAATTCTTTCATTGATTTGAGCAAATACATGTTGAATGGGTTGTGCATCATTCGACCGAACTCGGCTAATGTATCGCTCTCCTGGATCCACATCTAATTTTATACTTGCAAAACCTGCTCCATCTTGACCACGATTGTGCTGTTTTTCCATAAGAAGATACATTTTTTGTATCCCGTAGAAAGCAGTTCCGTATTTTTCTTTATAAAATTCTAACGGTTTCTTTAATCGCAAAAGGGCAATTCCACATTCGTGTTTAATTGCATCGCTCATTGTGTTGTTGTAATTTGTAGTTAATTATTTATTTAGCAGCTTTAAATTTTAAAATAATAGTTGCGGGTATTCTTAATAAAAAATGCCCCGAAATTTCGAGGCATACTTTATTCTAATTCTATATCAAATTGTGTCAATGATTTAAATTGTTTCAACCTATCAACCACTTCTTGTTTGTCAAGGTTAAGCATTCTTTCGGTTCCAAATTTTTCTACACAAAAAGAAGCTAAATTTGAACCATGAATGATAGCACTTTTCATGTTCTCGAATGAAACATTTTCTGATTGAGTAATAAACCCAGTAAAACCGCCTGCAAAAGTATCACCTGCGCCAGTTGGATCAAATACTTCTTCGAGTGGCAAAGCTGGAGCAAAGAATACTTCTTTATTGTGAAACAAAAGCGCACCGTGCTCTCCTTTTTTTATTACAACATATTTTGGTCCCATGTTGTGTATTTTAGCCGCAGCTTTTACTAATGAATATTCTCCTGAAAGTTGTCTTGCTTCTTCGTCATTAATAGTGATCACATCTATGCGTTTTATTACTGCTAGTAATTCCGGCAAGGCACAATCCATCCAAAAATTCATAGTGTCAAGTACCACTAACTTTGGTTTAGTTTCCATTTGGTCAAGAACACTATTTTGAACTAATGGATGCAAATTTCCTAACATTACTACATCAGCGTTTTTAAAATTCTGCGGAACCTTTGGTTGAAAATCGGCCAAGACATTCAATTCTGTTGCCAGTGTGTCTCTTGAATTCAAATCGTTGTGATACAACCCACTCCAAAAAAATGTTTTCCCTCCTTTTACAATTTCAATTGCAGAAATATCAATGTTTCTATCGGTCAATAAGTCTAAATATTCTTGTGGAAAATCATCGCCAACTACTGAAACAATAGCTGATTGAATGTTAAAATTAGAAGCCGAAAGTCCAATATAGGTTCCTGCACCGCCTAAAATTTTGTCTGTTTTGCCAAAAGGGGTTTCAATAGCGTCGAAAGCAACTGTTCCAACAATCAATAATTTATTCATTATTTGTGATTCGAATTAAGCGGCAAAGATAGTTTATATGTTTGAAGTTTAAAAATGTTTGAGGTTAGAAGTTTTGATGTTTTTTGGGTAGATTGTTATGTTTTTATTGCAATTGCCAAAACTTTTATTTTTGCGCCTGCCGGAAGTGCTGCGGCTTGATAAATGGTTCGTGCTGGCTTTCGACCTGATTCGAATAAAGCATCAAAATAGGGATTCACAAATTCTAAATCTCTTAAATTTATAAAAGCAATATCGATAAATACAATTTCATCCTGTTCAAATCCAGCTTCGCTCAAAACGGCAAAAAGGTTGTCAAAAGCCATTTTTGTTTGAACTTCTATTGTACCATCTACAAAATTTCCGTTTTCATCAATGGCCAGTTGACCACTAATATGGCAATAATTACCAGCTACAACTGCTTGGCTTATAGGTGCAGTTGTTTTGGGTATGTTTTTGCCAGTAGTTATAAATTTTCTATGATTCATTGTGTTTTATAAATTAAATTCTAGTCATCCTTCTCGTAGAAAACGTCCATAGAAAGATCTTTGAGATTCTAATCACTTGATTTTTCTATATCTAGAAGGCTTTCTTTTTCCACTCAAAACACCTAAAACCGTAACATTATTGTCTTTTAATTTAAAGACAATTTGCCAAGTTTTGTAAACTGCTTCACGATAAATTTTCGATTTTGTCGGGATATTTTCGCATTCGGCGTAAATGGTTGGATTCAAGATTATTTTGTTCATAGTATCTTGAATTCCATCACCGACTTTCACTGCATTGAGTGGTTGAAGTTTTACAAATTGAATATAATCAATAATTTCTTGTAAATTTGAATAGTAATTGTTAGAAACAATTAACGAATACGACTCAAAATCTCTTGTCTTTTTTTCTCCCATTTTTCATTACAAGTTTCTAAAGACATTGTTGGCGATTTTTCGGCATCGTCAATCCATTGCAAAAATTCTTCTGGAGACATTTCTTGCTCATTGTCGTCTTTTTCGAAATCAATAAAAACTTTTAAAGGTTTGCCCACAAGATTTTTTGGAATCTCAAAAGTAAGATTCACAATATTGTCCTTAGGAGTTAAAGTTTGCTCTATCATAATCAGGAATTTAAACAAAATTACAAATAAATTCAACGCTACAACAACTTCACGTCTTCCTTCTCATAAAAAACATCTACGGAAAGCGTTTTTTGACTAGCAGCAAAAACCGCCAATTCATCGCAACGCTCATTTTGAGGATGATTGTTGTGCCCTTTTATCCATTTGAAATCAACTTGGTGCTTTCTGTAAACTACCAGGAAACGTTTCCATAAATCGGGGTTTTTCTTGCCTACAAATCCTTTTTTCTCCCAGCCAAAAACCCATTTTTTCAAAACAGAATCTACTACATATTTAGAATCTGAAATGATTAAAACCTTCATATTAGGGTTTTTCAGCTTTTCGAGACCAATAATTACGGCTAACAATTCCATTCTGTTATTAGTTGTGTGACGAAATCCTTCGTAGAATTCTTTTTTATGAGGCGTTCCCACTAATTCCATCACAACTCCATAGCCACCACGACCGGGGTTCCCCTTGGCCGCACCATCTGTATAAATATGTACGTCGTTTTCCAAATTAAATTAATTAGTCAATTGTAAGCTTTTGATTAATTCTTCAAATAACAATTGGTTATCTTCTTTTCCTAATTCTTCAATAAAATTCAATGAAATAAAACATCCTTTTTTTGGAATGTAATAGGTGCTACTAATTATTTCATAATCAATACCTCCATTTTTAAGTGTAAATTGAGCTGAAAACTGAACCGCTTTCTGTTTTGCTATTTCAGTAATAACCGGTTGGTTTATAAACCTAAAATTTGTTAATGCTTTTTTGACGTTTTCAGTAGATTTTTCAATAACTGCTTTAAAATCGTTGATATTATTTGTTTGATTAATATGAGTTCTAATTTTTATGGTTGGTATTATTCCTCTGTATTTTTTGGGATCATATTTAGTGTAGGTAGCAAGATCTACAGCTGAATTATTAGATTTTAACAATTCTGCCATTTGCTTCTCTGTAAAATCATACTGATTCAAATTTTTCAGAATAGCTTCGTTTTCCATTGGAATCCAATTTTCAGGAACATTAATTGAAAATCCAATACTTTTGACTTCAAATCTATCTTGGGAAAATCCTTTAGAAAAAGACAAAATAGTTACTATTACAATCAAATATTTTCTCATTATTTAAGATTTAAAACGTCTTCAACAATCGCTGGAAAATATTTTTGTTCCAACTCGTGTATTTTTTCTGCTACAATCTCTGGTGTGTCAGTGACCAAAACCGTTACCTTTTTCTGAAAAATAATATTTCCTTCGTCATAATTCTCGTTGACAAAATGAATGGTAATTCCGGTTTCATTCTCTTTATTTTCAACTACAGATCTGTGAACATTCATTCCATACATTCCTTTTCCTCCGTATTTAGGCAACAAAGCAGGGTGAATATTTATTATTTTATTGGGATATTGCTCAATGATATTTTTAGGGAATTTCAACAAAAAACCAGCGAGAACAATCAAATCTGGGTTATATGATTTTATTTTTTGCAAGACTATACTTTCAAATAATTCGTCTTTGGTAAAAATTTCTGTTGGTACTAAAAAATTTTTAGCTCGATCTATAACTTTTGCTATTGGATTATTTGTAAAGACCGCAACAACATTAATATCGTCAAAAGAAATAAAATGCTTGATAATGTTTTCAGCATTAGTACCAGATCCCGAAGCAAAAATCACTATTTTTTTCATTTACAAGCCTATTTATTTTAAGCAAAAAAAAGAATAAAAAGTGATATTAAATAACATTTTACTTCTTTATTAAAAATATTTTATAATTTAGTACTCACATTTATTAACTAAATAGTTGTTTTAAAATAAAGTTCTTTATTTTTGCCAACAAATTAAATTCTAAAATTAAAGATTATGTCAGACATTGCATCAAGAGTAAAAGCGATTATCGTAGACAAATTAGGTGTTGACGAAAACGAAGTTGTAACAGAAGCTAGCTTCACTAATGATTTAGGAGCAGATTCATTAGACACTGTAGAGCTTATTATGGAGTTCGAAAAAGAATTTGACATTCAAATTCCAGACGATCAAGCCGAAAATATTGCTACAGTTGGCCAAGCGATTTCATACATCGAAGAAGCTAAAAAATAATAAATAAATCACCCGTGTATTAAACAATACTCGGGTGTTTTTATTATTTAAAAAAATTAAATTCAGGATTGTATTGCAATCAAATTGATATTTAAAATTTAATCCCCATGACTCTTTTGTAATTTTATAAAGCAAGGAAGCATGGGTTTTGTTTTTTAAAAAATACTAATTATACTATATTATGGAATTAAGGCGAGTTGTAGTAACAGGTTTAGGCGCACTTACCCCTATTGGAAATACTATTCAAGAATATTGGAATGGTCTTATTAATGGTGTTAGTGGAGCAGCTCCAATAACTTATTTTGATGCTTCAAAATTCAAAACACAGTTTGCTTGCGAATTGAAAAATTTTAATGTTGAAAATTTCATTGATAGAAAAGAAGCCAGAAAAATGGATCGATACGCACAATATGCTGTTGTTTCAACTGATGAAGCGGTTCGTGATGCTAATTTTGATCTAGAAAAAATTGACAAAGATCGTGCAGGAGTAATTTGGGGATCGGGAATAGGTGGATTAGAAACTTTTCAAATTGAAGTGTTAAATTTTGCAGCTGGTGATGGAACACCACGATTTAACCCGTTTTTTATTCCAAAAATGATTGGAGATATTGCTTGTGGGCATATTTCTATCAAATATGGATTTAGAGGTCCTAATTTTGGAACCGTTTCTGCTTGTGCATCATCAACAAATGCAATTATAGATGCTTTTAATTATATCCGATTAGGTCATGCTGATATAATGGTAACCGGCGGTTCTGAAGCTGCTGTAACAATTGCTGGAATGGGCGGATTTAATGCTATGCATGCACTTTCTACCAGAAATGACGATCCTAAAACTGCTTCAAGACCAATGGATAAAGACCGTGACGGCTTTGTTCTTGGTGAAGGTGCAGGAGCTTTAATTCTTGAAGAATACGAACATGCAATCGCTCGCGGCGCAAAAATTTACTGCGAAATTGGCGGTGGAGGAATGTCTGCCGATGCCTATCATATTACAGCTCCACATCCAGAAGGATTAGGCGCAAAAAACGTAATGTTAAATTGTTTGAGAGATGCAGGTTTAAAACCTACAGATGTTGATGGTGTAAATATGCACGGAACATCAACTCCGCTGGGAGATTTAGCAGAGTCTAAAGCGATAGAACATGTTTTTGGAGACCATGCTTACTCGATGAATTTGAATTCTACAAAATCAATGACAGGTCATTTACTTGGTGCTGCTGGAGCAATAGAAACGATATCCTCTATTCTTTCGATGCAACATGGTATTGTTCCTCCAACTATAAACCATTTAACAAACGACGAAAGTATTGATTCAAAATTAAACTTTACTTTTAATGTAGCCCAAAAACGAGAAATGAACGTCGTAATGAGCAATACATTTGGTTTTGGTGGTCATAATGCTTGTGTATTAGTAAAAAAATTAGTTCACTAAAATAAATTAATGAGTATAATTAGAAAAATATTTTCAAAATCCCGTTCTCCAGAAGACGGGATTTTTTTTGATGCTATTCAAGAAATTCTGGGTTTTGCGCCAAATAATTTAAATTATTATAAAAAAGCTTTTACCCATCGTTCTTCGAACAAGATAGACTCAAAAGGGAATGCCATAAATTACGAGCGATTAGAATTTCTGGGAGATGCCATGTTAAGTGCTGTAATCGCTGGACATTTGTTTAATAAAGCACCCGCAGGAGATGAAGGTTACCTTACCAAAATGCGTTCAAAAATAGTAAGCAGAGAACACTTGAACGAACTGGGAAAAGATTTAAATTTAATTCGATTTGTTGAAAGCAAAGTACCATTAAACCATTTTGGCGAAAACATTCATGGCAACATCTTTGAGTCTCTGGTTGGTGCAATATATCTTGATAAAGGTTATGATTATTGCGTGAAATTTATTCAAAAACGAGTAGTTATTCCCTATGTTGACATTGCAAGACTAGAAGGAAAAGTAATAAGTTATAAAAGTTTACTCATCGAGTGGTGTCAAAAGGAAAAAAGGCATTTTCACTATGATATTTTTGATGATAACGGTCTTGATGGTCAACGTTTTTTTGGAGTTAAATTAAGCATCGACGATAAAGTTATTGCAAAAGCACGAGCAACTTCAAAAAAGAAAGCAGAAGAAAAAGCTTCACAAAGAGCTTATTTTGCATTTCAAACAAAAATTGATAAAAAATAATAATCAATTAAAGTAATACTATAACGTTTTCGTTTGTAATTAGCTAAAACAACCCTTGTTAAAGATGCAATTACTTCAATAGAAATACTATATTTACATCTTATTTTTTTTAGAAATGGCTATTCACAAATTAGAAATAGGCGAATTTGACGAGATAGATTATTGTCTTATTGCGATCCATACTTCTTTAGAAGATTATAGATTAGCTTATTTTATCAATGAAAAGCTACCCATAATTTTATGCAAAAATAAAAATGAAATTCAAATTAATATAAAAGAAGGAGAAACAACATTTTCAAGATTTCATTATTTTGATAAAGAAAAAACAACTTCCTGGGATTTAATTCAGAATAAAAACGAGGTTGTTCAACAAAAAAAAATAAACACTCAAAATTTATTTTCTAATACCACAATGGAAATAGCAACAAGAGTCTATTTGCTTCCAGAATTCAGAAAAGTAGATTTTTTTTTAAAAATAGATAATGCTGAAGCTCCAGAAAATGTTTTAAAAACACAGCTTCTTTTAAACACAATTGAAAACGTATCAACAGTGTATAGAGTTAATACAAATCAAATCAAATCAAAAAACAATTTAATTTTTTAATACCAATGTCCACAAACAAAAAAACCAAAATTGTAGCCACACTTGGACCTGCATGTAGCACAAGAGAAATCATAAAAGCAATGATAGACGCAGGAGTAAATGTGTTTAGAGTAAATTTTTCTCATGCTGATTACGAAGATGTTAAAGAAAAAATTAATATTATACGAGGATTAAACGAAGAGTTTGGCTATACAACAGCAATTTTAGGTGATTTACAAGGCCCAAAACTTCGCGTTGGTGTAATGGAAGAAGGAGTAATTGTAAATGATGGTGATTTGATCACTTTTACTACTGCAGAAGACATTCTTGGAACTGCTCAAAAAGTTTTCATGAAATACCAAAACTTTCCTAATGATGTAAATCCTGGAGAACGTATCTTACTTGATGATGGAAAACTTATTTTCGAAATTGTTGAAACCGACAAAAAAACCGAAGTTATTGCACGAGTAATTCAAGGTGGAGAATTAAAATCTAAAAAAGGAGTAAATCTTCCTAATACAAAAATATCGCTTCCTGCAATGACCGAGAAAGATATTGCCGACGCTATTTTTGCTATCAGTCAAGAAGTTGATTGGATAGCACTCTCATTTGTAAAAACTCCAAGAGATTTACAAGATTTACAGGAATTAATCGCAAAACATTCTGCTCATAAAATTCCTATTGTTGCTAAAATTGAAATGCCAGAAGCATTAGAAAATATTGATAAAATTGTGGCCTATTGTGATGCTTTGATGGTTGCTCGTGGCGATTTAGGAGTTGAACTTCCTGCTCACGAAGTGCCATTAGTACAAAAAGAATTAATCCGTAGAGCTAAAACAGCACGTATTCCAGTAATTGTTGCCACTCAAATGATGGAAACTATGATTTCAAGCTTGACACCAACACGTGCCGAAGTGAATGATGTTGCGAACTCGGTTATGGATGGCGCAGATGCGGTGATGCTTTCGGGCGAAACAGCAACTGGTAATTATCCTGTTCAAGTTATCGAAAA
>NZ_JANNXH010000042.1:0-18746 GCF_031409475.1 Flavobacterium sp. | reverse complement strand
CCCTGCGGTTTGAACCGTTACCGTTATGGTTCCTGTGGCTAATGCGCACGTTGGTTGGGTAACTGTTGTTGCAGGTGCAGTTGGTGTTGCTGGTTGCGCATTGATTACTGTTGTTGTCGCTGATGAATTACAACCGCCTGTACTTTTGATTATCACATCATAACTTCCTGCAACCAATCCTGATATGCTGTTGCTCGCTTGGAAAGTGCTTCCGTTGTCAAAACTATACGTTTCCCCTGCGGTTTGTACCGTTACCGTTATGGTTCCTGTGGCTAATGCGCACGTTGGTTGGGTAACTGTTGTTGCAGGTGCAGTTGGTGCAACATCAATAGTTACGGCAACTGAATTTAATAAAGTAACCGTGCAGGAATTCCCCAGTCTAATTGCTTTTACAGTAAGAGTTGCAGCACTAGATAATCCAGCCGAAGTTAAAATTATATTGCCACCCGTTCCTAATTTTGATGCTCCACTTGCTGTTACTCCATTAAATAATTGATAAATGATTCCGCTTTCTGAACTTTGAACGGTTACTGCTACAGTTGAACCAGGACAAATTAATGTTGACGCTGGTGTAACAAGTAAACTATTAGAAGGAGTAACACATAGAACTGTAACTCCTGCCGAAGGATTGCCTTCACAATTTACTCCAGTAGTTGCTTTTGCTGTAACAACACCGTCAGTATATAAAAAACAAGCGGTGTTTAAACTACCTATCGTCCATACTCCACCTGCGACAGTTGAAGTTCCTCCTATTTGAAATCCATCAATAAATAAACTGATAACATCTCCATTTGTACCTGTACCACTCACCGAAGCAGCACATTCATAAATAGGTGTCGTAGTGATTGCGACAGCATTCGAAGATTTTGTACCCACAACTACTGAATTTGAAGCTGCACTTAATGAAAGACAAGTAGATGATGACGCTTTTGCAGTAATTGTACTACCCAAAGCAATACTAATTCCTGTTGAAGCCGTCCAAGTTCCGTTAGCTAAAACTGTCGTAGTTGAACCTTCGGCAATTCCATTTTCAAAAACTTGTATTATAGTTCCTGTGGCTTCTACAGAAGTTCCTGAAACCGAAGTTACAGCAGCATTGGTACAAATTGGTCCATAAACAGTTGGTGCTAATGCGACTCTTTTTATTGTAGAAGTTACAGATCCTGTAGATGGACAAAGACTTGTTGCGGTTCTAATTGCAACAAGAGACAATGTTTCACATTCGCGACTAGTAAGCGATAAACTTCCTATTGTCCATGCTCCAAGTGCGCCAGTTGTAGTGGTGCCAATTTGAGCACCATTAGAATATAAATATATGGATACACCAGCAACGTTGTCTGGAGCTGTTACTGAACCAGAAATAGATGTTGTTGAAGTCAATATAGGTGTTGTTGTAAAAGTTGGATTACCAGTCGCAGTTCCACCACCTACACAAATCCAAATTCCAGAAGATTCACATTTTCCGGGTTCTGTTGCTGTAACTCTGTAGGCTCCATTTACTAAACAAGCTGGACCAGCTGCATTGAATGAATTACTTGCTCCTGCACCTACACATTTCCATAAAAAATTCTCTGTTGTTGGCACTAATAAACTTGGTAAAGTCCCCACAGTTATAAATCCTCCTGCATTCCAAATGGAACCCGAAGTTGGCACAGATGCAATTGTGCTTGTTCCTTGATATACATTTATTGTTGCTCCAACCACTGGCGCTATTCCTTGAATACTTTTTCCGCGATGTGTTGCGCTTGTGGGATTTGCCGAACAAGTTGCACCAACCGTTTTCAAACTACAGTTGAACTCCGATTCCCCTTTACTTGGTCCTGTTGCAGAAGCTCCAATAACATCTAAAGCTGACAATACTGGAGCAATACCAGATAAAGTCCAAACGCCAGATGTTACAGTGGTAGTAGTTCCGTAAGCAATTCCATTAATATATACTTTGATACTAGTTCCATCCGCTTCAGTTGAAGTACCACTGACGGCAGTTGCACCAGCATTTATTGAGCCATTTACAGTTGGGCAAGCAGAACGATCCGGACAAATTACGCCCGGAGCACAAGGAGTATAATTATCAATAATATCTCCAAAACAATTTTCTAAAACACTACCGCAACTGGCATCATCTATACCCGCTAAGTCAGAAGCCGATGTTGGATTACATAAGGTAGATGTATTGGCAGCCATATTATCTACAATAGCCATTCGCATTTTTGTTGCAGGTGTAATACCAAACTGTGCTGTTAAATCACTGAATTTTACAAAAAAATCATAGAAATAATCGGGATTACCGCAACTTGTTGAAAACGCAATTGATTTTTGATAATTGGTAGTTCCAGCATAAGAGATTACTGGAGTACAATTCATATTGTTTACATCATAAACAAAAACACCAAACTTTGTCGATAATACAATTTCTATTTCGAAACCTGGGTTTGAACTTGAATAATTTGGATCTGCATTTGGACCCGTTCCGCCAAACTTACCATCGGTATCAATAAGTATGCTATAACTTTTTGAATTGGGCGCAGTATTACCCATTCTCAATCTGTACAACCAGTTATTACTCGCATCCAGATAAGATTGAACTGGATCTTGATCGCCTTGGTCTACGAAGTCAGTAAACCCACAATTTGGGCCTGGTCCTAAATCGCTATTGGGTTCCACCATAGGAAAAACTAGCGACGAATAGGGAATTTCGCTCTGTAATTGATCATCAATTGTAAATCCACTTGGAGACATTGAAACAAATCCATCCCCATTAGGGTCAAGGATAGCAGCACCAGCGCCAGTTGCAGGTTCGTAAATTAATCCTGGTGTTTGTGCATTGAGCTCACAAAAGGCAAGTATAGTAAATAAAAAAACAATTTTAAAAAAACTTTTAGGGGTAGTAAAGTTGTTCATAGTATGATTCCGGGTTAGGGAGATTTTTGTGTAAGAATATAAAAAACTAGATAATTGGTTTGTTTGGAATAGAATTTAAGGAATAGGAATATTGAGTAACTGTTTTCTGGAGTAAATCTTTAAAATTATCATCAATTCTTATTTTAAGTTAGTTACTTGTACTCAATATCGAACAAAAATAAAGAAAGTTTACCCCTTTAAAAAATTCGAAATGATTTTTACATTTTTATCGGTAAAAAAGTATTTTTAATCGATTAAATGTAAAATTAAGGTGTTTTAACATAATTTTTTGATTTTATTATCTTGTTTATTTGTTACTATTTATAGATTTTTGCTGTATTATTTACAAAAATATTGATAATTTAGTTCAAAAATTAATTAAATAGTTCTAATAATGAAAATATACTGTGGTGGAAATTGATTTTGAAAAATGAATAACTATTTCAAAAAGTCAATATTTCGTTTCAAACCATCAAATTTTGCCCTATTAAGTGGAGAATTTTTAAAAACTGTTTTAAAAATTTCTTCAGTTATTTCTTCCCAATCTTTTTTGGACATCGAAAGTATTTCTGGGTTAGGATTAAAGAGCGGTTCATTGTGTGCTTTAGAAAATTTGTTCCAAGGGCAAACATCTTGGCAAACATCACAACCAAAAGCCCAATCATCAAACTTGCCTTTCATTTCTGTTGGAATATTATCTTTAAGTTCAATGGTAAAATAGGAAATGCATTTGCTGCCGTCAACAACATAAGGAGCAACAATAGCCTCGGTTGGACAAGCGTCTATACAAGCTGTGCAAGAACCGCAATGATCCGTTGTTGCATTATCGTATTCTAAATCTAAGTCTATAATCAACTCGGCAATAAAATAAAAAGATCCCACTTTCTGGGTCAATAAATTGCTGTTTTTGCCTATCCAACCCAAACCACTTTTGGCAGCCCAAGCCTTATCCAAAACAGGAGCTGAATCTACAAAAGCTCTTCCTGAAACGGCACCAATATTTGACTGAATTGAAAATAATAATTCTTTCAATTTTTCTTTAATGACAAAATGATAATCTTGTCCGAAAGCGTATTTTGAAATTTTATAGGAATCTGTCCCGAGGCTTCGGGATTGAAATTCGGAGGGATAATAATTCAACAAAAGGGAAACGACACTTTTGGCACCATCGACTAGCAAGGTTGGATTTAATCGTTTATCAAAATTGTTTTCCATGTAGGACATTTGGCCGTTCATTTGGTTTTTTAACCAATGTTCTAATCGTAGCGCTTCTTCATCTAGGAATCCTGCTTTGGATATACCACAAGACAAAAACCCGAGGCGCTTGGCTTCGGATTTTATGAAATTTGAATATTTTTCTTTATTATTTATCAACTGAAAGATTAAAAAAGTCCGCCTTGAATATTCGTTCTAACTTTCCCTAAATGTTTGTATGCTTTCTCGGTAACTTCTCGTCCTCGTGGTGTTCGCATAATGAAACCTTCCTGAATCAAGAAAGGTTCATAAACTTCCTCGATTGTTTCACTGCTTTCGGATACGGCTGTCGCCAAAGTGGATAAACCTACTGGTCCACCTTTGAATTTATCAATAATGGTGTTTAGAATTTTATTGTCCATTTCGTCTAAACCATGCGCATCAACATTCAAAGCTTTTAGCGCATAACGAGCAATTTCAATATCAATAGTTCCGTTTCCTTTGATTTGGGCAAAGTCTCGGACACGGCGCAACAATGCATTGGCAATACGAGGTGTTCCACGACTTCTACCAGCAATTTCGATAGCGGCTTGGATAGAAATGGGCATTTTTAAAATAGTGGCACTTCGTTCGACAATGGTTGTCAAAAGTTCGGTAGTGTAATATTGTAATCTGGATGAAATTCCGAAACGAGCTCGCATTGGTGCGGTCAACAAACCGGACCGAGTGGTGGCACCAATTAAGGTAAACGGATTTAGATTGATTTGAACCGTTCTAGCGTTCGGCCCAGACTCTATCATAATATCAATCTTGAAATCTTCCATAGCAGAGTATAAATACTCCTCTACGATGGGACTTAATCTATGAATTTCGTCAATAAACAAAACGTCTCGTTCGTCCAAACCAGTGAGCAAACCTGCTAAATCACCAGGTTTATCAAGTACTGGACCAGAAGTGATTTTTATGCCCACTTGCAACTCATTCGCTAGAATATTAGCTAAAGTAGTTTTTCCTAATCCTGGTGGACCATGAAACAGGGTGTGATCTAGCGCTTCGTTTCGTTGATTTGCGGCTTGAACAAAAACTTTCAGGTTTTCTAAAATTTGTTCTTGACCTGCAAAATCATCAAAAGATAGCGGCCTCAATTTTTTCTCGAGATCAAGTTCCTCTGGATTATAACCGTCGTTTGTTGGGTCTAAATTTTCATTCATTCTACAAATATAATGAAGTTATATTCAAATAAAAATGCCTTTCGAACCCTAATATTGGGAGAAAGGCATTAATAATAATTTATTGTTGACTAGTGATGCAATTGTTCTTCACCTTCTTTCATTGGAACATTTTGAGGTACAAAATCATCATCATGTCCAGGTTTGCTGTAATCATATGGCCATCTGTGAACGTGAGGAATTTCGCCTTCCCAGTTTCCATGGATATGTTTTATAGGTGCTGTCCATTCTAAAGTGTTTGATTTCCATGGATTTTGAACTGTTTTTTTTCCAAAGAAAATACTGCTAAAGAAATTGTATAAAAACACTAATTGGAAAACTCCACCTACTAATGCAAATAATGTTATCAATACATTTACGTTTTGCAAATCATCAAATAATGGAAAATTGGTGTTTGTATAGTAACGTCTTGGCAAACCAGCTAATCCAATAAAGTGCATTGGAAAAAATACACCATAAGCACAAATAGCGGTTACCCAAAAGTGAACATATCCCATATTTTTATTTAACATTCTTCCAAACATTTTTGGAAACCAATGATAAATTCCAGCGAACATCCCGTAAAGTGCAGAGATTCCCATAACTAGGTGAAAGTGAGCAACAACAAAATAAGTGTCGTGAACATTAATATCTAAAGTACTATCTCCAAGAATAATTCCAGTTAATCCACCTGTAATAAAAGTAGAAACTAATCCAATTGAAAACAACATCGCTGGGTTTAATTGTAGGTTTCCTTTCCAAAGAGTTGTAATATAATTAAATGCTTTTACAGCAGAAGGAATTGCGATTAACAACGTGGTAAAGGTAAATACAGATCCAAGAAATGGATTCATACCCGAAATAAACATGTGATGACCCCAAACTATAGTTGATAAAAAGGCAATTGCAAGAATTGACATAATCATAGCTCTGTATCCAAAAATAGGCTTACGAGAGTTTGTTGCAATCACTTCGGAAGTTATTCCTAATGCTGGTAACAATACAATATATACTTCTGGATGACCTAGAAACCAAAATAAATGTTCAAATAAAACAGGTGATCCACCTTGATAATGCAATACTTCACCAGCTATGTAAATATCAGACAAGAAGAATGAAGTACCGAAACTTCTATCCATGATTAACATCAACGCTGCTGATAATAATACTGGGAAAGAAATAATTCCGATTAATGCCGTAACAAAGAAAGCCCATATCGTTAGTGGCAATCTTGTCATTGACATTCCTTTTGTTCTTAAATTGATTACAGTTACCACATAATTTAAAGATCCTAATAATGAAGATGCAATAAATATAGCCATAGAAACCAACCATAATGTCATACCCATTCCAGAACCACCTATTGCTTGTGGCAATGCACTCAAGGGCGGATAAATTGTCCAGCCTGATGCAGCTGGTCCAGCTTCGGCAAATAAGGAACAAATCATGACTACACTTGACAAAAAGAACAACCAATAAGAAATCATATTTAAGATTCCAGATGCCATATCTCTTGCGCCAATTTGTAGCGGGATTAATAAATTACTAAAGGTTCCGCTCAAAGCTGCAGTTAGTACAAAGAAAACCATAATAGTTCCATGAATGGTAACAAGTGCTAGGTAAATATCATTAGCCATTACTCCATTTGGAGCAAACTTATCTCCTAAGAAAAAATTAAATAATTTAAATGATTGTTCTGGCCATGCTAATTGCATTCTGAAAAGCATTGACATACCTACACCAATAACTCCCATTATAATACCTGTAATTAGGTATTGTTTAGCAATCATTTTATGGTCTGTACTAAAAATATATTTAGTTACAAAAGTTTCTTTATGATGGTGTTCGTGTTCGTGATCGTGTCCGTGATCGTGACCTTCTGCTGACATATGTGTTTACTTTAAATTTTTTAATTCTAATTATTCATTACTACTTTAGCTGTAGTTGCTGTATCTTTAGCTTTTGTAGAATCTGTAACAATTGCACCATCTACTGGAGCTGTAGTATTGGCCGTTTTTACTTCTTGAACTATTGTTGGTTTTTCACTCAACCATTTTTTATAATCTTCTGGTGAATCTACTATAACTTTCATTTGCATATTATAATGCGAAGCACCGCATATTTTATTACAAAGCAATAAATAATCAAATGTATATGGATCAAGTGCTGTTTCGCCTTTTGCAACAAGTTCAATACTTTTTTTAGCTCTTATTGCATTAATTTTAGATACTTTTTCAATCATAAAAGGTAACTCTCTGTATTCTGAAGTTGTATAAATTGGTTCAAAAGCAAATTCAGTAACCATGCCCGGAATACAATTCATTTGGGCTCTAAAATGTGGAAAGAAAGCAGAATGAAGTACATCCTGTGAGCGAAATTTGAAATGTATTTTTTTACCTTTTGGAATGTGTATTTCGGTAGCTACTTTATCATCCTGTGAATTTGGATCTGATAAATCAACCCCAAGTGTGTTAACGCCTTCAATTAATCTAACATTTGCTTTTCCTAGTACATTATCATCGCCAGAGTATCGAACAGCCCATTTGAATTGTTGTGCATAGACTTCAATCACAACTGTATCCTCGTCCTCATTAATAAACATAATATTTGCCCAAGCATACAATCCATAAAGAATTAAACCGGCTAACACAACTGCGGGAATAACACTCCAAATTATTTCTAACTTATTATTATCAGAAAAATACAATGCTTTTTGATCTTTTCTTCCTCTATATTTAAACGAAAAATAATACAATAAAGCTTGAGTAATAGTTTGCACAAAGAAAATCACAAGCCAAGTAATATTCATTAAACTATCTAAATCTCCACCGTGTGCTGATGCTGGAGTGTGAAGTACTAAACCACCCCATTTTAATAAACCATAAATCGTAAAAATATAAATGAAGGCCAAAAAACCAAACATTAAATATCCTTGAACATTATTGTCATTATCAGTAGCTACTTGTGAATCATCTGAGATTACTCCAACTTGAGTCAAATCAAATATTTTAGTTAACTGCCATAATGCAATCGATAATAAAATTAAAACTATAATTACCAACAAACTTGTCATCTGTTTTTTATTTTAAATATTAATAATGAAAATGTTTACTCTCTTCTATAAATGGGTTTCTTTTTGGCAAAAGCGGCGCTTTAGTCAATGCCGTAAAGACTACATAAATAAACAATCCTAAGAAGAAAAGTATTGAGGCTATTTCTGAAATTCCAATAAACCATTTATCACCAACAGTTCCTGGCATAATCATATTGAAGAAATCAATGTAATGTCCCAATAATATAACTGTTCCAGCCATTACTAATACCCATGTTATTCTTTTAAAATCGGTATTGATCAAAATTAATATTGGAAATATAAAATTCATTACAACTGCACCAAAAAATGGCAATCGATACAATTCAATTCTAGTGACAAAATAAGTTACCTCTTCTGGAATATTTGCATACCATATCAACATGAATTGAGAGAACCATAAATAGGTCCAAAACACACTAAAACCAAACATAAATTTAGCTAAATCATGAATATGACTTGTATTTACATGTTCTAAATATCCTTTTGATTTAAGATATAAACTTACTAGACATATTGTAGTAACACCACTAACTAGGAAGCTGGCAAAAACATACCATCCAAACAAGGTACTGAACCAGTGTGGATCTACTGACATAATCCAGTCCCAAGACATAATAGATTCGGTTACTATAAAGAACACTAAAAACATTGCAGAAATGTTGAAATTCTTTTTATAGAACGTATTATCGTTTGCCTCATCTTGCGCTAAACAATTTTTTCTAGAGAAATAACGGTAGGCATTCCATCCTAATAAAAATATAGCGGCTCTAATTAACCAAAAAGGAAAGTTCAAATAACCTGATTTGTTAGCAATAAGTTTATCATGAGCTACAACTTCTGGATCCAACCAAATGAATAAATGATTAAAATGTAAGCCACAAAGAATTAAAATCACAAAAAAGATTACTGACCCAACTGGCAAATAAGCGGTAATGCCTTGCATAACTCTAAACAAAACCGGAGACCAACCTGCTTGTGCGACTTGTTGTATGGCATAAAATGCTAAAACACCCAGCGAAATAAGCATAAAGAAAATACAAGCAACATATAAAGCTGCCCATGGCTTATTTCTCAATTCATGTAAAACATGAGTCAAATGCTCTTCGTGCTCTGCAATTTTATTAGCTTCTTCTTTTTCGTTATGAGCTGCATGTGCATCGTGATCAGCAGCTTTTTCATGTCCAGCAACTTTTACATGTCCACCAGCACTTGCTTCGTGGGTTTCATGACCATGACTTTCGGCAGCAAGAATAGTTTCTACGTCTTGAATTGTTTTGGGCGCATTAAAAAAACCATATCCAATACCTAGTGCTCCTAGAAGCATTAGAATGAATGAGAAATTTTTTAATTTACTTGAAAATGTATACATATCTTTTACGATCAGTTTGTTCAACAATTATAATTGGCTTTTTAGTTTTAATACGTAGTCAGAAACTAACCAACGTTCGTGAGCGTTCAGTTGATTGGCATGAGAACCCATAGAATTTAATCCAAAAGTTACTACATGAAAAACACTCCCTTCGGTAATTACTCTGTCTTTGTAACTAGGAACACCTAGAAATTTTTCTCTCTCTACTAATTTTCCTTTACCGTTTCCAGAAGCACCGTGACAACTAATACAATATATTTCAAAAAGTGCTTTACCTTCTTCTGAGTTTCTTCCTATTGAATCTAATGGAGATTTTAGGTTAGCTTTTGCTAATTCATAACCCGCAGTAGAATTTTCATATTCATAAACTTCAAAACCTCTATTTACAGTTCCAGTTACTGGCAGTTGTCCTTCTTTTCCATTATTAAATGCTTTAGATTCTGAGTAGGTTTCATACCCAACAGACTCATACATATTTGGAAAGTACTGATAATTTGGTTCCAGATTACTATGGCAAGATGCAACTAATATAGTTATGCCAAACAATAGTGTTATTTTATATACCCTTTTCATATCTTCTATTAATGCTTATCGATTACTTTAACTTCTACAGCACCTGTATCTTTTAGAAAAGAAACTAACTCTTTTTCATTATTGTTTACAGTAACTTCCATCAAAAAGTGGTCATCAGTAGTTCTTACATCTGGATTTTCGGCTTCTTTAAATGGCCACAATCTACTTCTCATATAAAAAGTGATTACCATTAAATGCGCAGCAAAAAATACCGTTTCTTCGAACATAATTGGGACAAATGCCGGCATATTATCTATATAACTAAAACTTGGTTTACCACCTATATCTTGTGGCCAATCTTGTATCATTATATAATTCATCATCCAAGTTCCAAATGACAACCCACACAAACCATATATAAATGCGCAAATTGCTATTCTTGTAGGTGCAAGTCCCATTGCTTTATCTAATCCGTGTACCGGAAATGGGGTGAAAACTTCTTCTATATGATGGTGAGCTGCTCGTGTTTTCTTTACCGCATCCATCAATATATCATCGTCATTATAAATGGCGTATATTACTTTATTACTCATGATGTGACTCTTTATTTGCTTCTCTTGCTTTTTTGTAACTATCTCCTGTTGCTTTCAATATTGTTTTCACCTCCGCTTGGGCTATTACTGGGAATGTTCTAGCATATAATAAAAACAGTACGAAGAAAAATCCTATGGTACCAATAAAAATTCCAATATCTACAAATGTTGGTGAAAACATGGTCCATGATGATGGTAAGTAATCTCTGTGTAATGAAGTCACAATAATTACAAAACGTTCAAACCACATTCCAATATTTACTACTATCGAAATAATGAAGGAAAACATGATGCTCGTTCTCAATTTCTTGAACCACATAAACTGTGGCGAAAACACATTACAAGTCATCATCGACCAATATGCCCACCAGTACGGTCCAGTTGCTCTATTTAAGAAAGCATATTGTTCATATTCTACTCCGGAATACCATGCAACAAATAATTCAGTGATATAAGCTACACCTACAATTGAACCCGTAATCATGATTACTATATTCATTAATTCAATATGCTGAATCGTGATGTAAGCCTCCAGATGCGAAACTTTTCTCATAATAATAAGCAAGGTATTTACCATGGCAAATCCTGAGAAAACGGCTCCAGCAACAAAATAAGGTGGAAAAATCGTGGTATGCCATCCTGGTATTACTGATGTAGCAAAGTCCATGGATACAATAGTATGCACTGATAACACCAGTGGAGTTGCTAATCCTGCAAGAACCAGAGAAACTTCTTCAAAGCGTTGCCAGTCTTTTGCTCTTCCGCTCCAGCCAAAACTTAATATTGAATATATTTTTTTGTTAAATGGCGTAACAGCTCTGTCTCTAATCATTGCAAAATCAGGTAATAATCCAGTCCACCAGAATACTAATGATACCGAAAGATAGGTAGAGATTGCAAATACATCCCAAAGCAATGGGGAATTAAAGTTAACCCATAAGGAACCGAATTGATTTGGAATTGGTAAAACCCAATACGCTAACCATGGTCGACCCATGTGGATAATTGGAAATAAACCAGCCTGAATTACAGAAAATATGGTCATTGCTTCAGCCGAACGGTTAATCGCCATTCTCCAGCGTTGACGAAATAATAAAAGTACTGCCGAAATTAAGGTTCCCGCGTGTCCAATACCTACCCACCAAACGAAGTTAGTGATATCCCATGCCCAACCCACAGTTTTATTTAATCCCCAAGTTCCGATACCCGTAGATATGGTGTAGATGATACAACTTAATCCCCAAAGGAAAGCTGTTAATGCAATTGAAAATACAATCCACCAATGTTTATTTGCTTTACCTTCGACAGGCGCGGCGACGTCTACTGTTACATCGTGATAGGTTTTATCACCTATAACTAAAGGTTTTCTAATACTTGCGTCGTATATATGAGACATAATTTAATTTAAGATTTTAGATTTAAGATTACGATTTAAAAAACCACTTTTCTTACTTATCTATATTTTACAATTATTTCTTTGTTATTATTGCTATTGACAATTGTGATTGTCTTAATTATGTATTTCTAACTTTAACATGATAAATCACATTTGGTTTCGTTCCAACGTGCTCTAACAAGTGGTACATTCTATCATCAGCAGCTAATTTAGTAACTTTGCTTTCTGTATCGTTTACATCTCCAAAAATCATTGCACCAGTAGAACAAGCATTTGAACAAGCAGTTTGAAATTCCCCATCGGCAATTGATCTTCCTTCACTTTTAGCTTTTAGAATTGTAGCTTGTGTCATTTGAATACACATCGAACATTTTTCCATTACTCCACGAGAACGAACATTAACATCAGGGTTTAAAACCATACGCCCTAAATCATCATTCATATGATAATCAAATTCGTCGTTTCCGTTGTATAAAAACCAGTTAAAACGACGTACTTTATAGGGACAGTTGTTTGCACAGTAACGCGTTCCAACACATCTATTATATGCCATATGGTTTTGACCTTGACGGCTGTGTGAAGTTGCAGCAACGGGACAAACAGTTTCACAAGGTGCGTGATTACAATGTTGACACATTACAGGTTGAAAGGAAACTTGTGGGTTATCGGCTGGCTTTTCCATTTCTCTAAATGTAGATAATGAGCTAGACAATCCTGCAATATTTTCTTTTCGTTCGTTATCGCCTTCAAATGTATCTTCTGACGAATAATACCTATCGATTCGCAACCAATGCATGTCTCTACTTCTACGAACTTCAGATTTTCCAACTACAGGAACATTGTTTTCGGCATGACAAGCAATAACGCAAGCGCCACAACCTGTACAAGCATTTAAATCTATTGATAAATTAAAATGATGTCCAACAGAACGATCAAAAGGAGTCCATAAATCAACGGTAGTTGCTTCTACTTCTTTGTGATTTAAAGAAACCATAGGTTGAAGATTCCATAATGAAGCTTCTTTTGTATTGAAAATCTCTAAAGAGGTTTCTTTAATGATATCGCCTCTTCCCATTAATGTTTTCTGACCTTGAACACAAGCAAATTCGTGTTCTCCGTCTACTTTTACTAATGAAACCGATTGTACATTATTGAATCCTTTGTATAGTGAATAGGCATTAATACCTACTTGCATTTCTTCTTTTAAAGCAGCGCTTTTACCATAACCCAATGCTAAACCTAATGTTCCAACAGCTTGACCTGGCTGAACAATTACCGGTACTTTTTCAAGTTTAACTCCGTCTGTCGTTGTAATAGTGGCATAACTTCCGTTTAATCCACCATTTGCAACAATCTCATTAGACAAACCTAATTTCTTTGCATCAGCATTTGAAACGGTTACATAATTATCCCATGACACTCTTGTAATTGGATCTGGAAATTCTTGTAACCAAGGATTATTTGCTTGTTGGCCATCGCCTAAACCTGTTTTAGTATATAAAACTAATTCTAAACCTGAAGCAGTTTTTGATTGAGCCAATGCATTTGCTGCTGCTGAATAATTTGCTGATCCTGCAGCCGATGCAGGTATTGTTCCAACAAAAACTCCGTCATGCAAAACTTTGTTCCAAGTAGAACCCGATATTACAGTAGAAGCAGTCGCTTTTAAATAATCATAAAATGTTCCAGCTGTTCCATTTAAAGACAATAATGCGTCTTGAAATTGTATTGTTGCTGGAAATAATGGACGGATTGTAGGTTGTGTTAAGGAGTAAGTCCCTTTTGTAATACTTAAATCACCCCAAGATTCTAAATAATGTGTTGTCCCAACTGCGATTTTGGAAACTAATGCGGTTTCATCTTCTTTTAATGAAAATGATGTTGAAAGACTTACTTTTTTTAATCCTTCTACAAAATCTTTTGAATTTGGCAAAGTATAAACCGGATTAACGCCACTCATAATTAAGGTATGAACGCTTCCCGCTTTCATATCATTGATTAATTGAGCTACTTTTTCGTTAGATCCTTTTCTGATTTGTCTTGTACCTACAGTTGAAAAAGCTTCACTTGCTAATGCTTGATTAATAGCTAAAACTAATAATTGTGCATTTTTGTCTTGAATTCCGGAAACTAAAACTCCTTTTGTTCCAGCTGCTTTTAATTGTTGTGCTGCTTTTATAACTACATCTTCACTATCTATTTTACTAGTTGAAACTGAAGCATTTACTATTACATTATATATTTTAACTAGAGCTTGTTTTTGATTTGCAGTTGACATTGGCACTCGCTTATCAGCAGCTGCACCTGACAAAGTCATGTTAGCTTCTAACTGAAAATGACGTGACATTTTTCCGTTTTGAGGAATTCTTCCTTTAGCATAACCTGAGTCGTAGCTACCACCTTGCCAATCTCCTAAGAAATCTGCACCAACAGAAACAATTAAGGACGCTTTTGAAAAATCATAATCAACTAATGCTCTTTCGCCAAATACCGTTTCAAAAGCGTCTAAAGCAGGAGACTCTGAAACTGCATCGTAAACTACATGCTTTGCGGTAGGATTTTTTGCAATAAACTCACTTATTAACTTTTCGGTAGTTGGACTTGCTAAAGTGTTTGTCAAAAGGACAACTTGTTTTCCTTTTGCTTTAGCATCAATAAGACTGGATTTTATGTTTGATTCAGCTGTTAACCAAGTTGCTGATTTACCATCAATTTTAGATTCTTTCAAACGCATACTATCGTACAATGATAATATAGAGGCATGAACTCTAGCATTTGCAGTAAATTTTGCACCAGCTATTGCATTATTATCTATTTTAATAGGACGACCTTCACGTGTTTTTACTAAAAGATTAGCAAAATCAAAACCATCAAAAACCGATGTTGCATAATAATTTGCAACTCCAGGAATAATTTGTTCTGGCTGTAACACATATGGTATTGACTTGTGAACTGGACCTTCGCAAGCTGCAAGTGTAGCTGCTGCTGTACTAAAGCCAACATACTTTAAAAAATCACGACGTGTTGTTGATGAAGTAGCTAACGCTGCTGCATTTCCTAAAAATTCATCAGTAGGAATTTCTTCAACAAATTCGTTGTTTTTAAGCGCCTCAACAATAGAACTATTTCCGTCTAGTTCTTCAACACTTTTCCAGTATTTTTTGTTTGATGACATATTCTATAAATATTGTTTATTGTTTGTTGTTTGTTGTTTATGGCTGTGACTTTAGACCATAAGTTCTTTTTAACTTTTTAATAATGGCATTTACCACATTCTAGACCTCCCATTTGTGCAGCAGTTAATTTCTCTACACCATATTTTTTAGAAAGTTCGTCATGTATTTTATCGTAATATGCGTTTCCTTCCATTTTAACATCCGTTTTTCTATGACAATTAATACACCAACCCATGGTTAATGGTGCAAATTGTTTTTGAATTTCATAGGTTTCAACTGGACCGTGACAAGTTTGACATTCAATACCAGCAACGGTTACGTGTTGAGAGTGATTGAAGTAAACAAAATCTGGTAAGTTATGAATACGAACCCATTTTACGGGTTCCGTTTTACCTGTGTAGGATTGTGTGGCTTTGTCCCAACCTACTGCAGTATATAATTTTTGAATTTGCTCGTCATAAAAAGCTTTGCTGTATTCAGGAGTGGCAGTAGACTCCGCAACTTCAGCGATGTTTTTGTGACAATTCATACATATGTTGAGTGATGGAATTCCACCATTTTTACTCACACGTGCTGCAGAGTGACAATATTTACAATTAATCTCATTGTCACCCGCATGAATTCTATGGGAATAATGTATGGGCTGAATAGGTTCGTAATCCTGATCAACACCTATTTGCATGAAAAATCCATACACAAAATAGGCGCTCGATAATAATAAGAAAATCGAAGATACTAACACTAAAAATTGATTTTTAATAAATGCTTTCCAGATTGGAGTTGTTGGTATTTTTGGAGCAACTTCTATTCCGTTAGCGGCAGCCACTTTTCTTAAAACATTATTTACTAAAAATAACATTACTATCAGGATTGCCAATACGAGAACTAAAGCACCAAGTATAAGATTGTTTGAAATACCTGCGTTATCATCTGATTTAGCATCTGGTCCTGGCATAGCTACTGCTACTGCTGCTTCGGCTTTTGGTTCTGAAGTGTAGGCAATAATATTGTCTATATCTGCGTTTGATAATTGTGGAAAAGCGGTCATTACTGATTTGTTGTTTTCTTCAAACAATTTTACAGCAGCTGCGTCGCCAGATTTTATCATTTCTGAACTGTTTTTAATCCACTTGTACAACCATGGCATTTCATGCTTAGCAGAAATTCCTCTAAGCATTGGCCCAGTTGCTTTTGCATCTAGCTTGTGACAAGCGGCGCAATTGGTATTGAAAAGTTCTTTTCCTTTTACAGGATCTCCACCTTGAGTTGCGGCTGGAGTTTCGGTTGCTACTGGTGCTACAGCTGCAGCTTCTTGTGCAATAGAATTTAAGGAAAATGTTAGCATCAAAGCTAAACTTATATATAATTTCCTTGAAATCGAATTATGGTTACCCACCTTTTTCATATAATATAGTGATTATCTACTAAAATTGATATGGTTTTTTCTAGAAACATTTTTTAGAAAAAACGAATACATTCTTTTAAAACTTGCACAAAAATACGATTTAAGAACTATTCTCAAAACCCTAAAATAGCCTTAAATATAATTTATATTAATTCTAAATAAAATTTATTATTGTGTTTTGTTCATTAAGTATTATTTTTACCTAAAAAACACCACGTTATGAGAATTTTAACTCCAAAAAACATTAATTTTTTTGTTTTAACATTATTTTTTTCATGCAGTTCTATATTTGGGCAAGAACGAAATATAACGATTCGTCAAGATCCAAAATTTGAAAACCTGCTGGCAGAAAAGAGAAAAATAAATGCTTCGCTCACTGTAAATGATTCTTATAAAATTCAAATTTATAATGGTGGAGGCGAAATTGCAAAAAAAACTTTGAGCGAGTTCAAACAAAATTTCACGGCTATCGATGCTACAATTGTATTCAACACCCCTAATTATAAAGTTTGGGTGGGCAATTTTAAGACCCGCATTGAAGCAGAAAGAAACCTTATTGAGATTAAAAAGAAATATAGCAATGTGCTTTTGATAAAACCGAGTAGGTAAATCTTAATTTTCTTAATTAGAAAAAAGCAACTCAAATTGGGTTGCTTTTTGTGTTTTTGAATTATTTTTGTTTGCTCATGTTTGTGGGCACGGAAAAGATTTCCGCGCTATCTACACGACTATATTTTGTCATATCTGAGCGCGATTTGGTAGACCGCGCGATCGGGTCACGGAAAAGATTTCCGCGCTATCGTTCATGATTATAATTTATTACATCCGAGCGATCGGGTTTTTGCTATTATTTGTGGGCACGGAAAAGATTTCCGCGTTATCCTTTATGATTATAATTTATTACATCCGAGCGATCGGGATTCTTTTACACACTTTAACCCATAAAAAAACCGAGCAATTGCTCGGTTTTTTTATGCTTATACTTTTTAAATCAAAACTTTAATTTAGTAGAACACTCCCCATTATCTCTTCTATCCAATACAATAATTGATTTATTTTCAAATTTAGGCATTAAATTACTGAAATTTAATTGCAGAAAATTTATTGATGCTGATGTAAACCCAACGTCATCTATGATTAGTATTTGTTTTTTTTGTTCATCAATCAATATTTTAAGCAGTACAAGATGTAATTTACCTAACAGATCGTCTAGTCGTAAATCTATGTCTAAGCTCCTAAAAATATTAACAAGTTTATCCACTTCCTTTTTTTCTATTTTTTCAAAAAAAGGAATAATTTTAATTGAAGTATCTAAATTAAAATTAATTAAAATTACCTCAATATTATTCCCGAAAGACAAATCATTATTTAATACATCTTTATCTAAGATCTGAAATGTACCTAATCTAATATCGTTCATAATTATTATTATTATTTTGGTACAGGTAAATTATAAATTTTAACACCATATTGCGCAGGATTTGCAACAGTAAATCGACCGCTATTAACTATTGCTTCGGCATACGTAAAGTTCCCAGTTTCGATACCATATCGGAGAGCTGCAATCATTTTATGATTTCCTTCTGTTAATATAAACTTTCCAGCATGTTGAAAACCGCCTCCGCCAACAGCCTCATATGCATTAGTAACCATTTGTTGATAATAAGCTTCGACAATTTCTGCATTGACACCTGTTTGCCCACTCTTAATTCCCATTTTTTCAGCTAGTTGTAGGACTTTAGATGCCATACTCGATCACCGCTTCCGCACGAATCCTTTCGTGTGGTTTTGTTGTCATTAAACATCAAACATTCTAAAAACAAGCACATCGTCAATCAGTCCTTTTTGTCCTGAATAATCAATGGCACTACTATATACATAATCTTCCGCTTTGTAT
>NZ_JANNXH010000041.1:0-27356 GCF_031409475.1 Flavobacterium sp. | reverse complement strand
GGCGATTTCTTCGATATCTTGATTTAAAACCCCAGCAATATCTTCGACTAAACGGTGAACGATAGGTTTTCCAGCAATGGGAATTAAGGGTTTCGGAATGGTTAATGTGTGCGGTCTTAATCTGGAACCTCGTCCAGCCATTGGTACTATTATTTTCATATTAATTGCCCGCGAAAGCGGGTATCTTTTACATACCTGCGAAAGCAGATATCTTGGTTAATAATTATTATTTTTCTCTAATTTTATTAAAATTGAAATTCCAATTTAAACTAATATCCATCCAAGTTGGATTCATATCTTCTATTAAATTTATTTTCCAATCTCTTTTCCACTTTTTTAATTGCTTTTCTCGTATTGTAGCGTCAAATCCAACTTACCATTCTTCAAAATAAATTAACTTATCACAATTATACTTAGCGGTAAATGAATTTGTATAAATTTTTAATTTATGCTTCTTAACTCGTTCTAGTAAATTATTGGTAACTCCAACATAAATAACCCCTTGAGGTTTATTTGACATTATATAAATATACCATAATTTCATTTTCTTATTCCTGCGAAGGCATTATTCCTGCGAAGGCATTATTCCTTCGAAGGCAGGAATCCTATTTATAATAATTATTACTATACAAAAATTAATTAAATTTACGAGATTCCTGCTTTCGCAAGTTTTTTTATTCCTGCGAAGGCAGGAATCCTATTTATAATAATTATTACTATTTGAAAACTTTTTTTCAATTCACAAGATTCCTGCCTTCGCAGGAATTTATTTCACTCCTGTACTGCCAAAACCGCCTTCTCCTCTTGATGTTTCGGATAATTCTTGTACTTCGATCCAAGTTGCTCTTTCGTGCTTGGCGATGATGAGCTGGGCAATGCGTTCGCCGTTTTCGACAACAAAAACTTCATTGGATAAATTGACCAAAATCACACCAATTTCTCCTCGATAATCCGCATCGACTGTTCCTGGTGAATTGAGAACGGTGATTCCTTTTTTAGCCGCCAAGCCACTTCTAGGTCGCACTTGTGCTTCGTGACCTATGGGTAATTCGATAAAAAGTCCCGTTTTTACGATAGTTCTTTCTAATGGTTTCAAGGATATTGATTCGGTTAGATTGGCGCGTAAATCCATTCCTGCTGAGGCGATGGTTTCATAGTTAGGCAAGTCGTGTTGCGATTTGTTGATGATGTTAATGGTCATATTCTAGGTGATGGTTTTGGGTATTAGGTTTTATAGCCCTGATGGAAGCGGCATCCCACGTCATTGCGAGGCACGAAGCAATCTCGTGGATACAGCGAACAGCGGGAAATAGCTCCTAATTCTCTTTTCGTTTCAAAATTTTATTTAAAGTTTCTTTTTCGTTGTGATATATATAATACATAAAGCCGATTAATAAAGGGATTCCAACAAAATAATTTTCGCGAAAACCGTAGAATGAAATAGCTGAAAATATGATGGACAATCCTAAATAACCTCCTATTTTATTAATATCATACGGAATTGGATAATATTTATTGCCTAGTACATACGAAATGAGCATCATGCTTCCGTAAGCTGTTATGGTCGCAATTGCTGAGCCGTAATAACTGTATTTTGGAATTAGCAAATAGTTTAAACCCAAAGTGAGTATTGCACCCACAATAGAAATATAAGCGCCAATTTGTGTTTTATCCGTGAGTTTGTACCAAACCGATAGGTTGTTATAAATCCCCAGAAAAAAATTTGCCAATATGATTAATGGCACCACTTTCATGGCTTCCCAATAGGACTTGTCATCGAGTAACATGAATTTTAAAACATCGGCAAAAACGATGACGCTTAGCAATATCAATGAACCAAAAATCACAAAATATTTAGTAATTACGGCATAGGTTTGTGGTGCGTTTTCGTTGCTGGAATGGCTGAAAAAGAAAGGTTCAATTCCCAATCGGAAAGCAGTAGCAAATAAAACCATGAACAATCCGAGTTTATAACAAGCAGAATAAGCGCCAACTTGTGATTTTGCAATGTTTTCCGGAAGCCAATGTCCCAATAATATTTTATCAAAGTGTTCATTGACCGCAAACGCAATTCCAGCCACAAGAATAGGCAAGCCGTATTGCATCATTTTTTTCCAAAGTGATTTGTCAAAATTCCATTTTAAGGTGAGATAATTGGGCGATAACACAACAAAAGTCACTAAACTTGCCAAGAGGTTTGCTACGAAAATATACCCTATCTCGAAGTTTTCTACATATAGATTTCCAATAAACGAATTTGAATCAACTGCTGCAATATTGGGTAGAAAAAGTAAAAAGAAAAGATTGAAACCTAAATTCACCATCACATTCCCAATCTTGATTACGGCATATCGCATAGATTTTTGCTGCGCTCGAAGTTTTGAAAAAGGCACAATTACTAACGCATCTAATACTAATATCCAAATAGAATAGGTAATATATTGTACATCGACATTTGCTAATGTGGCCAACGAATTTCTGAAAATCAAAGCACAGAAAAGAAAGAAAAGCGAAGTCCAAAACAGAGTAATTGTAGAAGTTGCAATTACGTTTTGCTTGTCTTTTTCGGAATTATAAAACCGAAAAAAAGCGGTTTCCATTCCATAAGATAAAATCACATTGAAAAAAACCATCCAAGCCAGCACGATTGAAACTTCGCCGTACTCAGCAGTAGGCAATATTCCTGTGTATAATTTTACCAGTAAAAAACTCAACATGCGCGGTAAAACCGTTGCAAGTCCGTAAATGGCGGTTTGTTTGAAAAGATTTTTATACAATCCCAAAGTGGTCTTTGTGTTATTATTTATAAAAACAAAAATAACTAATTCTTTGGTTTATTCTTATTTAGAACTCGATTGTTTTTGCAACCAATTCCAATTAAAAAAGATAAAATTTTGTTTGTACTTTTTAATTCCTTTATTTAGATTGTGGAGATTAAGGATAAGGAATCATTGGTTTTTCCTTGATTTTTTTTATTTTAAAAAACTTTGTTTTATTGTTTTCTATGTATTCCAAAACCGCTTCATTATCTTTTAAAACAAATTTAAAATTGGAGTTTTGCTTGGTATTATTTATGGGTTTAACAACATATTGGCTCGAAGAATTGCTTTCTAAATCATTCCCTTCTCTGTTTATATTTGAAATAAAATGAGCAGTATATAAATTATCTCCACGGAAATGAAGTTTAACTTGCTGTTTTTGAAAATAAATTTTTTCTAATTGAATTGTTTTGGAAAGCGGTTTTTTGAATTTTATATAAAAATTTGTTCCTGAACCTCCACCTCGAACTCCGGAAACCCATTTTTGAAAATAGATTTTCTTAATTTTGGTGTCAAAATATTTAGATATTACTATTTGTGAAAAACAGGGTGTAATACCACTTAAAAAAAACAATAGAATGATGACATTTTTTTTCATTTTAGAATACTTTGAAGATGTGTAACAAAAAAATTCCTGAAGTCTTTATTTTATTTTTCTTCTTTTGAAACTGCAAAATAAACTTTTTTTACTGTTTCTTTTGGCTCTGGGATGTCTTCTTCGGTTAATGCTCTGAGAACATCTGATGTGATTACTTTTATTTTAACGACTCTATTAGCTTGGTTTTGGACACATTTTTCGAATAAATTTCTAACAACACGGGCGTTTCCAAAACCTTCATCTTTATTGGTATACAACATATTGAACGTGTCTTTTAGTTTTTCTATGGCGTCATCAGTAAGAATAAAATCGGATTTTTTGCAAAATGTTTCAAATATTGAAAATAATTCGGCTGGTTTGAAATGTTCGAACTCAAAATACCTGTTAAAACGAGAACGCAAACCAGGATTCGATTCGATAAATGTTTTCATAGGTTCGGTATAACCAGCTACGACAACCGCCAAATCATCTCGGTGGTCTTCCATTCTTTTTAGCATGGTGTTTACCGCTTCCGAACCATAATCGTTGCCAAAACTATTTGCTGTTAAAGCATAAGCTTCATCTATAAATAAAACACCACCTTTACTTTCTTCGACTGCTTTGTCTACTTTTGTGGCGGTTTGACCTACAAATCCTGCGACCATTCCTTCTCGGTCTGTTTCGTACATTTGTCCTTTAGACAAAAATCCTAAATGTTTAAAAATACGACTCAACAATCTTGCGACCGATGTTTTTCCTGTGCCTGGTGGACCTAAAAAAACTGTATGCAGGGCGATTTCTATGTTTTTTAATCCTTCGGCCGAACGTTTTTTCTGAATTTCGAGCAAATTTATGAGTTCGTTAATGTCTTTTTTAACGTTTTCAAGTCCAACCAATTCATTTAGCTCATCGAGTACTTTTTGTAAAGTGTCATTCTCGGGGGCGAAACTAACATTGCTATTGGTGTTTTCTTGAATTTTTGTTGGTGCTAGAACTTGCTTTATTTCGGTTGTTTTTTCAGGATTTAAATTATATGAGAATTGAATAAATTTCTCAAAATGATTTGTAATTTCTTGTAATTTTGGGTGTTTTATTTGGGTTAAAACAGAGATTAAAAAATTAGTTTGATTACTGTTTTGCGGAATAATTTGATTCTGGTTTCTTAGTTTTTTTAAATTCTCCCGAAATGCAGAACTAGACACTAATTTGTTTAAGGTATTAATGGCTTTCTCGTCGGCAAAGTGTTTGTTGCGCAAGACATCATAATAATAAGCAAATGCAAAAAGTGATTTTTCGTTTTCGATAGTAGTTTTTTTCTCATAAATAGCAATGATATCTGATAAGAAAAAATGTTCTGTTTTGTATAATAAATTGTTAGAATTATTTGTACTTACTTGCTCGTTTATCTTTTGAATAAAAACAGAATCTTTGTTTAATTCTTCGCAAATAGTAAGTAATAAAAGTGTTTCTTTCTTCAAATCTTGAATAAAAATTTTATTGAAAAAAGTTTTTTCGGGTGTAATTTCTCCATCAATATATTCTTTGATGTAAAGAAATGATTCTTCGAGAATTGATATTGGATTTCGTTTTTTCAAGTTTTAATTATTTAACCCTACTAGGGTTTAGAACCCTAGTAGGGTTGTAATTGGCTTCTAATAATTTTAAGAAATCATCATCTGATGCACAATTTCCTTATACAATTTTCTGTGGTCATCACCATATTCTTTCCATGCCAACCCCATGTCACGCAAATCGTATTTTGCTACAACGGTTCCGTAATCTTTTTTGTCGCCATTTATGGTTGGATAACCTATTACGTATATAGATTGCGACAATTCGATAGCGAGTTTTATATCGTGAGTAGAGAACAAAAGTGTGTTGTGTTCTGATGTTTCGCTCAATAAATCGAATGCTTTTTTTACTTCTTCAATATTTCCTACATCTAATCCAGAAAATGGTTCGTCCATAATTATAAATTGGTCTGACGAAAATAATTGTTCAATAATAGCTGTTCGTTGTCTTTGTCCGCCCGAGAGTTCGTTCGGATATTTATCGACACAGGTTTCTAATCCCCATTTATTGATGTATTCTTTTATTTTTTTGTCTTTTTCGGTTTGTGATAAAGCAGATTTTCTGAGTGCAAATTGCAACGTTTGCGTTACTGTTTTATGACGAAAAAGTGTGTATTTTTGATCTACAAATCCTATATCGCCTTCTTGAACTGGTTTGGCAGCATTTTCTTCATTACTTGTAAAATCTTTGATTAGTATTTTGCCTGTTTGCGGTTGTACTAATCCTGTAAGTGCTTTAAAAAAAGTAGATTTTCCTCGTCCAGATCTTCCAACAATGGCAATAGTTTGCCCTGTGTTTTCGATACCTGCTCGAACGACATCCTTTTCGATTAGACTTACATCTTTAATAATTATTTTGTCATCGTAAGCAATGCTTAGATTTTCAACATACAAAAGCGATTCTTTAAAACTATGTCCCATAATTATATTTTTGAATATCTAAACAATGATTTTCTCAAGAAATTAATACCAAAATCTAATCCCAAACCTATCAATAATATAATAATTTGTAGTGCAATTATTCTAGAATGGTTAGAGAATTTGTCGGAATTTTTTATTAAAAAACCCAATCCTCCAGCGGCTGCAAGAGTAGATTCGACCGTGACTAACATCATCCAAGTAATGGCAAGATTCTGGCGAATTACATCGATAACATAGTCTATTCTTCCAAGAATTACTACTTGCCAAAGCACTTCCCAACGGTTGCATTTTAAGGTTTTGGCATGGTCAAATTCTTCTTGTGGTATTGATGATACTACAGATATTAAGGAAGTTGTCAAAAAAGTAGTTAAGAAAATAACCAAAATCCAAATTTGCATATTTCTCGCTTCGTGAACAATTAGCGTGATATATAAGGTAAGTCCCGCCAAAGGCAAAAACCGAAACTTTGTTATAAATTCTGAAACGGGTTTCATTAATGGAATTGGCCAAGTATAGGCAAAAAACATCGATATGATGATAGCTATAAAAATAGATAGAAAACACAATTTTAATGAATTAAAAATATGAACTACCAATCCTTCATTAAACAATTCGGTAAACCCATTAAATACCTGAGATGGCGAAGGAAACAGGTGTTTTTGTCCCATGGTTCCTACAAACCAAAGTGCTAATATCAAAATTATCCAAGCCACTAAAATAATGGTTTTTTTAGATTTTGATATTTTTTCGAATGGTGTGAAAAGTTGTTTCATTTATTTAGTAATAAAGTTGCAAAGGTTCAAAGCTGCAAAGGTTCAAAGACTTAATGCCTTTTCAGCTTTGCAAATCTGAACCTTAAAATTATTTCAAGAACGTAATTACTACACGTCTGTTTTGTGCTTTTCCAGCTTCCGAAGTATTGTCTGCAACTGGTTCGTTTGCACCTTTACCGTCAATCATTTGGAACCGTGATTCTGGAATTCCTTTGTTTTTTAGATAGTTTACAATCGCTTGTGCTCTATTTTTAGATAAAGGAATATTAGCTGCATCGCCACCAACATTATCGGTATGACCAACGATTGTTAATTTAGAGTTTTCAGCTTGGATTAATAGGTTGTAAATTTTCTCTAAATCTTTAGTAGAATTATTTTGAACCGACGCGCTTCCTGAACCAAAGTTAATTTTCCATTCACCTGAAGCCATAACTTCGGTAGATTGTTTAGAATAATCCGCTTTATCTGCCGATGTAGATTCGATATCATTGATGTTTTTGAAGAATGATAAGTTTACCGCATCTTCGTATGCTACCACTTTTCCAACATTTTCGTTAAATCCAAAAGGATTCAACTCGGTCAAATAACCCGAAACTTGATTGTAAACCGATTTGTAACGATTTACACCATCTGAAAGTCCAAAATATTGCATTCCGTCAGCATAATTAAATACTTTCGATCCGCCCATATTATAGGTAATTCCGTTTTTGGTTCCTTGTTGTCCTTTGAACATTTTGTACCAATAATCAGCCGTTTCCATTTGATAGGTATCGGTTACAGCTTCTGAAGCACGCACCATCCAATCGTCATAATTCTTCATTTGGTTTGAAGCTGTTAAGGTCGATTTTAAAATATTAGACACAATTTCAGGGTTTTTATTTGCCCATTCTTTCACTCCGATTAAAACCGCTGGCATTTGATTATTGAATTCTTTTGTAGAAACAATGTCTACAAAACCTGATAATTTATCGAAAACAGTTTTATCTCCTGGAGTCCAAGTAGCACAACCGTCTATTTTTCTATTTACTGTTTTTCCTGTTAGTTTTCCGTTGTTTACTTCTTTTAGAGCAACTGTCCAACCTGTTGTTTGAGATTTGATTAATTCTTCTGCCGATTTGATATAATCGTCATTTTCAGACGGATAAATATTTACCGCTTCAGGATCGTAAGTTGCAGGATCAGGATTTACTTTTAGTCCGTTTGCAAAGCAATAGTTTACTGTTGTAACCCAGTCGCCATCTCCTAGTACTGCTGATACTAATGCTCCTTTCATCGATTTTGGGTTCGATTTCCAGCTTGGTGGCCCTATTAGTTTATCTTCACCATAACTCATACCAATTGCACCCATAACTTGTACGTGGTATTTGTCTTTTCCGTATTTTTCATCCAATGATTTTTGAGCCGAACTGATGTAAAACGGTGCTCCGTCGCCCATAATCATAATTCCAAAAGCACTTTTGTCTGATGTTGGAAACGCTTCTCCTTTGTCGAATTCTTCGATAAATTTCATCTGCATGTTACGCAATTCTGTTAGCCAGTCTTGACGAATGATTTCTAGATTTACACCGTTTTTTTCCATCAATGAACCTTTGGTCGTTTTTGGTCCACCATTAGCAACAATAATTCCCGAAGTCGCGTTCCAAGCGTATCCTGCAACTCTAACTAGCGGTTTGCTGCTTACTTCTGACGAAATAGTTTTTGACGGAAGTGCGATTTTTTCAGCATTTGTTACATTATTTACATCGGTACTGTTTAGCTCGATTCCTGTAAGTTGTTTAGAAACGGCTGTTTTAATCCCTGGAGATATAAAATATATTGCGCCTAAAATTGCTCCGATTCCTCCAGCTACGATTAGCAATTCTGAAAAGGTGGTTAGTTTTGTTGTTCTTAAAATTTTTCCCATTTTTATTTGAAATTTAGTTTTATTTTTTTGTTTTAATATCTTTTAACACTTTTTTGTCTTCGCTATCTAATCTTCTTTGAATTTTTTTAACGTCTTCCGCAATTGGAAGTTTTTCAGGCATTACGCCTCTTTTATTTAACATTAGTCTAACGGCTTTGTTGTTTTCAATATGTTCGTTAGAGATTTGAAAATCTCCTTTTAAGTTTTTATCAATAACATTGTGGCTTGTTAGTTCTGTTGCAAAATCTTTAGCTTTAATTGTCAGGGTTGGTAAAAAATCTGCCAATGGTCTAGAATCTGGAATTTTTAAAATTCTCTTCATATCATTTGTAGATTTTCCTCCAAACAAAGCTTGATCTCCTTTTGAACGAATAATTGCGAAACTTTTATTGTCAACTCCTCTTTCAAATATAATTCCAGAAAGTTTTTTTTCAGATTTTGAAAGTTTTTCACGTGCTACAACTCTAGCAACATCTAAAAGACGTTTTTCAATTATTTCTTGCTTTCGTGTTTGAACTGCAAAATAAGTTTGGGCAAATGCAACCTCTGTTTTAGTGGAGTCAGCATTTTGAGCAACTAAATATGATGCGTATCTAGTTAATGCAATATCATTAATTTCTCTTTGAGCACTTTTTGCAAGCTCTATCATTTTGCCGATGTCGGCAAAATGATTTGAAATCAACTCTCCTGCATTTTCACAAGATATTTTTGCTTTATCTATTACTTTTATGAAGTTATCCCATTTGGAGTATCCTAAAATTAATTGTAAATCTCTAGCACTCCAACATTCAACCCCTTCAAATTGATAAGAAGCTTCTTCAAATTTCGCAAATAATTCTGATATAAACTCTTTTTTCATATCTCAAATCTAATTAATATATTCTAAAATATATCTCCGAAACCACCTGCATTCAATTTGTCATCTTTACTCATTTTGTAATTTGGACTTGAATATTTTGTTGAGTCAGGAATGGTGCTGTCGCCTGTTTTTATTTGGTCTGCCAATGAATCTAATCTTGAGTACAACTCGTCATTATCAACCGAATATTTAGAGGTTAACATATCTATGTCTAAAAGATTTTCTGATGTTCTAGCAATATCTTGTGCAATGGTCGATGTTACGACTTCTAATGCATAATCTAGCTCCCAAGATTGCGTAAACATCATCGCACTTTTTGCACTTTCGGTTGCTTGTTTGGCGTTTTTAGCAAATTCGTATTCTTTGCGAAGCATGGTGATTGTGGTATCAAAATCGGCGATTTTTATATCTATTGCTGTTCCTGCTAAGGTTAATTTTCTGTCCATTTTTCCCAATACATTGGCACGAACACCATATTTTTGGGTAAAATTTTTGCTTTGCTCGTATTGGTTAGAAATACGTTGTGAATCACTTAATTTTCTAGCCAATTCGCTTTGTAAGGTTACATACTCATCGGTATCTTTTGCGACAATTCCGTTTAGTTTGACCATTTCGTCCATTGCCGATTTTAGTTTTTCCGACTGACGTTGTAAACTTAAAATATCATCTTGAAAAGTTTTGGCTTCTTTCTCAGATTTGCTGGCTTCAATTTCCATTTCGGTTTTTAAACCTTTTAGCTTTGCTTTGGTTGCTTTAAAAACTTCACGATTTTTAATCATTTTATCCTTTTGTTCTTCCAATTCATTGAAAGGATTGCTATTTATTAAAGCTTTATGAATGTTTTTTGTAGCAAAACGCAACCCTTTCATAATTACGGGATACATCATTACTAGGAAAACTAGGAAAACGCCTGTTGCAGAAATCGCAATGGCTTGTCCTAACATGGTAAAAAGTGGCGGAAGTATGTATGTCCATGTTAAATAACCCAAACCACCTAATAATCCTGCGGCGAGAATCCAAAATAATGATTTTTCTCCTTTTTTGAGTGTGTCTTTGCTTAATGCTATTTCTCCTTTAGATTCGTCGAAATGTTTAAGAATTGGTAATTCTGATAACGCGGATTTTTCTTGTTGGTATGTTGACATAATTATAAATATTGATTGATTCCTGTAACCACAGTATTGATTGATTCTAGTATTTTGTGTTTTGCTAAATTATTGGCTTCTATTTTGAGTTGAATTTCGGTAAATAGTTCCTTGTTGTCTAAATCGATTCTTGCTAATTCTTCTTTTTTGGCTTCTAATTCTTTTTGAAGTTTTAGGATTTGAGTTTCTAAATCAGTGATGTTTTTAGAAAGATTGTATTTTTGAGTTGTTATAGTATTGTTTAAATCTTTGTTTTTCGTGTTTCCTGTGGCATCATATTTAGCATATACTTTTTCGATTTCGGAGATATAAAATTTCGATTTTTCTAACAAAAGCTCTTTAGACAAATCACTTTTGATGGTTTTTCCCATCGTAAAAGCCATCTGATAACTCTGCGGATTCGTTGGTCCAACCGCCATAACAGACTTGTACATTTCAAAAAAATCGAAACCTTCGCTATTCAATCCTTCAAAGCCACGGTTGTAAACTTCTAGAATTTCATTAATAAACGGATTGTTAGAATTACCTGCTGGAAAGGAATTGATAACCGTATTGGTTTCAGGAAATTTAGTGTCGGTTGTGCTTACAGTCGTTTGTGATTTGATTTTTTCATTAGTAGTAGTGGCATTTTCGTCATTAACAAAAATGCTTTTCCAATTAAAACTTTTTTCGGACATTGGTTTGATGTTAGTTGTTTTCTTATGTTATACGAAGTAAATAAAAAAAAGTTGCTATTTTGCAATTAAAAAATAAAAATAGTTATTTATTAAAATGAATTTAGATTTTTTTTAAGATAATCCTTCTTCGTTTATCATTTTTATAAAATGAAAGCCTCTTGGTTCATACCCTTGATTATAATAAAACCGATGGGCTGTGAAATTCCCAGTAAATGCATCTAAAACAATACCTGTACAATCTAATGCTACGGCTTTTTTTTCTAAATAATCCGTTAACATTTTGGCAATTCCTTTTTTGCGATGTTCTGGATGAACAATAAAATTATCTATTTCTATGTATTTTCCAGTCCATAGTTTTGTTCCAAACCAAAAGCCTGTTAATCCTATACAAACGTTGTCCTCAAAAATGGCAAGTTGTTTGTAATTATGAGGAATCATATCATTAAGAAACGATTCGTAACGTTCTTTGCTCATCTTTGGGTATAAGAAATTTATAATTTCTATTTGGGAGAGCATTTCTGGAAGTGTGGTAAGTTCTTGTGTTTCCAATTTTTATAAAATTTTTATAAAATTAATCAAAAAAAAAGGAGTCAAGCGATGCTTGACTCCTAAATATTCTTTAAAATAATATCTATCCGTTCAAAGCTTCTGCTCCACCAACAATTTCTAAAATTTCATTAGTAATTGCTGCCTGACGCGCTTTGTTGTAGGTTAATTTTAATTGATTTCGTAACTCGGTTGCGTTATCTGTTGCTTTGTGCATTGCGGTCATACGTGCTCCGTGCTCTGATGCAAATGAATCTCTAATTGATTTATATAATTGTGTTTTCAACGATTTTGGAATCAAAGTTAACACGATTTCTTCTTCAGTAGGTTCAAAAATATAATCCCCTGTTGAAGCTGGTTGATCAGATTTTATTGGAGCCAACGGCAAAAATTGTTCTGTTTGAACGATTTGAGTCGCTGCATTCTTAAATTGATTGTAAACAATTTCAATTTTGTCGTACTCACCAGAAACAAACTTTTGAGTCAATGTTTCGGCTATTACAGTCACATTATCAAAAGTCAATGCGTCAAAAACTTGACTTTGATTGTCTACAACTTTTAGGGTTTTAGTCAAAATGTCGTTTCCTTTTTTACCAATAGCAAAAACATCCACTTGCTTGTCTTTATAAAATTCGGCGCGGTTTTTTGCTTCTTTAATTACATTTGAATTAAAAGCACCACACAAACCTCTATTTGAAGTTATTGCAACAACTAATACTTTTTTAACCTCACGTTGGGTTGTATATTCACCACCTACATCTCCGTCAAGATTTGCAGAAAGGTTTTGCAACAACTCAGTTAATTTTTCGGCATAAGGTCGCATTGCTGTGATGGCATCTTGCGCCTTCTTTAGCTTTGCTGCAGAAACCATTTTCATTGCCGATGTGATTTGCATCGTAGATGAAACGGAAGTAATTCTATTACGGATTTCCTTTAAATTTGCCATTTAGTATTGTATTAAGATTGAAGTATTAAGTATCAAGACGTCTTAATTCTTGATACTTTATACTTAATACTTTTTAGTTATATTTCGCCGAAATTTCTTTTGCTACTGTTTCAAGTACATCTGTGATTTCGTCAGTCAGTTTTCCTGCTTTCAAGGCATCAAGTGTGGCTCTGTTTTTGTTGTTTAAGTATTCTAAGAAATCTTTTTCGAATTCTTTTACTTTATTCACAGGAACATTACGCAACAAATTTTTAGAACCTGCATAGATAATAGCTGTTTGATCTTCAACAGTATATGGGTCGTTTAGATTTTGTTTCAAAATCTCCACATTTCTTTTCCCTTTTTCAATTACATTTAAAGTAACTGCATCTAAATCAGAACCAAATTTTGCAAACGCCTCTAATTCGCGGTATTGTGCTTGATCTAATTTTAAAGTACCTGCTACTTTTTTCATTGATTTAATTTGTGCATTTCCACCCACACGTGATACCGAAATACCTACGTTAATCGCTGGACGTACACCTGAATTAAACAAATCTCCATCTAGGAATATCTGACCATCAGTAATCGAAATTACGTTGGTTGGGATGTATGCAGAAACGTCACCAGCTTGAGTTTCGATAATTGGTAAAGCGGTTAATGAACCTCCACCTTTTACGATACTTTTTAATGAATCTGGTAAATCATTCATGTCTTTTGCAATTCCGTCATCGGCAATTACTTTACATGCTCTTTCTAATAAACGAGAGTGCAAGTAAAAAACGTCTCCAGGATATGCTTCACGTCCCGGTGGTCTTCTTAATAAAAGAGAAACCTCACGATACGCCACAGCTTGTTTTGATAAATCATCATAAACAATCAAAGCTGGTCGACCTGAATCTCTAAAATATTCTCCAATTGCAGCTCCTGCCATTGGCGCATATACTTGCATTGGCGCTGGATCAGAAGCATTAGCAGCTACAATTACTGTGTAAGCCATCGCGCCTTTTTCTTCCAACATTTTTGCTATTCCTGCTACAGTTGACGCTTTTTGTCCAATGGCAACATAGATACAAAAAACCGGTTTTCCTGCATCATAAAATTCTTTTTGATTCAAAATGGTATCCAAACAAACGGTAGATTTACCAGTTTGACGGTCACCAATAACGAGCTCACGTTGTCCACGACCTACTGGAATCATTGCATCTACTGCTTTGATACCAGTTTGTAACGGTTCTGTAACGGGTTGACGGAAGATAACTCCAGGAGCTTTTCTTTCTAATGGCATTTCAAATAATTCACCCGTGATTGGTCCTTTACCATCTATTGGGAAACCTAGTGTATTTACAACACGACCTACCATTCCTTCTCCTGTTTTTAGAGAAGCAATACGTTGTGTTCTTTTTGCTGTAGAACCTTCTTTGATTCCTGTTGATGGTCCAAGAAGTACCACACCTACATTGTCTTCTTCTAAATTCAACACGATTCCTTCAAGACCGTTTTCGAATTCTACAAGTTCTCCGTATTGTACGTTAGAAAGCCCGTAAACACGTGCAATTCCATCTCCAACTTGAAGTACTGAACCTACTTCTTCTAATGTAGCTCCAGTTTCAAAACCTTCTACTTGTTTTTTTAATATTGCTGAAATTTCAGCAGGTTTAATATCCGCCATAATTATTATAAATAACTAGTTACTTAATTCTCTTTTTAATATTTGCAATCTATTAGCAACGGAAGCATTGTACTGCTTGTCGCCTATTCTTAATATAAATCCTCCAATAATTGAAGCATCTATGGTGTTTTCGATAGTGATTTTCTTGTTTGAAAATGTTGCAATTTTAGCTAAAACTTTAGCTTCTAAAGCGGCATCAAGTGCAATCGCAGTGGTTACTTTTGCCACTTCAACTCCATTCATTTCGTCAAACAGTTTGTTGTATTCCAAAGCGATTTCGCCTAAAATTTCAAATCGTTTGTTTTCGAATAATAAGTGGAATAAACTTTTAGTTACTGCATTAGTAGACGTGAAAACTTCTAACAAGGCACTTTCTTTAACTTCAACTTTTGTAGTTGGATTTTGAATAAAAGTACTCAACTCTAAATTACTATCAATAGTTGATGCAATTAAAGTCATATCGTTGTTTACAGCTTGTGTAACTCCTTTATCATTTGCGATATCAAGAATTGCTTTTGCGTAACGAATTGCTGCTCTTGTACTGGCCATATTAGTTTAATTTAGCATCGCCTAACATTTTCTCTACTAATTTTATTTGAGAGTCTTTGTTAGATAATTCGTCTTTTAATATTTTTTCAGCAATTTCAATTGACAAGTTTGATACATGAGCTTTTAATTCAGATAAAGCGGCATTTTTTTCGCTTTCGATAGCTGCTTTTGCTTGCTCAATCATTTTTAATCCTTGCGCTTGTGCTTCATTTTTAGAATCGGCAATCATTTTCTCTTTCATTTCACGAGCATCTTTTAGCATGGCGTCACGCTCTAATCTTGCTTCTTGTAAAATACGTTGGTTGTCAGATTGTAGATTTTGCATTTCTTTTCTAGCATTTTCGGCAGAAAGCAAAGCATTTTTTATTCCTTCTTCTCTTTCATTAACTGCATCAAGAATTGGTTTCCACGCAAATTTTTTCAACATAAGAATTAATCCTATGAAAATAATAGAATGCCAAACAAACAACCCAAACGAAAAATCATTTATTAACTTATCCATAATGTGTATATAATTATAGTCTTTTTAATTTAATTTTTTTAAACAATAGCTGCAACCAACCGTTGCAGCTAATTTGTTTTTTCTAGTTTTCAGAAACAGCAAATAATGCTGCAAATCCGATACCTTCAACAAGAGCTGCTGCAATAAGCATAGCTGTTTGGATTTTCCCATAAGAGTCCGGTTGACGAGCAATAGCGTCCATTGCTGAACCACCAATTCTACCTACACCAATTCCAACTCCGATAACTACTAATCCTGCTCCAATAATTCTTGGCATGTTCATAAATATATGTATTAAAAATTAAACATTCTTCTTTTATGGTTATGCGTTATTGGTTAAAAGTTATATGTTGAAAAACTTCTCGATAATTAACTCTTAACTTTTAGCTTATAACCCTTTTAATGAGCTTCTTCTTCGTGATGATGCTCTTGAACAGCAGAACCAAAATATAACGCTGTCAATATTGTAAATATGTATGCTTGTAATAAGGCTACTAAAATTTCGATAATAGAAATCATAAACGATAACACAAACGACAAACTGCTACCTAACCAACTTTTAAAAATAAACATCAAGCCAATTAAACTCATTAGTACAATGTGTCCGGCAAACATGTTTGCGTACAAACGGATCATTAATGCAAATGGTTTTATGATTAATCCCATTAATTCAATAGGTGCTAAAATAATTTTCATGGGTGTTGGAACGCCTGGCATCCAGAAAATGTGTCCCCAATAATTTTTATTTGCTGTTAGATTTGTAATAAAAAAGGTAATTATTGCTAATCCAAAAGTGATTGCAATATTTCCTGTTACATTAATTCCCAGTGGCGTTAATCCAAACATATTTAAAAACCAGATAAAGAAAAACACGGTTAATAAATGACTCATGTATTTTTTATAATGCTTTTCGCCAATGTTAGGAATGGCTATTTCGTCTCGAACATATAAGACAATTGGCTCAAAAAAACGTCCTGCTCCGGCTGAAACTCCGCCGTTTTTCGCATACGATTTTGCTAAACTTGTAAACAATAAAAACATTAATAGCGCAACAACCATAATGGTCAAAACTCCTTTTGTGATAGAGAAATCGATGGGTTGTGCATTTGTAGGATGATGATGTTCGTCTTCGGTTAAAGTTCCTGAAGCATCTGTTTTGTATATTTTTTCGTGGTGTAATTTATAGAAATTCCCGTTGCTTTCTGCAACAGTTTCACCATGATTGAATTTTGAAGAAGAGAAAAAATGTACTCCGTTGTCCCAAAGAATTATGGGTAAAGGAAAACCAACTGGATGTCCACCATCTTCATAAAGGGTAAAATCATGTCCGTCAAGAACGTGATGCGCTTTTACTTCGTCGATTTGTTTTTTGATTTCAGATTTTTCGTCAACAGGTTTCTCTGTTGGTTCTGAAGTTGTGCTTATAGGATTATTTGCAAGCCCAATTATTGGAAGACAAACTATTAAAGTTGCAATTATAAATCGAATTGGTTTTTTTAAAAACGCCATATCTTTTAAATATCTTGATTTTTACTTTCTGAAATTGGGTGCAAAGGTACATCTTTTCTTAAAATATTAATACTTTAAAATAAAAAAATATCTAAATTTAGGTATTGCAAGTATTTTATTGCTTATTGTTTAATATTCTTATTGTTAACAGCGTTTCTATCGTTAAAAATAATGCAAAAATTATAAAAAAGTTGATTTTTTCTATCGCAACATTTAAATTTCCACTATGTAATATTGGTGTTAACACGTTATAAGCAAATCCCATTTTAATACAGGTAAGTATTAAAAAAACAAAACCTACGTTTTCTGGACTCTTGGCTTTGACTTGGATTAAAATAAAAAGTATAATGGCAGAACAAATAAAAAAAAACCCATAAACCGTCTCAATTGCTGTGTGAAAATTTTGAAAGTTTGAATTTGCATTGTTCAAATAAAAAAACAATTTATGAACTGCATAAACAGCGATTGCAAGTATTAAAAGTTCAAGTAATGGTTTGTGTTTTTTGAGATTCATTATTTTTATTATTTATTGATGTCTTTGAGTTGTCTGTTGATGTTATAAAACGCTATGGCTACACCAACTAAAGTAAGTACTTTGACATAAATAGTGTTTGAGTTCTGGTATTTTTCGTCCAACCAATTTCCTAAATAAGAAAACATATAAATGATAACGCCCATTTGAATTGGGATATTAATTAAGGCGAGCCATTTACTATTGTTGGGTTTCTTCGGGTCTTTGTTGTCCATCATTTAGAATTCCTATTTTAATGTTGGGCTTCATTACGCAAGATGCGCTAAACTCTGCGCCTGGTTCCACTGATAATTTTCCGCAAATTACTTCTCCGTGAATACTGGCTTTTGATTTTAAATTAAGTATTTCAGTAACTTGAATTTTACCGTTGAATCTTCCTTCGATATCCGCATTTTTACAAACAATGTCTCCCGTTACGCTTCCAGCTGGACCAATAACAATTTTACCTTTTGATTGAAAGTTTCCTATTAATTCGCCGTCAAGTCTAAAATCGGCTTGTGAAAAAACATCTCCTTTTATAACCGTTCCTTCAACAATTCGGTTGGTTTTTCCTAGAAGATCTGTATATGATTTTGGCTTATTATCAAACATGATTATTGTTTTTTAGGGGCCAAATACGTTTCTAGATTTTTCTTGATTTGGATCACCTTGTAGTTTTCCGAAGAAACTAAAATAGCTGATTCTTCTATTTTATACTTGTTGTTTTCCTTAAATGATTTTGCTATTGATTTTGCATAAGCCTCTGAATTTATACCATGAATTGCAATAAAACTTTCTTTTTCGTTGTAAGAATCACAAGTATAGGAGAGCGATTTATTTTTTTCATTGGCTAAGAAAGTTTCCATTTTTTCTTCTATCTTATTTGAGTTTTTAACCTCTAGAGTTATTACTTTATATAGGATTTTCCAGTTTTTTGATTCTTTATCGGTAAAATTAATTTGCTCCAATAACGGTATTTGAGTACTTAAAACATCTAGGGCTTTTTTACCTTCTTCGCTATTTGGATAGTTGTCTGCTACAAATTGCATGGCGAGTTTGTAAGCTTCTAATCCTTTGAGTTTTCCAATGGTGTTTGCTTTCAATAATTCGAATTTTGAAACAATTTCATCTCCAGAGAATTGATTAATCAATTCGTCCGATGTTTTTATTACATCTATAAACTGTTCCTCTTCATATAATTTATAACATTTATTATAGGCACTTTCGGGAGTTTCATCTGCTTGTGCTTCGCCTGTATTTACATTGTTTATTATTTGTGCATATCGAGAATCCGGATATTGTTTAGAAATACTATTTTTTAGTACTATTGCTTTGTCGACATCAATGATTTGGTATATTTTGTAAAGGTTATATAGCGATGGCAAAACGAGTTTCTCTTCTGGATTTTGTTTTAGTAATTGTTCTAATTTATTGGCGGCTAACTTATATTCTTTGAATTTTTCTTTGTAGATAATTCCGAGTTGGTAATTAACAAAATTGCGCTCTTTTATAATACTGTCGATTTCTACTTTTGTCTGTGGAAGTTGTTTTAAGTAAAATGCAGTTGTGTATTCTTCTACTATTATATTTTCGTCTAATTTATCTGCTTTTGAATCATCGCTAACCACAGAATCGTTTACGGCTGTATTATTCTTATTTGTGGACAATCTCCAATTGCCTTTTGAAGCTCTATTTCCCCAGTTTTTTTTAAACTCTAATTTACCAAAAGCTAGCGTTGTTGGGTTATAAAAGTAGAAAACACTTGTCCCTTTATCTGGAGTGCCAATTGCTTTTGGTGGTCCAAATGTAGCTTTTTTAGGTTTGCCTAAATCTTGATTAGATACTGGAGCATCAGGCGAATCTGGAGAATTGTTTCTTGCTATATTTGCTTGAATTGCGGCTTGTTTTTCGGCAGCAATTTTCTTGGTTTCGTCTGATATTTTTAATTTTTCAATGTAGTTTTCGTAATATAAAATCCTGTCGGATTCTGATAACGCTACTACATTTATTATGCTGTCGTTTCGTCTGGTTATTGATTCGTAAGCGATTGCTTCGTCTAAATCATTTCTAACTTTTTGAATATGGATGTATTCTCTGGTTTTTTTATTGAGTTTAACCAGTGTGCTGTCATAATATTTAGCTGCGTTTTGATAATCTGTATTTTTAAAATAAATAGTACCTATATTTCTATAATTAGAAGCAATTAAATATTGATCAACCGTGCGTTTTTTTAAGGACTGATTATAAGTAGTGAATGCTGATTTCTGGTTGTTGTTATTTTCATAAAAAACTCCCATTTGATGATAAATCACATCTAAAAACGGTCTGTTTTCTCTGTCTAAAATTAATTTATTGTATGTTTTTAAAAATGCTGTTGTGTCTCCTTTTTCAAAATCAAACAATTGCGCTTTTTTTGCATACGCTTGCATAACAAGTTCTCGATCTGCTTTTCGATTCATATCAATAACTGATTGAAAATAATCTGAAGCGGTATCTTTTATCCCTAGTTCTTTGTATAATTGCCCTAAAATAAAACGATATCTGGCTTTTTCGGCATTTACTTTGGTGTATTTTTCGGCGATTTTTAATTTTGCGATAGCGCTATCTTTTTCCTCAATATTCAAAAAAGCCTCTGATAATAATGCATTTGCATTGGCAACAACTTGTTTTTTTACTTTTTTGTTTTCTAGCATTTTGGTTATATTTTTTATAACTAATGCATCGTTTCCTAAACGCATATTTGTTTTTTCACGCCAAATTTTAGCTTCATCTATCTTGTCGCTATTGGAGTATTTGTACAAAATATAATTGAATGCGTCTAATGCTGGAACAAACCGCTGGTCATAATATCGCGCTTTACCTAGAAGTAAATGTGCTTCGTCTATCTGGCTGTTTTTTTCGTTTCCGCCAATGTTCATGGAGTGTTTTTGAATCGCTTTTGTGGCTTTTGCTTCGGCAAGTTCAAAATTGGTGTTTTTAGCTCTGGCAACAGTATTGGTGTCCTCTAGAAGTTGCATTTTTTCTATGGGCAATTGTTTCCAAAAATTGTCTTTGCTGTTTGATTTAATGTCTTCGATTCCTTTGTCTAATCCAATCTGCCCATTGTATAATATGTTGTTTTTTGTACTTAAAGCATGTGAGTTTCTAGATATAAAACTGTTCTTCTTGGTAGAACATGCCACCAAAAAAAGCAAAAATCCAATAAAAAATAGGTGTTTAAATAGCTTGGTTTTCAATGGTAGACGTTTTATCATTTAACTTTTAAAAATGCATTTTAGTATAATGACTGGTAAAAATACGTTTCTTTTTGAAATATCGAAATTTAAACCGCAAAAAACGTTTCAAGCTCTTGTAAAGTTTCTGTAGAGGTTTGAATATCCTTTACAACTTCGCCTTTGTTCAGAACAACAATTCTATTACAAACCTCAACGGTGTGTTGCAAATCATGACTTGAAACAAGTACAGTAATAGCGGGGTTTTCGGCAAGTTCTTTGATGATTTTTTTTAATCTGCTCACGGTTGTTGGATCTAAATTTGCAAAAGGCTCGTCTAGAATTACCACTTCGGGATTGCCTATAAGTGTGGCTATGATTCCTACTTTCTTTTGGTTTCCTTTTGATAAATCGCGTAAATATTTTTTGTTTTTAAGTATTTCTCCATTAAAAAACTCTTCGTGTTTGGACAATAAAGCATCCACATCGGCTTTGTTCTGACCGCGTAAATCACCTATGAAATAAAAATATTCTTCGGGTGTGAGATAACCAATTAGAAAACTTTCGTCCAGAAAAGATGCCGTAAAAGGTTTCCAGTTTTCACTGGTATTTACTTGAACTTCATTGTTAATAATGTGCCCCGTTGAGGGTTGGATTAGATCTAATAATAAACTGAAAAAAGTGGTTTTTCCAGCGCCATTATTTCCTACTAGGCCAAAACTTTGTCCTTTTGGAATTTCGAGAGAATCTATTTTTAATACCGTTGTCGTGTTGTATGTTTTTGAAAGTGTGTTTACTTGTATCATTTTTATTTTTTGGTTTTTTGATTTCTGGTAGAGACGTTGCAATGCAACGTCTTTACGATTTTTGTTTGTAAGCGTCGATGGTTTTATATTTTTCGGTCTTGTAAATTTTTTCAATAACCGTGAAAACTTTATCTCTAAAAGCAAATCCTAATATTCCGGCTAATGCTACAAAAGCCAAACCTAAATTAGCATTCATTAAATAAGAACCTAAGCCGTATAATAGCAATGGCAACACTAATTTGGGAAGTGAAAGCAGCATTGTATTTACATTAAAGGCTTTTTTGTCACCAAAAGCGCCTTTGGACATGGATAAATCAATAGGCGTTTTTGTATAAGCACCACTAAGTAATACTAAATGCGAGTTGACGCCAATGTTATAAATTGCAGCGGTTAAAATAGTAAGATAGACTTGCCAGCCAAAATACAAATAGAACGAGGCTAAAATTGTTGAAACCGCTGTTCCAATAACAACCAGCCACCATTTAGAACTTAAATAACCACGATACGGAATGTTTTGTGTCATCATCAATTGATAATACGAACTGTCCCAACTAGGGACAAATTGACCAAAAGTGAATAAAAATCCTCCCGTTACAAATATTCCTGCAAAAATGCGCATTACTTCGGGTTGATTCGAATTACTATTAAAAAAAATCAATCCGTAAAACAAAAACAACAGACTCATGATCACTGTAGTTCGCGACCTCTTGTTTCTTTTGATTAATTTGATGTCGTTTTTTAAGAACGTGCCTAAAGTGCCAAACTGGTTCAGCCAAGTCAAGTTTTCTGTTTTTGCAATATCTTTTTTGGTTGCCAATCCAGCGTCTAGATACAAATCGTTTTTAAAAAATTTAAAGGTCCAATAATACAATCCAACAAAGGCTAAAACAGGTACAAGAAAAACCCATTTAGTATGAAATAATGCTTGAAAAAACGGAAGCGTGTAGTTTGTAATATCAAAAACCTTGTAGTATTGACAACCTGCTAGAATCAACACAATGCCAATAAAAATTACAAATAAATTGTCTTTGTTATTCAACAAAATATTCAAAAAATTATTGATGTAAACCAAGGAAAAAAGCGCGCTACACCAAAGCAAAACAGACACAACATCATATCCTTCATAGAGCAAAACAATACTAAAAGGAAGCAAGAAAAACGCGTGTAATAAATTAAAAAAAGACAACATTGTTTTCCCTAATGCAAAGTGTACAATAGTGGGTTTCTTAAAAGGCAAAGTCAACAATGGACGAATATTCATCACTGGAATAGCTTGGAGCAAGAGCCGAATAATTAAATCCATTAAAAAATAATAAATCAAGAACTTATTTATAGTTAACAGCGGATCAAAATTCATTTTCTTGAGAATATAAAAAGCTCCAACTCCAAGAGCAAGAAAAACCACGGTAAAATAGAGAATTAAAAAACCCATTAAAATTTTTAGTGCCAAGTTCGTTGCAAAGGAAGCCGAGCGAAAAAAAGCTTTCCATTCCAGGTAGAGAAATTTTTTAATCATAATTTTTTTGTTTGATTTTCTATTAGTCGATAAATGTAAGGAAATGTTACACAAAAAAACAACCTCTAAATTGAAATACTTTTATAGTTTTAGGAACTAAATAGTTTTATTACTTTTGTAAAAAAACAATAACATGTCTTCATTTCTTAAACTTATTATAAAAGAAGTAAAACGCGAAACCGCAGCTGCGGTTTCGATACTTTTTAATGTGCCTTCTGAATTAAAACCAAATTATACTTTCGTTGCAGGTCAATATCTAAACTTAAAATTAACCCTTGACGGGAATGAAATTCGTCGTGCCTATTCAATTTGTTCCTCACCAGAAAGTGGCGAATTACGAATTGCAGTTAAAGCCGTAAAAGGAGGCGAATTTTCACAATTTGCAAATTCAAAACTAAAAGCCGGCGATGTCCTTGAAGTAGGAAATCCAGAGGGAAGGTTTGTTTTTGAGCCTCAAATTGATCGCCAGAAAAACTATGCTGCCTTTGTGGCCGGAAGCGGAATTACACCAGTAATGGCTATTTTAAAATCAGTTTTAAAAAGTGAACCAAAAAGTACATTTGTATTAGTTTATGGCAATAAATCGCCCGAAGAAACTATTTTTTACCACGAATTACATGGGTTGCAGTCAAAATATACCGGTCGCCTTTTTGTGCATTATACCTTTAGTCAAGCCCAAACCGATGATTCCTTATTTGGCCGAATAGAAAAATCAACCGTGAACTATGTTTTAAACAACAAACACAAAGAAACAGAATTTGATAAATACTTTTTGTGTGGTCCAGAAGAAATGATAAATCTTGTATCGGCGGTTTTGATTGGCAAAAACGTTGCTGAAAAAAACATAAAATTCGAATTGTTTTCAACACCAACCACAAACGATTCAAATCCTTCCGTTGAAAAATCACACGAAGGACATACTAAAATCACGGTGCTTGTGGATGATGAAGAAACTACTTTCGAAATGTCGCAAAAACAAACTGTTCTTGAAGCTGCACTAAAACAAGGAATTGATGCGCCGTATTCTTGCCAAGGCGGCATTTGTAGCAGTTGTCTGGCTCGAATTACATCTGGAACTGCAGTGATGAAAAAAAACTCCATTCTTACTGATAACGAAATTGCCGAAGGGTTGATTCTCACTTGTCAAGCACATCCCACATCCGCAGAAATTTTTGTAAATTATGATGATGTTTAAAAGTAGTGGTCAGCGGTCAGTCCCGAAGCTTCGGGATAGTATTCAGTACTGAATGAATAAGATAATTAACAAAAACTTCTCTGAAACGGGAAGTTTTTTTTTTGTTTTAAAAATGTATGTTACCTTAAAAACATTAATAAAACTTAATTGAAATTTAAAACGAATACCTTTTATTACAGTTTTAAAAAGTGATTTCATACATTTGAGGCTTAAATAGTACAATTTAACTTCTATGAAAAACCTCCTTTTAATAATTTTATTCTTCCACTTCAGCATTGGCTTTTCGCAAACAGAACCAAAATCATTTAGAGACAAATTCGAAGAGTTTGAATATTATGCCAAACCCAGTACAACAAACGATTTGTCAAGATATTTTAAACGAAATATTGATTACGCTTTACTTGAAAACTATAAATTTAAAGACACATTAAGAAAAAATAGTGCTGTAGTTCTTAGTTTTAAACTTGACAAAAATAATAGTGTGATTGACTTAGAGGTGAGTTCGCCTTATTCAGAATTGAACTTTGTTATCAAAAAAGCTTTTGAAACTTATGATTTAAAAAATATAAATATCCCAGAAAAAAGTCCTCTGAATAATTATATACTGCAAATACTTTCACGCGAAGGCAATAAAATGATTGTAAATTGTAGTTCGGACATCATTTATGATCGTTTTCCTGTTTTTGAAGGTTGCGAATCTAGCAGTACTTTTTCCGAAAATAGATCTTGCCTCAATGCGCTTCTGGAAGAACACTTTGGAAAAAACATATCGACTGACTTAATAAAAAAGAAAAAAATACTCGGTAGATTACTATTAAAACCAGAATTTATGGTAACCGAAAGCGGAACAGTTGAAAAAGTGAAGTGGAAAACTGCATCAGATAGCTTAACAGTCGAAACCAATAGAATAATAGCATTTTTTCCTAAAGCTAAAACTCCACCTACTCGCAACGGGAATCCTACCAGATTATATATTAAAGAATTTGTAGATTTAGAAATAAATTCTGCAAATGAAAATTATATAGAAAGTACAATTAAATCAAAAGACACAACATTAAATCCTAACTCTGAATTGGCACTACACTTTAAGAAATTTATTAAGGAACAGGAAATTAGCAACTACATTTTACCCAATGATAAGCCCATAATAAACATTAGTTTTTCTTTGGATAAAAATGTTAAAATGTTAAATATAAAAAGTAATGCCAAAAAACAAGAAATAAATGAAAAGCTTGTCGAGGTTTTTAAAAAATTTCCTTTTGAGAAATTGAATATTAAATCCCAAAACGTTCTAGAAACCTATTATTATACCATTTTTACAGTAGAACATAATAAAAAAATTGTAATTCATTGCAATGAAAATCCTGATATCTTTTCTGAATCTTATTTTGATCAAAGATGTGAAAAATCATCTTCGCCAGAGGATTTAAAATTTTGTTTTCAAGAAAAAATTACCAATCAAATCGTTAAAAATTTTGATACTTCATTGATTACTCAAAACGATATCAACAACGGTATCCGATTGATTTGCATTGTTCAAATCAATGTTGACGGAACATTGTCAAGAATAAACGCAATGAACACCAACCCAAAATACTCCAACGAATTGGATAGAATAATTAAAAAAATGCCCAAAGTATATAGGCCAGCCTACTGGAAAGGAATGCCAATAAAAACAACGTATGCAATTCCGATTTCTTTTTAACCTTATCAATACCTTTATAAAATTCATCACAAAAGATTTTAATAAAAGCTAACTTTATGAAATCCACCCGAGAAATTTTCAAAACCAATCCATCACTTTTGGACGAACCCGAAGTAGTACAACTTTTGGACTATTGCGAGCAATTGCAAGATGAAATCGTGGAGTTCAAATTTCAAAAAACAAACAATAAAGAATTGGCCATGCTCGACATGCTCAAAGAAGTCGTCAAAGGCTGTACTGCTATTGATAAAGAACAAACAGAACACGAACGATTTGGGTATGATGCGCCCAATTATCAAGAAACCATTTCGAATTTAAAACGCTATATTTTGAAACGTTGTCAGGACGAAAAAATTTATTTGTAGTTTATTTTTCACTTTTGTAAACACAAAAGTCAAATTCCATTTGATGATTTGTAATAAAATATTTATATATTTGAAAAGCAATAAAACTGACAGTTATCAGACCAAGCCACCAAAATTTAAGATGATAATGATGATTTTGGCAGGACTATCTGGAAGTTGTGCGTAATTTTGCCAAAAAAAATAGAAATCCTAATATGAAAAATATAATTTTAATTATTCTAACTTTTATCTTATTTGCAAGTTGTAAAAATTCTTCTTACGAATCAGAAGAATTAAAAGCAATCGAAGATATTACAAATGATTATCTAAAGAGAAAAGATTTAGATAAAATTTTGAATCCACCGAAATTTAGTAATGAAGATATTGTGATAAAACCTAATATTGATACTATGAATATTAAAGTATACATTTCCGACGCATTAATGCCAATTTCACAAATTGAAGAGGATAATGAGTGGATGTTTAAGGATAATAATTTTAGTATTGGAGATTCAATTAAATTCTATGAAATTAGAAATTCACAAATGTTTGGAAAATTAAAATATGCTGAAATTGATAAATCCAAAATAAAACTAATAAAGCCTTACGAACAATTTAGAAAATCACAAATCAAAGTTTATGCAGACGAAGAGTATAAAATTTTAAAATTTTCACGTGTTTGTTTTGATCAGAAAAAAGAAAATGGAATTGTTGTAATAGAATATTTAGTAGGTTTCGAGAGTGGAATGTCTAGCGGATATAACGGAGCACTTTTGATAAAAAAGATAAATAATGAATGGAAATTTGTAGAAAAAAAATAAAAAACTACGCACAACAGCGGTTTGCAAAAATTGGGGTTTTGGTCTTGACTTTACACATTGTTTTGTACTTTTGTGGTCAGTGATTTACTGAAAGTTTAGGCTAATCAAATCCCCAACTTCTGCAAGCCACAAGACGTTAGCAAACATTATAAAACTTGTAGGAGAATTCAAAAACCTAACGCAACAAATGATAAATTTTATCTTTGTTGAATTATGAAAAAAATACACAAAAGATTATCCTATAAAGAGAGGATTGTAATTGAAACTTTACTCCAGCAAGGTAAGAGCAAAAATCACA
>NZ_JANNXH010000040.1:0-30191 GCF_031409475.1 Flavobacterium sp. | reverse complement strand
GAAACATAGAAAAAAAGAGTTAGATAGCCCACTTCATGGGTTCAGATAGCTATGATTTTCTTAAAATAAGTGAAACGCCTTTTAAAATTCACAAAATCTATGTTTCTATGTGGTAAAAAAAACGAATTACACCCAACGGGTTATCAATATCATTTCGAATGGCTTGTAGTTCTTTTTTATTTCTAGCCCCAAAAAGCAATTCGGCAGAACTTACATCAGAAATAGCTACGTTTTGTTGACCAATATTCTTAAAAATCTCAATAATGGTTTCGTTCCCTCTATAAATTTCTATAAAAATATTTGTGTCGCAAAGTATCATATTTATCTGCTCCAAGCATTATTGCGAAGTTCATTTGCGTCTAGAGAATAATCTTTCCAAATACCTGATGCCAGCGAAAAATTACTTTGTTTTTTTACTGTTTTACGAGAGCTTGTTTTTAATTCAGCATCAATATTCCAAGTTTTTAAAAATTGGAGTAAAGCTTCTAATTTATTTTGTTCTAAATCATTTTTAAAAATAAGTTGTGTCATAATCAAAAAAATTAAATTCTTTATAAAGTTACAAAAAAATACTAAAGTTTACTCGGCTTCAACTTGGCTTCTAATTACTTTAGATAGGTTTCTAACTATTTACTTTTCCCTCCAAAATTTACCGATAATAAATACTACTTTTGAAACATTCGAGTTATAGTATTTATGTTTAAAAAATTGCTTTTTGGGATTGTTGTCAGCTTCATTTCTGGGCTTCAAGCTCAAGAAACAAATTCGCTATACAAAACCAGAAAAATTAGTGTAACTCGCGACACGATTCACCTTGAAAAAGTAAGTATTAACTCCAGTTTTTTTAAATTGCTTGACGCCAATGGCAAAACTGTTGATACTACATTCTACAAAATAAATTTTATAAAAGGCACCTTAATATTAAAGGAAAATTTCACTGGAATTACAGATTCTATAACCGTAAATTACCTCAATCTCCCTGAAGAATTAACGAAAGAGTATCGAATTTACGATGCCAGCAAAGTGGTTAGCACTGACATCAATTCAGATAAACTTTACAAAATCGAAACCGCTTCGTTAAAACAAAATATTCCATTTGATGGACTCAATACTTCGGGAAGTATTACCCGTGGCGTAACCATTGGCAACAATCAAAACACAGTTCTTAATTCGAATTTAGATTTACAAATCACCGGAAAACTCTCGGAAAAAGTCAGTCTTAGAGCATCACTACAGGACAGCAACATCCCTTTGCAAGATGGAGGATATTCTCAAAAGTTAGATCAATTTGACAATATTTTTATGGAACTGTTTAGCAATAAATGGAACATTCGAGCCGGTGATGTTTTTCTTGAAAACAAGAAAACCCAATTCTTGAATTTTAATAAAAAAGTACAAGGTATTGCGGCAAATTTTGATTTCGGAACCGACGAAAATAAAACCAATATTTTTGCATCGGCTGCATTAGTTCGAGGACAATATGCCAAAAGCAATTTTGTAGGACAAGAAGGAAATCAAGGTCCGTATAAATTAAAAGGACAAAACGGGGAGTTGTATGTGCTTGTAATTTCGGGTTCAGAACGAGTTTATGTTAATGGAATTCTTCTAAAACGTGGTGAAAATAATGATTATACCATAGATTATAATGCAGGAGAAATTGTATTTACACCACTTTTTACCATCACTTCCGAGATGAGAATTGCCATTGAGTATCAATATTCTGATCGAAATTACACTCGGTTTGTAACGTATGCAGGCGGAACTCACGAAAATAAAAAATGGAGTTTTGGAGGTTATTTATATTCCGAAGGAGATTTGAAAAACCAACCCTTACAGCAAAGTCTCTCCACAGAACAAGTACAAATTCTAGCAAATGCTGGAGACAATCCTGATTTGATGGTTGCACCATCGGCATATGCTGATTCCTATTCTGAAAATAAGGTTTTATATAAAAAAAGACTATCGGGTGCAATCGAATTTTTTGAATATTCGAATAATCCTCAGGACGAATTATTTAATGTACGGTTTAGTTTAGTAGGTAATAATAAAGGAAACTATATTTTAAAAAACGCTGCTACAATTGGCAGAATTTATGAATATATTGAACCCATTAATGCTATCGCACAAGGTAATTACGAACCCATTGTTCAATTAGTTTCCCCAACAAAAATTCAAGTAGCCACTTTTGTCGGTAAATATAATTCGAAAGAAAGAACCGCTGTTGCTGTAGAAATTGCATTAAGCAACAACGACAAAAATTTATTTTCTGCTTTGTCCGACAATAATAATAAAGGGTTGGCAACTAAAATAAACACAAAACAACGGTTGTTTTCAAAAAAATGGCATGTTGATGCTTTTGCGAATTATCAATTTGTACAGCAAAATTTCAGTACAATTGAACGACTTTATACCATAGAATTTGACCGTGATTGGAATATAGGAACAACCTTGTTTGGCAACCAAAGCTATTTAGTATCCGGATTACAATTTGCTTTGCCAAATAAAGGAAATGTAGTTTATGAATTTGAAAAGTTAGATTTTACAGATAGTTTTTCAGGAAATCGACATGTTTTGAATGGTTTATTGAAGCTGAAAAATTGGACTATTCAAAATCAAGGCAGTTTTTTGAAAAGCGATGCAACAACAGCAACATCTAAATTTATTAGAAATCAATCTCAAATACGATATCATTATAAAAAAAACTGGATTGGAACAAGCCTACGACTTGAAGACAACCAGGAAAAAAATAAAACAACAAATCAGTTTTCGGCATTGAGTCAGCGATTTTCAGAATTTGGCTTTTTTACGGGTCGTGGAGACAGCACTAAAGTTTTTGTAGAATTAGGATATTTAAAAAGAGTAAATGACAGTTTGCAATCACAAAATATCGGGAGTGTTTTAGAACGCAAAAACACTTCTCAAACCTTTGTTTTGAAATCAAAACTAATTCAAACAAAAAAAAGCGATTTAACTCTTTATGCTAATTATAGAGTTTTAAATTTTGTTGCGGATTCAAGAAAAAACGAACCTTCGCTAAACTCCAGAATAATTTATAACGATCGGTTTTACAATCAATTAATTCAATCTACAACAGTTTTTGAAACCAATTCTGGATCTTTACCGCAACAAGAATTTACCTATCTTGAAGTTTCTCAAGGGCAAGGTGTTTACACTTGGAACGACTATAATAATAATGGAATTCAAGAATTACAAGAGTTTGAAGTTGCTCCTTTTATAGATCAAGCAAAATATATAAGAGTGTTTTTGCCCAACCGAGTTTATATAAAAACGCATCAAAATAAATTTTCACAATCCGTTACTTTAAACCCAAATCAATGGCAAAACGAAAAAGGATTTAAAAAAACACTGTCTTATTTTTACAACCAAGCTTCGTTTGTAATTGATAGAAAAATAAAAAACGAAGGAGCTAATTTCGACTTAAATCCTTTTAGTAATTCGAGCGAAAATGTGCTTGGTTTATACTCCAGTTTTAGAAATAGTTTGTTCTACAATAGAGGCAAACAAAACCATGCTATGACTTATACTTACATTCAAAATCAAACAAAAAACCTTCTTTCAATAGGTTCGCAAGAAGCAAAAAACAGTTCGCATCAATTTCAATATGCGCATTTATACAAAAAAAGTTGGCTGTTTGGTTTTTTTACAAAAACGATTCAAACCACAATAAGTTCTGAAAATTTCCCAGAAAAGAATTTTGATATTAAAGGGTACCTATTAGCCCCAAAAATAAGCTACCTGTTTTCAAAAAACACCAGTTGGGATTTATTTTATGAATTGCAAAACAAGGAAAACCAAATTGGAAATTTCGAAACCTTGATGCAAAACAGGTTTGGCACATCTTTTACTTATGCAAACACAAAGAGCTTGACCGTAAATGGAGAAATTTCTTTTTACCAAAATAAATTCAAGGGAAACGAATTCTCTTCGGTTGGTTTTCAAATGCTCGAAGGGTTACAAACTGGACAAAATTTTACTTGGAGATTGCTTCTACAAAAAAATCTAACTCAATTTCTTGATATAAACCTGAATTATCAGGGGCGAAAAAGCGAATCGAACCAAACCATTCACACTGGAAATGTTCAATTGAGAGCTTATTTCTAAAAATTTTGGCATTATTGTTGCAAAACAGAATTTTACAAATTTAAATTTATTAACTTTATTCTTTAAACTTTAAAAATCAATTTATTATGAAAAAATTATTGTTGTTGAGTTTCCTTATTGTATTTTCAACTAGCTTTTACGCTCAAGAAACTACTACAAAGAAAAAAACTAAAGCAAAAATCGAAAAAGCTGTTGCAGCTAAATCCGACGCTGAAAAAGAAGCAAAAAAACAAGCGGCAAACGAAAAACGAAAAGCTACAAATGCTGCTAAAAAAGAAGTCGAAAACGCAAAAGAAGCAAAACAAGAAGCTACAAATGCAAAAAGGAAAGCTACAATTGCTGCTAAAAAAGAAGCTGCCGCAAAAGCAGAAGCTGATGCTCTAAAAGAGGCAAAAAAACAAGCCGCAAACGAAAAAAGAAAAGCTACAAACGCCGCTAAAAAAGAAGCAGAAAATTCTATGTCTGCTAACGGAATTGAAAAATCTACTGCCGGAAAAGCTAAAGCCAAAGCAAACAAAGTCGATGCAACAATCAAAGATGAAAGTAAAAAAATAGAAAAAAAAGCAACAAAAGTTAGAGAGTCAAACGAAAAAGCCCCAAAAACACCAGACAAAGTTACAGGACAATATAATGGCAAAAAAGTATATACTGGTCCAAGAGGTGGAAAATATTACATCAATAAAAACGGAAATAAAACCTACATTCAAGATTAAAAGTTCTTGATATAAAAAATTTAAACTGTCCAGAAATAAAGTTTTGGACAGTTTTTTTTTACTCCGATTTAATAGTTTGATAATATTAAATAAATATACTCAGACGGTTGATTGTGTAACTTTCAAAATAAACAATGAATATTAATTCTGAAAATAAAACTATTTTGGTCGCTCCACTTAATTGGGGATTAGGTCATGCAACTCGATGTATTCCAGTCATTAAAGCCTTACAAGAAAATAATTATATCCCAATAATAGCTACAGATGGAATTGCACTGGAGTTGTTGAGAAAAGAATTTCCTTATTTACAAACTCTCGAATTGCCTTCCTATCAAATAGAATATGCCAAGAATGGCAAAAATTTTAAATGGAAATTATTACAAAATTGCCCACGAATGATTGAAGCCATTTTACATGAAAAAATAGTTGTTAAAGAATGGATAAAAAAATATGCAATCGACGGCATCATTTCTGATAATCGATTGGGGGTTTTTAATAAAAAAGTGCCTTCGGTATTTATAACACATCAATTAAGCGTATTGACAGGAAACACAACCTGGATTACCAGCAAATTACACCAGTATATTATAAAAAAACATTCTGAATGTTGGGTTCCAGATTTTGAAGGGACACCCAATTTAACCGGTATATTAGGACATATAAACGATGCCCATTTCAAAATAAAATACATTGGTCCATTGAGTAGAATGACTAAAAATGAAATTCCTAAACAATACGACTTGATGATTATTCTTTCTGGTCCTGAACCACAAAGAGGTATATTAGAAGAAAAATTAAAAAATGAAAGCTCCCAATTTGACGGGAAAATTATTTTTATAAAAGGGATCGTGGAAAAAGAGCAAAAAAAGGAACAAATACAAAATGTTACTTTTTATAATTTTATGAATACCAGACAACTTGAACAAGCATTTAATGAAAGTGAATTAGTTTTATGTCGCTCCGGTTATACCACAATTATGGACTTGGTTAAATTACAGAAAAAAGCGTATTTTATACCTACACCGGGTCAATACGAACAGGAATATTTAGCACAAAAATTAGAAGAAGAAGCTATCGCACCCTATTCAACTCAAGATGATTTTAAGATAAAAAACATCTTCGATATTAATAAATATAAAGGCTTGCCTCAATTAAATAATGCTATAGATTGGCCGACATTATTTGAAGTTTTTGAAAAATAAAAATTGTTTGTAAAAGGAGTGCTATTTTAATGAATAATAACCAACGGTTTCTATCATTAATTGACCCTCTGGGCTCAGTATCCAATCTATAAATGCTTTTGTTTCACCAGTTGGCTTCGATTTCAAATACATATATAAATATCTTGAAATAGGATAGGATTTATTTTTTATAGTTGCTGCCGATGGTAAAACACCTTTGCTCTTGGCATCTTTTTTTACTTTACAATCCTTTACATCTTTTGCATAAGCTGCACCGCCATAACCTATACCATATTTGTCTTTCTTGACAGCATTTACAATTGCAGCAGTTACCGGAAATGTTTTGCAAGTTGGGGAAAAATCTGTTTTAACCACATGCTCTTTAAAAAACTCAAAAGTTCCTGAACTACTTTCTCTACCATACAATTGAATTTTAACATCATCTCCTCCTACTTGTTTCCAGTTGGTTATTTCACCAGAGAAGATTTTGCCAATTTGTTGAACAGAAAGTTCCGAAACACTGTTTGCTTTGTTCAAAAAAACAGACAAACCATCTTTAGCGCAAGCAATCTCGATAGTGTTTTTGTTGTATTTTAATTTTATTTTTTCTGATTCTACAGGTTTTACTAGTCGGCTTGAGTTTGCAATATCGGTGGAACCATTGATTAATGCTGCAAATCCAACTCCTGATCCACCTCCAGTGACCTGAATAATCGTTCCCGGCTGTTTTTTCATATAAGCTTCGGCCCATTGCTTTGATAAAATTACCATAGTATCTGAGCCTTTAATCGTTATTCTAGTTACAGTAGTAAACGAAAAACAAATTATTATTATCATTGCTAAGAGAGCTGCAATTCTAAATTTAAACTTATTCATTGTAAAATGGATTTTATTTATTTGCAAAAATAAAATCTTAACGTTAAGATTGTGTTAATTCAATATTATTCAATCTTTATTTTTTGAGTTATTTTACAATAATTTTACAATAATAAAAGGTCTTCATAACTAGATTAAGCTCTTATTATCGAATATTGAACGCCTTAACTCAAATAAAATCAGACAAAAAAAACTTGTTTTGCCCATAAATGGTGCGCAATTATGAGCTGTTTAATAAACAAAAAGGGTTTTGCAAAAAAGGATAGTGGTGCAAAAGAAGTGTAAAGAGACGGTGGTAGAATTTGATAATATTAAGAGATGTTTAATTTTACTTTTTCTAATGTGAACGAAAATTCGGATCCTAAACCAAATTCGCTCTCCACATATATTTTATCTTTGTGGGCTTCGATAATATGCTTCACGATTGCAAGTCCTAATCCAGAACCACCTTCGGAACGAGAACCACTTTTGTCTACACGATAAAAACGTTCAAAGAGTCTAGGAATATTTTGTTTCTCGATTCCTTCACCGTTATCGCTTATTCGAATTAATACTTTTTTCTTGGTCAAATTAACTACACTTACTTCAGTCAAGCCGCCTTCTTTTCCGTATTTTATCGAATTTACAATTAAATTTTCTACTACTTGCTGGATTTTATCTTTATCCCCTTTTACAAAGATGGGTTTTATGTTATGATTTTCGAAAGCCAATTTTATCCTCTTCTTGTCGGCTTTCATTTCTAATAAATCAAATACATTCTGAATGAGATCGACGATATCAAATTCAGAAAATTCTAGATTCAAATCACCTACTTCAAGTTTGGTAATCATATCTAAATCTTCGACAATATAGATCAATCGTTCTACTCCTTTTTCGGCACGTTTTAGATATTTTTTTCGAATGACTTTGTCTTCCATTGCGCCGTCAATAAGTGTAGATAAATAACCTTGCACGGTAAATAATGGAGTTTTTAATTCATGAGAAACATTTCCTAGAAATTCTCTTCGATATTCTTCTCGAATCTTAAGCATTTCTATTTCAAGTTTTTTGTCGGTAGCAAACTTTTTTACCTCTCTTGTCAACGCCTCCATATCTGTGGTTATAGGCTGTGTGATAAAAGTACTGGATTCTAACAAAGATATATCGTCGTAGATTTTTTTTACTCTACGATAAATAAAACGTTCCACGCGATATTGAATCACCAGGAAAGAAAAAATGTAAATTATAATAATAAAGATAATTCCAAAGTAGAGTAAACTTGAAAAGGAATATTTGAACATCTCTTTGACCAATATCATTGCAAAAAAAGTGGCAAAAAGACTAATATATAGCGAAGATATTATGGCAAAATTATAGGTTTTTTTGAAATTAACTTTCATTTTTTAGGTATAAATAATTCTTGCTAATTTAATACAAAAAATTATACTTCAAATTTATACCCAACACCTTTTATGGTTTTAAAGAAATCATCGCCAATTTTTTCTCGAAGTTTCCTGATGTGAACATCTATTGTTCTCCCTCCAACTACAACTTCATTACCCCAAACTTTGTCTAAAATTTCATCCCGTTTGAATACTTTACCGGGCTTTGATGCTAATAAATAGAACAGTTCAAACTCTTTTCTTGGCAAAGCAATTACTACATTATCCTTTATTATTTTATATTCTTCACGATTGATTTCAATACCACCCACATTAAGAGTTTCGCTGTTTTTTTCTTGTTCCTTTAATCGTCTTAGCAATGCTTTAACTTTGCTAACTAATAATTTTGGCTTAATAGGCTTTGTTATGTAATCATCAGCACCAGCATCGAAACCAGCTACTTGGGAGTAATCTTCACTTCGAGCGGTTAAGAAAGCAATGATAACATTATTTAATTCTGGGATTTTACGAATATTTTCACATGCTTCCATGCCATCCATTTCAGGCATCATAACATCCATTATAATAAGATCTGGCAACTCTTTTTTGGCTTTTGCAACCGCTTCTCTTCCGTTACTTGCTGTAAAAATCTGATATCCTTCTTGGGTTAAATTGTATCCAACAATTTCTAAAATATCTGGTTCATCGTCTACTAATAGAATCTTGGTGCTTCTTTTTTTCATAAAAATAACAAAATGTATTAAAACCTATTCAAATTTAATGAATTTCTCTTTAAATTAAATAAATAGATTGGTAAATGTACTCATTATGTATGCTACTCAAAAAAAAAACAATAGACTTAACTTTAATTTGATTTCTTAACATTGGCATAATGGTAATAAAATATAATAATAATATTAAAGTAACTTCAAATTTACATTGTCATTTTAATTTTGCGCCATAAAACAAAAGATAAAATGAAATTAAAATTTATAATTTTTACACTATTTATATTTACAATAGGATTCTCGCAAAACAAAGGAACAATTAATGGTACTTTGACAGATATTAACAACAACAATCAAGCATTACCTTTTGCAAATGTTTTGGTTAAAGGCACTAAAATTGGTGTAAATACAGATATCGACGGAAAATATATTATTGTTATTGTTCCTGGAGATTATATAATACAATTTAGCTTTGTAGGCTATGAAAGCATAGAAGTACCCGTAATTGTTAAGGAAAATGAAACTATAACAATCAATCAGGCTATTGGATCTGGAAGTTATAAACTGGATGACGTTGTTGTAAAAAGTACAGCAAGCAGAGAAAAAGAGACAGCGCTTTTATTAGATCAAAAAAAAGCAGTGGTTTTTAAACAAAGCATTGGAGCACAAGAATTGTCCCGCAAAGGTGTAAGCGATGTTGAAGAAGGACTTACTAAAATTACAGGAATCTCAAAAGTAGAATCGAGAGGATTATTTGTAAGAGGTTTAGAAGACCGTTATAATAACTTATTAATCAATGATTTACAAGCACCTTCAAACAGCCCATTTACCAAAATTATACCTTTAGACTTATTTCCTACTGATATTGTAGGCGTTTTGAATGTTTACAAAACATTTAACCCTAATATTTCTGGAGATTTTGCTGGTGCAACAGTAAATATTGAGACCGTTCAGTCCAAAAGCATTACTAAAGTAAATGTTGGGGCAGGATATACAACTGGTAATAATGGTTCTGATTTTCTAATTCATAGTGACGCAAATAATGCGCAAGGCTTTTTTGGAATGAATGGAAACGACAGACAATTAAGCAGTGCATTTGGAAGTGTTCCAACTGGTAAAAAACTAACCCCTGATCAATACAACAGCACTTACAAAGACAACACTTGGAATGTGGATCAAACTTCAAGTCCGTTGAATACAAGTTTTGGTTTTTTGCACGCAGAAAAATTTAATTTAAAAAACGAGGCAAAGTTAAACTATGTTTTATCTCTAAATGCCGATAATAAATATGTGATTAGAAGAGGAGTTGACAGAACCTTTATTTTAGGAGCTGGAGATTATGACAATAATCTAAACAAAGAAAGCTACAGTTACCAAACTTCATCATCAGCATTAATTGGGCTTAATTATAAAGCAAAACGATTTGATGTTGGATTTAACACCTTTTATTTACGATCAACTGATAGTGAAATTCAAGATCAATTAGGGTATACAAACAATCAATCTAGCAACCCAAACATCTTAATTAGAACCAATCAATTTGATCAATCTAATTATTTGAATATGCAGTTTTTTGGGAATTTAAAAATTACCGAAGATGAAAAACATACTTTAAAAACAGGTTATTCATTTGTAAAAACTACATACGAACAACCTGATAGAAAATTTATTATTGGTGAAAAAGTTAGTGAAACCCAAATCAATACTTCCTACGGAGGAAACCATTTGAACAGACAATATTTAGACATCAAAGGAAATTACTATTTCTCTGGATTAGCTGAGTATAATTTTAAATTTAAAGAATTAGAAAACGGAAAATCAAACCGTTTATCGGTAGGATACAATGTTTTTCAGAATGATTTAAGTTCTGTATACAGAATTTTTTCTGGGACACGGACAACTAACAAGAACTACACCGCTCCATTAAACACAATCAATCAATTTATAGTTGATGATATTTCTAATGGGATAATAGCTGTGAAAGAAGAGTCTAATTCTGATTATAAAGTGAAACTAAACCAATTAGTGAATGCTGGGTATGTAAATTTATTTTACAACATAGGCGATAAATTAGAAATCAATGGTGGTGTTAGAGCAGAAAATTCAAATCGTGTAATCAACTTTAGAACTATTGGTCAAATCATTAATGGTCCATACCAAAAAATTAAAGAAGAAAAACTAGACCTATTACCTTCTATAAATGCTAAATATGAGTTGACTGAAAAAAGTAACCTGCGTTTTAACGGATCAAAAACAATTACAAGACCCGTAACTATGGAGTTGTTGCCTATACAATATATTAGTCCTGACGGTAAATCTATATTAGGAAATCCAAATTTAAAAAATAGCGAAAACTATAACATCGATATTAAATATGAATTGTTCCCAAATAACAAAGAAATTATTGCAATAGGTCTATTTGGAAAACAACTTCAAAATCCTATCGAGAGAGTTTTTATAGCTGGTGCCGGCGGAAGTGGACAATTAACATCGTTTCAAAACTCTAAAGAAGCAACTTTATTTGGAGCAGAATTTGAATTCTTATTACAACTAGAAAGATTAACGCCTGTATTATCAAAATTTGCTTTTGGATTGAATGCTTCGTTGATGAAAACAGATGTTAAAGTAGCCTTTGGAGGATCATCACTAGAAAATGAATCAAGCAGAAAACTTCAAGGTGCATCTGAATGGATTATAAATTCAGATATAAAATATGATTTTGAGTTTAATGAAACCATGAAAAACTCAATGACATTAGTTTATGGAGTTTATGGTCCAAGAATATTTGCTGTAGGTTCAGCAGGCATCGATCATATTTACGAGCAACCATTTCATAAATTAGATTTTATTTGGTCCAGTAAACTAACTAAAAATATTGATGTGAAATTTGCTGTTGACAACATCCTCAATACAACATACAAAATGGAGTTAGGGAACGAAAGTAGGTTTGCTATAAACGAAAGTTCGCTAACCTTAGAAAGCTACAAAAGAGGTCGAGGATTTTCTTTGAATTTTTCTTATACCTTTTAATAAATTTTTTAAAAAAGAAGACTGTCACACAAACGACAGTCTTTTTTTTTGTTCACAAATCAAAGTAAATCAATGTTAACTTCATAATATAAAATTAACATACAATTAAAACTATAGTAATAGTATTATAATAGTGAGTTAACATGTTTTATACCCATTGGATATAAATTTGCTCAAAATAAACCTAACAAAACAAAAATGAAAAAATTAGTATTAAGCTTATCCGTATTAGCTTTAATTTTAGGAAGTTGTTCATCTGATGATGAAGTGATAACTACACAGCCAATTCCTACTGGAGAAATAACAGGGGAAATTACAACAGCAAAAATATATCCTTTAGGAAATTACACCATTCAAGGAACCGTAAAAATCAAAAGCGGTGGTTCATTAACTATCGAAGCTGGTTCAGTAATTACTGCAACCGTTGGAGATGGAACTGCAGATGCAATATTGGTTGAAAAAGGAGGCAAATTATTTTTAAACGGAACCGCTGCTTTACCAGTAGTTTTAACAGAAACCTCAAAAACACCAGGATCATGGGGTGGAATTGTAATTGTAGGCGATGCACCTATTGTAGGTTCAAATAGCGGAACAACTGCAACATCCGAAGACGGTAACAACATCACTTACGGTGGTGCAAATGCAACTGACAATAGTGGATCATTACGATATGTACGTGTAGAATATGCGGGTAAAAAACTTACTGATAATACTAGTGAATTAAATGCATTCTCTTTCTACTCAGTAGGAAGTGGGACAGTTTTAGAATATTTAGTAGCCTACAAAGGAGCTGATGACGGATTCGAATTTTATGGAGGAACAGTAAGTGCAAAAAATTTAATTTCTTTCGGAAACTTTGATGACTCGTTTGACTGGCAAGATGGATGGAGAGGTGCAGATAATACAAATTGGTATGCTTACCAAACCGGAACCGGAAATTATGGTATGGAAGTAGAAGCTAAATCTGTAAACAATGCTTTTGGACCAAAAGTATCTAATATCACTCTGACAAGAGCGGCAGGAACTGCAACAGAAGGCGGATCTTCTGCAGCAGAATATGATGCAATTCAATTCAAAAAAGAAGGTAATGGTGAATACTCTAATGTATTAATTTCAGGTTACACAACTGTGAATGCTACTGCTGTTAGAATTCAAGATGCTGGAACAAATACAAACCAAGTTACAGGTGGAAAAATAAAATTATTGAACGTAAAAATCAATGATGGAACTTCTCAATTTGCTGCAAACGGAAGTGTATTTACTGTAGTTTTTCCTGTAGGAAACTACACTACAAGTACCACAACAACTGGAGCTGTTTTAACTCCTGGAGCATGGGCAATAGTTGATGGAGTTAGCTTAATCAAGTAATTAGCATAGCATATTCTGATAAAGAGTAAGTTTAAATACTTAAAAACCTGTTCCTTAACCGAACAGGTTTTTTTGTTAATTTTTTTATAAATAACGTGCGATAACGCATTTTATAACAATTTGGTATACTATTTGAAAGTTTTTTTATATATTTACCTAACCAAATCGAATTGATGTTAAAAAATTACTTTTATATTGCCACTTTATTGGGGGTTTTCTTTACGATGAGCGCTTCAGCTCAAGAAACAAAGCAACAACCTAAACTACAAGAAACCACTGTTATAGAAGGTTTAAACTTGTATCCAAACCCTGTGAGTAATGGTAAGGTGTATGTTACATCAAAAAATGATTTAGATAAAGAAATTATTATTTTTGATGTTCTAGGTAAAAAAGTGCTTCAAACATTGATTAGTTCAAAAGAACTCAATATTTCTAATCTAACTCCAGGTGTTTATATTATCAAAATTAATGAAGGCGGAGCTTCTGCCACTAGAAAACTAATCGTAAGATAGATTACTACTAGATTTTTATTAATAATTTATTGATACTGCATCGCATTTTTATTTAAAATTCAATCATTACCTTTACAACAAAAACAAAATTCAATTCAAATTATGAAAAAACTTTACACTTTATCTTTTATTTTATTGACTACTTTGTCGTTTGGGCAAATTAGTATTACCGCAGTTGATACGCCACACAATCAAAACTTTGATGGCATGACAGCAACTGGTACAGCGTTCCTTTCAGGATGGACAGCTATTAGAAATGCAGGTTCAGGAACAGTTGGGGCTGCATTAACAATGGCGGTTACTGACGGAACAGCAAATTCAGGGAATGTATACAATACAGGAGTTACAGCTGATGGCGATAGGTCTTTTGGAACATTAGGATCGGGAACAACTGCTCCTTCTTTTGGGGCTTCATTTGTGAATAATACGGGAGTTGCAGTTACAACAGTATCGATTGCTGCAGTAATGAAACAGTGGAGAACACAAAGTGACAATACGCTTGTCGAAAAAGTGCCATTTTCATACAGCACCAACGCAACCAGTTTAGTAGATGGAACATGGACACCAATTACAGCTTTAGATTTAGTAGAAAAATTAATTGCCACCACAGCTTCTGCCGCAGTTGTAGGGAATTTAGCAGCAAATCAAACAGCAATTTCAGCTAACTTTTCATTGTCATGGGCAAATGGTGCCACTTTATGGATAAGATGGGACGATGCTAATGATGTTGGGACAGACGGAATATATTCAATTGATAATTTTGTATTTAAGGCAAATCCAGTACTTGCAGTGAAACAAAACGCAATTGCTGGATTAAACATGTATCCAAACCCAGTAACAAATGGTAACTTATACATTACTTCAAATAGCAACCAAGCAAAAGCTGTAGCTATATTTGATGTATTAGGCAAACAAGTTGTTAATACTAAAACTTCTAATAACGTTATAAATGTTGCGAACCTTAAAAGAGGCGTTTACATCGTAAAAGTAACCGAAGACGAAAAAACGGCTACAAGAAAATTAATTATTGAATAATTAATTTTACATATTATTTTAAAAGCTCTAATGAAAGTTAGGGCTTTTTTTAACCCTTTCAGGGTGTGAAACCCTGAAAGGATTGTTAAATATTTTACCTTTACAAAAAATAATTCTTGCAATCTATTCCCGACATATTTTCAATTTCAAACCAAAAGCAATTTGAAAAAATAGCCCTCAAAATTTTTCGTTTTCAATACGAAAACAACTTGGTCTATAGAGAATTTTGTGATTTATTGAAAACCGATGTTCAAAAGGTAAAATCATTGGAGCAAATTCCGTTTTTGCCCATTCAATTTTTTAAAAGCCATAAAGTAGTTTCCAATACACACGCAGTTCAAGAAATCTTTACCAGCAGTGGAACAACAGGATTGGCAACTAGTCAGCATTTTGTAACTGATGTTTCGTTATACGAAGAAAGTTATCGAAAAGGCTTCTCTCAATTCTATGGCAATATCCAGGATTATGTAGTTTTAGCTTTGCTTCCATCATATCTAGAAAGAGAAGGTTCGTCTTTGATTTATATGGTCGAAGATTTAATACATAGGTCCAATAATCCCGAAAGCGGATTTTATCTTCACAACCACGAGGAACTAATCGAAAAATTAATCAGGTTAGATACTGAAGGTCAAAACGTGATTCTGATTGGTGTTACTTATGCTTTGTTGGATTTAATCCAAAGCCAGAAATTTCAATTGCAAAACACTATTGTCATGGAAACTGGTGGAATGAAAGGCAAGCGAAAAGAAATGATTCGCGAAGAATTACACGAACAACTTTGCCAAGGTTTTGGAGTCTCTGTAATACATTCTGAATACGGCATGACCGAATTATTGTCGCAAGCGTATTCGTTAGGAAACGGAGTATTTGAATTTCCTTCGTGGATGCAAGTTATGATTCGTGAAACAGAAGATGCTTTGACTTATGTACAAGACGGAAAATCTGGCGGAATCAACGTGATTGATTTGGCCAATAGTAATTCCTGTTCTTTTATCGCCACACAAGATTTAGGCAAAAAAAATCCCAATAATTCTTTCGAAGTATTGGGACGTTTTGATAACAGCGACATTCGAGGCTGTAATTTGATGGTTGTTTAACCCCTAAGACACTAAGAATGTGCAAAGTTCACTAAGAAAACTAATTATTTGTTAAACTTTTTTCTCTGTCTTTTGGCTCTTAATAAATTAGACTTAATCATAAAATAAACGTATTGAATTACTTGCGAAAGGTTAAGCAATTATTAAAGCATCAATTAGTAACATATTCCTTAATGAAATTTTGCCAAAGTATATATCCTGATTTAGACAAATGTACTCCATCAACAGTATAACTGCTTATCATTAAATCATTTGTGTCAGCAAAAATAGCGTGAAGATCAATAACTTGACAATAATTAGATTGTGGGCTGTTTTTTATTATTGTATTAGTGGCTGCAATTTTATTTTTCAAAGCCGTATTATTAGATGTTGGCAAAATAGTTTGAACATATATTTTTGTATCAGGAGATTCTAAATGAATTTTTTCCACAATTGATTTAATATTTTTTGCTACGTATTCAGGGGTTAATTCGTCATGAAATAAATCATTAATGCCAATTTTTAAAAACACTTTCTTCGGTTTATAATAATAAATTTCTGCTAATCTATTTATTACACCTGCAGTAACATCACCAGCAATCCCTCTATTCTTAACCTTTGAGTTCATAAATCGTTGCCCCCAATTCTCGCCTTGCTCGGTAAGACTATTTCCAACAAATACAATATCTCCCAATTGCAAAGGATTGGCTTTAAATTCTGAAATCCTTTTGATATAATGTGTTTTTGTCCATTCCGTATGATAGGGTATTATCACATCTGGTGAAGGATAAAGTGAGTTGGTATCCTTAGGTATGTTTTTAATACTATCTGTTTGAGAGCAGCAAGAATTTAAACTTATAAATGCTAAAGCAGAAAAAAATATTGATTTCAATTTGTGATTTTAAGGGATGAATTAATTTCTACTATTCCGTTTTTTAAATTTTCATTAGTTGCTACTATCGTTATTGGTTTTTTGAAATGAGTAGTTTTAAGAATAATTGTAGCAATTCCGGCTTCTGCTTTCACGGGATTTTCCCCTATTAATTCAGCGTTTTCATTTGTTAAAGCGAAAGTTACTTCATTAGTTGCTGTTGGGATTATGGTTCCGTTTGCATCTGTAATTTTGGCATAAACAAAAACCATATCCGGAAAATCAGGATTTATTGGCTTGGACGAAATGTCATAAGTCAATTCAATTTTAGTTGGCTTTTCGGGAGTTATAACAACGCTTGAAACTACTTTTTCATCGTTGATAAATCCCTCAGCTCGTAATGTTCCCGGCACAAATTTATCTAAATTAAAAATGTATGGTGGGTGGTTTAGTTTATCGCTGTTTTGATTGATTAATGGTTTTTGTTTGGCTACCAAAACATCGTTCAAGTACAAAGCTACAGCATCGCAATTACTGTAAACAGTAACGTTTAAAGGAGAATTTGCTGTCCAATAATTGGCGATTTTTACTTTTGGACCAGACACCAATTTTGTGTTTAAAACCATACTTGCATCACGTTGACTTTGGTAAAATGAATACGAAAACTTTGGGATTCTAAAAATATCACTTATTCCTGAACTCTCTAAATCTGGGCTATAACCACGATTGTAATCAAACATTACCCAATTTGCTTCGCCAATGGTCTGTACACCTTTTCTATTGGAATTTGCTGCTTCCTGAAAATTAAAAGCTTGTTGCAACAATCGTTTTTCGCCGTGAGCACGCAATTGTCTCGATGTTCTTTCGTCTACTTTTAAATTGGCAAATTGAGTTTGATTGAATCCGGCATTTTGAGCATAATATTCCCAATCGCCATATTCTGCAATAAAAATTTTACGGTTTCCTTTATTGTATTTGGTCCAATAATCGGGTGCTTTTGAGTGTTGCCTTGCTGGAATAAACAAATCATAATTTGCATTGTCAATCCAACAAGCGGAGTAATTATTTGCAAATGGTATCTCCTCTTTCAATGTTTTTGCTGCTTCTTGCATAAAGCTTTCGCTCATTTGAGTTTCGTTTAGAGAGGCTTCCCAAAAAATAATGCTGGGATGATTTCGATCTCTTCTGACCATTTCCCGAATGTCTTGAAGTGCGTTTTTCTGAAAGGTTTCGTTGCCAAAAAACTGCCAACCCGTTAAACTATTCATTACCAAAATTCCCAATTCGTCACAAGCGTTTAAGAAAGCTTCGGCGTGCGGATAATGTGACATTCGAACCAAATCGAATCCTGCATTTTTTATTTTAACTGCATCGCGATATTGGGCTTCGTCCGAAATAGCATAGCCTAAATACGGATATTCCTGATGCTGGTTTGTTCCCGTAATATACAATTTTTCGTCGTTAAGATAATAACCATCTTCTTTGATTTCGGATTTTCTGACGCCAATTTTTTCTGAATACGTATCAATGACTTTGTTGTTTTCAATGACTTGAACTTCTAAATTGTATAAGTTGGGTTTTGAAATCGACCATAATTTTAGGTTGTTCACTACAATATTTTGAGTGATTGCTTGGTCAGATTTGGCATTTATGGTAAATATCTCTGACTTGAATTCGATTTTTTTGCTTTCATTATCAGTCAAAATAAATTTCAAATTCACTTTCTTTTCCACCGCAAATTCGTTTTTTAAATGCACCTGAACTGTTCCTGAAGCTATGTCCTTGTTGACAGTATTAAAATTTACATAAATTCCTCCACTGGCTTTTTTATTGGCTGCTACTGGATTTGTAATGTATAATTTATCAGTTGTTATGAGATATACATTTCTATAAATTCCCCCATAATAATTGAAATCCAAGTCCTTTAATGGTTTTCCAGGTAGAAATTCCGGATTGTCTTCGTTGTTGACTTTTACTTTAATTATGTTTCCTTTTGATTTTAGAAAAGGAGTGACATCAACCGTGAAAGGCAAATAACCGCCTTTGTGATTGGTTACTTTCTGGTCGTTAATCCACACATCGGCTTCTTGCATCACGCCTTCAAAATAAAGAAAGACTTTCTTGTTTTTTGAATGGGTAACGGTGAACTTTTTTTGATACCAGCACGTTCCTTGAAACTGCTTTACGACCACTAAATTTTCAATTCTAGCCGTATGCGGAATGGTAATTTTCTTCCAACTTGTATTTGTTTCTTCTCTTTTAAACTCCCAGTCTGAACCGAAATTAATTTTGGTTCTGGTTTGTGCCATTGTTTTTCCAATAGAAAAAAGGAGCAGTAAAAAAAGTATATTTCTTAAAATGAATTTCATTATAGTTGTAATTAATTTTTAAAAGCGTCAAGAGCAGGCGAAGGTTTTCCGTCAGATTGCCAAGCGTTTAATTGATAACCACTCCAATTTTTTTCACCTTCTGGTTCCCAATAAATCACGCCAAGTCCTTTGTTGTTCGGAACTGATTTTACTGCATTTATAACGGCTGTCAACATCTCTTTGGTGTTTTGAACTAAGGTGTAATCACCGCCAACTTCAACGACCATAACCTCTTTGCCATATCTAGAGACCATATCTTTTAGATTGTTTTCCAAATCAAGAATCGTAGTCGTATAATCACTTTTTATCCAATACGGGTAATATGAAAGTCCAATGATGTCATAATTTACATTATTGGCTTTGGCATTATCAAAAAACCATCTGAATTTGGCATTATTATTTCCTTCGTCAACGTGAACAATAACTTTGATGTTTGAATTTACCGCTTTTGTTGCTTCATATCCTTTATTTAATAATTGTGCGAGTTGACTGAAATTTGAAGATTTCCCTTCCGGCCATAACATTCCGCCGGGAATCTCATTGCCAACCTGCACCCATTCTGGAGTTACTCCAGCCGTTTTTAATGCTGTCAAAACATCAAAAGTGTGTTTGTAAACATCATTTTGCAACTCTGCGAATGAGTGATTTGCCCAAGCAGCAGGTTTGGCTTGTTTTGCAGGATCAGCCCAAGTGTCACTATAATGAAAGTCAATCATAATGCGCATTCCCATTTTTTGGGCACGAACCGCCATCACGACAGTTTCGGCTGGACTGCAATGTCCACTGGCTTTATCATTGGATGGATTTACCCAAACCCGAAGCCGAATGGTATTCATTCCCCTATTTTTTAGCAGTTGCAAACAATCTTTTTGCGTACCGTCAACATCATAAAATTTATATCCTGTGGCTTCCATTTGGGGCAACCAACCCACATCAGCTCCTTTAGAAAAAGCAAATGTTGATGGTAATGGCTCTGGAGTTGGCTCGGTTGTTTGTGCTCCACTACAAGAAACAAGGAGCAATGTGATTACAGTCACTAAAACGAATCGAAATTGTGCTGTTGCTTTCTTCATATTTATTTATAAAAGTAGGTAAAAATTGGTTTTACATTTGTTTTAGAATTATAATACTGTCCGTTACTAATAACAAAGTATGCCATTAGTAACGGAAGGTTTATTATTTTTTTTGGAATTTAAATTGTTTTGCTTCACCTTCTGAACTCACGGACAAAATGTAAACACCTGAATTCAAATTAGACACATCGATAGCATCATTATTCAATGCTTTGTATTGAACAACAGTCTTACCTAAAACATCAACAATACTGAAGGAAGCATAGGTCAAATTATTGGCATTGGCAATTTTTAAAATATCGGAAACAGGATTTGGATATATAGATAATCCATTTACTAAATTCTTTTTGTCAACACCCAATGTTGAGGTGAAATTTAATTGTGTAGCTGGATAATCGCCGGCTATCCAAGTAAAAGTTGGAAGCGATTTCATTTCGATGCTTATTTTATAATTTTGTAATCCCGTTAAATTGGCCGTTGGAGTAGTACCACTAGGTATGGTGATATTAAATGAACCTGTAACATCCGTTCCTGCAACAGCAAGGTTTAATCCTTCACCGGCAACATAAGAAATATAAGTCCAGTCATTTAATAAATTTATTCCACAAAAAATATAACTATCGGCAGCAACCGTATATTTATAATCTACTTTGAGAACATTGCCAACAGCAACAGAAGTGGTTAGTACAGATGTAATTGTAACAGATTGTGCCCATCCATTAAAGGAACTGGTAGCACATAGAAGTAAAAAAAGTAATTGTTTTTTCATGGTTATTTGTTTTTAATTGTTAGTGATTTGTATTTGTTTTATTGGTTTAATACACAGGAATAAAACAAGTCATTCCTACTGTATTAATTTTTTTTAGATTCATTAAAAAGTTTATTTTACAATAATTTCATTCATCCAATTGACACCATCATGGAGGTTGTAATTGAAATCCCAAAAGGCTTTGTTTTCCCAAGAGGAACCAGCTCTATATTGATCAGGAAAAATCAATGTTGTAGAACCAACCCATTCTCCGCCCCAATAAATTATGCCTATACCACCGGCATCGTATAATTCTTGCCCAAAATCCTTCATGTATTTTTTTTGAGTATTTGTCGTTGGCGGATTAACATATCCAGCAGGAATATTTTCGACACCCAGAATATCAACGTGTGCATCATTGCCACCAGTTCTAAATAATTGTGCGGTTTCCATAATTAGAAATTCTTTGTTGTAGGTAGTCTTTACAAAACCAACTACATCCGTCCAGTTCTTAAAATCTCCCAAAGAATGCCAAGCGTGATAATGTGATAGCGCCATAATATCAAAGTCTAACCCATTTCGGATGTGCGATTTTAACCAAAATTTTAAACTAGCCGCATCAAAAATATGACAGGCAATTTTGATGTTTAATCCGTATTTTTTGTTTAAATCCCGTACTGCTTTTGTACCAGCGTTCAACAATTTGACTGTGCGAACTACACTATACGCTGGTAAATCACTTTCTTTAATGTTCGGCTCCAAAAATCTTTCGTTGGTTTCATTCCCAATAGCAACAATTTCTGGAATTAAGCCCGCTTTGATATAATCCTCTAGTACGGTAGTGGTATGCGCATAAACTGCTTCCTTCAACTTTTCAACATCATTTGCTATACTCTGCCAAGCTAAAGGAGCCACATAATCGTTTAATCTTTGAGCATCTTCTAATGCCATAGATTGGTATCCAAAAGTTAACAAAGTTTTTAAGCCTGCATTTTTAGCTCTTTGCATTTGTATTTTTACCTTTTCGGGCGATCCAAAGTCAACATCTGCATAACCATTAGTATAACTGCTTTTATAGGGAGGATTATCAATTCGTAGCCGGGCGATGTTTCCGCCGTGATCTGCTATGCTTTTAAAGGCATCTTTTGGAACCCCATTTTCTTTGAAAACTACGCCTCCATTTGTTTCCTGATGGGCTACATAAGCCATATAAGTTCCTTTATAAAACACATCACTGGGTTTCGGTATATAGGTAGTTGGCGTTGGAATTGGGTTTTCCATTGAACAACTAAATTGTAAAAACAAAGTAAGAAGTCCTATGATTTTTATTATGCGGTATTTTGCAAACATTTTTTATGTATGTATTTAATTAATTTATATTATTATCCTAAGCGGAGTTTTCAATTCCGTTTAAATGCAAATATTCTATTGAAAATCTTGCGTCTATTAAATCTATTTGGTTCTAAATATTTTAAGGTTTTAAAACATAAGTTCCTGATTTAAAATTCACCGTGATGGTATAATTTCCAGGATTAGGTGCAGTTATACTCGTTCCTGCAAAATCAGGAGCTTGATTTAAAGTTAAATTACCTGCAAGTGATGGTTCAGAATCTGTTTTCCCCAAATAAGCCGGAGTTGACCAAGTTGAATTCGCATTGATAAAAGCAAATTTTCCTGCTTTGAGTGTTGTAGTTAGGGTAAAAGTGTTGTTGTCCACTTTGGTAAATTTTTGAGCAGTACCCGGAGCATTCCATCCATTAGTAGTAGCATCACCTATAACATATAGCTCTGCTGGCGAAGTCATTAAAACCGCAGGAGTTACAGTATAAATACCAGTGGTAAAGTCTAGAATTACTTGATAAACTCCTGTAGCGGCTGGGGATTTTATTGGAGTTCCACCCCAATTTGTTGCAGAACCTCTAGGTTCAAAAGTGCCGCTACTTTGAGGATTAGCATTGGCCTCCATTGTTACATAAGCAGGATCTGACCAAGTTGAAGCAGCACTAATCACAGCAAAATTTTTCCCTCCTGTTAAGGTTACAATAAGCCCAAAACGATGGTCGTCTATCTGAGTCATTTTTTGTACGTCGGTAACAGGAGTTCCCCAGTTTGATGGTACAGCATCTCCTTGAAGATAGAGTTCCGAAGGCATTGGATATTTGAGAATAAGCGTACTGTAAGGTGTTATTGTCAATGTACTTACGTTCGAATAAATAGGCAAAGCACCATATTTCAAGTTGGCTTTTAATCGCACTTTTATTTTTGAAGCCACACCTGGTGCTAATTTTAGCGCAAATGCCTTAGCATTTAGATCAGCGTGTGTCAATGATAAATTATTACCCGTTGCAATAGCAACTTCCTCAGGACTTACAAAGTCACCATCACTCTTATCCATTTGAATGGTATAAGTCATTGGAGTATCAATGCCGTACCAAGATTTATTGTCCCAATTTAAGGTAACCGCAATATTTTTGTCTGCATTTTTTTGATCAAGTACAATTTCGCTCGTACTATTGCTCAATAAAAATTTACCCTCCGCTGGTGCTTCTGCTACAGATTGCAAAGTGTCATCGGTACAAGAAGTAGCGGATACTATAATCAGCACGATGGCGAATATTATTTTAAAAAACTTTTTCATATTTATCTATTTTTTTATTTTGGTTTTCAACTAATTTAAAAACCATCAATTTGTTTTAAATTCGGATTTACCAATAAATCGGATGTTGGAATAGGGAATAAATTGAATTTTGCATCTACTGCTGTTCCAGCTTTCACGGCACCTTTCCAAGCCCACAAATAAGTGGCTGTCGTTAGTTTGTTATAGCGAACCAAATCGGTTCTACGATGAGTTTCCCAATACAATTCTCGTCCTCTTTCATCTAAAATAAAATCTAGTGTAAGCGCAGAAGCCGAAATATTACCGCTAGTGCTTGAAGGATTATTGGCGTAAGCACGACCTCTTATTTTATTGATGTAGGCTAGAGCTGTAGCATTGCTACCTCCAGTTCCTCCTCTTAAAACTGATTCAGCATAAGTCAGATAAATTTCAGCCAAACGAAATACAGGAAAATCAATATCGGACAAATTTCCAAAAGAATTGTTTTGTGTAATTGGTGTTCCATCACGCTTTACGTTTCTGTATTTGTAAGCAGAATAACCATCGGTACTTGTGGTCACTTTATTGACCTCTAAAGTTTGTCCTGTAGTATAAAACAAAGCACGTTTGTCAATAGCGGGAGTTACTGATGGAAAAAGCGCAGGGATTTGCTGTGTAAATCTAAATGCGCTCCAGCTTCCTGACATACCATTTAACGAGGCAGGAACGCCTGCTGGACCTAAGGCTAGAAAATTGGTGCTGCTCCAAGTTTTATTGGTATTATCATATTTAATGGTAAAAATAAATTCATTTGTATTCAAATAGTTATCACCTAGCATTAGCCAAGCATAATTAGATTCTAATGTATATGCTGAATTAATAATTTTATTGCAATACGTGATTGCGTCAGTATAACGATCTTCTCCAGTATATACTTTGGCATTCAAATACATTCTAGATAGTAATGCCCAAGCAGCTGCTTTATCTGGTCTTCCTAATTCATTGGTTTTAGAATCTGCTAATAATGGATCTATTTCCTTTAATTCGGTTTCAATATATTTAAACAAATCGGCACGCTTAATCTGGGTTGGATAGGATTTTGCCAATGTTTTTTCGGTTGGAAATGGAGGATTTCCGTAGCAATCCATCAAAATCCAATAGCAATATGCTCTTAAATATCGGGCTTCGGCCTGAAACTTTTTGATTTCGGCAGCATCAGCTCCAGAAAATCCTCTTTTGGCTAACACCTCGTCTGAGGATTGATTGACAAAATCATTACACAGTGTAATCATCGTAAGCGCTGAAGTATAAACATTTGCGATTGCTGGAGAATCAGCACTCCAAGCCAGTTCGTGATAAATACCATCGCCACCATCATTCCAAGTGCTCACTGCCATATCAGTAGAATATTCTTGCATACTCCAATAATATCTTAAGAAAGTACTGTAAGCCATTCGCGAATAGGCACCAGCTAAGCTTTGTTTATAAGCAGTTACAGTTGTAAAGTGAACATCGGCAGTTTCTTCATTTAATGGGGTTTTCTCTAAATCATTGGTACAAGAATTGAAACTAACCGTTGTAACAAAAAGTAACATTCCTATAAGAATCCAATTACTATTTAATTTTTTTAAAGTTGCCATATTATTTTTTTTTGATATTGAATTAAAAATTAAGATTTAAGCCCAGTGAAAAAATACGGGGAACAGGATACGGATTTTCATTGCCATTAGTTGTCATCGCTTCAGGATCAAGACCTTGATAATTGGTAATGATAAATACATTTTGTACTGAAAAATTAAGGTTCATTCCCACTTTATTATTAGCCAATACTTTACCAAAATCGTAACCAATGCTGATATTATCCATTTTCAAGAAAGAAGCATTTTGTAAATAGAAATCACTGTATCCTTGTGCTGGATCATTACGACTAAAAAGAGTTTCGTAATACAAAGTGCTAAGGTTTTGCGAGGTCTGAAATTCCGTGATTGTAATGGTATTGTTATAAGGCTGAAAAAACAAATAATGATCTAAATTAGCGTGGAATGCAGTACTTAAATTCCATTTTTTGTATTGGAAATTAGTACTGAAACCCATTAGATATCGTGGAGCGGTTGATTTATTTGTAATATATCTATCACTAGCATTGAGCAAGCCATCATTATTTACGTCAAGCATTTGTCCCTCAATTGGCATTCCGTTTGTGCCATATACTTGATGATATAAATAAAAAGTGTTTCGCGGATAACCAACTGTATTGACTAAAGTAGCATCGCTAAAGAGTCCGATTCCATCATCGGAAACATCATTAAGGTGTGTAATTTTATTTTCGTTATAGGTAAAATTAAAGTTTAGATCCCAATTCATAGTGTCGGTTTTTATCGGAATAGCTTTTAATGCAAATTCTACTCCTCTATTTTCCAATTTACCAATGTTTAGAAACAATTCATTACTATTATTAAAGCCTAACGGAACTCGGGTATTATTTAATAAATCTTTGGTCTCTTTGAGATAGACATCTACACTTGCAGTAATCCGATTTTTTAAAAAGCCAAAATCCAGTCCAATATTCGATGACGCAGTCTCTTCCCATTTAAGATTTAGATTATAAGCACCGGGATTAACGGTTAAATAACTGGTGTTCCCAAAAGTGTACTGCTCGTCAGTATTACCGAAAAAATAACTAGGTCTGTAATAATAATTTGCAATACCATCTTGTTGTCCTGTAACACCATAGCCCAATCGCAACTTCAAATCAGAAAACATCTTGGTGTTTTTAAGAAATCCTTCCTCTTTTATTTTCCAGGCAAAAGCCGCAGAGGGAAATAAACCCCATCTGTTTTCTTTTGAAAATCGTGAAGACCCATCTTGGCGTAAAGATGCTGTCAGCAAATATTTTTCGTTAAATACATAATTCAATCTGCCATAAAAAGAAATGATGGAATGACTTGGCTTGTCAAATGGAAAAACAGGATCACTATTGGGTTGTTTAACACCATCAGGTCTGAAGGTTGGATAAAAATAGTTGGTTGTCAAGAAATCATTATAGGAATAACCAGCCGTAATATCGAACCTACTTTTTATCGCAGCTATTTCTTTGCTGTAAAATAAATACGATTCAAATAAAGTATTCTGAACTTCGCGAGAAGGATCACCATAATAAATATAACCCTCTTGAAGATTTGCAGGAAAATAGTCTGCCGCTGCAGAACTTAAGTATTTTCCTTTAGAAATATCGTAACCGACATTGATATTAAGGTGTAAATCTGGTAAAAAATGCATTGAATAATCCAATTGTAAATTCCCTACGCTTCGAATGTTTTCGTTTCTACTTTCTACTTGCTCTAACATACTTACCGGATTAATGATGGCCAATGCCGGATTGCTGGCGAACTGTGTGTATTGAAAGTATCCTCCATACGTTTGGTCTTCTACACGAACCGGTTGTGTAGGATCGAATGCTCGTGCATTCCACAGCGCACCTTCGTTGGCAATATGTTCATCTTCAAACGAACCCTTTAAATTTAAATTTACTTTCAAATGGTTGTCAAAAAATTTTGGACTCAAATTTAATAAGGCTGTGAATCTTTCGTAATTACCCGTTCTTAAAACTCCATCTTGATTAAGATACCCGACAGAAACGCGGTATGGCAATGATTTTATAGCACCACTCATACTTAAATTGCTTTCTGACGCTACTGCGATTTGATAAATTTCATCTTGCCAATTCGTGGTTGCTGTACCTGCTGGGGTTTTTGGCGGAGTTCCATTAGTTGTTAATGTGTTAACAAGATTTCTGTATTGATCCGCGGACAATACTGGAGCTTGCTCCATAATACTGGTCACTCTTGTTGAGGACGAGAAATCAATTTGAGTTTCTTTTAAACTTCCTTTTTTCGTGGTGATAATAATTACACCATTCGACGCTCTCGACCCATAAATAGCCGCTGCTGAAGCATCTTTCAAGATTGTAAAACTTTCAATATCATTAGGATTCAACTGGCTAAGGACTCCAGGTCCGCCATTCGAACCTTCAAGAGGAACGCCATCTACAACATATAAAGGATCATTACTGGCGTTTAATGAAGATCCACCACGGATTATTATGGAACTTCCTGCTCCGGGTTTACCACTTCTTGGTGTTATTTGCACTCCGGGAACTTTATTGGCAATTAATCCTTCAACATTGGTTACTGGCGCTTTGTGAAAATCCTTAGAACTCACTTGCGCTACTGAACCTGTTAGATCTTTTTTCTTGGTCGATCCGTATCCAATTACTACAACTTCATTTAGTGTTTTAGTAACTTCTTGCAGGGATACATTCAAGATACTTCCGGAAATTTTTTTCTCGACTGTTGCATATCCCAAAAAGGAGAATGTTGCAATATCACCGACATCTGCTTTTATTTGGTAATTCCCATTTACATCTGAAATAACAGTATTGTTACTGTTTTTAATTGTTATCGTTACACCCGGAATAGTTGCCTTGGTGGTTTCATCAATTATGGTTCCTTTAACAGTTCCTTTTTGTCCAAAAAACAGAAGAGGTATTAAAAAAATAATTAAGGAACAGGATCGCTTTTGTACTTTAAAAGTTCTTTTTCGCTTTAATTTTGTATTCATATTTGGTTTGGATTGTACTAGTTTGATTTTTTAAATTGGTTTTAAGACGGAATACTTTTGATTGGTTTATTCATAATTGAAATTTAATTTGGTTGGTCAGTATAGTTTGTTTTTAATTTTTCTTTAATCCACACATTGGATAAAAAACACTTTAATTGAATTGTAAAATTATACTTGGTGTCACGAATAAAAGGGGCACGAAATCGTTTTTTTAGGGGTACGAAATCGTTTTTTTACAATAGAACTATCGTAAAAGCCTTGTAAATAATAGTGTTAGGACTGTTTTGATTTAATTAATAAATCTGGGTTCGATTTATTAAAATCAAAATAAAGGAATTCTATTTTTCCTTCATATAAAAAGTGGGAGGATTGCCAAAACGTTCTTTGAATAACTTACTGAAATATTTTCGGTCAGAATAACCTACTTGATAGCAAACTTCGTTTAGCGTAAATTGTTTGGTTTTGAGCAATTGTTTGGCTTTTTTGAGTCTATAATCGCGCATGTATTCCACAAGGGATAAACCGGTTAATGTTTTCAGTTTTTTATAAAGCACGGAGTGGCTCATTCCTAATTCTTGAGCTACTAGATTGACACTAAGATTATCCGAATCAATGTTTGTTTCGATAAATTGTCCTAAGTTTTTCAGAAATTCTTGGTCTTTTTTGTTTTTAACTAATTCAGTCACATCGTTGATGTCCTCTGAATGAAATTTTTCGTGTAATAAATTTCTGTTTTTGAGTATGTTTTTGATTCTGGCACGAAGAAGCGACTCGTTGAAAGGTTTTGTAATATAATCATCGGCACCAGTCTCAAAACCCTCCATTTGGTGAGTGAAAGAAGCTCTAGCAGTTAAGAGAATGACTGGAATATGGCTTGTACTTACATTAGATTTCAAATTATGGGTCAATTCTATTCCGTCCATTATTGGCATCATCACATCGCTAATAATGAGATCTGGCGATTTATCTAGGGCAATTTCTAGTCCTTCTTTACCATTATAAGCCTGCAAAATCGTAAACTCATCCGACAAAAGTTCTACTATATAGTTGCAAATGTCTATATTGTCCTCAACTACAAGTAAGGTTTGCTCTTTAGCAAGTGTTAGAATATCATTATTTTGTACAAGAGCTGCATCTTTGTTGGGTTTAGTGGTAAAATAATTCTCAGCGAGTTCATCATTGGTTTCACTTCCACCAATTTCAGCTTCATTGTAAAAAGAATTCCCTTTTTTTAATATAATTGTGAAAGTACTGCCAGCACCTTTTTTGCTTTTAACAGTAATTTCTCCTTGATGTAGCTTTATAATTTCATTCGAAATGGTCAATCCTAATCCAAATCCTGCTCTATTGACATTATTAGAATCGCTGGCTTGATAAAACCGATGAAATATTTTTGAAAGGTGCTTTTTTGAAATTCCAATTCCTTCATCGACCAATTCTAATTTTACTTGGGTATCGGTTTCTGTAATCGAAAGTTTTATGGCTTCGCCTGCTTTTGTAAATTTCAATGCATTAGAAAACAAGTTATAGAGTACTTTTTCCATTTGGTTTTTGTCGAACCATATTGTCATAGTTGGGCTCGAGGACTCAAATAGAAACTTAATGTCTTTTTGATAAGCGAATTCTTTGAAAGACAAATATATTTCCTGACTGAAAGTAACCCAATCACCTTTAACCACTTTTAACTTAATTTGTTGCTGTTCTAATTTCCTGAAATCCAGCAATTCATTGACGAGATTCAGTAAATATTCTCCGTTTTTTTTGATGGTGCCAAAAGGATTTAGCTGCTGACTTTCAGAAAGTTCGTTGTTTTTCACTACTTTATTTATGGAACTCAAAATGAGGGTAACGGGTGTTCTTATTTCGTGAGAAATATTGGTAAAAAAATCTTGTTTCAAATTATAAAGTTCCA
>NZ_JANNXH010000039.1:0-15154 GCF_031409475.1 Flavobacterium sp. | reverse complement strand
ACTTTAGTTCCTTCTTCATTTGTCAAACGGTGAACGTAAACCTTTAGGTCTTTGCTAACTTTGAATTGTTGCCCTGCTATCTCTACGATTGCATACATAACAAATTGTTTTATAAATTTTTAAGGTTGCAAATATACAATTTAATATTTATTATACAATCAGATGAAATAAAAAAATATTTTCAATACAAAAAACGCCTTTACCCCTCATTTTTAAAGCATTACGATATATAAATTAGTAAAATATTGTTAAAATTTAGTCAAAATTAGAATGTTATCTCATTGATAATTAAAAAAAGGTATTTTTGATGTGTCAATAATTCTTTTATTTCAAGATGCAAATAAAACTTTATTAATCCATATGAAAAAATTACTAATGCTTTTAAGTACTGCGCTTATGCTAGGAGGAATTGCTTCGGCTCAAAAAATTGCTTTTGAAGAATACGATTTAGAAAACGGCATGCATGTTATTTTACACAAGGATCATTCCGCGCCAGTTGTAGTAACATCCGTAATGTATCATGTAGGAGCAAAAGATGATGCGCCAAATAGAACTGGGTTTGCGCACTTTTTTGAACATTTATTATTTGAAGGCACTGCCAATATTAAGCGTGGCGAATGGATGAAAATTGTAACTTCTAACGGTGGAACAAATAATGCTAACACTAATGATGATCGTACTTATTATTACGAAGTTTTTCCTTCGAATAATCTGGAATTAGCCCTTTGGATGGAATCTGAACGTATGATGCATCCTGTAATAAACGAAATTGGTGTAAACACACAAAAAAATGTTATTAAAGAAGAAAAAAGAACCAATTACGACAATCGTCCATACGGAAATTACCTTGCAGTTGTAAAAAAAAATATTTTCAAAAATCATCCCTATCGCAATACAACCATTGGATCAATGGAAGATATTGAAGCTGCAACATTAGAAGAATTTCAAGCATTTAATAAAAAATTCTATGTACCTAATAATGCAGTGCTTGTTGTTGCAGGTGATTTCGAAAAAAATCAAGCCAAAGAGTGGATTCAAAACTATTTTGGTACTATTGAAAAAGGAGAAACCATAATTAAGCAAACTTTTGTTGAAGAACCCATAACCCAAACTCTAAAAGCAACTTATGTAGATGATAACATTCAAACTCCTATGATTTTGACATCGTACCGAATCCCTTCGATGAAAACCAGAGACGCTAGGGTTTTAGACGCGATTTCAACTTTATTAAGTGATGGGAAAAGCTCTAGATTGTACAAAAAAATTGTTGATGATAAAAAATTGGCACTTCAAATTGGCGCTTTTACTTACAGTAATGAGGATCATGGAATGTATATTATTTATGGACTTCCACTTGGAGAAAATACTACGGAAACCATTCTAAAAGAAATAGACCAAGAAATAGTTCGTCTTCAAACCGATTTGATTTCTGAAAAAGAACTTCAACGACTTGAAAATGTGACGGACAATCGTTTTGTAAACAACAATTCAACAGTTGAAGGTATTGCCGAAAATTTAGCCACATACTATCTACTTTATGGCGATGTAAATTTAATCAACACCGAGATTGATTTGTACCATTCGATCACACGAGAAGAAATTAGAGCAGTGGCAAAAAAATATTTGAATCCAAACCAAAGGCTGATCTTGGATTATGTCCCATCGCCCGTTGAGATTAAAAATTAAGACCAGCGCTACTATGAAAAAAACAGCTTCTATTTTATTCATTTTGTTTCTAACAGCAATCATGCAAGCACAAACCCGTACACAACCAAAACCCGGCGTTTCGCCAACTGTAAATATTAAAAAACCTCAAACTTTTATTTTACCAAACGGTTTAAAAGTCATGATTGTCGAAAATCATAAATTACCCAGAGTTACTTTTAATTTAGCCATAGACACTGCTCCTTATGCCGAAGGGAACAAAAAGGGGGTTAATGAATTGTGCAGTAACTTGATTGGTAACGGCACCAAAAACATTTCAAAAGATGTTTTAAATTCCGAAATTGATTTTCTGGGAGCCAATGTAAATTTTAGTGCGCAAGGTGCTTTTGCTAGTTCACTTTCGAAATATGCTGGACGAATTTTAGAACTTTTGTCTGAAGGTTCATTACATCCCGTTTTTACACAAATAGAATTTGATAAAGAAAAAGAGAAATTACTAGAAGGACTCAAATTTCAAGAAAAAAGCGTTCCTTTTATTGCAGAAAGGGTAGTCAATGCATTAGCTTTTGGGACAAATCATCCATCAGGGGAATATGTAACCGAAGCTACCTTAAATAACATAAGCCTTGAAGATGTGATTGAAAATTATCAAACTTATTTTGTGCCCGAAAAAGCCTATCTAGTAATTGTTGGTGATGTGAAATATAAAACCATTAAACCCATAGTAGAAAAATTATTTAGTAATTGGAAGAAAGGAAATGTGAAGGAAATTGCGTATGTTGATCCTGAAAATGTACCTTTTACCCAAATCAATTTTGTAAATGTTTCTAATGCGGTACAAACTGACATTTCATTGGTAAACACCCTAAACTTAAAAATGAACGATGCAGATTTTTTCGCTGCAGTATTAGCAACAAACATACTCGGAGGTGATTTTAATAGTTATTTAAATATGAATTTGCGGGAACAAAACGGTTGGACTTATGGTGCGAGTTCTACAATAGGTTCTGGAAAATATGTAACCAAAATAAGATCCACATCCGCAGTAAATAGTAGCGCTACAGATAGTGCTGTTGTAGAATTTATTAAAGAAATAAAGAAAATTAGAACTGTAAAAGTCAGCAACGAATTTCTAAATGATGTAAAAGCAGGATTCATTGGCCGTTTTGTAATGAAGGCCGAAAAACCAGAAGCCACTGCAAGACACGCTTTAAATATTGAAACTGAAGATTTACCAACAGATTTTTACGAAAATTACATCAAAACAATAAACGCCGTAACACCAGAAGACATTCTTCGTGTGGCTAATAAATATTTTTTGATAGACAACACTCGAATTGTAATTGTAGGCAAAGAATCAGAAATACTTCCTGGTCTTGAAAAGCTAAATATCCCGTTGTTCCATTTTGATAATTATGGTAATCCAATAAAAAAATAGTCCCTAATCAATATTCCAGATGATTATTTTTTTGCCGATAAATATACGCCTATCAAAATTATAAATGCACCAAGAAACTGAACTGGCGTAAGCATTTCGTTGTCTAACATTCCCCAAAAAAATGCAACTATTGGAATCAGATACGTTACTGATGTTGCAAATACTGGCGATGAAATTTGTATGGTTTTAAAGAAAATAATATTGGCAATTCCGGTTCCTACAACTCCTAAAAGCATTATAAATAGTACCGCATGTTGCACACTTTCTAGATGAATCGTATCGAAAAAAGGAGTTGACAGCAACACTAAAAGTGCAGGAAACAACAATACTAAAAAATTCCCCGTAGTAATACTCAGCGGACTCAAATTTGAAAGGTGTTTTTTTACCAAATTGACATTTGTAGCATAACAAATAGAGGCGATAATAATCAAAATTGCGTAATAATAATTTTGCTGTGGATTGTGTATCGCGCCATTCAAAATTAATAACGCACTACCAATTAAACCAATTACAACTCCAAAAATCTGATTTCGTTTGAACTGTAATCCAAAAGCTAAAGTTCCTAAAACTAGCGTGTTTAATGGCGTCAAGGAATTTAATATCGAACTCACCGAGCTGTCAATTTCAGTTTGGGCTATTGCAAAAAGATACGCCGGAATAAAAGTGCCAAAAAGGGAAGTCAAGGCAATATATTTCCATTGTGATTTTGGGATTTTGAATACACTTTTAAACCCAATTAATAATAAAAAGATAGCTGCGAATAAAATCCGTAATGAACCCAATTGCATGGGTGTTAATCCAACCAAACCTCTTTTTATTAATATAAAAGAGCTACCCCAAATTAATGCAAGCCCAATTAATAAAACCCATTTCAACTGTTTTGAATTCATAAACATAATTTTGGCTCAAAATTGTAATAATTTTATGAATTACCAATCTCTTTTTTTATTAATTTCGTACTGCAAAAAAATTTTATTTAAACTCCAATCTAATGAATTACTCTAAAATACTATTTACACTTACTCTATCCGGTTTTTTGTTTGTAAGTTGTAAAGAAAAACCTCAAGAAACCGTTGTTTTATCTGCAAAAGCAACTACTGTACAAAAAGTAAAAAAGGAAATTGTCGCTGCAAATCTTCAAACTGCAAGTTTCACTATCGAAGGAATGACATGTGCTATGGGTTGTGCAAAAACTATAGAACAAGAATTATCAGGACTTGATGGTGTGCAAAAAGCGACCGTAGATTTTGAAAAAAAACTAGGAACAGTAACGTTTGACAAAACCATGCAAACTCCAGAAAAATTATCTAAAGTAGTTGAAGCTACAGCAGATGGAAAAACGTATACCGTTTCATCAACCAAATTGTAATTAACTCTTTTTACTTCCACCGCAAGGTTTCCATTAAACGCTGCATGTCGTTTCTGAGGTGAGATTGGAAACTGTCATTCTATTTGCATAAGATAATCTCTGCTGATCATTTTTACTTCTATAATCTTTACTTTAAAGCAGTTTATATTATCATAATCAATTAAATACAGTTTTTATTTATTTAATAAAAATCGTTCTGCTTCAAAAAAACCTATCTTTTTTAAGAAATCATAGTTAACTATATTATTCTTGTTTGTTTTTAAAAATGATTTTCTTACTAATTTTATCTCTGGAGTTGTTGTACGATAATCACTAAAAAGATCGAAAGACCGTCTTGTCTTTATGTCTTTAAGATCGAAAAAGAATATAAATTAAAACTTTTGAGTTTTCTATTATTTAAACTTTTGATTTGATTTACATTATCCTCTTTAAAGTATATATAAATAGTATCTCCTACTTTAATCTTTTCCATATCCTGTGAAAAAAGTATATATGGTATTATTAAAAGTGTAAAATAAATAAAGTTTCATAATTATTGAATTAAGGATGAATGTATAATTTCCCTATTTTAATATATTGATTGTAGCTTTGCATTAAAGCCTGATTAACTGTATTTATGACTGTTGGAACTCCATTAATAATTGTAATTGTTCCAATTTCATTTTGAAAAAAACTACAATTTTGTAATCCCGCTAAAGCTAAATTATGGTAGTAATTACTCCAAATAAAAGGGGTAGATGGAGATGTGTCAAATGGGATGTGTACACTTACATCGTTTAACATTGTCAAATTGTTTACTGATGTAACCAAATTATCTTTTACTTCTCTAAGTATAGTTTGCATAGTTGGCAGCATATAATTATAAATAAAATTATGTTGGTCTTGACTACTATTAAAACCATTGTACTTTTGGTTTACAACATTAAAGAAATCTAAATTGTTTAATGTTGGTATGCTTATTCCTTGCCCTACATCACAAAGTTTTACATTTAAGTATGCATGAATACATTCGTGTAAAATGGTTTTGGCATTTTCAATGTTGGTTTGGCTTTTGGTAGTTTTTAAATGCAATTTTAAAATATCCCTAAAACTGCTTTAATGCTTACTCCCCCATACGATAAGAACTAGACATTAATACTCTATATAGCATAATTTTGCCGTTTTTTTGTTCATCACAATCAATGATGTAAATTACACTATTTGCCGAAAAAGCTTCATACGTGCTTTTTTCAATACCATATTTTTGAAAAAAATCAATTCCAACAATATCTTTTTTATGCTTCTTAAGAAATGATTTCTTTTCTATTCTAGGTAAATATTTTTTGGCAGTTTCTGTTGAATTATCATTAAAATCAGGTTTAGTAAAATATAAACAGGTCCTATCTGAAATTTGCCCAAGTCTTATTGTATAAAAACGATAATCTTGTGAACCCTGTTTCGTTTGATTTACAGATTTTTTAAACTTTACGAAAACTGTATCAAGTTTTTTTATGTACTCAATATCTTGTCCATAACCAAAACTATAACAAAGAAATATAATTAAAAAAGTTATTTTTTTCATAGTTTTTAATATTAGTTAACGATCTAATTCATATTTACCAGCATCAATATAATTTTTGTGTAACCTAAGTGCATCCGAGGGATCTTGAAAATCCTGCTTAAAACAGCTTGTTTCATCCAATCCGCTCAAACTTAAATTTCTATAAAAATCGCTCCAATTAAAAGTAGTAGAAGTCATAGGATTTAATGTTGGATGCATTGTGTATTGCTCTATTACTGCTCTTTTTGGTTCAGTTGTTACCAAATCTCTAATTTCTCCTAAGACAGTTTGCATTGTGGGTATCATAAAACCATACATAAAATCATGTTGCTCAATGGGTGTTGGATACATCGAGTTTAAAATTTTTACAAAATCTTTCCCAGCAGTTGGATAATTGGCTTTAACAAAAAGGTACGCATGAATACATTCGTGTAAAATGGTTTTGGCATTTTCAATGTTGGTTTGGCTTTTAGTAGTTCCTGCAATTAATATTTGTTTACTTATTTTTATGATACTATTGTCTGTTCCTGGAATTTGGCTCGTTGTAGCATTTACTTCTTTTTTGGTAGGATCATTATCTTCATAAACATGCTCCGCTATTTCAAACTTAACATTAAACCTACTATTGTCTTGGAACAAATCTATAAAAAGTAATTTAAATTCTGGTGAATTTGTTAGTGCATCATATACGGTGTTGAATTTCGCTCCTTCGGGTGTGGCGTTTGTAATAGTGGATCGGTCAATATTTGCTGGTGATTTGGCCGTTGCATTTATATCAAAATTTAACGTTGGATTCAAAAAAACTTCATCAATCAAATCTTGACCAAAATCAAAACTATCTTGTGACCAATTATTATTTATTTGATGTTGAATTATAGCATCAAACTGCAATAAGTTCTCAAAACTAGTATTAAAATAAAGTTGCATTGGTGAGGTCATGTTGTTCCAAACTGCGTCTTTTTTTAAATTATTTATATAGTTTATATCATTACCGTAGTCAAATTCATATGTATTGGGAGAATAGGTATAATCACCACCGCCACTTTGTTCAAAATTTCCTTCATAAAATCCACCATCACCTCCACTTGGTTCTGTTTCATTACAAACATCGTACGATATCGTTCTTTTTATACATTGACCTGTAGAACAAGCGAATCCATCACATTCATCACTTCCACAGGAACCATCACATTGTACAGAGAATGATTCAATAACACATACACCCATCCTTGAAGAAGATTTTGATGTTCTTGCACTTGTTATTTCACTATCATAAATTCTTTCAATAGTATTGAATATTTTTTGATTTTGATTTGTTATGCTTTTTTTAGTTAACAAAAAAATTGAAGTTGCCCAATGATTACCTACTTTTCTATAAATTAAATTATAAATTTTATTAGGCTCTATACTCGAGACTATGGGATATACTCTGAAAGTATAAGTTACTCTATTTGTTTGACTAACGTACTTTTTAATAGCAAGTGTGTCAATAATAAAATCTTTTAATACGTTATTACTTGAAGCCGTTACACTTGTAATATTCCCCGCTATTTTCAAAGCCGATTTCAAGTTGTACACTTTTGTTTCTGCTTTAAATTGTGACAAACTAATTTTATTTTTATCCATACTTAGATGCTGTTCCTTGAATTCATAGAGTTCTTCGTTACATCCAACAATATTAATCAGGACAATAATCATAAGTATTCTAATGCAAAAATTGATTTTCATAATGTATTAGTTAAAATTAGTATTTTTCTTTCAAAGTAAGAAAAAAAAAAAACGAATTTTCCTAATTTTTTATTAGAAAAATTCGTATAATTTATGATATTGCTTTTTTAACTGGTTTGGATTACTTCCACCGCAAGGTTTCCATTAAACGCTGCATGTCGTTTCTGAGGTAACTTGCTGCAGGCATGATGGAATCAAAATTGGGTTTTGCATAGAAATAAACAGAACCTGTTACAAAATGTTTGATGCTGTCTGTAACATAAAACTGGGAATTGGTAGCTGCGTTACCATCAACTTTATAAAACATTCCAAATACTTTTTTAGAAGGGTTTAAATACGGTTGTTCTACTATATCATCTGCTTTTATCACATGTTCAAAGGTTAGTTTTTGCGCATCTCTCAGTAATTTGTTAATGTCATTATTAACTGGCTTATAGGTCAAGTAAATGGTGGCTTTCATTTTTGGATACAAAATAGTAAATCCTAAATTCTTTTCGCCTTTGATTATCGCTTCGGAATTCATCTCGAATGCAAAAGGGGAAACTTTATTCTCAAAATTGACATATTCTGCCTCTGGATAATCCAGTCGCAAATAGCTAGAAGGTTTGGGTAAAACATCGTCTTTACAAGAAGCAAAAAACAACACAAAAAGCGCAGACAGCAACACAACAGAAATACTTTTTAGTTTAAACATCAATCGTAACTTTTATTTGTTTAATACGCTTTTTATCAACTACTTCTATAGTAAATAAGCAGTTTTCAAAATGAATTTTTTGGCCTTTCTTGGGGAAATTTCCTAAAACTTCTAAAATAAACCCTGCCAAAGTTTCGGCTTCGCCTTTTTTAATTTCAAAAACAGCCTCGTCAACATTAATAATTCTATAGAAATCTTTGAGATTAACTTTTCCTTCAAAAAGATAATTTTTATCATCAATTTGAGAAAAATTTATATTTTCATCATCAAATTCATCGCTGATGTCTCCTACAATTTCTTCGATAATGTCTTCAAGAGATACCAGTCCTGAAGTTCCTCCGTATTCATCAACGACTATGGCCAAATGACTTTTTAAACTCTGGAAATCCTTTAATAAATTGTCTAGTTTTTTATTTTCAGGAACAAAAAACGGTTCTCGCATTAATGTTTTCCAGTCAAAATTAATTTTGCTTATGTGTGGCAATAAATCTTTTACAAACAGAACGCCTTCTATCTGGTCTATATTGTCTCGGTAAACTGGAATTCTCGAATAACCATTTTCTATTATTTTAGGACAAATCTCTATAAAAGTAGCCGAAATCTCTAAAGCAAAAATATCAATTCTCGGGCTCATTACTTGCTTTGTATCGGTATTGCCAAAGGAAACGATTCCTTCTAGAATTTTTTGCTCTTCGGTTGAAGTGTCGTCAGTAGCAGTCAATTCTAGTGCTTGTGATAGTTGATCTACAGAGAAATTTGATTTTTGTTTTCCTAATTTATTGTGTAAATAAATCGTTGCAGAGCGCAGGAGCAAACTTATTGGCGAAAGCAATTTATCCAGCAATACGATTGGGTAAGCAATTAATTTAGCAAACTTTATATTGTTTCTCGAGGCATAAACTTTGGGTAAAATTTCTCCAAATAATAATATCAAAAATGCAACTACGATTACATCAACTATAAATTTAAAAACGGGTGAAATGATACTAGCAAAAAGGTCTTTGCCTATAAATGAAAACAGGATTACCACTGCAATATTGATAAAATTGTTGGCTATTAGAAGAGTGGCTAATAATTTTTTTGGCTTTCCTAAAAGATCTGAAATGATTTTTCCCTTTTTGGGATGATTTTGTATGGTTTCATCAATGTCTTTTTGTGATAAAGAAAAAAGGGCTACTTCGGCACCTGAAACTAGTGCTGAACAAAATAATAAAGCGGCTATTACAAGAAAACCTATCACTAAATCAATGTCTAATGTGTAGGTAAAACCTAAACTGGGCGCTGGGTCCAAATTGAAATAGATTAATTAAACAATTAAAACGGCAAATCGTTTACTGGCAAATTGTCGTTTTGTGGTACAAAGTTAGTGATTTTTGGCGATTCTTCAGAGGGAACTTGTTTATGATTTTCGCTCTCTTTTTTGGTGGTTAAAAATGTGAACTCCGTCACTTGAATTTCGGTTGTGTATTTTGTCGATCCGTCTTCGGCCTGCCATTGACGTGATTTTATGCGTCCTTCAACATATATTTTATCTCCTTTTGATAAGTGTTTTTCACAAATTTCGGCTGCTTTATTTTTTACAACTACATTGTGCCACTCCGTGGAAATGACTTTCTCATTTGTGGTTTTGTTAATATAAACCTCGTTAGTGGCTAATGAAAATCTGCCAATGCAATTTCCTCCATCAAAATAATGCATTTTGACTTCGTCGCCCAGATGACCTATTAGCATTACTTTATTTAAGGTTCCGCTCATTGTTTAAAAATTGTATTTCATCAAAGATACCTAATTTTTAAAATACTTTAATTCATTTCAATAAAATTAAAAATCACTACTGGGAAAGGAAATGTTTTTAAAGTTGTTGCATCAATTCCATTTTCAACCAATCCTTTAACTTTAACATTCCAAAACTTGATATGCAAACGCTGATGCGAAAGTTTATGAATTATGCTTTTATCGTTTGAGCCTTCAATACTTATTAATGTGTTTTGCAAAAAAAAATTATTTTGAATTTGCTCCGAAATATATTCAAAATTTTCCTCAACTTCAGTTTCAATCAAGGGAAATTCATAGAGGTTGTGCCAAATTCCTTTTGCGGTTCGCTTTTGGATTATAGTGTTTTCATTATCATCCGAAACCACGAGATAATTAAAAAATCGATTGGTGACTTTTAATTTTTTTGACTTAACAGGCAATAAATTTACCTTCTTTTTTTGCAAAGCAGCACAACTCGAATTGAAAATACAAACTCCGCAATTGGGACTTTTAGGAACACATTGCAAAGCACCAAATTCCATAATGGCTTGATTAAAAACCGCAGGATCATCCTTTGGCATCAATTCAAAAGCCAATTCAGCAAATTCTTTTTTGGCTGTAGCCAAAGCGATATCAGTTTCAACATCAAAGTAACGCGACAAGACCCGAAAAACATTTCCATCAACCACCGGAACGACTTCATTGTAAGAAAAAGAGGCAATAGCTGCAGCAGTATATTCGCCAACGCCTTTGAGTTTTATTAAATCTAAATAATTATCTGGGAAAACTCCTCCCAAATTAAAAGCTACAAATTGCGCCGTTTTATGCAAGTTTCGAGCACGAGAATAGTAACCCAATCCTTGCCAAAGTTTTAAAACTTGTTCTTCACTCGCCGCGGCGAGATCAAAAACTGTAGGAAAAACAGTCGTAAACGAAATGTAATAAGGCATTCCTTGAGCCACACGAGTCTGCTGGAGCATGATTTCAGACAGCCAAATAAAGTAAGGATTTGTGGTGTTACGCCAGGGCAGATCTCTTTTATTTTTTAAGTACCATTTAATTAACTCGTTAGTAAAATTCATGCCTGTTTTTTGATTGACAAAAGTAAAAGATTATACAATTAAAATTTAACGAATTAGCTTGAATAATTGTTTTTTTTATTACTATATTTGCAACCTCAAAAAATTAGTAGACCATTTATAAATTAGAAAGAAAATGACGAAAGCAGATATCGTAGCAAAAATTTCAGAAAGATTAGGCCTTGAAAAAGGAGATGTTCAGGCAACTGTAGAGACTTTTATGACTGAAGTAAAAACTTCATTAGAAACAGGAGACAATGTTTATTTAAGAGGTTTTGGAAGTTTTATTGTGAAAACAAGAGCGGAAAAAACAGGAAGAAACATTTCTAAAAATACCACAATTAAAATTCCTGCTCATAATATTCCAGCGTTCAAACCTGCAAAAGTGTTTGTTGAAGGAGTAAAATCGAATAACGAAGCAAAATAAAAAAATTTATTAATCACAAAATCACCAAATATGCCAAGTGGTAAAAAAAGAAAGAGACATAAGGTAGCAACGCACAAACGCAAAAAAAGAGCGAGAGCTAACCGTCATAAAAAGAAAAAGTAGTCTAGAACTACTTTTTTCTTTTTAACCGTTCATTGAAATTGAAAGTTAGTGTTCAGTGTTCAGTATTTAGTGTTCAGTTAGCTGCAAACTGAATACCGTAAACTGCATACTAATTTTCCCCGGGTTCAATACCTGTCAAAATTATTGTTTAATCCATCCTTACCGAAGTTAGAAGTTGGAAGTTTTTTGTAGCTACAAAAATCTGAAATCTGAAATCTGATCCCGAAATTTCGGGACTGAAAACTGAAAGTCTGGATAAAAATCAACAGCGTGAATAAAGAATTAATCATCAGATCTAGTTCCGAAGCCGTAGATTTTGCCTTATTAAAAGATGGAAAACTTATTGAATTACACAAAGAAGAAGAAACAAGCAACTTTCAAGTAGGCGATATTTTTATCGCCAAAATAAGAAAACCAGTTGCTGGACTAAATGCCGCTTTTGTTCATGTAGGCTACGAAAAAGATGCCTTTTTACATTATCACGATTTAGGTCCTAATCTTGCTTCCCAACTGAAATTTATAAAACTTGTAAACGCAGGTAAACTAAAAGATTTCTCCTTAAAAAACTTTCAATTTGAAAAAGAAATAGACAAAGATGGCTCGATAACAGATATTATCAATGCCAATCAATCTATTTTAGTACAAGTCGTAAAAGAACCAATATCTACCAAAGGACCAAGAATTAGCGCAGAGCTCTCACTTGCCGGAAGATTTATTGTTCTAGTTCCGTTTTCGGATCGTGTTTCTATTTCTCAAAAAATAGAAGACAAAAGAGAAAAAGACAGACTAAAAAAACTTGTCCAATCAATCAAACCAAAAGGATTCGGCGTTATTGTTCGCACAGTAGCCGAAGGCAAAACCACAGTAGAATTAGAAAAAGATTTGCAGAACCTGCTAGGCAGATGGACTGCAATGTGTAAAAAATTACCAACCGCTCATCATCCGTCCAAGGTATTAGGAGAGCTCAATAGAGCTTCATCAATATTAAGAGACGTCTTCAACGATACCTTTAGTGGCATCCAAATAGATGACGAAGAGTTGTACAACCAAACCAAGGACTATTTACAAGAAATTGCGCCTTCAAAAACATCAATCGTTAAGTTTTATCAGTCAAATGATACGCCAATTTTCGAAAAATACAATATAGAGAGACAAATCAAAACCTCCTTTGGAAAAACAGTTTCCATGAGTAAAGGTGCTTACCTTATCATCGAACATACCGAAGCTTTGCACGTCATAGACGTAAACAGCGGAAACCGTTCGAATAAAGCATCAAATCAGGAAGATACAGCCATGGAAGTCAATATGATTGCTGCCGCCGAAATAGCAAGACAATTGCGTCTTCGTGATATGGGCGGAATTATAGTAATTGATTTTATTGATATGTCTAATCCCGAAAATCGTAAAGTTTTATTCGACTTCTTGAGAGAAGAAATGAGCGACGATAAAGCGAAACACAAAATCTTACCACCGAGTAAGTTTGGGCTAGTCCAAATTACCCGACAAAGAGTAAGACCAGAAGTCAACATCAAAACTAGAGAAGAAGACCCAAACAATGAAAATGGCGAAATCGAAGCGCCAATTCTAATCATTGATAAAATTGCTTCCGATCTAGAACGAATACTTAAAACCCACAACAAAGTCGTACTCAACGTACATCCGTTTGTGGCTGCATACCTCAGCAAAGGGTTTCCATCACTGCGTTCAAGATGGTTTTTTGAACATAAAAAATGGATAAAAATCATTCCTCGCGACGCTTATACGTATCTAGAATATCATTTCTACGATAAAAAAGGAACCGAAATTAATGAATAAATTAAAACCGCCAATCTCACGAAAGGCGGTTTTTTTGTGTCTAATTGTCATTGCGAGGCAGGAAGGAGTCAGGAGCTATTTCCAGCTATTCGCTATATCTTTTACAAAGCTTCCAGTCACGCCTTGCGGGACTGGAAGCTTTGTAAAAGGATGCCGCTGCTATCTGGGCTAGAGAATCCTGAATCTAAATGTTGTTTTCTAGTCCAAATTGTATTCTAATCTAACAGTAATTCTAGCCGTTTTGTTCTTACTAAAAGTATCGTTATTTCCTCCATAACTATCTTCTTCTGTTGAGCCTTGACCAGTTATTTGAAAAACTCCCATAGTAGCGCCTTTGAGTTTTCCTAAATCACCATTGGCAGTTTTTACAATTTTATTAGCTCTTTCGTTAGCATCTCGTGTTGCATTTTCTATCAAGCTTTGCTTCAAACTAGGCAAATCAGAATACGTATATTGAATAGAATTTGAAGTAAGTTCTATGCCCGAATTAATCAATTCCGAAGTTTTGCTCGAGACTTCTTCAATACGTTTCATCAGTTGAGGATTCTTTTTAGCCACAAAAGAAATGCTTTGTGTGGCTTCATATCCATCAAAAATCTGTTCCGTATTCACATAACCATTTTCAGCATTTACGGTTCTAATTTCTCTAAACTTTTTTTGGAAATTCACTGCTCCAAACGAAAACTCATTTGGTTTAAATCCTTTACTAATAAAGAAATTAGAAACAATTTTTTGGTCAGAAATAATTTTGCTGTAAGCAGTTTTTATATCCATACTGTTAGTTGTAAAACTTCCAGACCATAAAATTTCATCCGAAACAAAATCTTTTGTACCTAATCCAATTACAGAAATAGAGTCTAAATTTTGATTCCTTTTTTTGAAAGATTGCCCCAAAACAAATGCAGTTAAAACAATGGCAATTCCAATAATAATTGATGATTTGAGTCTATTTTCCATTGAAAATTTGATTTAAATTTAATAGTAGTAAATGTAACACTATTTAAGAAACAAAATTGAATTGAAAATCACTTCCTCTTCTCCACAAAAAACCGCTTCATCAATTCACTTGCTTCATTTGCCAAAACGCCTCGAACAACGGTAGTTTTTGGATGCAATTGCGTTCCCATTTTCTCAAAACCGCGATGTTCGTCGCTGGCTCCAAAAACAATTTTAGAAATCTGACTCCAATACAAAGCACCAGCACACATCTGGCAAGGTTCGAGCGTGACATAAAGCGTGCAACCCACTAAATATTTTCCGCCAAGGAAATTCGCAGCGGCAGTTATGGCCTGCATTTCGGCGTGAGCTGTAACATCGTTTAATAATTCGGTGAGATTATGACTTCTGGCAATGACTTTATGGTCGATTACAATTACAGCACCAACAGGAATTTCGCCTTTCTCAAAAGCCATTTCGGCTTCCTGCAAAGCTTTTTTCATAAAATAGTCGTCAGTGAAAATGTTTTCCATAAAACAAAAATACAGCATTCAATTCGTACATTTGCTTTATGTCTAAAAATTT
>NZ_JANNXH010000038.1:0-29700 GCF_031409475.1 Flavobacterium sp. | reverse complement strand
CATTGGTTTTGTAAAAACGTAGGGTGGCAGTTGTATTTTGTGATCCTGTAGTAAAGGTTATTGTCTTTAAAGTATAAGATGTACTTTTTGACGAAGCCGTAATTTGATTTCCACCATAATCTTTAACTGCTATACTTGAATTTTGATTTGATGCACCTGATTTAATATAACCGCTAAATTTGTATGTCGTATTTGGTGTAAGTCCTGTTATAGCATACTCAAATCCTGAATTATTTCCTATTCTTGCACAGTAAGCACCTGTTCGCATTCCAGTATTTGAAATTGAAGTAGTTCCATATGTTGTCCAAGGACTAGCCAAGCCTGTTTCAAACCCTCCATTTGAGAAGGTAAAACTACTAGTGTTATTTTGATATATTTGAATATAATCAATTACCAAAGAATTAGGCCAACTAGTTGTAGCATCTGGAGAAGAAGTCCGAGTTTCATTGTTCAAAATCAGATACATATTTTCATTAGGCCAATTGGTAGTAGAACTGGCAAGTAGTGTATGCACTAAAACACCGTCTATGTACCATTTAGCGAAAGTACTCGTCCATTCAAATCCATAAACGTGCCAAGCTTCACAGTCAAAAGTAGCATCATAGGAATTCAACCACTTAGTGTACCATTTTGTGTTTGGATAAGTTCCTGTCAAAAGGTGTAATCCCATATTATCATAACCAACATCACTCCTTTGTCCAAAATATTCCCACAAATCCCATTCAGGTCCCCAAACTAAATCTTCTGCGGCAAGCCAAATTGCAGGCCAAACTTTATCTCCTGAAGGAAATTGAGCACGTACTTCTATATACCCTTTATTCAAGTAAACCTTATGCATAGAATTAATCCATCCTGTGGTATACTGATAGGTTCCCGCAGGACTAGTTCCTGTGTAGGTTCTTTTTTGGTTTCTTAATATTAGAGAACCATTTGAAGCATAGGAATCCTCAGCGGTGATGTAGCCATCATAAGATGAATTTAACAAATAAGTCCCTGCTGCGCCAGGTATAATATCTCCAGAAACTGCATCTTTACACCCAACTGACCAATTATTGGTATTAAAACTATCAAAATTGTCTTCCCAAACTAATGAATACCCACTTGGGCTGTAAAGGGAGGAACTTTCTAGTCTAAAAGACTGATTCTTATTTGTTTCAAGTAATTTTTCAGATTCTTGTGTTGAACAACTGATAATGATAATAGCTATTAAAACAGCAAAAAATAATTTTTTCATAATTTATTTGGTTTTAATTAGACTGTAAAATTAAAAATTATTTAAGAGTAAAAGGGGTTTCATAAGTCAATAAAAAGGTATAATAGTTCTTCAATGAAAGCTGGAAGCTTTATAAAAATACCGCTTAACACTAGCGAAGCAATCTGGGCTAGGGTATTCGTTTGCGGAAAGTTATTTTACTCCCTCACAATCTCAATTTTCCTCCTGATTTCATTTCCAAATTCATTGCAACGATAATATAATGAATCCCAGTTTTTGTTTTTTGGTCTTATTGTGGTTTGGACTTATAAAATTATCTTTTTTTTTCTACAAAAAACCGCTTCATCAATTCACTCGCTTCATTAGCTAAAACTCCACGAACAACTGTGGTTTTTGGATGCAATTGTGTTCCCATTTTCTCAAAACCACGATGTTCATCAGTGGCGCCATAAACAATTTTGGAAATTTGGCTCCAATACAAAGCTCCGGCACACATCTGGCATGGTTCGAGCGTAACATACATCGTACAACCTATTAAATATTTTCCGCCAAGGAAATTCGCAGCAGCAGTTATCGCCTGCATTTCGGCGTGTGCGGTAACATCATTGAGCATTTCGGTGAGATTATGACCTCGGGCAATGACTTTATTGTCGATTACTATTACGGCACCAACGGGAATTTCGTCTTTCTCAAAAGCCATTTCGGCCTCTTGCAAAGCTTTTTTCATAAAATATTCGTCGGTGAAAATGTTTTCCATAAAACAAAAATAAGAATTCAATTCGTACATTTGCTTCATGTCAGACAATTTACTTCAACACATCAACAATCCAAGTGATTTACGCCAACTCGACGAAGTTCAACTTCCTCAGGTTGCAAAAGAGTTGCGTGATTTTATCATTGATGTTGTTTCCGTAAAAGAAGGTCATCTTGGCGCAAGTCTTGGCGTTGTTGAACTTACTATTGCTTTGCATTATGTATTTAATACGCCAAATGATTTGCTGGTTTGGGATGTTGGTCATCAAGCTTATGGTCATAAAATACTAACCGAAAGAAGAGAAAATTTTCACACCAACCGCCAACTTAACGGGATTTCCGGCTTTCCAAAAAGAGGCGAAAGTGTTTACGATACTTTTGGTGTAGGTCACTCTTCTACCTCCATTTCTGCCGCTTTGGGAATGGCGATTGCTTCTAATTTAAAAGGCGATATCGAAAAACATCATATAGCCGTAATTGGCGACGCTTCCATCGCCTCAGGAATGGCGTTTGAAGGATTGAATCACGCTGGCGTAACTGACGCTAATTTATTGGTAATCCTAAACGACAACGCCATCGGGATTGATCCAAGTGTTGGCGCTTTGAAAAAATATCTCACTGCCGTGAAAGAAGGAAAAAATCCGAAGCAAAATAACATAATTAAATCCTTAAATTTTGATTATTCTGGACCTATTGATGGTCACGATATTCCTAGCATTATCAAGGAATTAAAAAGATTAAAAAAAGTAAAAGGACCAAAATTTCTACACATCGTTACCACCAAAGGCAAAGGACTACAACAAGCCGAAGTAAACCAAGTGCAATACCATGCGCCAGGAAAATTTGATGCAATTACTGGCAATATAATTCCAAAATCAGAAGAAAATTTGCCTCCAAAATACCAAGACGTTTTTGGTTTAACAATTTTGGATTTGGCAAAAGCCAATGAAAAAATCATAGGAATCACACCAGCAATGCCATCAGGAAGTTCGCTGAAATTTATGATGGATGCATTCCCAAAACGCGCTTTTGATGTTGGAATTGCAGAGCAACATGCGGTCACACTTTCGGCTGGAATGGCAACTCAAGGCATGGTAGTTTTTTGCAATATTTATTCCACTTTTTTGCAACGTGCTTACGATCAAGTTATACATGATGTGGCTTTACAGAACTTACCCGTTATTTTTTGCCTGGACAGAGCAGGATTGGTAGGCGAAGATGGCGCAACGCATCACGGTGTTTTCGATTTGGCTTATTTACGTTGTATTCCTAACATGATTATTTATTCGCCCTTGAATGAAATTGCCTTGCAAAACATTTTATATACTGCGCAATTGGGCTTAAATCATCCTATTGCTATTCGTTATCCTCGTGGACGCGGACAGTTTGTTGATTGGCAATTCCAACAATTTGGGAATTATGAAAAAATTGAAATTGGAAAAGCAAATTGTCTCAAGAAAGGAACTAAAGTTGCGGTTTTATCAAACGGTACAATTGGCAACACTGTTACTTTGGCTTTAGCCAAAATCAAAAACCAAGAAGATTTTGCACATTATGATTTTGCTTTTGTAAAACCATTAGACGAAAAATTATTACATACTATTTTCAAAGAATTTAAAACCATAATAACTGTTGAAGATGGCGTGATTAAAGGCGGTTTTGGAACTGCAATTCTAGAGTTCTCAGCTAAAAATAATTATACTTCAATACTAAAAACGCTTGGTGTTCCTGATGAATTTATCGAGCATGGAACGGTAAATGAACTACAACAATATTGTAGTATTGACGTTAAAAGCTTGTCAACTATTTTTTCAAATTACTGAAAAGAGCTATTTTTGATATTTTAAATTTAATTTTAAAAGATGAGATTCATACCCACTTTGCTTTTTTTTTATTTATTTATAGTATCAACAAATAGCTATTCGCAAGAAAATGTGAGTGTTAAATTACCTGACTCACTTTCGCATTGGGAAAAGAAAAATGTGGTGGGATTTGACCTCAGCGAAATTGCATTTTCAAATTGGAATGCCGGTGGTGTGAGCTCAGTATCAGGATTACTAAAAGGTAATTTTACACGAATTTATTCGCTACCAAAAAGCAAATGGTTTAATGAATTGGTCATTCGATACGGAATAAATAAACAAGACGGAATAGCGGTTAGAAAGTCGGATGATGCGATTCAATTTAATTCGACTTTTGGGTATCGAAAAGATACGATTTCAAATTGGTATCATTCTGCAAAATTTAATTTTAATACGCAGTTTACCAATGGATATAATTATCCAAATACCCAATTTGCAATATCAAAACCCTTTGCGCCAGCCTATACTTTCTTGGGCGTAGGAGCTGAATATTTTAATAAAGTAAAGAAAATTACAGTGTATATTTCGCCATTGACTATGAAAAACACACTAGTTTTAGACCAACGATTAGCCAATCAAGGTGCTTTTGGAGTTGTTAAAGCTATTTATGACTTAGATGGAAATCTAATTTCTGAAGGTGAAAAATCAAAAACAGAACTTGGTTTGTTGATTACGAGTTATTATAAAAAAGAAGTCTGGAAAAATATCAATCTAGAAAATAGATTGAGCCTGTATTCTGATTACATCAATAATTTTGGGAACATTGATGTCGATTGGCAGATACAACTGGATTTAATAGTAAATCAATATGTTCGGGCAAATATTGGCGCACATCTTTTATATGATGATGATATTAAAGCGAAAGAAGAAAAAGCAGGAGAACAAATTATTATTGGACCAAAAATACAACTAAAACAAGTTTTGGGTGTGGGATTAATTTATACTTTTAAATAGAAAAAGCCTGTGTCAATACTAATGACACAGACTTTTTTTTGGGTTATTAAAATATTACTCGATAATTATTTTTTGGGTTTGATATACAGTTTCATTACTAAATTTAATAATGTAAACTCCTTTTTGCAATTGGCTTAAGTCGATTGATTTTTCGGAACTAAAATTTTCTTCGGTTTTATCGTAAACTATTCTTCCTAACAAATCTGCCACTTGTATTGAAGTTCTACCAGCGAATTGAGTAGTGCTGATCTTGATTTGTCCATTTGAAGGATTGGGAAATACCTTTATTGATGTGTCAGTATTTGCAATATCATTAACTGACAAAGATGTACTTGTAAACACCCCCGAAAATACACCTCTTCCATAAGTAGCTGCATAAACTGCATTATCATTTCTAACATCCATATCAGTAACTTTTACATTACTCATGCCGTTAAAGGATTGCTTCCAAACAGGAGAAACTGTAGTAAAAGTATTAGTGTACCAAACTCCTAGTTCCGTTCCTATAATAACTTCCGACGCGTTTAATGGATTTTGCAATATACATTTTACAGGTATATCTGGAAAATCTCCTTCTTTATTTTGCCATGTAACTCCACCGTTATTACTATACCAAATACTGGTAACATTATAATTATGAAAAGTAACAAAAATATCATTTTCAGATGCTCCATATTCAACATCCGAAATACTCCCAACAAAACCCGGTCCTGTAATGTCTGACCATACCTCTGTAGCATCTGCATTTGTTAGTTTTAATAATTTTCCGCCTCTTGTGCCAACTAAAAGTGTTGTCGAAGATGTTGTATATTTTGATACTGTTAGCGCTGTTGGAGAACTTGTTAAAAGTGCATTTGTCAAAATTGTTTTTCCAACTGGACCCGATTTTAAACTCGTATATCTTCTTATTTGAAACACTGGCGTAGCCGAAGTATAGTCAGAAAATAAAATATCTAAACTAGAGTCGAGTGCCATTGGACTAATAAAAGCACCGTTTTCAGTTGTTTCAGAATTAATAACTCTTGTCGTCAATGGTGAAGCCGTAGTTCTATAGCTTATGCTAGAATTATTTGTGCCGTTTGTAATGAAATATTTATCCCCATCTTGATCAAATAAACAATAGGCACCATCACCACCTTGAACTCTTGTGCTTGTATTTACAGTATTTGCTGCAGCAGCAAAATTTTGGGTTCCATTGTCTTGGGCTCCAGCCATAAAAAAATCTCCATTTAATCCACTTATTATACTTGTAGGTGCAACAGCCAAACTGTAAAACTGTGTAACATTAAAGCCTGAAATTCTTGGCGTAATGGTTTGAGATGTTTCTGAACCGGATAAATTTGAAGCGTAATAAACTCCTCCATCGTTTCCAAAAAGAGCTATATTATTATTCCCTGGTTTAAAAGTCATCGCATGATGATCAGCGTGTACACTCGAACATGTTAATGCTGCAAGGTTATTATTGTTTGACCATTTTGATATTTGTTTCCAAACTAGTCCGCCTGATGTTGATCTAAATAAATCGATTCCACCTGCATATATAATTTGATCGTTACTTGGATCTACTTCTAATAATAAGTCATAAAACGCTTGTCCTCTGGTAAAATCTTCAGGGGTTATATCAGTATCCGCATCGTCTGGTAAAGACAAAACTGTTGTGGTTGAAAAACCAGTTGTTGTTCCTATCATTGAAACACCTCCAGAGGAAAGTTGCGCTAAAACATAAACTTTATCCGGAGTAGTTGTAGAAACCGCAATTTGAGTACGATCACCATCTAAAACTTCATAATTTTGATTAAAATTTGTACCGTCGGTCGAAGAAAAAACGATTCCGCCACCATCTCTAAAAACGATACTTTTTGTAGTAGAAACCCATATTTTGTTATTTGACCCAATCGCAATATCGTTTGGACAATGTTTATTTCCATTTGCTGTTAATTGCAATGGTATTTCGGTCCAATTTAACCCTCCGTTTGTAGATTTAAATAAACCATAATTATCAGCACCTAGATAGGTAGTAGCATTGGCATCACTATAAAAACTATCACCGACTGCAACATAAATTTCTGAAATTCCGCCATTATTTCTTATTTTTATATCGTTAATATGTTGAATTCCTGGTACTAAATTACCAGTAAATCCTCCGGGAATTACTGGGTTTAATGTTCCATTTATACTTCCAGATCCTAATGCAGTTTCTAATATATCACCGTCTGCTTTTGAAATCATTACCGAAGGAATTGTAATTGCTGGATCCGAACCTCCCATAGGAATAGGTTGTCCATCAACGTTATTCATCATAATTACTGCAATTGCACCCGCATCTTGAGCTGCCTTTACTTTGATTACAAAGGTACAACTACCGCGTCTTATCAATGCGATTTTCCCGTTAAGTGCGGCTGCATTTGTTATTGCATTACAACCTAATGTTGGTGATCCTGAGCCATCATTTATTAAAACAATATTTTCAGTAATAGCATCTCCAATTAGGTTTCCAAATCCAGTAGTGGGATAATTTACATAACTACCAGCGATACCTATTGGGCTATTAATTGTTATGCTTGATGGAGACTGAAAAGTAGTTGGTCCTGTTATGCCGCCAAATATTTTCGCCCAAGTAACTCCACTATCCGAAGATTTCCATACTCCATCTCCGTTCACATCGCCACCAACATAAGATTCACCAGTTCCTACATAAAATACATTTGGGTTATTTGGATCGGCTGTAATGCAAGAAACCGCTAAATTTTCTGGAATATTTACTCTCGCCCAAGTAGAATTTGGATTAGAAATGTTTGTGTTTTTCCATAAACCACCACTAACTCCACCTGCAAAAACAGTTTCTTTTGTAGCGTCGTTAGGATCATACATAATCGCTCTTGTTCTCCCACCTACATTTGTTGGCCCTCTTTCAACCCAGTTATTATTACTTGCATCTCCGGGTGTTCTTGCATTAGTAGATGTTTTTTGTTTTTCTATAGCTAATTTTTTTCTAACTACCGCCAAATTTTCTGGCGTAGGCCTTCCTAGAGTTGGACTCATAGTCAACTCCCACTCGCTTTCGTAATATTTGTTAGGAGGAAGTCCATTTTCATTTCTGTCGTTTTTAGACAATTGTAATGTTTTTTTGAATGGACTATTTGTTAAAAACTTAGAATGTTGCTTTCTTAATGCTTTTGTTTTTTTGTTTGGTTTTGTAATTTTTGAAAGGGTTTTATTGCTTTTGACAGTGAGTTTATCTTCTGTTTTCATTGCAGATTTGCTATCGCTATGAATTTCGCTCACTAAATTTGTTTGCGAATATCCTGAAGCAAATACAGCGAATCCAATTAAAATAAAGAGTAAATTTTTTGTCATTTTATATTGTGTTAATTATTTGAATTGTAAATATAAACGAATATTTACACTGCTTGGATTTTTCTAAAAAATTTAACTATTGTTTGAAGTAATTATTTTATTAAAAATCAAGGCATTGCCATCTGTTAACATGGATATAAAATGACAAATGTGAAGCAACCTATCATACAAGTTTTCTTTTTCGATATGATATTTTTCAGGTAAGAGTTGCAACAAAAGTTTATCATAATTAGTAGCTCTTCCATTGTAATTATTATTAAATGCAGTAATAAATTTATCCAAAAGCAGGTTTATAATTTGATAACCTGTCAATTCCTTTTCTATAACTTCACGGCTTTGATAAATGTTATTGACACTCAATTTGATAATATCGTCCATTTGAGCTTTGTACTTGCTTTTATCTGTCAGAGCAAATGGAAATTTTCCTTGTAGAATTGCTTCTTCATTTTCGATAAAAACTTTCACAGCCTCGTTAATTAAGTTTCCAATTGCTAAAGCTCGTAAATAACTTATTCTATCTTCTTTAGTAATTAAAGTCTTATATTTTGTAGTGTCGATAGTGTCTTTTACTAATTTAATAAGATATTCTAAAGCAAAATCTTCTGAAACTAATCCCAGATTAATACCGTCTTCAAAGTCAATTATGGTGTAACAAATATCATCTGCAGCTTCGACTAAATAGGCTAACGGATGTCGTTCATAACCCATATCGTTTCCGTTTTTATTAGGAATCATTCCCAATTCTGATGCAACTTCTTGGAAAAATTCCTTGTCAGATTGAAAAAAACCGTATTTTTTATCGGCTATATTTTTGGTTGGTTTTTTGGGCAAACTCTCCTTTGGATATTTCATAAATGCGCCGAGTGTTGCATACGAAATTCTTAAACCGCCTTCAATTCCGGGACGACTCGCTGTAAGCACCGAAAATCCATTTGCGTTGCCTTCAAAATCGATTAAATCTTGCCATTGTTTTGGATTGAGTTGATCTTTGTATTGTTGTCCTTTTCCAATTGAAAAATATTCGCCAATAGCTTTTTCGCCAGAATGCCCAAATGGTGGATTACCAATGTCATGTGCCAATGAAGCTGCCGCTACAATTGCTCCAAAATCATTCGCTTGAAAACCGTGAATTGCAGCCAAATGTGGATATTTCTCAATGATTTTTTTTCCAACTAATCTCCCAATGGAACGACCAACAACCGATACTTCTAAACTGTGTGTCAATCGAGTATGTACAAAATCAGTTTTCGAAAGTGGAATAACTTGTGTTTTGTCCTGCAAACTTCTAAAAGCTGCCGAGAAAATGATTCTATCATAATCGACTTCAAAACCCAAACGAGTATCGTCTTGTTCTGAACGCAGGCGTTTGCTGGTGTCGCCTTGACGACGTAGTGATAAGAGTTGTTCCCAGTTCATTTTATGAATTTACGAATTACGATTTTTGAATTACGAATGTATGAAGTAAAAAGGGAATTTTCTAAAATATTTTCTTCATGCAAACACTACTTTCAACACCAATGTATTGACCGTATTGTTCTGTGATTTCAAAGCCTGATTTTTTATACAATGCAATTGCATTTTCTAGTTTAAATGAGGTTTCTAAAATGCACGAAGTATGATTTAATTCTCTTGCCCAAAGTTCTAATTCTGATAAAATTTTACCTGCAATGCCTTTTCCACGATGTGCTACAGGAACAAACATTCGCTTAATTTCGGCTACTTGAGTTTCTGATTTTTTGAATGCTCCGCAACCTAGTGGCTCTTCGTTTTCATAACAAATGATGACGTTGTCGATATAAATTTGATTGTATTGTGCAAAAAAATCTTTTTCGTCCCCGTCAATATCAATTAGATATTCGTCAAAAAGTGCGGTTAGCTTTTGAAAATCTAGGTTGTTTGATGTTGTTCGAATTAGTTTCATTTTATTATTTTTTATCCCCGATTACCTAACAAGGCTTACATTTTAATTTGTGTTCGGTCAGTTCGCTTCGCTTGTGTGTAGTAAAAATCCTTGTTGGTGTGAGATTGCATCACAAGCTCGCAATGACAAGATTGCAACGGAAAGCGGGAAATAGCTTTAAAAACCAAAACAGCCATCAATTTTTGACAGCTGTTTTTCTATATTCTTTACTCTTTTTTCAATTTTCTAATTACGAACCACACATTTCGCAATCGTCTGGACCAGCATTTTTAGCCAGTTCAATCATGGCGCGGTATTCTTCGGCAGAGATTTCGGATGTTTCTGCTTCGACAGCAATTAACTGCTCTTCTACTTCTATCGGTTCGGCTTTTTTGTCGTTATTTAAAGTGAATTTAATAGCGTCGACTGCGGCTTTTGTTCTCAAATAATACATTCCGGTTTTTAATCCTGATTGCCAAGCGTAGAAATGCATTGAGGTTAATTTTGAATAATTGGCGTCTTGCATAAACAAGTTCAACGACTGCGATTGATCAATAAAATAACCACGTTGACGTGACATGTCAATGATGTCTTTCATAGACATTTCCCAAACTGTTTTGTATAATTCCTTCAAATCTTGCGGAATAGCGTCAATATTTTGCACCGATCCATTGTGTCGCATGATTTCTTGTTTCAAATCTTCGTTCCACAATCCTTGTTTTACTAGGTCGTGTAATAAATGTTTATTGACTACAATAAATTCTCCCGAAAGTACTCGTCGGGTATAAATATTTGAAGTATAAGGCTCAAATGCCTCGTTGTTTCCTAGAATTTGCGATGTCGAAGCGGTTGGCATTGGTGCCACCAATAAGGAGTTTCTCACGCCGTTTTTCATGACTTCTTTTCGTAATGATGCCCAATCCCAGCGACCTGAAAGTTCTTCGTCTTTCATTCCCCAAAGGTTGTACTGAAATTCTCCTTGCGAAATAGGCGAACCCTCGAAAGATGAATATGGACCTTCTTCTTTTGCCATTTCCATAGATGCGGTTACGGCAGCGAAGTATAAAGTTTCGAAAATTTCTTGATTCAATGTTTTGGCTTCGTCACTTGTAAAAGGCAAACGCAACATAATAAAAGCATCGGCAAGACCTTGAACTCCAAGTCCTACTGGACGATGACGCAAGTTAGAGTTTTCGGCTTCTTTTACAGGATAATAATTTCTGTCGATTACTTTGTTCAAGTTTCGAGTTACTCGTTTTGTGACGGTAAATAACAAGTCATGATCAAATTTTCCGTTTTCAACAAACATTGGTAACGAAATTGACGCCAGGTTACAAACTGCAATTTCATCTTTGGAAGTGTACTCCATGATTTCGGTACACAAATTCGAAGAGCGAATGGTTCCCAGATTTTTCTGATTTGATTTACGGTTTGCTGCATCTTTGTACAACATGTATGGCGTTCCAGTTTCGATTTGAGATTCTAGAATTTTCTCCCACAATTCGCGCGCTTTGATTGTTTTTCTACCTTTTCCACGCGTTTCATAATCAATGTACATGGCTTCGAATTCATCGCCATAAACATCATATAATCCTGGACATTCGTTAGGACACATCAAAGTCCAATAGGTGTCTTCTTGTACGCGTTTCATAAATAAATCCGAAGTCCACATGGCAAAAAATAAATCTCTGGCACGCATTTCTTCTTTACCCGTATTCTTTTTCAAATCCAAGAATTCAAAAATATCGGCATGCCAAGTTTCGATATAAATCGCAAAACTTCCTTTGCGTTTTCCGCCACCTTGATCTACATAGCGAGCCGTGTCGTTGAAAACTCTCAACATAGGAACAATGCCGTTTGAGGTTCCGTTTGTACCTCGAATGTAAGAACCTGTAGCACGAACATTGTGTATAGAAAGTCCAATTCCTCCTGCTGATTGTGATATTTTCGCAGTTTGTTTTAGCGTATCGTAAATTCCATCGATACTGTCGTCCTGCATTGCTAGAAGGAAACAAGAGGACATTTGCGGTTTTGGCGTTCCTGCGTTAAACAAGGTTGGGGTTGCGTGCGTAAAGAATTTTTTAGACATTAAGTCGTAGGTTTCTATTACTGAATCCAAATCGTTTAAATGAATTCCAACCGAAACACGCATCAACATATGCTGTGGTCGTTCTACGATTTTTCCGTTTATTTTGAGCAAATAAGAACGTTCTAATGTTTTGAAACCAAAATAATCATAATTAAAATCTCGGTTGTATATAATGTGTGAATCCAGAAATTCTGCGTTGTCCATGATAACTTTATGCACTTCTTCCGAAAGTAATGGTGCATATTGCCCGTTTCTTGGATTTACATATCGAAACATTTCGTTCATAGTCTCAGAGAACGATTTTTTAGTATTAGAATGCAAGTTAGAAATTGCAATACGAGCTGCAAGTTGAGCATAATCAGGATGTGAAATAGTCATTGAGGCGGCAGTTTCGGCTGCAAGATTGTCTAACTCTGATGTCGAAACACCGTCATACAACCCTTCGATTACGCGCATTGCTACTTTTACGGGTTCTACTAAACTGTTTAATCCGTAGCATAATTTTTTAATTCTATCGGTAATCTTGTCGAACATTACAGGCTCTTTGTGGCCGTCTCTTTTTACTACATACATAATTTTGCTGGTTTTTTAAAATAGAAAATCCCTTCTCTATTTTGGGGTATTTGTGTTTATTGTTGGGAAACTAATCCCGTTTGTAATCTATTTTTGAACTTTTAATATTATATTATTTTGCCGAATTTTCTCATTTTTTCTTCTATCTCTTTACTGCTTCTTGGCGAATGAATATTTAACTTATGAGTTAATTTTATTTGCTTTTTTGAAATTAATTTATCTTGGTCAATTAATAATTTTTCAAGTAATTTTTCAACTGAAAAATTATCAGGCAGACATTTAACTACTTTTAAAACATTGGTTTTAAGCAACATAATATTTGTTTGATGTAGTAAAAATTTAGAAAAATAATGTGTTTCAATATGAAAATTAAGCAAACATTTAAACATTTTTTATTTAAAAAACATCAAAAATCCGCGTCAAAGCTAATTTTTTGTGCTTGGCTGTCCGTGTTCATCACTCCAGATTTTTGATATTCGGCTACTTTCTTTTCAAAGAAATTAGTTTTTCCTTGAAGCGAAATCATATCCATAAAATCAAACGGATTTGTGGTGTTGTATTCTCTAGCACATCCTAATTCTACTAACAACCTGTCCGTTACGAATTCTAAATATTGTGTCATTAAACCCGAGTTCATTCCGATTAAACTCGCAGGAAGTGATTCGGTTATAAATTCTCTTTCTATATTTAAAGCGTCTACAATAATTTCTCTGATTCGTTTTTTAGGTACTTTATTGATCAAATGGTGGTTGTGTAAATGTACTGCAAAATCACAATGAACGCCTTCGTCACGAGATATTAACTCGTTAGAAAATGTTAATCCTGGCATCAAACCACGTTTTTTTAACCAATATATAGAACAAAATGCGCCCGAAAAGAAAATGCCCTCAACAGCTGCAAAAGCAATTAATCGCTCTGCAAACGAATCTGATTCTATCCATTTCAATGCCCAATCTGCTTTTTTCTTAATCGCCGGAAAAACCTCTAGTGCATTAAACAATTGATCTTTTTCAGCCTCATCTTTAACATAAGTATCGATCAATAGCGAATAGGTTTCGCTATGAATGTTTTCCATCATGATCTGGAAACCGTAGAAAAATTTTGCCTCTGCATATTGCACTTCGTTTACAAAATTTTCGGCCAGATTTTCGTTCACAATTCCGTCAGAAGCAGCAAAAAAAGCTAGAATATGTTTGATGAAATATTTTTCATCATCATTTAATTTATTGTTCCAATCGTTTAAATCTTGTGACAAATCAATTTCTTCGGCGGTCCAAAAACTGGCTTCCATTTTCTTATACCATTCCCAAATATCATGGTGTTTTATCGGGAAAATCACAAATCGGTTTTTATTTTCTTGTAGAATTGGTTCAACTTTTGACATTATTGTTTTTTATTTTTTAAAATTTTAACGAAATTTTGTGCTTTACGTGGACTACAAAGATTGTGAATTCTAGCGGTTATAAAAAGCCAAACTTATTCACAATTCACTATAGTTTTTAACAAAGTGCGGAATTTAGAATATTTTCGATGGATTTTTTAAAATATTGATATTCAATATTTTAAAAAATATAAAACGTGTAAAGTACCGTAAATAATAGGGTTTTAAAATACTAGAAATATAAATTTAAAATTATTTAAAATTTATTTTTTAAAGTCTTGTGCTACTTTTTCGAGCTCTAAATACCAATCTTCACCAAAGCGGCGAATGAGCGCTTCTTTGACAAATTTGTATACTGGAACTTCTAATTCCTTACCTAAAGAACAGGCATCATCACAAATTTCCCATTTGTCGTAATTAACTGCGGCAAACTCTGTAAAATCTTTAACTCGTATGGGATATAAATGACAGGAAACTGGTTTTTTCCAGTCAATTACTCCTTGATTGTAAGCTTGTTCGATGCCGCAAAGTGCTGTTTTACCGTCAAAAATTACGTAAGAACAATCTTTGTTGTTGATTAATGGAGTTTCCAGATCGCCATCGGTTCCTATGGTCCATGTTCCTTGAGCTTCTATGGCAGCAATTCCTTCTTTGCGAAGAAATGGTTTTATTTTTGGGTAAATTTGCTCTAAAATTTTGGTTTCTTCGGCACTCAATGGCGCTCCAGCATCTCCATCGACACAACAAGCACCTTTGCATGCGGAGAGATTACATACAAATTCTTTTTCGAGAATGTCTTCTGATACTATGGTTTTTCCTAGTTGGAACATTTATATTAGTGTAAAATAGTAATTTTATGCGTAGATTTTTGATTATTAAAATCGGTCAAATTTACTATATAAATTCCTGTTGGAAGTTTATCGATATCAATTTTAGTAATGTTTTGTGAGATTTCCTTTTTTACTAAAGCACCATTCATATTGTAAATTGTTGCTTCGATGATTGAAGTGAAGATAGAATTTATATTTAAGAAAGACTTTGCAGGGTTTGGTGAAATAAAAACTTTATCGTTTTTATAATAATTTAGCGTTTTCAAAGTCCCAAATGAATACACTTTACCTACATACGAATTATTATTGAAATCATATGTGTACCCTATCAATTTGTCGTTTAACCCCTGAATTTCATTTAAATACATTCCTAAAACTCCATCTGCCTGCAACAAAATCGTTCCGTTTTCGTTAATTACTCTGCTGTAATGATACGGTTCAAGAAGACCTCTTACAACATAAGTATAGGACAATTCTATTAATGCATCTGGATTTATTTTTGATTCTGATAAATTACTAACTACATCTATTTGATACACACTTTCAGTTGGAAGCGGAAGGTTTAAGGCTTTCCATAAAGTATGATTGCCGTTGTATATTTTAGCTTGACTATCCAAAAGCGGTGAGGATGTGTAATATTTTTCACCTGAATTTTCTAATTTAACTCTTGTAACTTTATTTGAATAGGCATTTTCTAAAGTAAGGGAAGGTAAATCGAAGATACTTGTTCCAAAACTCTCTATACCTGAATTGATTTGAATGTGAGCGATAAGTTTATTTTGAAGTCCTTCGATACTGCTTATTGATAAATGTTTAGAATTTGGAACTGTTAATAAAACCACGTTATTTTCATTGACAATTTTAGATTCATATTGACTGTTACTACTTACCGTTTCTGAATAAGAATATCCTATTTCTAATACTGCATCAGGATTGAGTTGGGTTTCAGATATAACATCAATATTGGTGTAAATTGCATTTATAGGTTTTGGCAAACTCACTGTTTTCCATAAACTGTGGTTTGAATTATAAATTTTGGCATTGTTGTTTACTTTGTCTAACAAATAATATTTTTCGGCTGAATTTTCGAGTTTAATTCTGCTCACTTTCCCATCGGTATAGGTGTTTTCTAAAGTGAGTTCTGGCACAGAATATACTATACTAATCGAACTGCCCGTGGCGTTTTCTGTAATCAATTTATCAGGAAGTCCCGATATTTCACTCATATACACTCTGATAGAATTTAGTAAAGTCAGCAAAACCGTTCCGGATTCAGAAATAATTTTACTTTCGTATGAAGTAGTACTAGCATTAAAATACCCAAAAATAATTTCTAGATTAGTATCTGGGTTTATTTTAGACTCGGACACATGAAACACTTTTGTAGGCACAAATGTATTTGGAGTTGAAGCCGGCAATGCAATTGTTTTCCAAAGCGTATGATCAGCATTATAAAAAATCAACTCATTTGTAGCTTTCTTTAATAAATAATATTTCTCGCCGGAATATTCGAGTTTCACTCTAGTAACAGCATTGTCATCATAAGTATGTTCTAATGTGATTTGTGCAAAAGTGAAACTAGTAAAAAACAACAATAAATAAAGTGCAGATTTCATAACTAAGTGTTTTAACAAATGTAGTAATAAATCACAATTAAAGTAGTAGTAGTTGTACAAATAAAATTAAAAGAGAAATAGTTATTAACCTTGCGAAATTCGATACTTTTGTAACCATAAACCGAGCAATATGGAATTAGACTTTAGAGAAATTATTACCGTAAGTATGGTGCTTTTTGCTGTTATAGATATTGTAGGAACTGTTCCTATTATTATTGATTTAAGAGCTAAATTTGGGCATATTGAATCCGAAAAAGCCTCGCTCGCTTCGGGTTTTATTATGATTGTTTTTCTTTTTATTGGGGAAGAATTTTTAAAAATAATAGGAATAGATGTTCATTCCTTTGCAGTTGCTGGATCGTTTGTGCTTTTCTTTTTGGCATTAGAAATGATTTTAGGAATTCGATTGTATCGAGACGAAGCATCAAGTTCAGCATCAATTGTTCCTATTGCCTTTCCGCTGGTTGCTGGAGCTGGAACTATGACGACTTTATTGTCTCTTAAAGCAGAATTTCAATCTATAAATATAATGATAGCTATAATTTTGAATGTTATTTTGGTATATATTGTACTAAAATCATCGGCAAGAATTGAAAAAATGTTAGGAAAAACAGGACTTGGAGTTATTCGCAAGACTTTTGGCGTGGTGCTTCTCGCTATTGCTGTTAAATTATTTGCTTCAAATGTTAAAGGGCTTTTTGCCTAAACTAAAAATGGTTAATTTTACGGCTTCCTACTTTTGTATTTAATGATTAACTTATGAAAATATTTACTTCAATATTAGTTTTGCTCGCTCTAGCACTTATTGTATTTAATATCACTTTGCTCGATTTTACAAACCCTTTTAAAGGAAATAGCATGATTGCTTTCATAGGCATTGCAGCTTCACTTTGTGCGGTTTTGATTCTAATAATTTTTAGAATGTCTAAAAAAATCGAAGAAAAAATGAACGATAAATTTTAATGTTTGATGTACTTATAATTGGTGGTGGCGTTTCCGGAATTTCATGTGCGCTTGTTCTAGGTTCGGCAAAAAACAAACTCTTTGTTGTTGATAAAAAAATTGGCATCATTACCCATCAAAAAAATTCGTCACTTCAGGAAGCCATTTTGAATAATGTTTACGGAATTCCTCACGGAAAGCTAGGTTCGGATTTATTACTTGAAACCACACACCATTTATCAGAAACATATCCTCATATTGTACAAATTTCAAATGAAAAGGTTATAAAAATAGATGGTGATTTTACTTCGCTAGTTCGTTCTTCGTCCTCGTGTTCGGAATTTACAATTACTACAAACAAAAATATTTATAAATCTAAAACGGTTGTTGTAGGAATTGGAGCCGCAAATACTTTTGCAATAGAAGGCTTATTACAATATGTAGAGCCGCATAAAAAAATACCTGCCGAAAAACAAAGAATCCAGTTAAAAAACAATGATTATTTAGTTTTCGAAGGTATTTATGTTATAGGAACTCTTGCTGGATTGAGAAGCCAAGTGGCGATTGCTGCCGGAAGTGGCGCTGCAGTGGCAACTGACATTCTTACTTTATGGAATGGAGGAATTCAAACTCAATCACACGATAGCATCAAGAAATAGTTTATTATTCTAACACTTCTATTTGTTCTACAATAACGCCTGCTTTTACTAGAAAATCTAATCCCGACGTGTCTCTATAACCTACTTGATAAACGACTCTTTTTATCCCAGATTGATGAATTAATTTACTACATTCTTTACAAGGGGAAAGTGTAATATACAGTGTTGCTCCATCACAAGTTTGAGTTGACCGAGCGACTTTTAAAATTGCATTTGCCTCTGCGTGAAGCACATACCAGTTTGTTAATCCTTCATCGTCCTCGCAACAATTTTCAAATCCCGAAGGTGTTCCGTTATACCCATCAGAAATAATCATTTTGTCCCGAACAATTATGGCGCCTACTTGTTTGCGTTTGCAGTACGACAAGCGACTCCATTCTTTGGCAATTCGCAGATAGGCTTTGTCGTACTTATTTAATTTTTTCTTATCCATTATATTATCTATACCATATTTTACTTTCAATAATCATGGGCAAAACTACTCCAATGACAAAGGCCGAAAGGACTAATGTCCAATCGCGTTTTGAAAATCTAAAAAAAGTTTGAACTATGTATGAGAGTATCAAAACTACTAAAATTACAATTAGTTGTGCCATTTCAATCCCTAAACTAAACTCCAACACAGGCAATAACTTTGGTTTTACATTTGACCCAAGTAATGATTGGAAATAACCCGCAAAGCCTAAACCGTGTATAATTCCAAAAAATAAAGTGATAAAAACTATTACACTTATACTCTCTTTTTTAGCTGATTTTCCAGCAGTAAAAAGATTAAAACCCGCAACAATTAGAATCGTAATTGGAATTAAAAACTCGGTAAAATTTCCTTTTATTATAATCACACCAAAAACAGAAAGCAATAACGCCAAAGTATGACCTAAAGTGAAAGTCGTAATCAATAGCAGTAATCTCGTCCAATCCTTGAAAGCATAAGGTACTGCTAATACAATTAAAAATAAAATGTGGTCGTAGGCATATAAATTAAGAACATGCCTCAATCCATTTTCGAAAAAAATCCAAAATTCTGACATTATTACAAGTTTTAAAGATTAGGGGTTGTCAAACTTACAATATATTTTGAAAATACTTTACTGATGCCGCTACAAATACAGTCTGTTTTTTAGATATTTAAAAAAAAATGAAAAAAAATCAATTATTGACTTTCTTTAAAAATGAAATAGAATTATCTTTGTAAAAATAAAAATTAATAATTATGTCATTTTCAGATTTATTTGATAGCGAATTTAAACAACGAAACAAAGGTCATTTTTCTGCAATAGTTCGTGTGGCAATGGCTGACGGTTCAATTGACCCTGAAGAAAAATTATTTTTAGACAGACTGGGCAGAAATTTAGAGATTTCGGCAGCTGAATATGAAGAAATTTTAGAGAATCCTTTGAAATATCCTATCAATCCACCTTATTTGCATGCTCAAAGACTGGAACGTTTATATGATCTCGCTAGAATGGTACATATTGATCATCATTTAGGAGACAAACAAGATCAAATATTGAAAAAATTTGGTTTAGCTTTGGGTTTTACACCAGGAAATGTAAATTATATAGTAGACAAAGCGCTTGTTTTAGTAGATAAAAAAGTAGATTTAGATACGTTCCTTTTTGAGATGGAACACATGAATAAATAATTCCACCCCACAACTCTCTAGTTCAACATCATTTATATTAAGGGTTTATTTGTCATTCTGTCGCAGGAAGAATTTCCGTATTTGCTCAAGTTTTTTAAGATTTTTCCTGCGTCAGAATTGTAGATGTTAGATATTTCGGTAACAAAATTAACTTTGGCTAAAGCCAAAGACAATTCAACCCAAAAGAATAAAGAGTTTTAGTATTTACTCAATTTTGCTTTGTGCATGAAATCTTCGGCTTTTTCAACCATATTATAGCTTCCACAAAAGAAAGGAACTCTTTCGTGCAATTCCGTTGGTTGAATTTCCATGATTCTAGTAAATCCGTCCGATGCTTTTCCTCCGGCTTGTTCTACAATAAATGCCATGGGATTGCATTCGTACAGCAATCTTAATTTGCCTTTTGGAGACTTTGTACTTGTTGGATATAAATAAATTCCGCCCTTTATCATATTCCTGTGAATGTCTGAAACTAAACTCCCAATGTAACGAGAAGTATAAGGTCGATCTTCTTCTTCTAGTTGGCAATATTTTATATAATCCTTCACACCTTGAGGAAAATGAACATAATTCCCTTCGTTTATGGAGTAAATAATTCCGTCTTTTGGAAATTCCATTTTAGGATGTGACAAATAAAATGTGCCAATGGCAGGATTCAATGTAAATCCATTTACGCCATGACCAGTTGTATAAACCAGCATTGTCGATGTGCCATAAATTACGTAACCCGCAGCGACTTGATTGATTCCTGGTTGCAGGAAATCTTCGAGTGTAACTGGCGTTCCTATGGGTGTAATTCTTCTAAACACCGAAAAAATAGTTCCTACAGAAACATTTACATCTATATTTGAAGAACCATCAAGCGGATCCATCAAAACCACATATTTATTATTATGACTGTTGTCTGAACCTTCTACGGTTATAAAATCATCGCTTTCTTCAGAGGCAATACCGCATACAATTTCACGATTTATCAAGGTTTGAATAAAAACCTCATTTGCATAAACATCGAGCTTTTGTTGATCTTCACCTTGAATGTTTTGTTCACCCGCAGCACCAACAATATCGACAAGTCCCGCTTTATTCACCTTATAATTGACCACTTTTGCTGCCAGCCGAATAGAATTTATAATTCGTGATAATTCGCCCGACGAATATTGAAAAGCATTCTGGTTTTCGATAATAAATTCTCCTAAAGTTTTGTTGCGTTCTTCCATTACGAAATCGTTGTAGTTGTTTTGAAGTCACAAATATCGTTTTTTTTGTGAAAACAATTTCAATACTATTTATTTAGTTTATCAGTATTGTATATTTGCCATTCGAAACAATAAATCACTTGATGAATTGGCAACTATTTTGCGCCAATGCTACATAATAAATAACTAATTATGATTATTCGAAAAGGAAATCCTGAGGACATGGAAGCGGTTTTAGGACTTATACAGGAATTAGCTGATTTTGAAAAAGAGCCAGACGCCGTTTTAGTAACCGTTGACGATTTAGTTCGCGATGGTTTTGGTCCAGTTCCTTTGTTTCAAGTTTTCGTTGCAGAGGTCGAGCACGAAATTGTGGGTATTGCATTATACTATTATCGTTACTCCACTTGGAAAGGAAAAATAATTCATCTCGAGGATTTAGTAGTAAAGGATAAAATGAGAGGAACAGGGTTGGGCTATGCTTTATATTCTGAAATTATAAAACAAGGAAAGCGTGATAATGTGCGCAGAATTGATTGGCATGTTCTAGATTGGAATACTCCAGCGATTGAATTCTACGAAAAATCTGGAGCTGTCGTCCTTAAAGATTGGTATGTAGCTCAAATGGATGAAGAAGGAATCAACCATTTTGTTGACAATAGATTAAAATAAAAAATAAATCACTTTCAAGTTTCAGTTATTAATCTGAAATCTAACCCGAGCGTCAGCGAACTGGCGTAGCAAATCTAAAATTCAAATGAGAGTATTCAAATTTGGTGGTGCATCGGTTAAAGATGCCGAAGGAATAAAAAACGTTTATAACGTTTTACAAAAAGTAGGTTACGAAGATATTATTCTAGTAGTATCGGCAATGGGAAAAACTACCAATGCCCTTGAAGTAGTGATAAAAAATTATTTCGATAAGTCGGCCGAGTTAAATTCATCGGTACAAGAAGTAAAAAAATACCACAATCAAATTTTGCTTGATTTATTCGAAGACGATAAAAATCCCGTTTTTGCCGCTGTAAATGATCAGTTTGCGGATTTAGAATATTTTTTAACCCACAATAAATCCCCTAATTATAATTTTGTTTACGATCAAATTGTGAGTTATGGCGAACTCATTTCGACTACAATTTTAAGTCATTTTATGAGTTTTATGGGTATTAAAACACAATGGCTTGACGTAAGAAATTATATTAAAACGGATTCAAATTATAGAGATGCGGAAGTAGATTGGGAAACTACTCAAAAAAATATTTCGAAAAATATAAAACGAAAAATATTAAATATCACCCAAGGATTTTTGGGTTCAGACGAGAATAATTTCACCACAACATTAGGTCGTGAAGGTTCAGATTACACTGCAGCCATTTTTGCTTATTGCCTCAACGCACAAAGTGTAACCATCTGGAAAGATGTTCCAGGAGTGATGAATGCCGATCCACGATATTTCGAAAATGCGCGTTTGCTAAACCAAATATCCTATCGAGAAGCCATAGAGTTAGCTTTTTATGGCGCGACTGTTATACATCCAAAAACCTTGCAACCGCTACAAAAAAAAGAAATTCCTTTGTTTGTAAAATCGTTTATAAATCCAATGTTACCGGGAACAAGTGTTGCAAAAGGCGCCGATTTAGAACCTTATTTGCCTTGTTTTATTGTCAAAAGAAACCAGCTTTTAATTTCGCTTTCCTCCATAGATTTCTCGTTTATAATGGAGGAGAATATTAGTGAAATTTTTGCACTGTTTCACCAATTCAAACTTAAAGTGAATTTAATTCAAAATTCGGCTATTAGTTTTTCAGTCTGTGTGGAAGATAAATTTGAAAATTTTAATGCTCTGAATTCGATTTTATCTAAAAAATTTAAAGTAGATTTTACTCAAGATGTTACTTTATACACCATTCGTCATTTCAATGAAGAAGCTTCGAAAACAGTTGAAGAAAACAAAATTGTTTTGTTAAAACAAGTGAGCCGCGAGACAATGCAAATTGTAACGAAGGAAAGCTAAGCTTATATACATTAATGATTTTCCACTTCAAATAATTTTATTTTTGGAATAAATTTAAAATCCTTTTTATTCAGTGTGTAAAGAGGAATGTTATGGTATAAAGCAGTTGCGGCAATCAATGCATCAGGAAGTGAAAGTTTGTGAGAAAGCGAATATTTTTCAACCAAATTAACTGATACTATAGATATACTTGATTCAATAGGCAATACAATTAAACTATCAATACCCGTTGGGTGCAATTAATAAAAACAAGTAAAAAATAATTTTACCACATAGAAACATAGAAAAAAAGAGTTAGATAGCCCACTTCATGGGTTCAGATAGCTATGATTTTCTTAAAATAAGTGAAACGCCTTTTAAAATTCACAAAATCTATGTTTCTATGTGGTAAAGAAAACGAATTACACCCAACGGGTTAATAAAATAATTGTTATGAGCAAAATCGACCTTACCCAACTTACCCATGAAGAATTGCAAATTGAAATTAAAAAAAGAAAAACGAGTTATCAAATTGGTGCATTCATTGTAGGTATGATGATTGGTTGTGCTGTTTGGAGCACAGTCAAAAATGGTATTGGTTTTTTTATTTTCGTGCCATTTGTTTTTGCCTACTGGTTTAAAAACACAAAAGTAGAATATGATGAAATAAAAAACGAACTACAATCTCGACAATAATTTAACTTAAAAGCTCAAAATTTATGATGTATATAATTATTAAAGTTTGCCAAGCAATAGCAATAATTCTTCAAGAAAATATATCTTTTCTCTCACGGATATTTACCTTTTTATTACTATTCACAGTATCAGCAAATGCACAAACAGTTTTTCATACAGAAGATATTGAAAATTTCTATGAAGCATTTGACAAAGTTCACGCTAGCACAGACAAAAATAAACAATTGTCAATTGTTCAAAATATTTATTTAGATAGAGGTAGTTTGGGTTTAAAATACACTATTGAAAATTCATTGGATAATAACAAAAAAGCCGCATCGGATAATTAGCTTGAAATGATAATGAATGACTAACAAAACTGGATCGCATTCGTCCCTATTTTAATAATTTAATGTCAAAGAATTGTATTCGGAATTTAAAGATGGTGATGTTTATTTTGCAATAGGCTTGGGTGTTTTTGGCGGAAGACCAACAGCTAAAAATTTAATTATTGGATGTGAAATTATGGCAAAAGACACGCCGGGTTGGGCAGTCAGCATTGTGTTACACAAATATGTTCATACGTTGCAAAAAATGAGTTTTAATGCACTTTTGGCACATTCAATAAGTGAGGGTTCGGCAGATTTTATTGCAGAACTTGTTAATCAAAAAAGTCTTCGCGAAAGTTATCCTCAAGGTTATATCGACTTTGGTTACCAAAACGAAGAAGCTATTTGGGAAAAGTATAAAAAATTTTATAGCATCCAACCAAAAAGGCAATTATTATAATTGGCTTTACGGGCAAAAAGGTAGTACTATTAATGAAACCCAAATGAAAGATTTAGGTTATTTTATGGGATATAAATATGCCAAAGCTATTATAATGCAGCACTTGACAAGAAAAAAGCAGTTAAAGAAATTATTGAACTTGATTTAAGTTCAAATGAAAAGGCCAAACAGTTTTTGCTACAATCCAAATATGCATCTCAAAACGATTTAGAATTTGTAAAAAACTTGAAGTTTACAAAAATTACAACTCCAAAGAAAAATATTATAATGGGTATTCAAGGATATGAATTCGTTGATGACAACGTTATCTTTTCCTTCAAGTTGCCTAAATCATTTGATAAATCAACATTGAAACCGATTACAATTGCAGGAAGTTTTAATGGCTGGAATTCACAAAATTTGAATTATAAAATGACTTTGTTAAGAGACAACAGCTATCAATTTATTTTACCTAAATCTTAACTTGATAAAAAAAATTATGCGTTTAAATTTGTTATTAATAGCGACAATTGGCAATCAGTTCCAGAAAATGCTAGCAATACAAACAATGAAAATTTGACCTTAGAGTTTAAATAATTATGCTATAGTTAGTTAGATTTAAAAAAATATTATTTATAAAATATCATTATATCTAATTTGAGCCTTTTTCAAAAATCCATGTAAACATTAAGTTACAAGGGTTTTATAATTTGATACAAACTTAAAATGTCTCAAATTATAATTTGAAGCTTATACTGATTTTTACCATCGCATCTTTGCTGAGTTATTAATCATTAAAACTTTATTGTATGACAAATTTATTCAAAATTACAATTCTTATTGTACTAGTGTTATTCCAAATCTCTTGCAAACCTGTTCAAGACATTTCACCCAAACAAGGTACAATTACAGTTCCTGCAAAAGGCAAAATTAAAATGTGGAACGATCTAGAACACGCTTCTTTTTCTTTAAAATTAGAAAACACAAGTACTAAAAATTCGTGTGAGGCGTACAAAGTAAAAAAAGGAAATCAAAAATGGATTTCTCCATCATTATTGGCTAATAAATCATTAGAATTTTCAATCGCAACCAATGGTTATTTAGTGCTTCAAAATTATAGTGATGAAGTAATCACAGTAAAATACACTATAAATTAAATTCAAATTCAAACTTTTAAAAATACAACATCATGAAAATAATTATATTAACAGCAGCGATGGTTTTAGTTACTTTATTAGCTAACGCACAACTAAAAGGTTCAGGAAAAACACTAACAAAAACTTTTGATTATCAAAATTTTGATAAAATCAATTTCAACGATTTAGATGGTAAAATAGAAGTTGAAATTGGACTTAGTTGGAGTATTACCGTAACTATTGACGACAATTTATTCCCTTTATTATCATTCAAAGACAACCAACCTGAAAACGAATTGACTATTTACTTTAAGGAAAACTATTACAACAATAAGTATATTGAAAACAGCAGTGTGAAAATAAAAATAACAATGCCCGAAGCCTCTGTAATTAAAAATTCTGGCAATAGCGACATAAAGGTAACGGGAATCACTGGGCGCTATTTTAGAATAGAAATTGCTGGAAATGGTGATGCAGTTTGCTCTGGAAGCATTGACTATTTGGACATTGAAAAAACAGGAAATGGAGATGTAAACGCTAAATTAATTGCGGCTAAAAACGCCAAAATAAAAAGTGTTGGAAATGGTGATGTAATTGTAAATGTAACCGAAAATATTACAGCCAAAAATACTGGAAATGGAGATGTCAAAAATACTGGAAAAGCCAAATTTGATGACGCTTCAAAATCACAAGGAAACGGCGAATTAATTGAATTATAAAAATTTAAAAAATGAATCATGAAATTACTACAAAAAATTACCCACCCAATAACAATGCCTTTTTGGTGGCAAGATTTATTCCTTGCCATCCCAAGAATTATCTGCGGTTATCTACTGACTTCCAGTTTTGGAGCTGATAAATTTGGAATGCCTTGGTCGCCAGTTGATAAAAATTTGGGATTGTTTGAGGTAGCTTCTTGGTTCCCAGAAGATGTCGCTAATTATGGCGGAATATTTGCATTATTTCCCGTATTCTTTGCATGGATTGGTGCTTTTAGCGAAGCGGTTGGTGGTGTCTTTATACTGCTTGGATTTCAAACCAGAATTGCTTCTTTTTTAATAATGTGCACCATGCTTGTTGCCATTTTTATGCAACAAATCAATAACGGAATGTGGAATTGTTTACCCGCGATGGGATTTCTATGGGTTGGGATTTTTTACTTCGTTATTGGCTCTGGCCGATTCGGAATAGATTATTGGATAAGTAAAAAAACAGCAAAGAGTTCTAAATAGAACTCTTTGCTTTACTATATTTTACCAAATTAAAAGCCGAAAAAATGCCTAAAACCAGCTCGCCAAATGTCCCAAAGACAAAAACTAGAGAAGGTAATCCGTCAATAATGAAACTAATGAATCTGCCAAACGCTAAACCAGTCATAAAAAGCAGGTTTGCAATTGTGGCTGCTGTCCAAAATTTTTCATTTAAAATCCCTAAAATCCAAAAGGCTACAAATGCCAAATACAATCCCATTATGGCTCTAAAAACATTTTTTAAATCTGTAGTTTGCACTTCGAAATCGAACAGGATCGGCGACATTTCGCCAGGAAATAAACCATACGTAAATGCAACTGGAATAACAACTAGTACGGAAATAAGTAAATGTAAATTTTTGAGTTTGAAAAAATTTTCCATCATGCAGTTTTATTTAATTAAAATTAAAAATTATCAATCTCTTCTTGAATGTTTTCCCACTCTACGAGTAATGCATCTAAATCCTTTTTCTTCTTATTATATGCCATAAAAAAAGCAGCGTCTTCAAGGTGTTTGTCATAATTGGATGCCAATGCTTTATCATCTTGTTGAATATTACGCTCCAATTCTTTTATTTGACTTTCTACCTTGCTTAATTTATTTTGCAACGATTTACTCTTTTTTTGATCTTCATAAGAGGTTTTAGAATTTGAGGTTGGAGCTTCTTTCTTTTCGATATCTTTTTTCTCCACTTCACGCATGTTCTCTAGGTTGCGTTGTTCTAAAAAGTAATTGATATCACCTAAATATTGTTTAATTTTTTGGTCCTTGAATTCATAAACTAAATTAGACATACCTTGCAAGAAATCTCTATCATGAGAAACCAGAAGCAATGTGCCTTCAAATTTTTGCAAGGCGGCTTTCAATACATTTTTGGATTTAATATCCAAGTGATTCGTTGGCTCATCCATCAATAAAACATTGATGGGTTGCAATAATAATTTACACAATGCCAAACGGTTTCGTTCACCTCCAGAAAGTACTTTCACCTTTTTTTCTACATCATCACCACGAAACAAAAAAGAACCCAACATATCACGCACTTTCGAACGATTCGTATCGGTTGCTGCATCTTCCATGGTGCGAAGCAAGGTGATTTCTCCATCGAGATATTCCGCTTGATTTTGTGCAAAGTAACCTACTTGCACATTGTGTCCCATTTTGATGTTTCCTTGAAACTCAAATTCTCTAACAAATGCTTTTATCAATGTGGATTTTCCTTGACCGTTCTGTCCTACAAAAGCAATTTTACTGCCACGTTCAACCAACAAATTAATGTCTTTTAAAATGGTTTTATCGCCGTATTTTTTGGTTACATTTTCTGCTTCAATGACCACTTTTCCTGGCACTTTACTGACTGGAAACGAAATATTCATCACAGAGTTGTCGTCTTCATCGACCTCAATACGTTCTACTTTATCGAGTTTTTTAATAAGCGATTGCGCCATGGAAGCTTTCGAGGCTTTGGCACGGAATTTTTCGATTAACTTCTCTGTTTCTTCAATTTTCTTGGCTTGGTTTTTTTGTGTCGCCAATTGTTTTTCCCTGATTTCGTGACGCAATTCTAAATATTGAGAATAGGGTTTATTAAAATCATAAGCTTTGCCAAGGGAAATTTCGATGGTTCTATTAGTAACATTATCCAAAAACATTTTGTCGTGAGAAACAATTACTACTACACCAGGATAATTTCTAAGAAAACTTTCTAACCAAATGATACTTTCTATATCCAAGTGATTTGTTGGCTCATCCAGAAGCAGAATATCATTGGCTTGTAATAAAAGTTTAGCTAATTCGATACGCATTCTCCAACCTCCAGAAAAAGTTTCGGTTTGGTTATTAAAAACTTCTCGTTTGAAACCCAATCCTAACAAGATTTTTTCGGTATCGCCCACATAATTGTAACCTCCAAGCAATTCAAATCGATGCGTGTAATCAGATAAGTCTTCAATAATTTGAGAATAAGCTTCGCTTTCATAATCAGTTCGAGTTACCAATAAATGATTTACTTGCTCTAATTTTCGCTCTACTTCTTGTATGTCAGTAAAGGCTTGATAGGCTTCTTCAAGTACGGTTCTTCCTAGCTCAAAATCGATATCTTGACGCAAAAACCCTATCCGAACTTCTTTCTCGGTTGCAATTTGACCTGAATCCGGTTTGAAATCGCCAGCCAAAATTTTAAGCATCGTTGATTTTCCCGCACCATTTTTTCCAACAAGTCCAACTCGATCGCCAGCACCCATTCTGAAAGTTACTTCTTCAAACAAATAAGTTCCTCCAAAAGAAACCGACAGATTATGTATATTAAGCATTACTTTTTAATTATAAGATTGAAAGATTTTGGGATTAAAAGGTTGCGCATTTTGACTAATAACCCCTAAATTTGTATTACCAAAAAAATGATAAATTAAATTTTTTGCAAATGTTAAAAAAAGGATCCAAATTATATAGCATTTTAACAGGAACTTGTCCTAAATGTCAGAATGAAAGTATGTATTTGGATAAAAATCCGTTACATTTCAATAAAATATTGAAAATGCGTGATAATTGTAGTCATTGTGGTTTAAAGTATCAAATCGAACCTTCCTTTTTTTATGGCGCTATGTATGTTAGTTATGGTTTAAATGTAGCAGTTGGAATAGCAGCCTTTATCATTTCATTTATAATCTTTGGCTACAGTCTAAAAGTAGCTTTTATTACAATAATTATCATACTTATGCTCTTGTTCCCATTTGTTTTGCGTTGGTCTAGAAATATTTACATCAACATGTTTGTTTCCTATGACCCAAATACAAAATAACTCTATAGTTTTACTTTGGGCAAAAATCTTTTAATATCAATTTCAGTATTTAACGGAACTTGATATTCAATATTCTCATATAAAGCTTTAGCCATTGCAGGTCCTAG
>NZ_JANNXH010000037.1:0-27923 GCF_031409475.1 Flavobacterium sp. | reverse complement strand
TAGCTAATTTTGGAAATAACTTTTGGCTAATTCAAAAAGCCAAAAAAGTTATTCTAAAATTAGGCAGATTTAAAAGAATTTTAATATTTTTGATACTAACTAAATAACTAACGATGTTGCGTTAGATACTTGAATCCGCCGTGTTTTCTAATCTTTAATCAAACCACAACTTATTTCGTCCGTTGTGTGAGCTTGTGAACAATATCGTGTTTTCTAATCTTTAATCAAACCACAACTGAAAACTACTGCATCCCTGCTGGGCGGATGCCATACCTTTCAGTTGTGGTTTGGCTGTTTAAGACAATGAAAAATGTCAAAGAACTTTTATACTTTACAAAATAAATCCTTTTCTATATGAATCGTGAGCATCATCAGCTCTTTTTTCTAACAAATCTGTCTCAATAATTTTAGGGTTTTCTAATATAATATTGGTGTATATTTCAATTGCCAATCCATCAAAAAATTTGTCTGGATTACTAGTTAACTTACTTACAAAAGCTTTAAAATTAACTCCTTGTTCTAGCATATTGGCAATAGCAATATTTTCATAAGCTGCCAAATATCCTAATTTATAGGTACCAAAAAAAACCTCAACTGCAAAACTATCATAGTGATTATTTATTTCTCGATTAAGCACTAATTCCTTACCAACAACAAGTTGATTCCTTACTTTTCCAAATTGATAATGCGTTAAACCCTTGATATAATTATCATATATTTTGACTGGTTTTTGCGACCAGGTTGTATTAGGAATTATCAATCCTGTTGTTCCTAAACCTAAAACTTTTAAAAAATCGGAACGGTTCATAGCTTAGATATTTTTCCTGAAACTGAAATTTTCACTTTGATTGGATTAAACGTAAACCATCCTGTTTTTCCTTCTCCAAAACCCCTTATTTGTATGTAATCATCATCCGTGACTGTTGAAGATTTATGCTTTCTAAAAAAATAATCTCCAGAAGTCAATTTTTGAACTCTGTATAAATTATCTTTTAAAATTTCGTAATCTGGACTCTCCCAGTTTATCTCATCTTCATTTAATCCTAATAAAAACATATCATTAATATGTAAAGTAGTTACAATTTCATTTCCGCTTGCTGGTAATTGATAAATTGGAAATCCTTTACATTTTCGCTCTACGACTGTCCAAAAAGTCACTACTTCTTCATTTAAATTCCCTTTTTCATCTTTATAAATCAATACGTGATGATTGTTTCTTGGGTTTACCCATTGGTTTACATTATCCTTTAATTTTTCAGCTCCACTGATATTTTCTTTTATTCTTACTTTCAATATTGGAACTGGCGAGCCATTTTTATTTGGTAAGAAAATCTGTGGTTGTTTCACTCCGCTTTCATCAACAATAAAAAAAGTATTTGCAGGAATAGTTCCTTTTACAAATCCACCAAGTTCTTGAATCCTTTTATAAATTAACTTTCTAATAGCTTCATCAACTACTTTTTCTAATTGCTTTTCGGTAGTTAAACTGTCAATTGCTTTTCTGACATGAAATGCTTCTTCTCCATTAAAGATTCGCTTTCCAAAAACGGTTTCTTTATGCAACTGTCCTCGTGCGGCAACTCCGTTATTGATATGCGTTTTTCCGTTTTTTTCTACTTTTGTATATCGAATAGTAATATCATTAGAAATGCGCTTGTGCGAAATCAATATTTTATCTACTGCTTTTTCGGCATCAAATCGGAAGGTTTCCCAAGGTTTTGGGAAATCAAAATCTCGATTAACTCGATTCCATTTGGACAATTCTTGCAAATAACTTGTTTTGCTACATGCCATAACTAAAGCGTCAATAGCATGATGTCTATGGTCTTCGCGCGTTTTTGCATTTTCATCATTCAAAACTGTATTCAAACCCCATTTATGGCGCAATATAGCAGTCATCTGACCTGGTGAAACATTTACTTTTTTGCAAATTTGTGTCAAATAATTTGAAGCTTCTTTGCTTATAAATCGAGTATCGTTTAATTGTCTTGAAGAAAAATCATCATCAAATTTTTGCTGTACAAACCGTTTGAATTTCTGATAAGCATTTGGATATTCTTTGGTATCCGAAAACAATTTCAAGGCACGTTCTTTTCTTGCAACCCAATCTAATTCATCGTTTCCATAAAATTCAAAAGGTGTTTTATCTCCTTTTCGTCTGTTTTCATCGGCATAACATAATGTTTTATTATTGAAACTATCGTTTAGCGAACGACTCCAAGGATGAATATGCTCTATTTGGACTTCGCCAGTAAAAAGTTTGCTTACTGGAATAGTAATACCAGTATAAGGACAGGTTTGTTTGCATTCTTCCCAAAGTTTAAATTTTAGAATGTTGTCGTGCGAAACTCTCGTATATTTTTCTACTTCACTTTTAACTCTGTCATTTTCTCGTTCCAATCGTTTTTGATCTCTACGGATTTTATTTCGTTGCGATTTAGATATTTTTAAATCACGAGCCATTTCTACTTTTATTTCATCAAGTTGTCCGTGTTCGTCAATTAATTCATTGACTAATTTTCGTAATTCAAACAAAGCAGTAATCACAATTGGATTTCTAATAGCTTGAATTTCTTTGTCGGCTGCTGAGCCAACAGGTAATTTTTCTAGTAATTCAGCAACATCAATTGTTGCAGAATGATGGTAGAGTTTCTTTAATTGTTTATCATTAAACTCAAATCGTTTGTTAAGTTCTTCTTTAATCGTATCTATAAAACCACCTGAAATTTTTGAACGTACAATTGCTTCAACATTATCAATTAAATCGAGTTGTTTTTGATTGTTTTCTGATGAATCATTTTGCCATTTGTCTCCAAAAGTGTTATTAATTCCACCCATAACTACGGCAACATCATAAGTATATCCTTGCTGTAGAAAAGGCAAGATCTTTGAAATAGCTTTTCGGCTCAAATTGGCATAACCGTCTTTTACATTAAACTTTGAAATTGCAATTGCTTGTTCTTCGCTAAAATTCCAATTCTTAATAGCATAGTCTTTAAGATTTGACTTACTGTCAAAAAAATACAAAACGTGCCAAATATCATCCTGCTCCTTTTCTGAAAATTCAAACCATTTTTCACCAAAGAATTTTTTGTTAGATAAATTAGAAATGGTATGTGTCCCAACTATCATATCATCGTCTTTGTAATTAAATTTGAATTCTGCGCTTTCTTTACCTATGACTTTTCGCAGTTTTTTGAATTCAATTTTATCTGATAAAAGTAATTGCTCAATTAGTTTGTCTTTTTCAGATGGAGAAATTTTATTTCCATTATACTCAACGGTATTTACCCATTGCCAAATTCTAAACATTTCAACAGGAATAGCACTAATAGGACATTTGGTTTTTGTGGGTTCAAAAGAACAATTACCAACCAAATGCTTTTGAGAACGCAATGGTCGTTGATGAAATAAAATTCCATCTGTATCATAATTATCTTGTTTTCTTCCTCCAAAAATTGTTTTTAAATTATGATTTAAAACTGTGTGAAATTGCGATTGTTTCTCCCAAATCAACTCAAATTCATCAATATACATTTTACGAGTGGTATATCTGTTCCTGATTCTTTCTAAACCATCCTGAAAAGGCTGATTTTCTTTTGGATAAATCTCATACAAATAAGAACCTAGTGTTTTACCTTCAATACTTTCTAATGTATCGTCAATTCCTATCTTTCCTTCTTTTGCATTACCTTTAAAAATTGCTCCATCATCACTGCCACCTTTTCTACTATTACTTAAAAAGCCTCTTCTTTGAATTAAATGATAAAATATTCTACCTATTTCTTCTAGAGATAATTTTTCATTCAATGCCTTTTGACGTAATTCATAAGGATTTAATGCAAACCACGTTGCAAGTTTATGTGTTGGAAATTGTTTTGTTTTTTTCCAATCTTCAAAATCTTTCAAACTCATTGGACACATATTATTTTCTGAAAGTGATTTTAGCAACACTTTCTTTCTTAATCTTCTTCTAAAAAACTGACGACGAACACCTCTTGCTCCTGTTCGACTTGCATTTTTAGACATTTCATTATCTCCATCACCCAAATTCTCAACACCCATTGGGAAAATTCTACTTCCAATCCCAATAATTTTATTCAATTTATCATCAATTAAAGCCCACCCAATCGAGTTAGTTCCTAAATCCAATCCTAATATTTTTGCCATGTAAATCTGTATTTTATAAGAATTATGAAAAGTAAATAAATAATAATTATGAATTTTACGGTTTTCCGTAAACCAACTAAAAAAGTTTTTACTTACATTTGTAATGATTAAAATTTCTAATCTTTAATCTTATCACAATAAGGCTATATGCCGTAGATGAAAATCTTCAACCCTGCTTTGGTGGGGTTTTTTATTCAATATTATTGGGCACAATACAATTACATATTTCACAAATAATCCAATTTGGTTGTGTTATGTAATGATTAGCATCTGTACAATAATATTTATTCTCATATTTTATATTTCCTGTATTATTCTGATGCCAATAAAATTCATTTTGTGTTTGAGATGAAAAATAATATTCATCTGTTTTAATATCTATTTCCATAATAATTATTTTTATAATTTCTACAAACATACAAATAATAATGTAATGAGTATAAAACATATTAAAATTAAATTTATTTTTAATATATTTGCGTCATGCTTAATCTATCAATATTGACTTAATATTATTGTAATGAGTAGTTAGAGTTTGATTTATTATTTTAAAAATAAAAATCTTATTCCAATAAGGCTATATGCCGTAGATTCGTCTTTAGTCCTGCTTCGGTGGGACTTTTTTTTATTGTGAAGTTTTATTGAAAGCCTTTGTGAAACTAACCAATAAACCCCCAATAACAAGAAAAGCAACCAACATAAAAAAACTATTAATCAAAACTTGATTGTAGCCCAATTGAACAACATCTATAAATGGATAAGGATAAAATTGAACAAAATGTCCTCGAATTAAAGTATAAATCAAATATAAAAAAGGGAAAATCAACCAAGGAAAAATATTCTTAAACCTCAAAAGTTTTTTATCTACAAACAAGATCCAATATGTCAAAACCAAAATCGGAATAACAGAATGCAACAACTCATCGACAATTTTTTGCAAACCTGTTGGCACCCATAAAAATCTCAAAATTACATTGTAAACAATACCTACAATCAAAATATATAGGGTAACCGCAGAAATACACTTGGGACTAGAAAAGAAAATTCCCCATTTTGAATTTGGTTTCAACCAAAAAAAAGTAAAACAAACAGCCACTAAAATATTCGTTTGAATCGTGAAAAAACTAAAAAACCGAGCAATTGTCTCTGAAACTGCAACTACTCTATTTAAAATTATCAAATACAATTGAAATAAAACTGCAAACCAACCCATTAACGAAATTATTGCCTCGAGATTTATTTTAAATTTGTTTGGTTTATTTTTCATACTATTTATACTAATTATGGGATTCAAAACTTGAAAACTTTTGCTTATTTTTACAAACGTACAAAAAGAAATTATATGTCTGATATGCTTATTTTTTTATTGATTTTTATTGTGGCTCTTGCCATCGGTTTTTTTGTTGGAAAACTCGTTTTTTCTAGTAAATCTCTATCCGAAAAAGTGTTTCTTGAAGAAAATTTGAATAGTCTGAAAGAGCAATTAAATGTTACAATTTCTGAAAAGGAAACCATTCGGAACGAAAAAGAAGCCATTAATATTCAGTTGACTAAAAAAGAAGTAGATTTTGAAAATCTTTGGCAACGCAACAAAGAACAAAAAGAAGAAGTCGAAAAACTGCAAGAAAAATTTACTAAGGAATTCGAAAATCTCGCCAATAAAATCCTTGACGAAAAATCAAATAAGTTTACCGAACAAAACAAGGAAAACATGAAAAATATTTTGTCTCCATTGCAAGACAAGATTCAGTTATTCGAAAAGAAAGTCGAAGACACACACAAAGAAAGTATTGATTATCATGCGGCTTTGCGCCAACAAATTATGGGTTTGCGTGAAATGAATATTCAAATGAGCAAGGAAACCATCAACTTAACCAAGGCTCTAAAAGGCGATAGCAAAATGCAAGGAAATTGGGGCGAACTGGTTCTGGAACGGGTACTGGAAAAATCAGGATTGGAGAAAGACAGAGAATATTTTGTACAACAATCCCACACCAATGATGACGGCCAACGTGTTTTTCCAGATGTGGTAATTAATCTTCCTGACGGGAAAAAAATGATTGTAGATTCGAAAGTGTCATTAACCGCTTACGAAAAATACATCAACGAGGAAGATGATAATCTAAAAAATAGTTACTTAAAAGAACACGTCAACTCTATAAAACGCCATGTTGAACAATTGGGAGAAAAAAATTATCAAGATTTATACCATATAGAAAGTCCAGATTTTGTATTGCTTTTTATTCCTATCGAACCCGCTTTTGCAATGGCACTAAATGAAGACACAACCTTGTATAATAAAGCTTTCGAGAGAAATATTGTCATCGTTACACCTGCAACTTTACTCGCTACTTTGCGAACTATAGACAGCATGTGGACAAACCAAAAACAACAAGAAAACGCCCTAGAAATTGCCCGCCAAGCTGGAGCATTGTATGATAAATTTGAAGGTTTTGTAACCGATTTAATAAAAATTGGCAAAAAAATAGACGAAAGCAAAGTAGAATATCAAGGCGCAATGAACAAACTCGTAGAAGGAAAAGGAAACCTCATTACCAGTGTCGAAAAGTTGAAAAAAATGGGTGCAAAAGCTAAAAAGGCGCTACCCGATAATATTCTTAATCGGGCTCAAATAGACGAGAATAGGCTGATAGATTAACTACCGCATTTAGAAAACTCGCACTAAATTAAACCCAAAAGCGATTTCGCCTTTTCCCCAATCTCCTGTAGTTTGCCCTAAATATCCTGCTTCATGCATAGCGCGAGAATTGGTAAAATGCATTTGAAAAACGTGCCCACCAGTTTCTAAATCTACTCCTATTGAAAGAGGATTTTTATATATCGATTGGCTTGCTCTATTTAAATGCGCAGCATAATCAACATTAAATGCCCACCTTTTGGCAAACTTATAGCGTCCGCCCATTCCAAGTGCAAATTGATCATTGGCTTGAGGATTTGGCAAAATTGGAGTGTTCGTATTATCTAAAATATCCCTTAAAGTATTTTCATGCAAATACGAAGGTGCTATTTCTAATGATAACTTATTGGTAAATTTTCTAGAAATTAATAATTGGGTTACATAGCTTAATCGATTGTCGAATTTTAATCTAGGAAAATTTTCTTTTTTCAATTCTGCATTAATTGCCAGGCTATTAAAACCAACTATAGTAACCGGGAAACCTTCAATTTCCTGAGATTTTAATAAGTATTTGATTCCTAAATCTACCGTTTCCTGAAAACCACTTCTGCCAACTTGAAGGGTCACTTTTTCACTTAAACCGTACAATAATTTGATTTGAGTATTTGCATTATCAATTCCAAAAAAATCATCAAAACCATTTTTTACATAGTCAAATCGGTGTGCAATCACTAAATACATGTCTCCACTTCCTGCCAATTTAGTAGACTCAAGATTGACAATTTTTAGAGATTTAAACGCCGATTCTACTTTTGTATCAACTTTAACGGAATCAATTTCAGAGAGTAAATCATTTTGTGCAAATGAACAAAAAGGGAATAGTAAAGCAAGAAACATTTTTTTCATATAATTATTTTTAAACATTTTATTAGTTGATTTCAAATTGTGCATTGAAATTTATTATTCAATAATTACACACTGATCCATTTTCATTTCTTCGAGCAATTCGTCATAACCTATGAATCTTCCTTTAATTTTAATTGCTGTATTTGTCTTGATGGTTTCAGGAATTTCATCTGTAAAGAGTACGAATAATTTTTCGTTGATCACAATTGATTTTGACTTAGAATCAATAGCAGAAATGCTTCCAGAAACAGCTATTGTTTTATCTAGATACTTTGCTGATGCAGTTTGCTCATTGCTTTTAAATTCTGTAAAAAGAGTTGTTGCAACAACAGAAAAACTTCCTTGTTCCGCAGCAATATCTCGATGCCCTTTGTAGGTGTAAAGATAAACTGCAACTGCTAGAACCAGAAGTATAAAAAAAGATATAATAATTTTATTTTTCATATTTAATTAAAATTAATTACCAAAAATAGCATAAAAATATTTAATTTTAAAAATTAAAATCTACCTTTAACATTAAAATTTTTTAATATGAAAATCCCCAGTTCCTTTTTTTTAATTGCAATTGTTTTTATTACCTCTAGTTGTGTAAATGAAACAGAATCTGATATTATAGGCAATTCCTCGCAAGTAACAATTACCTATGCAAATACTATTAAGTCAATTATAGACAATAATTGTATTTCGTGTCACTCAAATACTCCCACGAATGGTGCAAGTATTTCATTAACTACACTTCAAAATGTAAAAAATGGCATTATAAACAATACATTAATAGAAAAAATTTCAAAAGCCCAAGGTGCAGATGGTATGATGCCCTATGGTGGTACAAGGTTACCACAAAGCAAAATTGATGAAATTATTTCATGGAAAAATGCAGGATTTGAACAATAATTAAATAGAATAAAAAAAATGAAACGAACTGGTATTTTATTAGCGCTTTTTTTAGTTTTTAGCTTAAAAACTTTGGCACAAGAAAAAAAAATAACAAGAACCGGAAAAATTGTATTTGAAGCATCGATTCCTGCTTTTGAAGAAATAAAAGCAAAAAACGAAACTGTTACTTGTGTTTTAAACACCACTACTGGCGAAATTGCAAGTTTAGTTTTAATGAAAGGCTTTCGCTTCAAAGTAGCCTTGATGGAAGAACATTTTAACGAAAGTTATGTTGAAAGTGATAAATATCCCAAAGCTACTTTGAAAGGCACAATTCAAGGATTTAACGCCAACATCATTGGAACCACACCAAAGGAATTTAAAATAAAAGGCGTTTTAGAAATGCACGGAAAATCAAAGGAAATTAACACCACAGCAATGATAAAAAAAGTTGGAGATGGATTCGAAATTATTTCTAATTTCGATATTAATACCGATGATTTTAATATCGAAATTCCAAAAGTAATTGTAAAAAAAATATCTAAAAAAGTAACTATTAAAACAGATTTTTTGTTGAAATAATTTAATACTACAATTTGTAATAATAAAAAAAACTACTCTTTAATATCCTTGCATGAAAAAAAATTTCCAACACTTACTATTGATTCTGATTCTGATTCCTTTTATAGTCAAAGCTCAAGCTACAAATGCTATTTCAGAAAAAACTAAAAACATGAAATCGTATCCAGGTTTTTTTAATTTTTATTGGGAAGAAAGCACAGGGAAAATTTGGTTAGAAATTGATAAATTTAATGAAGAAGTTTTATATCAAACAACACTTCCTGCAGGTTTAGGATCAAATGATGTTGGACTTGATAGAGGGATTTTAGGCTCCACTTATGTAGTTAAATTTAGTAAAATTGGAAATAAAATTTTGATGATTGCTCCTAATTATGCCTATCGTGCAGTAAGTGGTGATGCTCCTGAGAAAAGAGCCGTAGAGCAATCGTTTGCACAATCAACCCTATGGGGATTTACCGTTTCTGCAGAAAATAATGGAAGCGTATTAGTAGATGCAACTGATTTTCTATTGCGTGATGCGATGCAAGTTTCAACCGTTTTGCAAAACACAAAACAAGGTAGTTATGGCATCGATTCGTCTCGAAGTGCACTGTATTTAGAACGCACAAAAAATTTTCCACTAAATAGTGAGTTTGAAACAACTGTAACTTTTGTAAACAAAGATGGAAAACCTGGCAATTATGTAATTTCAGTTACACCTGCGCCAGAAGCAATTACACTCCGAATGCATCATTCGTTTATGCAATTACCAGACCACAATTTCGAACCAAGACTCTATGATGTTCGCTCGCCATATATTATAAATTCCTATTTTGATTATAGCACACCTGTAACAGAACCCATTCAAAAAAACTATATCCTCAAGCATCGCTTGCAAAAGAAAGACCCAACCGCAGCTCGAAGCGAAGCTGTAAAACCTATTGTTTATTATTTAGATAACGGAACACCTGAACCCATTCGAAGTGCGTTACTCGAAGGTGCAAGTTGGTGGAATCAAGCATTTGAATCAGCTGGTTATATCAATGCTTTTCAAGTAAAAATTTTACCCGAAGATGTTGACCCAATGGATCTTCGCTACAATATAATTAACTGGGTTCATCGTGCAACTAGAGGTTGGAGTTTTGGAGCGGCAGTCGTAGATCCTAGAACTGGGGAGATAATCAAAGGCAATGTAAGTCTAGGTTCATTGCGTGTTCGACAAGATTATCTTATTGCTCAAGGATTACTTGCTCCTTTTGAGAATGGAACTATTCCAGCTGATAATAAAATGCTAAAGATGGCATTGCAAAGACTCAAACAATTAGCAGCTCACGAAGTAGGTCACACACTGGGATTGATGCACAATTATATTTCTAGTGCCCAAAATAGGGCAAGTGTAATGGATTATCCTCCACCAATGGTAACAATAAATAGTAAAAACGAAATTGATTTAAGTAATGCTTATACTAATGAAATTGGCGATTGGGATAAAATAAGTATACAATACGGATATGAGGAATTTCCAAAAGACACAAACGAAACACTTGCATTAAATAAAATTTTAGAAGATGCCATAAAAAAAGGGCTCACTTTTATTTCAGACAGAGATGCAAGAGATTCAGGTGGATTGCATCCTACTGCACACTTGTGGGACACTGGGAAAAATCCTATTTCAGAACTCAAAGATGTAATGAAGGTTCGTGAAAAAGCATTGTCACAATTTGGATTAAATAATATTACCAATGCAACTCCAATGGCAATACTTGAAGATGTATTGGTTCCCATTTACCTTTTCCATCGATATCAAGTAGAAGCTGCTACAAAAATAGTTGGCGGTATGAATTATACTTATGCTGTAAAAGGAGATGGACAAACAATAATGAATGCGGTTTCAAAAGAAGAGCAATTGACTGCTCTTAATGCAATTGTTGACTGTATAGAACCCAAAACACTTGAGCTTTCCGAAAATATAATAAAATTAATTCCACCACGTCCAGCTGGTTTAGAGTATACCCGAGAACTTTTTAAACGTAAAACTGGCCTATCCTTTGACCCGCTTGCTGCTGCAGAAGCTGCTGCAGACATTCCGCTATCGTTTTTATTTAATATCAGTCGCTTGAATAGATTAGCCGAATATCAAGTTGCGAATAATGGACTTGGACTTGATGAAATGATAACTGTACTCACTAATAGAACCTGGAAAACTTCAAGATTAAAAGGATTACAAGGAATGATTCAAAAACAAAATGAACAATTAGTGCTGACTTATTTACTAGCAGTTTCAGTAAATGATGAGGCATCTTTTGCTACCAGAGCACAAATACTTAAAGCCATTGATGATTTAAAAATATATGCAACCGCACAATTAAAAACAACGACAGACAATACAATTAAAGGATATTTGTTGCTCACATTAGACCGAATAAAAGCACCAGAAAAAGCAAAACCTACGCTACATCAAGCTGCGCCTCCAGGTTCGCCAATTGGTTGCGATATGAATTAATTTTACATTATTAACTTATTATAATATTTTACCCATGAAAATAGCTCTTTTTACTAATGAATTTCCTCCTAATATTTATGGCGGAGCAGGTGTACATATTGATTTTTTAAGCCAAGAATTAGCGAAATTGGGAGAAATAGAAGTGCGCTGTTTTGGAGACCAATCTGAAGAGGAGAAAAACATGCATGTTCAAGGAATTGATTCTTGCTTGACAAAAATGGTCGATGACAACAATACGCATATTAAAATGTTTCATAACTTGAGTAAAAATGTCGAAATGGCTCAAGCCACACCAACCGCAGATATAATTCATTGTCACACTTGGTACACTCATCTAGCTGGGATTTTCTCTCGCGAATTACTACAAGTACCTTTGATCTTAACAACACACAGTCTAGAAACACATCGTCCATGGAAAGTAGAACAATTAGGTAATGGCTATTTTCTTTCGAGATGGTTAGAAAACAAAGCCTATAACTCTGCTGATGGAATCATTGCTGTAAGCGAACAAATGAGAGACGATGTAATTGAAGCCTATGGAGTTGCCCGAGAAAAAGTAACGGTAATTCACAACGGGATTGATCCGGAATTTTATCAACCCACTTTTGACAATGATTTGCTTTTAGAATATGGTATAAATCCAAACATTCCTTTTGTTCTTTTTGTGGGTAGAATAACGCGTCAAAAAGGAATTTCGCAACTCATTGCTTCGGCGAAATATTTTAACAAAAATTGCCAAATCGTACTTTGTGCTGGAGCACCAGACACAAAAGAAATAGCTGCAGAAACCGAAGCTTTAATTGCAGAACTGCTTAAAGAAAGAGAAGGCGTTATTTTAATTTCTGAAATGTTACCGCGCGAAAAAATAAAAGTCCTTTACAGTCATGCACGAGTATTTGCTTGTCCATCACTTTATGAACCATTTGGAATCATAAATCTTGAAGCCATGGCTTGTGAAACTCCTGTAGTTGGTAGTCATGTAGGAGGAATTCCAGAAATTATTGTCGAAGGCGAGACAGGATATTTAGTTCCTCTTGAGAGTGTTTCAAGAACTGATTTTAACCCTGCAAATCCAGATGCTTTCCAGAAAGAATTTGCTGCAAAAATCAACTTGCTTTTAGACAATGAAAACCTCGCAACTCAAATGGGAAAAGCAGGTAGAGAAAGAGTTTTGAAACTATTTAGTTGGGAATCAATTGCCAAGACTACCTTTAATTATTATCAAGAAGTCATTTCTAAATTTGAAAAAGAACACGCTTAAAAACCACTATTTTTAATATGAAATTCTCTAGCTTTTTATTTTTTAGTTTATTCCTTTTCCAAAATGCATTTGCTCAACCCGCAACCGAAGTTTACTTACTTAATATTCAAAAAAACAGAGACAGTTTTAGCATAGTTCCAAACACAAAACTCGTAAATATTAGCAACAACAAAGGTTACGACAACCAACCCAGTTTTATCGAAAAGTTGAATGCTGTTGCCTATGTTAGTTCGCGCAATGAAAAATCAACCGATGTTTTTTTATACAATTTAAGCACTAACAATACCATACAATTAACGAATAATAGCGAAGCCGAATATTCTCCAAAAACTACTCCAGACGCCAAATTTATTTCTGTAGTAAAAGACAAAGATCAAAATCTGACACAAATTTCATTAGACGGATTAGTTACCGAAAAGCTGTACACATCCAAAGATTCAATAGGTTATTATTGCTGGTTGAATAAAAAAGAAATTGCTGCCTTTTTATTATCGAGACCAAAAGTTACCTTGAAATTAATCAATATAAAAAACAAAACCGAAACCTATTTGACAGATAGTATTGGACGAAGTTTATATAAATACCATGATGGAATTGTAATTTGTCAGAAGCTAAAAACCAGCAATTGGGTATCCTTTATTGATAGAAAAGGAAGTATTAAACAATGGATTGAATTACCCAAAAATAACGAAGATTTTTACTTAACAAATGATGGCTGGTTGTTTTCTTCGAATGAATCCAGCCTAATTTATTGCAATGTCAGTTCCAAAAAAATAGTATGGAAAGAATTAGCCAATTTAAACGAAATGGGGATTTCAAAAATATTTCGTCTGGCTGTAAATCAAGCTAAAAACAAACTCGTTTTTGTTTCTGAAGGAGAATAAACAATTGTATTATTAGATTAAATCAATTTTGCTTTCAAGTTTTCTTTGACTTCATCAAACCATTCGTTACGAAGAATACTCAACACAATACTGTCCCGTCGTACTTCACTATCAAGTGTTGGCATATGATTTCTAAACACACCTTCTACTTTACAGCCAATGCTTTTCATGGCGGAAACACTGCGATGGTTGTTATTGTCCGCACGAAATTCTACGCGTTCCATTCCAAGGGTTTCAAAAGCAAATTGTAATAACAGCAATTTACAATGCTTGTTTAAACCTGTTCCTCTAAAATCCTTTCCATACCAAGTGTAGCCTAATTGTATGGTTTTATGAGGCAAATTAATATCGTAAAAACGAGTGCTTCCAGCATATTTTTGGGACTTTTTATCAAAAACAATGAATGGAAATTCAGTTTTAGCTTCTCTTGCTCGCAACGCTAATTGAATGTAGTTTTCTAGATTTTCCTTTCCATTAGCACGCACTAAAGAGAATTCCCAAGTATTTGGTTCGTTGATGGAAAATTCTAATAAATTTTCGATATCAGTAATTTCTAATGGACGAAGCAAAACGTGTTCGTTTTCGAGGATTATATTTTGAGGGAAATTTTGAATTATTAGCATAGGTTTATATTGAGTTATTCACAGATGAGACGGATAAAACTGATTTCTACTGACTTTTTAATCTACTCGTTCATTTTTTGCATGACCATTATTTTCAATAAATTCTTTATTATATCTTTTTATTCTTGAGAATTGCAACAGCATTACAAGTAACATAAATACAGTGATTACAAAACTAAAAAAGAAAATTGCTACTGCTCCAGTAGCACATTTATTTCCACTTTCAGTTATTGAATAAATTGACAAAATGAAACTTAAAACTGTTATTACGAACTGTAGAAATAAACTAATTATACAGACCACTACCAAATGAATATCAATAGATTTACGCAATGATTTATTTCCAATTATATATTGAAAAACTGTTGGAATAAACAATAGCAAAATTGAGAATATTAATAACATTTCTTTCTTTTTAAAATTAATCTATTCGTTCATTTCGTCGTAACGTACTGGGATTTGTGGGTCGTAAAGCGGACATTTGAATTCTTCCATTGTATCAGCCAGAAGATTCATAGTTTTTCCTTCGGTGCCGTAGCAATCAATTTTTATAGATTGTGAAGTGGTTTTAACATGAAAAGCGCCTTTACCATTGGGGTTTTTCCAACTGTTTTCATCTACTTTTTCCCAGTTTGAGAACACGCTGTTGATTCTGTTCAGGATAACTATAACGGGAAGTTCTTCTAATCCGCCAACGATTTCTTGTTCTACAAGTGCTTCGTAAACCAAGTGATGATTGAGATAAATTCCGTCTTGATATTTCCAAAAAAGGATTTCGTACATAGTTTTATTTTTTTGCCACAGATTACACGGATTTTCACAGATTTTTGAATAATCCGAAAGCTTCCTGATTTTTTAGCCCCGATAGTAGTGAAAATCCTGTTGTTGTGAGATTGCTTCGCAAGCTCGCAATGACAGATTGTAGCGAATAGCGGGATTAGCTCCTAAAAAAAGCCCTTTTAATATTCAAAAATTCCATATTCACTAGTAATCGTTAGCTTTTTAGAGTCCGAAGCTTCTACTCTACCCACAATTTGCGCATCGACATTAAACGATTTTGAAATGGCGATGATGTCTTGTGCAATTACTTCAGGAACGTAAATTTCCATGCGGTGACCGCAGTTGAAAACTTGGTACATTTCTTTCCAATCTGTTTTTGACTGTTCTTGTATGAGTTTAAACAAAGGTGGAACTGCAAATAAATTGTCTTTTATAATGTGTAAATCGTTCACGAAATGCAAAATTTTGGTTTGCGCTCCGCCACTACAATGCACCATTCCGTGAATTTCGTTCGAGGTGTATTTATCTAAAATAGTTTTGATAATTGGAGCATAAGTCCGTGTTGGCGAAAGCACTAATTGTCCAGCATCGATTGGCGAATTCTCGACAGCATCTGTCAGTTTTACTTGACCTGAATAAATCAAATCTTCGGGAACAGCAGCATCGTAACTTTCTGGGTATTTGGTTGCCAAATATTTCCCAAAAACATCGTGTCTTGCTGATGTTAGTCCGTTGCTTCCCATGCCACCATTGTAACTTTTTTCGTAAGTGGCTTGACCAAAAGAAGCCAATCCTACAATTACATCGCCTGCTTTTATATTGGCATTATCAATAACTTTAGAACGTTTCATGCGAGCTGTAACGGTCGAATCTACAATAATAGTTCGAACAATATCGCCCACATCAGCAGTTTCGCCACCTGTAGAATGTATGGTTACACCAAAGGTATCGAGTTCTTTTATCAATTCTTCGGTGCCGTTGATTATTGCCGAAATAACTTCGGCAGTTATGAGGTTTTTATTTCTCCCGATGGTGGACGAAAGTAAAATATTATCGGTTGCGCCAACGCATAATAAATCATCGATATTCATAATCAAAGCGTCTTGAGCTATGCCTTTCCAAACCGAAATATCGCCTGTTTCTTTCCAATACATATAGGCCAAAGAGGATTTAGTTCCTGCTCCATCGGCATGCATAATGAGACAATAATCATCATCATTTGTTAAATAATCTGGGACAATTTTGCAAAAGGCTTGTGGAAACAACCCTTTGTCTATGTTTTTTATGGCATTATGAACATCTTCTTTGGATGCTGAAACACCGCGAAGCGCATATCGTTTTGAAGTAGCTGAACTCATGAAATAATTTGTGTTGTGTGCGGCAAAGATAATTATTTTTTTGAGGTTTCCTTTTGAGGATTTTAGAAGTTATATAAAATTGATAGTAAATTATTATTATGTAACCCGTTGGGTGTAATTCGTTTTTTTTACCACATAGATTTTGTGAATTTTAAAAGGCGTTTCACTTATTTTAAGAAAATCATAGCTATCTGAACCCATGAAGTGGGCTATCTAACTCTTTTTTTCTATGTATGTGGTAAAATTATTTTTTACTTGCTTTTATTAATTGCACCCAACGGGTTATTATGTAGATTTATTTTATTAAATTTGATGTAAATGTTTCATTTATAATGGATTAAAAAAAAGTGTTACTGAACAAAAATATAAATTTTTAAAACGTAATAGTATGCCAAAGTATGTAATTGAAAGAGAAATTCCAGGTGCAGGCAAATTGTCTGCTGAACAATTAAAAGCAATTTCACAAACTTCTTGTGGAGTATTAAGCAAAATGGGTTCACAAATACAGTGGGTTCATAGTTATGTAACCACAGACAAAATTTATTGTATTTATAATGCTGCAAACGAAGAAATGGTTCGTGAACACGCCAAACAAGGTGGATTTCCTGCAAATTCTGTAAGCGAAGTAGCAACTATAATTGACCCAACAACTGCAGAATAATGGGTTTAAATCAACAAAAAATGCCTATCAATTAGGATAGGCAATTTTTTGTGAAATAGTGATTGTACTTATTTTGTCAATAACAATTCTCTGTATTTTGTCAAAGTCCAAGTTTCATCATCAACGAGTAACTCGAGTTTATCGCAGTGGTTTCTGATTTCTTCGAAGTATGGTTTTACTTTGTTGCAATACGCAGTTGCCATCTCGTGCGCATCGGTCAATTGATTGGCTTTTTTTCTTTCGTTAGTCATCGCTTCTACTTTAGAATTGATTCCTTCGATATGTCCTGAAATTTCTTTTATTAAGATAATTTGCTCTTTAGCAATTGATTTGAATTCATCGCCAAAAATATCTTTCAATCCTTTTACGTTTTCAATCAAAGTGTTTTGGTAGCGGATTGCCGTTGGAATTACATGATTTGTGGCTAAATCGCCTAAAACTCTACCTTCGATTTGGATTTTCTTGGTGTATTCTTCTAATTCAATTTCGTATCGTGCTTCTACTTCTATATGATTCATGATTCCCATTTCAGCAAATAAATCCAAAGCTTGTTTTGAAGCTCTTGCTCTCAAAGCTTCTGGTGTGGTTTTAAAGTTGCTCAAACCTCTTTTTGCAGCTTCAATTTCCCAAGCTTCACTGTATCCATCGCCTTCAAAAAGTATTTTTTTAGAGACTTTAATATATTCTCGCAATACATTAAAAATGGCTTCATCTTTTTTCAAATCTTTGGTTTCGATCAAAGTATCAACCGCTATTTTGAAATCTTTGAGTTGTTTGGCAACGATCGTATTCAAAGTTGTCATTGCATTAGAACAATTTGCCGAAGAACCAACTGCTCTAAACTCAAATTTATTTCCTGTAAAAGCAAATGGTGATGTTCTATTTCTATCAGTATTGTCTAAAATTACTTCTGGAATTTTGCCTACAACATTTAGTTTTAAGTCGGTTTTTTCTTCTGGAGATAATTTTCCTGTAGAAACGCCTTCTAATTCAGCCAAAACTTTAGTCAATTGAGCTCCAATAAATACCGAAATAATTGCTGGTGGCGCTTCATTTGCTCCTAATCTATGGTCGTTACTTGCCGTTGCAATTGAACCTCGCAACAAGGCTTCGTAATCATTAACCGCTTTGATGGTATTGATAAAAAAAGTCAAAAACTGCAAATTCGTCATTGGAGTTTTGCTTGGACTCAATAAGTTAACTCCAGTATCAGTGGCCAACGACCAGTTGTTGTGTTTTCCTGAACCGTTCACTCCTTTAAAAGGTTTTTCGTGAAGTAAGACTTTCAAATCATGACGTTCAGCTACTTTTTGCATCACATCCATAAGCAAACAATTGTGATCAACCGCTAAATTTGTTTCTTCGAAAATAGGTGCAAATTCAAATTGATTTGGTGCTACTTCGTTATGACGCGTTTTTACAGGAATCCCGAGCAACATACATTCTTGCTCTAAATCCCGCATATAAGTTAAAGCACGAGTGGGAATAGAACCAAAATAATGGTCGTCTAGTTGTTGTCCTTTGGCGGAAGTATGTCCTAACAAAGTTCTACCAGTCATGACAAGATCTGGGCGAGAATTTGCTAATGATTTGTCTATCAAGAAATATTCTTGTTCCCAGCCTAATGTTGCGGTGACTTTTTTGACATTTTTGTCAAAATATTTACACACATCAGTCGCTGCATCATCCATCGCTGATAAAGCTCTTAATAACGGAATTTTATTATCTAAAGCTTCGCCTGTATACGAAATAAAAACTGTAGGAATACACAATGTTGTTCCAAAAATAAATGCTGGAGAAGTTGGATCCCATGCGGTATAACCTCTAGCTTCAAAGGTGTTTCTGATGCCACCATTTGGAAAACTAGAAGCATCTGGTTCTTGTTGTACTAATTGTGCTCCGCCAAATTTTTCTACTGGATCGCTTCCGTCATAAGAAGTTTCAAAAAAAGCATCATGTTTCTCTGCCGTTGAACCTGTTAGTGGTTGAAACCAGTGTGTATAATGAGTTACACCTTTGGCCAAAGCCCATTCTTTCATGCCCATTGCAATGTAATCGGCTAATTTTCTGTCAATTTTAGTTCCGTGCTGAACTGCACCTTGAACTCCTTTGAAAGCATCTGAAGTTAAAAAGTGCTTCATTGCTTTATCATTAAAAACATTAGAACCAAAAATCACAGATTTTCTTCCTGATTCTTCAAAATGGACTGGCTTTCTATTCGATGCTTCTCTCAAAGCTTGAAAACGTAATGTTGACATGGAAACAATTTTTATTGTTAATAATTGATTTAAATACCAAAAAACAAAGATAATCAATAAAAAACAAAAAATATCAATGTTAATAATTACGAATTTAATTTTTAATCCTTGTTAAAATTGCTTTTTTTAAAATATACCCCTATCTAAAATACACTTATGAGAAAAATAACATTCAATTAAACAAAAAACACCCCCTGATTTTTAGTAATAAAAAAAATAATTTACTTTTGTCGAAAATTATAATTACAATAATTAATTTATAGCATTATGGCAAAAATAAAATTAGAATACCTTTGGTTAGATGGTTACGAACCAACTCAAAATTTAAGAAGTAAAACTAAAGTAGAAGAGCACGAAAACTTTAAAGGAACTTTAGAAGAAATTGGAAACTGGTCGTTTGATGGTTCGTCAACAAAACAAGCTGAAGGTGGTTCATCTGATTGTCTTTTAGTTCCTGTTGCTATTTATCCAGATCCAACTCGTATCAATGGTTATTTAGTAATGACCGAAGTTATGTATGCAGATGGTGCTGCTCACCCATCAAATGGTAGAGCAACTATTGATGATGATGGTGATTTCTGGTTCGGTTTTGAACAAGAATATTTCATAATGGACACTAAAACTTTATTACCATTAGGTTTTCCTATTGGTGGATATCCTGCACCACAAGGAATGTACTACTGCTCAGTAGGTGGAAAAAATACGCACGGAAGAAAATTAGTTGAAGAACATGCTGATTTATGTATCGCAACTGGACTTAACTTTGAAGGTATCAACCAAGAAGTTGCCTGTGGGCAATGGGAATTTCAATTGTTTGCAAAAGGCGCAAAAAAAGCAGGTGATGAAATTTGGATAGCTCGTTATTTATTAGATAGATTAACAGAAAAATACGGTTATTATATTGAATACCATCCAAAACCACTTGGTGATACTGACTGGAATGGTTCAGGAATGCACGCTAACTTCTCTAACGAAGTTTTAAGAACTTGTGGAGATCAAGCAACTTACGAAAAAATATGTGAGGCTTTCCGTCCAGTTGTTGAAGAACACATTGCAGTTTATGGAGCATACAACGAACAACGTTTGACTGGTAAACACGAAACAGCGTCTATACATGATTTCTCTTATGGAGTTTCTGATAGAGGAGCATCTATAAGAATTCCATTATATACTGTTCAACATGGTTGGAAAGGATATCTTGAAGACAGAAGACCTGCATCTAATGGTGACCCATACAAAATTGCAGCAAGAATTATAAAAACTGTGAAATCAGCATTGTAAATATCAGTTCTCTATTTTATAAAATGTCTCGCAAGATTGCGAGACATTTTTTTTACTTAAAATCTAAAATTTAATTTTTAAATTGACGTCAAAAAGTATCTTTGCATAAATACCTTTATAATTCGTAATTTTTAATTAACAAAATATGATTGTCTGGATTTCATTTTTAACAGCCATTATGCTATTTCTTGCACTCGATTTAGGTGTGTTTAATAAAACACCACATATTATTAGTAGCAAAGAAGCAGGTAAATGGACTGGAATATGGGTAACATTATCCTTTCTTTTTTCTGGAGTTATTTACTGGTTGTATGGTACAAATTATATTGAAAATCCTGACGGACTGAAACCTGCAGTAGCATCTATAAAATATATAACGGGTTATCTTATAGAACTATCCTTGAGTATTGATAATATTTTTGTTATCGCCATTATTTTTGCAGCATTTAAAATTCCACAAAAATATCAACACCGGGTTTTGTTTTGGGGAATTCTAGGCGCTATTGTATTTAGAGGTTTAATGATATTTTTTGGTGTTCTGCTTATCAATAAATTCAGCTGGACTACTTATTTGTTTGGTGGTTTCTTATTATTTACAGCTATTAAAATGTTTTTTTCTAAAGAAGAAGACGAATTTGAACCTAAAGAATCTTTCGTTTATAAAATAATTGGAAAAATTATTCCGATTACAAGCCATACAGACAAAGAGCATTTTTTTCTAAAAAAAGAAGGAAAAACATTTGCTACACCTCTATTTGTAGCTCTAATTGTCATTGAAGTAATGGATGTTTTGTTTGCCGTTGACAGTGTTCCTGCAATTTTGGCAATTACTTCGGACCCATTTTTAGTATTTAGCTCTAATATTTTTGCCATATTAGGATTGCGTTCGATGTATTTTTTCTTGGCAAATATGCTAGCAAAATTTGATTATTTAGAATACAGCCTTATTGTTATTTTGAGTTTTGTGGGTCTAAAAATGTTATCGCATGACTTTATCGAAATTCCAGAATGGGCATCACTTGCTTTTATTGCAATTGCCCTTTTAACGGGAATCTTATTTTCTTTAAAACAGAGTAAGCCAGAAAACAAAAAGTAAATTAATAAACAAAAACCTTTATTCATAAAAAAAGGAAATCTCTCGATTTCCTTTTTTTTATGATTAAATACTACAAATCAACTTTTTGAATTTGACTTTCGTTTATTTTTAAAACCGACATAACTTCGGAAAAATTATTTTTATCAACCGAACTCAATAAACTAGATGGTAAAATTACAATACGAAAAGTTTGATTATCTAAAAATTCTGGTGTCAATTCTAAATCATAATTTCCACTAGCATATATGGTGAAATCTTTTTTACTAAAATCGTAATCATAATCAATTTCTCTGCCTCCACTTAAATAAATTGTTCTAGGAATTAATTGCCAAATTGGAGTACTAGAATTTAGACTCCCTGTTAATCTGTATACCAAAATCGTTTCATCATTATACAAATCACCACCCAGTTTATTATTAAAAGTGTCATAAATATAAAATCCATCATTTGCATTATAATTAAAGTTTTTATTTTTAATTTCAAATGCTTGAGGAATTGTATCATTATCTTCAATTGGAGCATTGTCATTTACGGTACAACTTTGGAAACTTACTATTCCAAAAACGGCTAAAAGTGTAATTATTTTTTTCATGATTTTAAGATTTAGTGATTAATACTTTTAGACTCTATTCACGAACTGTGCCAAAGTTTATTTTATAAATATTGAGTTCCAAAAAATAAAAAAATAAATGCACTTAAGTAAGTTGTCTGCATAAAAAAATAAGGCAGTCTAAAAACGTTCATTATATGATTTTTTTTTAGCCTGCAAATAAAGCCTACTAAAATCATAAGGTAATTCCTAAATTATCAACAACTTACAAAGTTATTCCATTATTAAAATTAATTTATGACTGCACCTAAAATTAAATAAAAACACCCTTTTTTACTACAAAATATAAAATCATTGTGTATTTCGTCGATTTTATTATACATTTTATCGATGAAATGAAATGACTTTATAAATTTGATACCTACTTAACCTACTAAGTTATACCTATCATGAAAAAATTAATAACAGCTACACTGTTGGTAATAAGCAGTATTTCATTTTCCCAAAATGTTAATTCTTTGTGGAAATTGTCATCCAGAAATAGCCATTCGCAAAGTATCAATAAAACTGACTTGCCGTTAAAACATTTGTTTGATTTAGATTTGAATGCTTTAAAAATCAAATTGTCTTCCTCTCCAAACAGGAATGCTACACATATCAATTCAAAGACTATTATATCCTTACCGAACAGCGATGGAAAAATAGAAAACTTTAGCGTTTATGAAAACAGTGTTATGGATCCAGAATTAGCAGCAAAATTTCCTGAAATTAAATCTTATGTTGCCATAGGTATTGATAACCCAAATGCCCGAGCATATTTCAGTAACTCACCATTAGGATTCAAATCCATGACTTTATACCCAGATCAATCTGCCGTTTTTATAGAACCCATAACAGCAGATTTGAACACGTATACTGTGTACAAAAAATCAGATAAAGAAGCTTCATTAGATAAATTTGAATGCACCGTTATCGATTATGTTCTTGGTAACAACCAAAAAACAACAAATACTAATATATCGTATAAAGGTGCTGACGATGGTAAATTAAGAACTTTCAGACTAGCATTGTCTTGTACTGCAGAATATGCTGCTTATTTTGGTGGTACAAAAGCTCTAGCTTTGGCAGGCATGAACAATACTCTGACCAGAATCAATGGAGTTTTCGAAAAAGACTTTGGCTTAAAACTTATTCTAATAGCTAATAATGATAATGTAATTTATACAAATGCTACAACTGATCCTTATTCGGATTACACCAGTAAATCAAATTGGAGATCTGAACTTAAATCAAATCTAACAAATACAATAGGATTAGCAAACTATGACATAGGCCATTTATTGGGAGCTGCTGCTTTTGGTGGTGGTGGTGATGCAGGCTGCATTGGTTGTATTTGTAGTGACTTCAACAAAGGTTCTGGTTATACTTGTGGCAACCCAAGCCTTTTTAGTGGTGATGCATTTGATATTGATTATGTTGCCCATGAAATAGGACATCAATTAGGTGCAAACCACACTTATACTTACGTTAATGATAACGTTATAGCGCAAATGGAACCTGGTAGTGGTTCCACAATAATGGGATATGCTGGAAGTACAAACCAAAATATTCAATCTCACTCCGATGCTTATTTTCATGCTATAAGCATCCAACAAGTAACGGACAACATTAAAGCTAAAACCTGTTCTGTACTAATTTCAACTGGTAATGCAGTTCCAACTGTTAATGCAGGATTAGATTACACTATTCCAAAAGGAACCCCTTTCCAATTAAATGGTTCAGCTACTGATAGTAATACGAATGATTTGCTTACTTATAACTGGGAAGAAATGGATTTAGGAAATGCAACAACGTCAAGACCAAGTGCAATAGCTACAGCTGGGCCACTTTTTAGATCTTATCCCTCAAGTACTTCTGCTACACGATATTTACCAAAAATGAATACCATTTTAGCAGGATCAACTACAACTTCAGGATCAGCAATACCTGTGGAAGTGCTTCCAGATGTTGCCAGAACGTTAAACTTCAGGTTAACTGTTCGCGACAATAGAGCCAGTGGTTCAGCAAATAATACAGATGATATGATTATTACAGTAGATGGCAACTCGGGTCCATTTACCATAGATTCTCAGAATAGCAGCGCAACCTATAACGCTGGGTCTACTCAAATCATTACTTGGACTGTAGCTGGAACCGACGCAAATGGGGTGAACTGCGCTACAGTTGATATTTTATTATCAACCGATGGAGGAGTAACATTTCCAAATACATTATTATTGGGAACATTGAATAATGGTTCCGCTAATGTTGTAATACCAAACATTCCCGGAACCACTAACAGGATTATGATTAAAGGAACTAATCAAATCTTCTTTGATGTAAACAACGCAAATTTCACTATTACTGGCTCAGGAACTGCAGATACAATAGCTCCGACAACATCTGTAATTTCTGCTTCTGGGATTACAACTTCGACTACGGAATTGTCTTGGACTCCAGCAACTGATAACATTGGAGTTACAGGTTACAACGTGTATCAAAACGGAGTATTGAAAACAACTATTTCTGGTACTTCATTGTCGGTTTCTGATTTAACAGCTTCAACTGTTTACAGTTTCCATGTAAAAGCTAGGGATTCTGCTGGGAATTTATCCGTTTCAAGTAATACAATAAATGTAACTACGCTGTCATTAATTACCAAAGCTTCCTACTGTACTTCAAATGGAATCAGTACCACTATCGAATATATAAACAAAGTTCAAATTGGCTCTATAAATAACATTTCTGGAAATAATAAGGGATATGGAGATTTTACTTCAAAATCAACCGATTTGTTTATTGGAAATAGTAATAATATTGTAATTACTCCTGCTTGGAATGGATTAGCTGTAAGAGAGGCATATAGCGTTTGGATTGATTATAATCAAGATGGCGACTTTGATGATAGTGATGAACAAATTTTCATTAAATCCAAAACTAAAGCTATTTCTGTTAATGGAAGTTTTTTTATTCCAACTACAGCTTTACTTGGTCCAACAAGAATTAGAGTATCTATGAAATATAGTGCTTTTCCAAGCAGTTGCGGTTCCTTTTCGAAAGGGGAAGTAGAAGATTATACGGTAAATATTAAATCTGCATCTACTGCAAAACCTGAAAAAGATATTGTTGTGATTAATATTGATGACACTGAGATTAATCTTGAAGATAAAAACCTCCCAATAAAATTGTTTCCGAACCCGGTAAATGGTGATGTTATCTATATTACAAATCTTGAAAAACCTGCTGGTTTTAGAATTTTCAACTTAATTGGGCAAGAACTAGAGAGTAATCATATTCAAAATGATACTGTTTATGTTGGTTCTCTAAAAGCAGGAATATATTTAATCGAAGTCAATGATGGAATTTCAATAACTAAAAAACTATTTATAAAGGAGTGATTATTTCAAAATAATAATTTTATTTTAAAAAATAAAAAACCGCCTCAAAATAATATTGAGGCGGTTTCCCTTAAAAATTAAATACTTTTTATTCTGTTGACGATAGTACTTGTTTAACTGAACTTCCACGATTAGTAGTGACTTTTACAAAATACACTTGCTCTTTTCCTTTATTTAATTTAAGGTTTAAAGTAACTTCTTTGTTCAAATAACTATTCGTATCATTTTTAGTTAATATTGAAATACCTTGTGAATTAATTACTTCAATTTTCACATTAGACACATAGTCAAATTTGTATTTAATTGTTAGAACATCTTTGAAAGGAACTGGATAAGCAACAAATCCTATTTTAGAATTTGAACTAACTTTTGCTAATTCAATTATAGGAGAAGGAACTGTATCTGGTACTGGGCATTCTGGTATATTATAGCCCACAAATATTCTACACTCATCAAACGCATTATTGATTATATCGACTACATTGGCAATATTACTTAATGATAATCCAGCTGGAACGCCTCCGTTCCCTAATGCTTTATTTGCCATGTCAAACAATCCTTGTATTGTTTTATCTGTTAAAGCATCTACTACATTAGCTGGTATTGTATAATATTGATAATCGTTTGTAACTGTGCCATCAGCATTACATACTCTAGGTACTTTTATTTTTGAACCACAACCTCCAAGTGGCTCGGCAATTGCCATAACACCGCCTTGTAATTTGAAACTTCCAAGTTCACTATCTACACCTAAATTAAGTCCTAAAGTTATCGTTTGGGCTAATAAAGTATTGTTAATATTTCCTTTTCTCAAATAAGTACTAGCTCCTGTAATATCACTTAATTTTTTATCTACTGCTGGCAATACATAACTACTTCCACCACCAGGTAAAACTCTTACAATATCATCAATATCTTCTGTTGATTGCATCCAAACTGAATGTCCAGGCAGACCAATAGTCATTTTTCCTGAAGGATATGATTCTAAAGCTTTTTTGATTAATTCTTCAGTCGAGTATGTAACACCATCAATACAAGCTTTTCCTCCATAGTTTCCATAAGCTCCTTGAGTGTATGTACAATTTGCACCACAAGGTTCTCCTTTACCTACTTCAATTGGTATATCAGTAGTACAAGCTCTTTGATAATCATCCCTAACAACATAACTATAAAATCCCGCAGGTAAATTTTCAAATGTTACGGTATACGGTTCGGCATCATCTGCACTTGTAACAGTAACTATTGCAACTGGATTACCATCTTCAAACAACTCAACTACATATGGAAGTGTAGCTCCAGAAGCTGTAACTGTTATTGTACCCGTCTCTTCTCCTTCGCATAAAACATCTGTTTTTACATAAGAACATAAAATTCTACAACCGTTTTCTATAATAAAAGTTGATGAACAAGACTCTTTACAACCAGTTTCTTTATTTGTTAGTGTCCAAGTAACTGTAACTTTTGCTGTTGCATCAGCATTTGGGTTTTTAGGACCATCACCATTATCAGATTTTACAGTACCTGAATCATATACATAGGTAATATCAACTGTATAAAGATTAGTGTCGTATGTAAACGTATTTAACCAATCTGAAAATTCATTATCAGTATTTACTTGTGATTTAACTTTTGTTACACCACAAAGAATTGTTGTAGATACTGGGTCAAGACAAGTAAATGGTTCAGATACAAACCAAGTAAATGTTCTTTCACAAGTGCTAGTAAATCCACATGTTCCTGCTGCTGTATAGGTAAAGGTCTGTGAACGGTTAAATCCATCAACGATTATATCTCCTGCTGAACAGTCAACTTTTACAGGACCACACTCATTATAAGCTGTAATGTCAGTAGCACAAGTTGGAGGAGTCGGGTTACAACCTAGGGCTGTAGTTCCATTAACACAATTATCAAATATAGGTGCAGTAACTACTTTCCATGTTACGGTACGGCTTTGCTCTACTGCATCATTTCCACATAAATCCTCTACATTAAAGTAACGGGTTTGGGACCACATACATCCATTTGTATTCGTTGCATCGCCTGTTCGTACAACTATCGAACCCGTTAGGTTGCCATCGCA
>NZ_JANNXH010000036.1:0-67945 GCF_031409475.1 Flavobacterium sp. | reverse complement strand
TTGCCATCGCAATTGTCATTGGCTGTGGCGCCATCTAATGATGCCGTTATCTGTGCCGCTGTGGGATTACAACCTAAATCTGTGCCTTGGTTGGCATTGGTAACCGTGATTACTGGGACTGTCGTGTCGACTTTCCATGTAAAAGTTATTGAGTTCTCTACCGCTAAATTGTTACAAGCATCGGTAAAGTTGGCAGTCCATGTTTGGCTTTTCGCACATCCATCGCCCGTTATTCCTGTTGTTCCTGTTACTAAGTCGCCTGGACTACATGCTTCGGTTAACGTAAATACAGGTGGTATAATAGTTGGGTTACAGCCTTTATCTCCACTTACTGATGTAGTAGCTATTACTGGCAACACTAAATCTGCTGTCCAGGTAAATACTTGTGCACAAGTTGCTGTGTTACCACATGAATCTGTTGCTGTATAGGTTCTAGTTTGGGAGCGTAAACAGCCATTGGATGTAATTGACCCTAATGCTGATGTTATCGTTGGTACTCCACAATTATCTGTTGCTGTTGCATTTCCTGGTTCAGGAACTCCGGCTGGGTTACATCCAAGTTCAGATCCTGGGGGACAAAATGTAAATGATGGAGCTATAGAATCTCCCACTGAAACCGTTTTGGTACAAGTAGATGAGCAATTTTGCGCAGTTATAACTGTTAAACTGACCGTATAACTTACACCACATGCACTTCCTGCAGTTACTGAAATATTTTGCTCGTTTGCAGGACCAACTATACTTCCATTACCAGAAATTGACCAAGCATATGTTAATCCTGCCCCAGCTGGACCAGAATGCATATTTCCTATTGAATTTGGGCATACTGATGAAGCACCACTAATAGAACAAGTTGGATTTGGGTTAACTGTTAAAATTCCTGAATTGGATCCAGAACAAGTAGCATTTGAAACCACAACTGAATAAGTACCAGCAACAGATGAACTAAAACTAGCAACATTTCCTGGGTTTGAGGCGCTAAGAGGAACAGTCCAAACATAAGTATAAGTTCCCGCAGGAGAAACTGAAGCTGTTATATTAACAGCAGCATCGTTTGCACATTTTACAGGTGAGTTAACCGTAACTATTGGTGATGCTATAGCAGTAACAATTGTTGGCCGTCCAATTTCGATTGGGCAACCAGATGTAGTATTTATTGCAACAACATAATAACTTCCTGCTGGAAGTGCTGTCCAAATAAGTGTACCATTAGTTCCTAATTTTGCAGATTGTACTAAAGTATTATCTGAATCTTTTTTTAATTGATAACTAACTCCAGTTTGAGAACTGTTCATTGTTATAGTTCCTGAATTTGGAATCGAATTACAAAATGAACTACCTAATAAAGTTTTCTGTTCAGGAACAGAACCAAATCTTCCAAAAGACAAATCTTCTAAAACAGAACTTAATGACTGTGATTGTCTTGTTTCAACTAAAAATGTTCCTAAACATACACTTAAATTAAAATTAACACTACTTAAATCAATAAATCCTTCAAAGAACGAATTTATAGGATAAAAATTAGCTGGACCAGCTTTGGGAACATAATTCCAAGAAGCTGGAGATGCAACGGGAGCTGTATTTACTACAGCATTAAGGCCTGAAGTAGGCAGTGGTATAGGTGTTGCATTTAATGCCCCATCTCCAGCTCCAGGCTTATCCCATCTAAAAGCTTGAATTTCAGCCACAGAACCTCCATTAACAAAATGACTTATCATTAGTATATCACCATCTTGATGTGCACCGCTAAAATTTCCACCACTAACACCTATCTGAGACACTGTGCCTTGAAGAATCCAAAAGCCAATTGCGGAATCTCCATTATTTGAAAGTCTGTCAGAAAAAAAGAATAATTTAGTGCCATCTAGATAATAACCTGCATTAACAATGTTATTTTTATCATTAGAACCATTAATTTGATATTTCCATTGGCTGATAGGATTTATATCTTTAGATCCTCCACCAATCCATATATTATCATTACCATCTATTGGATCAATAATCCTAGCTTTCACACCTCCAGGAATTGCTAAAGTAGCTTCCCAATCGCTTGGGTTACCATCAAGTGTAATTTGCGCTGTCAAGAAATTAGAAAATAAAAAAAGCACTAACAGTATAATTATACTACTAATACCTGATTTACTAGACTGATTTGAGTTTACTTTTTGTTTTAAATTTTCTTTCGAAAAATCTAACTTAAATCCACTTTCCCCATTGTTGTTGAATGCTAAATCTTTGGAAGTGAAAAAGTTTAAAAAACCTGATAACGTAAATTTTTTCATAATGCTAGGTGTTAGATTACACCACATCACAGTAAGTATCTTGGAAAGTAAATTTGGGAAAATACTCCTAAAATTAATTTATAATCACGAGATAAATAAAATTAATTTAGGACAGTGAATTTAAATAAGTATTTTGTAATTACATAAAATTTTCTACGAAATGTAGTATTTAATCGATTAAATGCAATATTAATAATAAACAAAAGTTAAATATTTGTTTAATATTTTGGTTTTATAGAATATTACAACAACTGAACTCGTCGAAAAGCACTAATTTTAGGACTAAATTCAATTTGTGCGATTTAAATTACATAAAAAATTTATTTAATAGTCAAAAACTTACTTTTTGTTTTTTTATACTACTTATGTAAATGGTTTAATTTTTAGAATTCTAATTTGTTGAAAAAAATCCCGCAAAAAAGCGGGATAAGCGATTCACACATTTTCTTTTGAAAAACTCGAAATAAGATCCCGCTAGAAAGCGGGATAAGCGATTCACACATTTTCTTTTGAAAAACTCGAAATAAGATCCCGCAAAAAAGCGGGATAAGCGATTCACACATTTTCTTTTGAAAAACTCGAAATAAGATCCCGCAAAAAAACGGGATAAGCGATTCACACATTTTCTTTTGAAAAACTCGAAATAAGATACCGCAAAAAAACGGGATAAGAGATTCACACATTTTCTTTTGAAAAACTCGAAATAAGATCCCGCTAGAAAGCGGGATAAGCGATTCACACATTTTCTTTTGAAAAACTCGAAATAAGATCCCGCTAGAAAGCGGGATAAGCGATTCACACATTTTCTTTTGCAAAGAAAATGGTTCTCTGCTTACATATTTCTCCTGTATTGACCACCAACTTCAAACAAGGCATTTGTAATTTGTCCTAATGAGCATACTTTTGTAGCTTCCATTAAGTGTGCAAATAAGTTCTCGTTTTTTATGGCTGCTTCTTGAAGTGTAACTATATGTTGTTCTACCTTATCTTTATTAGCTTCGTGCAAATGGTCTAACATCACGATTTGGTATTTTTTTTCCTCTTCGGTGGCACGAATAACTTCGGCGGGAATTATGGTTGGAGAACCTTTAGAACTCAAGAACGTATTTACACCAATAATTGGGAACTCGCCAGTGTGCTTCAATGTTTCATAATACAAGCTTTCTTCTTGAATTTTACTACGTTGGTACATCGTTTCCATTGCGCCAAGAACTCCACCACGTTCTGTGATTCGGTCAAATTCTTGCAAAACTGCTGCTTCAACTAAATCGGTTAATTCTTCGATAATAAACGAACCTTGAATTGGATTCTCGTTTTTTGCCAAACCTAATTCTTTGTTAATAATCAACTGAATTGCCATTGCTCTTCGCACCGATTCTTCGGTTGGCGTTGTAATTGCCTCGTCATAAGCATTAGTATGCAACGAGTTACAGTTATCATAAATCGCATACAACGCCTGTAATGTGGTGCGAATATCATTGAAATCAATTTCTTGTGCATGAAGCGAACGTCCCGAGGTTTGAATATGATATTTCAACATTTGCGCTCTTTCATTGGCTCCGTATTTATTTTTCATGGCTTTCGCCCAGATTTTACGCGCCACACGACCAATTACAGCATATTCTGGATCGATTCCGTTAGAGAAAAAGAACGATAAGTTAGGTCCAAAATCGTTGATGTTCATGCCACGACTCAAATAATATTCCACGTAAGTGAAACCATTAGAAAGTGTGAAAGCCAATTGCGTAATAGGATTTGCACCAGCCTCCGCAATGTGATATCCAGAAATTGAAACTGAATAAAAGTTACGCACATTCTCTTTAATGAAATATTCTTGAACATCACCCATTAATCGTAAGGCAAATTCTGTAGAGAAAATACACGTGTTTTGAGCTTGATCTTCTTTTAAAATATCTGCTTGAACAGTACCGCGTACTTGAGATAATGTTTTTATTTTTATATCATTATAAACTTCCAACGGCAAAACTTCATCTCCAGTTGTCCCAAGAAGCAACAAACCTAAGCCATTGTTCCCTTCTGGTAAGTCGCCTTGGTAATGTGGTCGAACCACTCCTTTTTTCTTGTATATTTCGTTGATTTTGTTTTCGACTTCGTCAACCAAATTATTTTCTTTGATATAAAATTCACATTGCTGATCAATGGCGGCATTCATAAAAAATCCAAGTAACATCGGTGCTGGTCCGTTTATTGTCATACTTACCGAAGTCATTGCGTGAACTAAATCGAAACCAGAGTATAATTTTTTAGCATCATCCAAACAACAAATAGAAACTCCGGCATTTCCGATTTTTCCGTAAATATCAGGACGAATGTGTGGATCGTTTCCGTAAAGGGTTACACTGTCAAAAGCAGTTGACAAACGTTTTGCTGGTAAACCTTCGCTAACATAATGAAAACGTTTGTTGGTACGTTCTGGTCCGCCTTCACCAGCAAACATTCTACTTGGATCTTCTCCCTCACGTTTGAAAGGATACAATCCTGATGCAAAAGGAAACTCTCCCGGTACATTTTCTTGCAAGTTCCATTTCAGAATATCGCCCCAAGCTTGGTATTTTGGTAACGCTACTTTAGGAATCTGGGAATGTGAAAGTGATTCTGTATGTGTTGCAATTTTAATTTCTTTATCACGAACTTTAAAACTATAAAACGGCTTTTTGTATTTTGCCACTTTTTCATCCCAAGTGAGAATAACTTCCCAATTGTAGGGATCGAGATTCATTTTTACACGATCGAATTCTTTAAGTAATAATTGTAGAAAAGGATGAGATTGCTTCGCCTGTTCGCTTAAGCTCGGGTCTTCCTTCGTCAGAATGACAAAACTGTCGTCAATTCCAACTTTATTTAGAACTAATGATTTTTCAGAAACCGATTCAATCGTTTTATAAATCCCGTATAGTTTTTGAGCTACTTCGACTTGAGAAAGAGCAGTTTCATCGTATTTGCGATTATTTTCTGCAATTTCAGATAAATATCGTGTTCTGTGTGGCGGGATTACAAAAATTTTCTCGCTCATTTCACGAGTTATTTTGAAAGTCGATTTTAAATCTGAATCTGTTTTTTCGACAATTTTGTCCATTATCGATTTGTACAATGTATTCATTCCTGGATCATTGAACTGTGAAGCAATGGTACCAAAAACTGGCATATCATCTGGATTTACATCCCACAAATTATGATTGCGCTGGTATTGTTTTTTAACATCCCGAATGGCATCGAGTGCACCACGTTTATCGAATTTATTCAAAGCTACTAAATCAGCAAAATCAAGCATGTCGATTTTTTCTAGTTGGGTTGCAGCTCCAAACTCTGGTGTCATTACATAAAGAGAAACATCAGAATGATCCATGATTTCGGTATCCGACTGACCAATTCCAGAAGTTTCGAGTATAATAATATCGTATTTAGCTGCTTTTAAAACCTCGATAGCTTCGGCAACATATTTTGACAAAGCCAAATTGGATTGACGTGTTGCCAACGAACGCATATAAACTCTAGAATTATTGATGGCATTCATACGAATTCTATCACCAAGCAATGCGCCACCTGTTTTACGTTTTGATGGATCGACTGATAATAATCCAATGGTTTTTGTTGGAAAATCGATTAAAAAACGACGAACTAATTCATCTACTAACGATGATTTTCCAGATCCACCAGTTCCAGTAATGCCGAGAACGGGCGTTTTGCAATTTTTATTTTTTTTGTGAATTTCCTCAAAAACAGGCTTGGCTATTTCCGGAAAATTTTCCGCAGCAGAAATCAAACGAGCGATTGCTGTTGGATTTTTATCTTCTATGTGTTTGAGTTCTCCATTTAATTTGTTGCCAATGGGAAAATCCGATTGTTGCACCAAATCGTTAATCATACCCTGTAACCCCATGGCTCGACCATCGTCTGGAGCATAAATACGAGTAATTCCATAGGCTTGTAATTCTGCGATTTCAGAAGGCAAAATAACACCACCACCACCACCAAAAATCTTAATATGACTTGCTCCTTTTTCTTTTAGCAAATCGTACATGTATTTAAAATATTCATTGTGACCACCTTGATAGGAAGTCATGGCAATTGCATTTGCATCCTCTTGAATGGCAGTATTCACTACTTCTTCCACACTACGATCATGACCCAAATGGATTACCTCAACACCTGTAGCTTGAATAATTCTGCGCATGATATTTATGGCTGCATCGTGACCATCAAAAAGTGATGCGGCAGTTACAATTCTTACTTTATTATTGGGAAGATACGGTTTTACGGGTTCCATTTTATGAATATGATAATTTAATAGCGCAATTTACGAATTTTTTTAGGAATAAATTATTAAAAATTACATAAACCACAAAATATCATAACACTGTTTTTATTATAAAAAATAAGATTAGTTTTGAGAAAAAAATTGGTACCACTGGAATGTTTAGCCCTGATAGCAGCGGCATCCTTTTACCTCGCTTTTTCTGCGAGGCAAAAGATAAAGCGGATAGCAGGAATAAGCTCCAAAAAAAAATGGCTTTATTATTGATTAAATGTGTTACTGAACTAAATAAAACTTTTTAAAAATGAAAAAAATTTCAATTCTATTCATCGTATTATCGCTTTCTGGTTGTGCCGAAATGCAACAGGTTATGAATCAATTTCCACAAACTCAAGGCTTGGGTTTGATCGATATTTCGGGTGGTTTGAAGGAAGCTTTGAACAACGGGATTACCAAACAAGTAACAAAATTAACCGCTGTTGATGGTTTTTTTAAAAACGAAGCGGTAAAAATTTTATTGCCCGATGAATTGAAAAAAGTTGATTTGGCTTTACGAAAAATAGGTTTAAGTGCGCTTGCCGATGAAGGTTTGAAAGTTATGAATCGTGCTGCCGAAGATGCGGTAAAAGAAGCCATTCCTGTATTTGTTGATGCTGTAAAAGGCATGTCCTTTGCCGATGCCAAAACAATTTTGATGGGAAATCAAGATTCCGCTACCAATTATTTACAAAACAGTACATCGACGGCTTTGTATGGAAAATTCAATCCAATTATCAAAAACTCGTTTACTAAAGTTGGCGCCGATAAAGTTTGGACAAACATTATTACAAAATACAATGCAATTCCTTTAGTAAAAAAAGTGAATCCCGATTTAACAGATTATGTAACGAACCAAGCTATGAACGGTGTTTTTAAAATGGTAGCGGTTGAAGAAAAAAATATTAGAACCAACTTGAGCGCAAGAACATCTGCTTTATTGCAAAGTGTTTTTGCGATGCAGGACAAACCGTAAACAAAAATATGCAACAAATTATCATACTTATTCATTGCAAGGATCAAAAAGGGATTATTGCTGCAGTAACTAATTTTATTCTAAAAATTGAAGGAAATATTATTTATATCGATCAACATGTCGATGTAGAGCAAGATGTTTTTTTTATGCGTCTGGAATGTGAACTGACCAATAAAACGGTGAGTTTAGCTGCTGTAAAAAACGATTTTCAGCAGACCATTGCCACTGATTTTAAGATGTCATGGGAACTTTATTTAAAAGAGCAAAAACCAAGAATGGCCTTATTTGTTTCTAAATACGACCACTGTTTGTTTGATATTTTGGGTCGTTTTAGTGCTGGAGAATTAAATATAGAAATTCCTTTAATAATAAGCAATCATGAGGATTTAAAACCAGTTGCTGCGCGTTTTAAAATTCCTTTTTTCTATATTCCGTTTACCAAAGAAAATAAAGAAGATGGCGAAAAACAGCAAATAGAACTGCTCCAGAAACACACCATTGACTTTGTAGTTCTAGCGCGTTATATGCAAATTATTACCCCTAAAATGATTGGACTTTATGAGAATAAAATCATCAATATTCATCATTCGTTTTTGCCCGCATTTCCTGGTGCAAAACCGTATCATTCTGCTTTTAAACGAGGCGTTAAAATCATTGGTGCCACCAGTCATTATGTTACTCAAGAACTCGACGAAGGACCAATTATTGAACAAGACATTACTCGTGTTTCGCATGTAAATTCTATCGAAGATTTTATAATGAAAGGTAGAGATTTGGAGCGTATTGTTTTAGCACGAGCTATCAAATTGCATGCAGAACGGAAAACGATGGTGTATAGTAATAAGACGGTTGTTTTTTCTTAAAACTTAACGTAACTACAACAAAGTAATAACATATTTTTAACAGCAAAAAGGTCTAATGTGTCGCATCTTTGCAGTGTAATAAACTGGTTATTTATTATTTTGGTTTTGGTTAGTTAAAAGAATGTCGGTATCTTAGATGCCGACATTTTTTTATGGTGTTAATTTAATAAATGCTAAAACTGCAGTATTAAAAACATTAGGTTGCTCTACATTTACGACATGACCACATTTTTCTATCACAAATAACTTTGACGATTTATAATGGCTTTCGACCACTTTTCGAACCGAAGGCAAGAACATATAATCCTCTTCGCCCATAACGTATAAAGTTGGAATATTAAGTTCAACTTGTCGAAACCATTTCAAGACTGGATTGATTTCGGCGGTGAGTTTAAACCATTTTATAAATTCCTTTTGATATAATTTTTTTGCTTCGTTTATGAACAGTAATCGAGATTGTTTATGGCTTTTTTTGGGCATGATTACAAAAGCAAAAAACTTATACAAAACCAAATAGGGCAACACATACTTAAACATATTTCCCAAACGCATCAAAACTTGAGAACGGAAATTCATTTTGAGAATCGCACCACCAAGTATCATGCTTTGCACGCGTTCTGGATACATTTCGGCTAATTGCCTAATGAGAATTGTGCCGAGTGAAATCCCTACAAAATGTGATTTTTCTATTTTTAGAAAATCTAAAACTTCGAGAATATCATTGGCTAGAGCCGAGAAAGTATATTTTTGTTTAAAGGCAGTTTTGATTGTAGGTTTTGATTCTCCGTGACCACGCAAATCCAATAACAACACATTATAATGTTTCTGAAAATCCCGAATTTGTTTGAACCATATAGACGAACTTCCGCCTGCACCATGAACAAATGTTACCCATTGCATGCTGTTCTCGTTTTTATAAATGGTGTAATTTATCAAAATGTATTTTTTACAAATGTATTGAAAAAGAGTGTGTGAAAAGAGTATAAACGCATCCGTTTCAAAAATAAAAAAAACAGCCACGAATTGCACGAATTAACACAAATTTGGATATCATATATTCCACGAATCCGCCAAAAGAAGATAAAATTCGTGACCCGAGTGAAGCGAACGGGCGAAACAAATTCAATTTTTATAATCACTAAAATTTGTGCAAATTCGAGCAATTCGCGGCAAAAAATTACTGGTCGTTTGCCCTTTGTGTGAAAAGTTTAAATTTTAGAATGCAAAATTTTGAAATATTCAAACGCTTTTAGCAATCGCGTTCCGTACCACGAAAACATTTCGCCATCGACAAAAACGATTTTGGCGTGACCGGTAAATCGTTCCAATTCTGAAGCATCTTTTTCTTTGAATGGAAATGGTTCTGATGAAAGAAAAACTAAATCTGGATTACCGTCTAATCTTAGATTTTGGAGTTCAATTTCTGGATAACGACCTGAATTTTGGTATATATTATGAAAGTGATTCAACTTTAATAATTCGTTTATAAAATTGTCTGAACCAGCAACCATGTATGGATTTTTCCAAATAAAATAAGCTACTTTTCGCTTGGAAGTTTCGGAAGTTTTTTCTTTTATAAAATGTTGAAAATCGCTCAAGGCAAAAGTTAATTTGTCGATCCATTTCTGAGCTTCGGTTCTGCAATTAAAAAGTTGACCAAAGTCAGTTATCATCTTGAAATTATCTTCAATCGTAACAATATCCGTTACCCAAACGGGGCAAATTTTGGATAATTCAGCTACAATTTCTTGGGTGTTTTCTTCTTTATTGCAAATGATAATATCCGGTTCTAGCAATTTGATTTTTTCGAAATGGACTTTCTTAGTTCCGCCAACGATTTTCTTGATTGCCGTGAAATGATACGGATGCACACAGAATTTTGTGATGCCTATAATTTTATTTTCAAGACCTAAATCATATAGTAATTCGGTTTGCGATGGAACGAGCGAAACGATTCGGTTTGGTGACTTTTCGAAAGAATGAGAAGAACCGAGTTGGTCTATAAATGTTTTCATTTAAACACGAAGGGTTACGCAAAGGTTCACAAAATTTTTTAAACTATTTCTTGCTTACGTATTCCGTTTGGAAACATAATCGCCAACAAAACAGCAATTAGCAAAAAGTTAAATTCCGCACCATTTCTTCCACCACCAACTACGAACCAACCTTCTTGAAAGTGTATCATAATTATTCCTGCAATAAGAATAAAAATAGTTATGATTGCGGCTGGTTTGATGTATTTATTCAGCAATAATAAAATAGCAGTAGCAAGGTGTGATAGTTTTATAAGCCAAGCTATAAGTACTCCAAACGGCGCAAAACCAACAGTATTCAGGTAAAAATTTCCAAAATCATTAATCCCATTATTGAACATTCCAAGTACACTATGCATCACTAATATTATTGCAACTGCTGTTCTTAAAATCAAAGTGTTTCCCATACTGTTTATTGTTTTAGTTATGTTATCATTGCATTTAATCAATAGCAAAATTTAATACCTTTTTAATTAACCTTTAAATATATATTCTTTGCCACAGATTTCAAAGATTAGCACAGATTAATTTTTGCCAGCATAAAAATCTGTGGCGTTTTTTTTATTCTTGTTTTCGTATTTTAATATTGCGTCAATATTCTTTCTAATTGCTTAATTTAAAATAGCTTCCATTTCTTGTTGCATTTTCAGCGCTTCTTCCCTCGCCTTTTCGGAAAAATCGATTCCGTTTGAAGCATAAATAATTGCTCGTGAGGAGTTGATAAGCAAACCCACATTTGCGTTCATTCCGTGTTTACAAACTTCGGATAAACTGCCTCCTTGTGCTCCAACTCCGGGAACGAGCAAGAAACTATCAGGAACAATTTTGCGAATTTCGGTAAAATATTCGGCTTTAGTTGCGCCAACTACATACATTAGATTTTTAGAATTTTCCCAAGTTTTTGATGTTTCCAAAACCTGTTTGTACAATTCTTTAGCTCCGCTCTGTTCGGCTTCGCCTCGAGTTCCATTGGTGGTCAAAGTCTGAAAATCAAAAGCCCCTTCGTTAGACGTTAATGCCAACATAATGGTATGTTTACTTTCGAAAGCCAGAAAAGGTTCCACAGAATCTTTGCCCATATAGGGCGCAACGGTAACACTGTCAAAATTCAAATCTTCAAAAAAAGCTTTGGCATACATTGCAGAAGTGTTGCCAATATCGCCCCGTTTTGCATCGGCAATCGTAAAGATTTCAGGATAATTTTCGTTGATATAACTGATGGTTTTTTGGAGCGAAATCCATCCTTTCAGACCATACGCTTCATAAAAAGCGATATTGGGTTTGTAGGAAACACACAAATCATGAGTTGCATTGATTATGGCTTTGTTGAATTCAAAAATTGGGTCTTCGAGTTCTAAAAGTTGTTTTGGAATTTTATTCAAATCGACATCAAGACCTACGCAAAGGAAGGATTTTTTGATTTTGATTTGGTCAATAAGTTCTTGTGTTGTCAAAACCGTTTGTTGTTTGTTGTTATAGTTTATTTGGGCAAAGTTAGTTTAAAGTTTTTTAAACACAAAGACACGAAGTCCTTCGACTAGCTCATGATGACGCACAAAGATCACTAAGAAAAAAATGCCAACCTTAATCAGATTGACATTTCTTAATTCGTTTCTCTTTATTCTATATTCTTTTCTCTTAATTCTTAATACCAAAATCTTAATACTTTTTAGAATACTTCGCTCGCTTCTTTTAATTTTTCCATATTATTAACGAGTTGTAATTCGTCAACAATTTTTTGAATATCGCCGTTCATAATATTTCCTAAATCGTACAAAGTCAATCCTACTCTATGATCGGTTACACGACCTTGTGCATAATTGTACGTTCTAATCTTGGCTGAACGGTCACCAGAACTCACTTGTGATGTTCGTTTTGTAGCATCTTCGGCATCTTTTTTGGCTAATTCTTGTTCGTACAAACGAGAACGCAAAACGCCTAATGCTTTGTCTTTGTTTTTATGTTGCGATTTTTGATCCTGACATTGCGCCACCAATCCTGTAGGAATGTGCGTCAAACGAACTGCTGATTTTGTTGTGTTTACTGATTGTCCACCCGGACCAGAAGAACAGAAAAAATCGACACGAACATCGTTCATATCAATCTGAACATCAAACTCTTCGGCTTCTGGAAGTACCATAACTGTTGCTGCCGAGGTGTGAACGCGACCTTGAGTTTCGGTTTGTGGCACACGTTGCACTCGGTGAACTCCAGCTTCAAATTTCAAAGTTCCATATACATCTTCTCCGGTAACTTCAAAAATCACCTCTTTGAATCCTCCAGAAGTTCCTTCGTTCATATCCACAACTGATGTTCTCCAACCCCGATTTTCGCAATATTTAGTGTACATTCTAAACAAATCACCTGCAAAAATACTCGCTTCGTCGCCACCAGTTCCAGCACGAACCTCAACCATAACATTTTTGGCATCTTCGGGATCTTTTGGGATTAGCATGAACTTGATTTCTTCCTCTAGTTCTGGTAATCTTTCTTTAGCTTCGTCGAGTTGCATCTTTGCCATTTCGGTCATGTCTGCATCACTATTATCGGCAATTATTTCGTTAGCTTCATCAATATTAGCCATCAAAATAACATACTCATCGCGCTTTTCGGCGAGAGCTTTTAAACTTTTATATTCTTGATTCAATTGCACATAACGCTTTTGATCTGAAATAACATCGGGTTGAATAATCAAGTCCGAAATCTCATCGAAACGTTGTTTTACTATTTGAAGTCTATCTAACATTTTTTTTAATCCTTTATTTCTTCTCGTTTATATTTTTTGCCCAAGGGCAGAAGTAACCTCATACTACGTTTTTTATTTTCATCAAAAATCGTTTATCGGTTCAGAGTGCAAATTTAGTAAAAAGATTGCAGTCCCGAAAGCTTTCGGGATAGATTGCGGATTTCAGATTTTTTAAGCAGAATTTTAGAAAAGAATACAAATACTTTTTTTTTTAAAATGAACTTCTAATTTTATTTATACATTTGAAAAAATATGTAAATATACTCTAACCATGAAAAATTTGTTTTGTTTCTCTTTTTTGATTTTTAGCTCCATTTTCAATTCCTTTTCACAAAAGCTAGAAGAAGATTTTAATTTATCTGTTCCTGAAAAAAAAGTTAAAAGTTTGTATTCTAAATTAATTGTTATTGATGCCAGAAAAGATACTACAAATATGGGAATTATTCAAAAAGGAGCTTTCAATAGAAAGGCATTTTTGAAACCCAAAATAGCTTTAAAGACTCAAATCGAAACTGTTTTCAATAAAATGATTGAGGATAATTCTGGGAACAATGAACTCGTTTTAAATGTAAGAGATTTTAAATTTGCCGAGGTTACTGGAGCATTTGAGGAAAATGGATATTGTTATTTTAGAGCCGATTTATTTTTGAAAAAAGACAATTTCTGCCAAAAAATTGATTCTATAGATACGGTAATCAAAGTTGGAGCTATGGATGTAACTCAAAAAAATATTAGAACTGGATCTGAAAAACTAATAGATTTTTTATCTAAAAATTTGAACTCCATCAAGAGCGGTCCTACTTATAGTTTTGAGGATATAAAAAATTTAGAATTTTTAGAAAAAAGAAAAATTCCGATTTATAATACAAAAGAATATGTGACTGGTATATATACTTTTTTTGATAGTTTCAAGAATCAAAAAAATCCAATTACAGACTACACAATAACCCGAAACAAGAAAGGAAAGATTACCAAATTGACACAAAATTTTAAAGATGGTTCAAAATTTGAGCTTAATTCCAGTAATGTCTATGCAATTGTGGAGTCAGGTAAAATTTTAATTTCAACATCCTATGGTTATTATCCTCTTGAATTCAAAGATGATGATTTTTATTTTACAGGAAAAGCAAAAGTTACTGCAAATACTGGTGATGTGGTTTTGGCAACAGCCTTTTTTGGTATAATTGGAGGCTTGATTGCTTCTGAAAATGCTGCTGATTTTCAAATGAAAATTGATTATTTGAATGGTGCTGCAATTCAAATCAAACAAATTTCTAATTAGTTAATATCGCAACGCACAGCATCCTACAACCGTGATTAGAATGCAAAATTTAAAATTTAGCCCTTTTTAGAAACAATTTACAGCAATAACTTATAGTGTTTTTTTTTGTATTTTTGGAGTCTAAAAGTTTTATTTCCAATTTCGAATCCTATGAAAAAAATAATCGCAATTTCCGTCTTAATCCTAGCTTTTACTTCTTGTAATAAATCCAACAAGAACGATAAAATCAAACTTTCCAATTGGCTCATCGGGAAATGGGAGAACAAATCAGAAAGTGGTAATCTTGAAGAAACTTGGACAAAAGTAAACGACAGTACTTTTCAAGGACTATCCTTTTATATAAAAGGAAAAGACACGTTGCATTTTGAGAGTATTGTTTTGCAACAAAACGGCGAAGATTTAGTTTATATTCCAACCGTAAAAGGTCAAAATAATGACAAACCTGTGCCATTTAAACTTACTGCTTCAACCGATAAGCAATTGGTTTTTGAAAATCCAAAACACGATTATCCTCAAAAAATTATTTATAATCAAATCACAAACGACAGTTTAGTAGCTGAAATTTCGGGGATACAACAAGGAAAACCGAGTTCTGATAAATATCCAATGAAAAAAGTGAAGCAATAAATATTTAATTTTAATTTACTGCAATTGACTTTTAAATTTTCTTGAAATAGGAACTTGAAGGTTTCCATTTAACAATAACTCATTAGTATTTAAGGATTGTATATAATTTTTATTTACAATATAAGAACGATGGCATTGTACAAAATTTGGTGGTAATTCTTTTATAATTTCTAAAATTGATCCCCTTAAATATTCTTTCTTTTTTGAAGTAATAATCTCTAAATAATGATCGTCAGATTTTATATAAATCAATTCGTTTAAATAGATTTTGGTTTTATTTTTTAATACAATATGATCTTCAATAATTAACTGTTTCGTTTTTTTAAGTTCTTCGTCAGAATGTGTAAGTTCAATAGCTAATAAGTTTTTTTCTTTGAGCGTTTTTTGTTGTTTAATATCTGATTTTTTCCATCTCAAAAAAGAATAAAGCGCTATTAAAAAAGTGATCAACAATAAGACTCCAAATATTATTTTGTTGTTTTTATATTTGTCTTTAAAACTTTGAATGTTTATAATTTCAGCATTTTTCTTGTCGATTACATATTTTTTTTCTTGTTTAATTATGCTAACGAGTTCATCTTTTTGATACATTGAATCTTGCAATGCTAACTGCTCGTCTTTGAGTTTTAGGGCTTTCTCAAGTTCTCCTTTGATTTTGTAATGATCTGATAGTGCTTTAAGTAACGCTTCTTTTTTTATATTTAATTCGTTTTTCAAAAGTGATTGCGCTTCTAATAGGTATTTTTCGGCTACATCATACTCTTTCTTTTTATCGTACAAAATTCCTAGACTTGTTTGAGTAGAAGCAATATCTGTAGGAAAATTAATTTTCGTTCTTAATTGTAAGGCTTTTTTTAAATAATTTTCAGCTTCCTCTAGTTTGTCATTCAATAAATAATAATGACCTAAATTATGATTGGCCATTGCTAAATTTGGTTCATCTTTTATTTCTTCAAAAATAGCAATTGCATTTTTACGATAATATAACAAAGAATCATTTTGTTTTAAATCTTCGAAAACAATTGCTAAATTATTATACCCTAATGCTAAACTTTTTTTATTATCTACTTTTTTTGATAAAAAAACTGCTTTGGTAAAATACCTTTTTGCATCTACAAATTGCTTGGTTTGTCTAAAGAGAATACCTAAATTATTGTAGGATTTCACCATGCTGTTTTCGTCATTCAGTGCTTCTTGTAGCTTTAAACCTGCTAGATAGTTTGCTGTTGCTTCATCAAATTTAGATTGCTTTGTAAGTGCATTTGCTTTATTCATATAAATCAAACTCAATAAGCGGCTGTCTTTTTTGGGATTTACATTTTCTAATGCTTCATTATAACAGGCTATCGACTTGTCATATTCAGAAATTTTATTAAAGCTCACGCCTAGTGTATTATTTATACCTGCAATTTCACTTTTGTTATTCGTTTCTTTAGCTAGTTGTAGTCCTTTTGTTAAAAACACTATTGCAGCTTGCGTATCGCCTTTTGAATTATTTGACGATCCTAAATAATTTAACGCTGATATTATTCCTGGTTTATAATCATTATTTTGCGCAATTAGTAACGCCTTTTGAGCATAATAACTTGCTTTTTGATAGTTATTTATTCGCATATTTAAACCCGCAAGTTGATTGTTCGAATCGGATTCTCCTATTTCATTTTTGCTTTCTTGGCTAATTATTAGTGCTAATTCAGCATCTGCAAAAGCCTGATCCGTATTTTGTGCTGGATGCGATTTGCTTCTTTTAATTAGTAGTGTTATTTTCTCTTTACTGTTGGCGGTTTTATCTATTAAAACTGACAAGCTATCTGTTTTATTAGATTGCGCACTTACGTAGAAGGAAATAATAAAGAAAAAGTAAAACAGAAATTTTTTCATGAATTTTAAAATTTCGTAATGTATAATAAGCTAAATTTAAGTAAATTAACAAAATTTTTCTTAACTAAAATAGCTGTTTCGTGAATTAATTTAATAATCATTAAAGTATAGGAAAGTTTCGTTTTATTCTTTAATAAACTTAGTTTGAAACTTTTCATTACCCGATGATGCTTGTAGTATATAAATTCCTGCTGCTAATTTTTCGACATTTATTGGAGTTTGTATTCCTTTTTGTTGTAATACCGTTTTTCCAGAAATATCAGTTACAAGAACATTGTCAATTTCACTATTTTTAGCATTTTGAATGTTTAAAAAATCCTTGGTTGGGTTTGGGAATACAGTTATAGATTCAGTAGATTTTTCAATTTTTTCGATCCCGAGTGTAATTGGATTATTGTAATTATAGTTTGTTCGTCCGTTAATTACAAAAGTGCTTGTTTGTGAATCATACCTAAATTCGTTGTACCCAAGTACTTTATTAACATGTGGAAAATCTTCGGCAAAGTAGTCTAAGCCAGTTTTGTCTTTGAAAGGGTTTGCAAAGCTAGTCATCAGACTTGAGGTGTCATAACTATATTCTAGCTTACCATTATAATCGCCGCTGTAGGTTGTAGTAATTCTGTTTCCATTAGTATCTAATGCATAATCGATTCTATAATTTTCTTCCCAAATAGTATTAAAAACATCCCAAAAGGCATACCTACTGGTTATTAATTTGTTGTTTGAATCATAAGCATAAATCGATTTATAATCGTTTACCCAATTTGAACTTATCCATTTTTCACCTTTATCTTCTGTTAATTTATTGTTGGAATTATAGGTTGTTGAGTAGCGTGTATCGTTTACCCATTGCGTACCATCCCAAATATAGGATATTGCGCCATCAGGCAAATTGTTACTATTGTAAGTTCCAACCGTTTTATCTTTTAATACCCAATTTGGATTAGTCCATGCATAATATACTGCTTCTGCTAGCCTTCCATTTGTGTAGGTGTAGGAATCTTGGCTTACGTTTTCGAATGTATTGTTTGTTGAATTCCATTCTTGATAAAGCTCTTCGGTTATTTTATTACTAGCATTATAAGTGTAAATGGTTTTACTATAGTTCTTCCAAACACCTGATTTCCATTCTAATCCTGTCACTAAAATTAAGTTATTATTGCTATCATATTCATAATTGGCACCACTATAATTTTGCCAACTGCTGGTGATTGGATCATAATATTCGCTAATACCGGAAAACACTTTGCTTTGCCCTTGAACTGCAATCGTAAAAACAATTAGCATCAAAAATGTAATTTTTTTCATAATTTAAAACAATAAATTTAATACCTACTCTATCAAAGATTTTCGGTTACCTCTTTAATCCATTCATTAATAATTATATTTTAAAAATCACTCTTAAAAAGACATTCCAAAACCAATATTAAATACTATTCCTTGTGTTAAAATACTTGGGAGCGTTTCCGTCTGAGTTTCGGTACTGCCATCAGGAAAATTAACATTGACCAATATTTCTTTGTCTAAATTTGTGAAAGAATACCCAATTTCTGGTCTAAAATAGAATCCTTTTCCCCATTTTGCTCCTATTTTTATATTTATAGAATTATTTGAAATTGCTGTACTTGCTGAACCTTTTAAATCAGGATCGGTGTCTGATTCAATATCGTTGATTTTTAATTTTGCATCTAAAATTCCGTAGCTTAAATTACCATACAATCCTCTGCCTTCCTTAAAAAAGTAGTAATTCAGTCCCGCTTGAAAATAAGTGAGTTTAGCTTGGTCTGGATCTAATGCTTTATCCGCATTTATAGTAGAATATTCTAATGATGGCGCTAATCTCTTTTTTAACAATGGCGTTACGTATTCTATATTACCACCAATGATGTTAGGATATCCTATTTTTACACCAATTCTGAAAGGTTTTTCTTGAGCAACAACTAGACCTGACATCAATAATGTTATTGCAATACACGTAATTTTGAGAATGTTTTTCATGGTTTTATGTTTATGTTTATTAAATTCTATTTGAAGTTTAATTGCTTTTTCTAGAGTACGAACTGGTATCAAGAAAACAATATGGTTGTAAGTAATCCTAATGTTATTATGATTATTAACCCTAAAATAAGTGCATAAAATTTTTTCATCCCATAGTGTTTATTAATTTTCTTACTTCTACAAAATCCATGGGTGTTTTATACAAGTGAGAATATACAATTTACTTTAATTTATAATTTAATACAAACTTCACTATTATTATCGAAAACTAATATTAAATGTCGTGAATGACCAAAAAAACTACGTCAATGAATCAAAAAAATTAATCCTATTATACTTTCAAATCAAAAAAATAATTTTTTATTCATAATTAGTCTAAATAAGTTTTGTGAATTCAAAAATGGATATTATATTTGCATCATTATTTTTAATTATTCCAAATAAACATTATGAAAAATATTTTAGTTCCCATTTTTACATTATTTAGCTTACTTAGTTATTCTCAAGAATCCGCTAACGATTCGACAAATTTTAATGAATCTGCCTACTCCGCTTTTGATACTATTAAAAATTCACGCGGAGAAATACTGAAAGAAGTTACTGTTACTTCGATCAATCAAAAAAAACCTGTTTCTGCTAGTAAAACAAACATCAAAGCCATCGACTTGCCTCAAGCTACAGCTGTTGTAGAAAACCAAACAATCAAACAACAACAAATTTTAAGAATCTCTGATGCAGTCAGAAATACCAATGGTGTTTATGTTTCAGGAGCGAACAATGCCTCTGGAAATAATCAAGAAGAAATTGGATCACGTGGTTTTTCTTTTAGCGGTGGTAACACTTTTAAAAATGGTGTTCGATTTAATGGGTCTATCATTCCCGAAACCAGTTCGATTGAATCTATAGAAATAATAAAAGGTAGTTCCGCATTATTGTATGGAAATGTATCGCCCGGTGGAATTTTAAACTTAGTGACTAAAAAACCTCTTTTCTCTCAAGGTGGAGAAATTAGTTTTAGAGCCTCTGAATATAATTTTTTTAAACCAACCGTTGATGTCTACGGAAGTGTAAACAATAGTAAATCTTTGGCTTATAGAGTGATTACAAGCTACGAAAAAGGGAATAGTTTTAGAGATATCGTGGCCTCCGAACGAATTTACTTTAATCCATCGTTTTTAATAAATTTAAATAAAAAAACAACATTGTTAGTTGAAGGTGATTATTTAAAGGATCAAAGAACTCCTGATTTTGGACTAACTACCATCAATTATAACATTGTTGAATTACCAAGAAATACATTCTTAGGATTTGATTGGGGACAATTTAATTCAAAACAAAAAAGTTTTACAACTACATTAACGCACCAAATTAAAGAAAATTGGCAATTAAAAACGTTTTATTCCTACCAAGGTTTTACCACAAATTTACTAACAGGTTTGCGATCAAACAGCACAAACCTTGTAGCTGCAAACGGTGATTGGACTCGTGGTGTTCAAAAAATCGATGCTAATCAAGATTATAGCATAGCCGAAATTGACCTAACAGGCACATTTGCAACAGGAAAATTAAAACACTCTTTCTTGTTGGGTTCAGATGCTGATAAAAGTACAACTGGAACTATTGCTTATAAAAATATCAACTATTATGATAAAATAAATATTTATAATCCTAGAGTAATCATCAGCAAAAATCCTAACTATCAATTAGCTGAAATTCCAGTAATGGATGTTAGTACTAATGCAATAGCTGATGTAAAAAGATTTGGAATTTACGCTCAAGACTTCATAGAAATTAGCGAGAAATTTAAAGTTTTGGCCGGTTTGCGTTACAGTTATTTAGATAACATTACAAATACATTAACTGTTGCTACTAATGTTAATATAGAGTCAAAAACCAAAGACAATGTATACTCCACAAGACTGGGGCTAATTTATCAACCTACAAAAAACAATTCTATCTTTGCTAGTTATTCTGACTCATTTGCTTTAAATACGGGAACTGACAAAAATTTAAATGCGTTACCAACATCAAAAATTAATCAATATGAAATAGGCTTTAAAAATGAACTTCTTAAAAACCATATAGCAGTCAACGTAACGGGATACTTAATTGATTTTACAAACTTAGCTCAAACTGACTTTTCAAATGGAAACACGAATACTTCGATTAAAGAATTGGCCGGTGCGTACCAGAGTAAAGGAGTAGAATTAGACATCACAGGGAATTACAAAGGATTTAGAATGATGGCTGGTTATAGCTTTAACGAAACTAAATATACCGAAAGCAACATCTATGATAAAGGAACTGCATTGCGTTTTACTCCAAAAAATACTGCAAATACAAGTTTATTCTATACATTTGGACAGCAACAAAAATTAAAAGGATTGGAACTAGGACTAATTACTTCCTATTTTGGAAAAACACTTGGCGGAAGATTACGACCAAACAATGCTAGTACAGCTGCTGAATTAGCTCGTAAACCAATTCCTGTTGATGGTTTTATTCAAGTAGATGCATCTATTGGATATTCAATAAAAAACTTTGTAATTAGAACAAAACTTTCAAACCTGAGTAATACTTTGAGTTATTATGTTTATGATGATAATACAGTTACTCCTATAGCGCCTAGAATGATTACAACAACAATTGGGTACACATTTTAAACTATGGCTTTAAAAGCAAGAAACTTACACCGCGATTTAGGTTATTTTTACATTGGACTCATAATTTCATTTGCCTTTTCAGGGATTTTAATGAATCATCGAGACAGTTGGCATGCCGAAAAATACACTGTAGAAACTAAAGCTATACAGGTTAAATTTCCTTCAGAAAAGAATATAACCGAAAAATTTGCTAAAGAATTAGGTAAAAAATTAGGCATCGAAGATAAAATGCGTCGCTATAAACTGGATGGAGGTACCTTGAAAATTTCCTTTGAAAAAAACGACGTAGAAATTGATACGAAAACGGGCAAAGGTGAAATTGTATCTTACATCAAAACTCCTATCCTAAGTCAAATGATAAAACTCCACAAAAACACTTCTAATTGGTGGATTTATTATGGTGATGTTTTTGGAATTTCATTAATAGTAATTGCCATTTCAGGAACCTTAATGATACCCGCAGGAAAATTTAGTTTTAAACAACGCGGTTGGAAACTAGCATTGGCCGGAATTGTATTTCCGTTACTGATATTGATTTTGTTGGGTTAGAAACTAATTTTGAAACTCTAAAAATCCCAATCCCGATAAATCTTTCTTGACATCAAAAACAAACCCGACAGGTTTCAAAAACCTGTCGGGTTTACTATTATAATCCAAAAAAAACTTATTTCAACCCCGCCAAACTTTGTTCTAATGTTGCAATTTTGGAGAGTGCATCGGCTTCTTTTTGTCTTTCGTTTGCAAGCACTTTTTCTGGTGCACCAGCCACAAATTTCTCGTTAGCCAGTTTGCTTTGAACCGATTTCAAGAAACCTTGAGTATAAATTAACTCCGTCGTTAGTTTTTCAATTTCAGCTGCAATATCAATATTTCCTGTAATCGGGATAAAATACTCATTTGATTTTACTCTAAAAGACAATGCGCCATCCACTTTGTCCGAAACGTATTCTAATGAAGTGATATTCCCTAATTTGGTGACAACCGAATCAAAATAAGTCGAAACTTTATCATTATTTAGAACCTTCAATTCAATCGTGTCCTTAAACGGAATATTCTTGTCTTTACGAATCGTTCTAATTCCTGAAATCACTTCGATGGTGTTTTCGAAATCAGTAATTAATTGCGCATTAAATGGTTTTATTTGGGGCCAAGTCGAAACAATCAAAGCTTTTTCGGGCGTTCTTTCGGCTAGAATTTGCCAGATTTCCTCTGTCAAAAATGGCATAAACGGATGCAATAATTTCATATTGTTTTCGAGCATTTCTATAGCTTTCGCTAATGTTACGCTGTCAATTGGTTGTTGGTATCCTGGTTTTATCATTTCGAGAAACCACGAACAGAAATCATCCCAAACCAGTTTGTAAATTGCCATCAAAGCATCTGAAATTCTGTATTTTTCGAAATTGTCTTCAATTTCTAGAAGCGTTTGTTGCAACTTGGCTTCGTACCATTCTATCGCCACTTTTGAAGATTCTGGTTGAACCAAAGTTTCTGCAACTTCCCAGCCTTTTATTAGTTTGAAAGCATTCCAAATTTTGTTGGTAAACCCTTTTCCTTGGTTGCACAATTCTTCGTCAAACATAATATCGTTTCCTGCAGAAGCACTCAAAAGCAATCCTACGCGAACGCCATCGGCACCAAATTTTTTGATTAATTCTAATGGTTCCGGAGAATTCCCCAAAGATTTCGACATTTTACGTCTTTGTTTATCCCGAACTAATCCCGTTAAATACACATTCGTAAATGGTTTTTTACCCGTATATTCATAACCTGCAATAATCATTCGTGCTACCCAGAAAAACAAAATATCAGGTCCAGTAACCAAATCATTAGTTGGATAATAGTATTTAAAATCTTCGTTTTCTGGATCCATAATTCCTCCAAAAACCGACATTGGCCAAAGCCAAGAGGAGAACCACGTATCGAGAGCATCAACATCTTGTCGAAGGTCAGAGGTTTGAAGCTGGGAGTTGGAAGTTTTTTCTTTGGCTAAAGCCAATGCTTCCTCAATAGATTCGGCAACCACAAAATCTTCCTTTCCTCCCGAACCATCGGGAGCGAAGAAATAAGCAGGAATTTGTTGTCCCCACCACAATTGACGCGAGATATTCCAATCCCGAATGTTGTTTAACCAATGTGCATAAGTATTATTAAAACGAGCAGGATGTAATTTGATATCGCCATCAACTAGAACGGATTGAATGGCTGGTTTTACCAAATGGTCCATTTTCAAAAACCATTGATCCGACAAACGAGGTTCGATTACGGCTTTAGTCCTTTCGGAAGTTCCTACTTTGTTTAAGTGAATTTCGGTTTTTGCCAAAGCGCCAATCGTTTCCAGTTCTTTTTCGATTGCTGAACGAACTATAAAACGGTCTTTTCCTTGGTAATGCAAACCAAAACTATTTAAAGTAGCATCTTCGTTGAAAATATCGATAATTTCAAGGTTGTGTTTTTCGCCCAATGTTTTATCATTCATATCGTGAGCCGGAGTCACTTTCAAACAACCCGTTCCAAATTCGATATCAACATATTCGTCTTCGATAATTGGAATTACACGACCACAAATGGGCACAATCGCTTTCTTTCCTTTCAAAAATGTAAAACGTTCATCATTTGGATTGATGCAAATGGCAGTATCTCCAAAAATTGTTTCCGGACGAGTCGTAGCAATTGTCAAAAAGTCTTCACTTCCCTGGATTTTATATTTTAGGAAATACAATTTCCCTTGTTGTTCTTCATAAATCACTTCTTCATCAGAAAGAGTCGTTTTGGCTTCTGGATCCCAGTTTACCATTCGGTAGCCACGATAAATCAAACCTTTGTTGTATAAATCGACGAAAGATTTAATTACCGATGCCGACATATCAGGATCCATCGTGAACTTTGTTCTGTCCCAATCGCAAGAGCAACCCAATTGTTTGAGTTGTTCTAAGATAGTTCCGCCATATTTATCGGTCCATTCGTAAGCGTGTTTCAAAAATTCCTCACGAGTTAAATCATTTTTGTTAATTCCTTCGGCTTTTAATTTAGCAACTACTTTGGCTTCCGTTGCAATAGATGCGTGGTCTGTACCTGGAACCCAACACGCGTTAAAGCCTTTAAGCCGTGCTCTTCGAATCAATACATCTTGAATAGTGTTGTTCAACATGTGTCCCATGTGCAAAACTCCTGTAACATTAGGAGGAGGAATTACAATAGTATATGGCGTTCTATGATCCGGTTCTGAATGAAAATACTTGTTTTTCATCCAGTAGTCATACCACTTATTTTCAATGGTTTTAGCGTCAAATTGAGCAGGAATTGTCATAAAAGCAACTGTTTAAACCAAAATTTACCTTTGGTCTGATTTTTGTAATTCGAATTGTCAACAAAAGTAAATAATTAAGTACAGTATAAAAAGAGAAATAAATATTTGTACATTTACTTATTAAAATTAAAATGTAAAGATGAAAAATTTAGCCATTTATATTACACTATTATTTATAAGTAGTACAGGATTTAGTCAATCTGGCCCTAAAATAGAGTTTAAAGCAAAAGACAATACAATAGATTATGGTACAGTTACCAAAAAAAAGGATAATGGTATTCGATCCTTTGAATTTACAAATACTGGTGATGCGCCATTGATTATTACAAATGTACTTTCTACCTGTGGTTGTACGGTTCCAACAAAACCTACAGAACCTATCATGCCAGGCAAAACCGGAAAAATTGATGTAAAATACAATATGAATCCTGGCCCAATTAGAAAAACAATAACTGTAGAGTCAAATGCAGTAAATTATGAATCTGGTCGAATAGCCTTAAAAATAAAAGGGGAAGTGATTGCTGATTGATAATGGAATAAAACATTTTTAAATTGCTTCTTGAAATCAAGAAGCAGTTTTTTTACAAAACATTTTTCAAATGAATCCTGAACTTCATAAGCTGACTGTCTCTTTCAATTTCTAGATTAATCCAATTTTCGTCCTCTTCTCTTAAAAGCGAAATAATTTTTTGCAACGAATAATTATAAGCTGGGTTATTGTCAATTTTAGTTATTACATCTCCTTTTTTTAAACCTGCTATCGATGCAGGCGAGTTATCCCGAACGTAAGTAATTAAATAAATTGGTTTTAAGGCAAACTTATATTTAAAATTGTCATTATTCCTGTTTTTATCAACATCAACGCCATCTCCAACAATTATAACTGTTTCTAGCCGAACCGTTTCTTGAACCCACTGCAAACCATTATGTTGCAATTCAATACCACTTCTGTTGTATTTAAAAGGGAGACTAAAATTACCGTTTTTTTTCAAAAATAAACTTTGATTGTTGTAATCAAACACAATAGAGAATCTTTTCAAAATTTCAGATCCTATTGAACCAGCTCTGTCTTTTACCATTTTAACATTTTGGATAGAACTTGAATCTGGAAAAGAAACTAAGGGATTATTAAAATCAAAACCAAACATTGAAAACTTTGAAATTAATGCCCTTTTACCTATTACATCCCCGCTAAAACCTTTGCCTAAATAATCCTCAAAGTTTTTAGGGGGAACATCAACAAGTTTGGCTGAGTTTTGAAACAACCACAATGCATCACTATTGCCTATATCAATCAATAATTTTGTTGGAATTTCATTATTATTTATTATAACATTTCCTAACACATAGGGTTTTGATCTTTCTATTGAAATAGGCACTTTTTTATACTTTTTAGCTATTTTATTTCTGTTTATCGCATTATCCTTATATACCATAACTTTTTTTCTATCATAATTAATTTCAATCAAATTACTTCTAAAAAAATTATACCCAATAATACCGTTTACAGGTATACCGACATGTGATGACAGATTGAAGCCTTGATCTAAAACAATATAAAGGATTTGATTTTGCGAAATAATATTTTTAATTTCTAATGTATTATTTTTTGATTTTAATGCCTCAATGGATGCTTCACCACCCAATCCTCGCAAAGTAATTTTTTCGACATCTAAAAAAGTGATTTCTTTTTTATCGTCTAAACTAAATAAAATGGTCTCTTCAACTCCAGTGTCTAACAAGAGATTGAGTTCTATACCATTTACTTTTATGGGTATAAAAATTAAATTATTTATAAATTTAAAAGGAATAACTACTCTTTCAGCGTTATTTGTAAACTGAAAACCATCTTGTCCAATAGCTGGAAAAGTGTAAAAAAAAATAAAAAATAAAATAACTATTTTCTTCATTATAAATGTATAAGTATAAAATTACAGAAAAAATCGAATATTATTATCTATTTGACAATAAAAATAAGCTTTAGTTACATAAATTTTAAAAAAAATCGCAAATTTGCATTTCAATAAATTAAGCTATGCCAAAAATATCCAACAAAGGAAAACTTATGCCGGAATCACCAATAAGAAAACTGGTTCCCTATGCTGATATTGCTAAGAAAAAAGGACATAAAGTCTATCATCTTAACATTGGACAACCGGACATAAAAACTCCAGAAGTTGCGCTCAATGCCGTAAGAAACAACACTATTGAAGTTTTAGAATACAGTCATTCTGCTGGATTTGAAAGTTATAGAAAAAAATTATCAAAGTATTATTTAAATCATAATGTTGCCGTAAATATTGAAGATATTATTATCACCACTGGCGGATCAGAGGCTTTACTTTTTGCATTGGGAAGCACTATGGATGCTGGAGATGAAATTATTATTCCCGAACCTTTTTATGCTAATTATAATAGTTTTTCCGTTGCTTCAGGAGTTACTGTAATTCCGTTAATTTCAACCATAGAAACAGGATTTGCATTGCCTTTAATAGAAGAATTTGAAAAATTAATTACACCCAAAACTAAAGCAATTCTTATTTGTAATCCCGGAAACCCAACCGGTTATTTATATTCTAGAGAGGAAATAATGCAACTGGCAGCATTAGTAAAAAAACATGATTTATTCTTAATTGCTGATGAAGTTTACCGTGAGTTTACTTATGATGGAGATGTACATTATTCTGTAATGAATATTCCCGAAATCGAGGAAAATGCAATCATGATTGATTCAGTCTCTAAACGTTTCAGTATGTGTGGAGCCCGAATAGGTTGCATCGTTTCAAAAAATAAAGAAGTCATAGCAACTGCAATGAAATTTGCCCAAGCTAGATTAAGCCCACCTACATTTGCACAAATTGCAAGTGAAGCAGCACTTGATACGCCTCAAAGTTATTTTGACGAGGTAATTTTAGAATATAGAGAACGAAGAAATACATTAATCGAGGAGTTAAATACTATTGAAGGTGTAATTGTTACAAAACCCAAAGGAGCTTTTTACTGTATTGCACAACTGCCTATTGATAATGCAGATAAATTTGCACAATGGCTTTTAGAAAGTTATGATTTAAATGGTGAAACCGTTATGGTTGCTCCAGCGGCTGGATTTTACTCCACTCCGGGAGTTGGACTAAACCAAGTTCGGATAGCTTATGTATTGAAACGAGAGGATTTAAAAAGCGCCGTACAAATATTAAAAACAGCTATTCCAATTTATAATTCGAAATAGAATTTCCTTAATTCAGCATACTATTTTGAGTCAAAAACACCAAATTAATTATTAAAGGCTAAAGAAATTCTTTGGCTTTTATTATTTATCTTTACACTTTAATTTAAATCACACAATAATTGTAACTTTTAATGATAAACAACGAAGAATTTCAGGACGAAATAGGAAACAATCATATTAGTTCATCTGCACAAAACCCAGTAAGAGAAGATGCCTTTGATAGTACTGATGAAGAAAAAATAGAAAAAATAAAAAAAGACGTCGAAAATATTCTAATAACACTTGGGATGGATTTGACGGATGACAGTTTAAAAGGCACGCCTAATCGCGTAGCAAAAATGTTTGTAAAAGAAATTTTTGGAGGTCTTAATCCAGCCAAAAAGCCTAAAGTTTCTACATTTGAAAATAATTACAAGTATGGCGAAATGCTTGTTGAAAAAAACATAACCCTATATTCTACTTGTGAACATCATCTATTACCCATTATTGGTAGAGCACATGTTGCCTACATTTCAAGTGGCAAAGTTATTGGGCTTTCAAAAATAAATCGAATTGTTGAATATTATGCTAAAAGACCTCAAGTTCAAGAGCGTTTAACTATGCAAATAGTTCAAGAATTACAAAAAGCATTACAAACAGAAGATGTAGCTTGTATCATAGATGCAAAACACCTTTGTGTAAATTCAAGAGGAATTAAAGACATCGAAAGTAGCACCGTAACCTCTGAGTTTGGCGGAAAATTTAAAAATGAAAATACACGAAGAGAGTTATTAGAATACATAAAATTAGAAACAAAATTCTAAACTATTTTTATTTAATTTTCTAATAAAACCATCTTCTAAATATTATAAAATGCCATTATACAAATCACAACCTATAAAAATATACAATTCACTTTCTGGTGAAAAAGAAAATTTCACTCCAATTAATGAGGGAAATATAGGCATGTATGTTTGTGGACCAACCGTTTATAGTAATGTTCACCTAGGTAATGTGAGGACTTTTATGTCATTTGATGTGATATATAGGTATTTTTTACATTTAGGATACAAGGTAAGATACATTAGGAACATTACCGATGTAGGTCACATAGTTGATGATATCGACGAAGGCGAAGACAAAATAGCAAAGAAAGCCAGAATTGAACAATTGGAACCAATGGAAATTGTGCAACGCTACACTGTAGATTTTCATAATGTGTTGAAAGCCTATAATTTTTTGCCTCCAAGTATTGAACCTACTGCTACCGGACATATTATTGAACAAATTGAGATCGTAAAAAAGATAATAGCTAAAGGAATTGGATATGAATCAAATGGTTCTGTGTATTTTAATGTAGTGAAGTTTAACGAAACTAATAATTATGGTAAGCTAAGTGGTCGAAATATTGAAGATATGCTTGCCAACACCCGTGATACAGACGGTCAAAGCGACAAGAAAAACCCACAAGATTTTGCATTATGGAAAAAAGCAGAGCCGCAACACATTATGCGTTGGCCTTCGCCGTGGAGTGACGGTTTTCCTGGTTGGCATCTAGAATGTACTGCAATGAGTACTAAATATCTAGGAAATCATTTTGATATTCATGGTGGCGGAATGGATTTGAAATTTCCACATCACGAATGCGAAATTGCACAAAACGAAGCTTGCACAGGACAAGAACCTGTAAATTATTGGATGCATGCCAATATGCTTACTTTAAATGGTAAAAAAATGGCTAAATCAACAGGTAATAATATTTTACCTAGCGAAATCTACTCTGGTGGAAGTCCATTTCTTACCAAAGCATTTTCAGCATCTGTTGCCCGATTTTTTATGTTACAAGCCCATTACAGAAGCAATCTAGATTTTACAAATGATGCAATTTTAGCAGCCGAAAAAGGATTTTATAGATTAATGGAAGCCGTTGAGGGTTTAAAAGAAATTAAACCAAACACCATTTCAACACTTGATATTTCGTCCTGGAAACAGAACTGTTATGATGCAATGAATGACGATTTTAATAGTCCAATATTGATTGCCTACCTTTTTGAAGGAGTACGTTTTATAAACTTATTAAAAGACCATACTGCAACACTTGCACCAGAGGATTTAGATAATTTTAAAAATACAATGCATTCATTTGTATTTGATGTTTTAGGTTTAGTTGACGAAAAAGGAGCTGGAAATAATTCTGAAAAAATTGACGGCTTAGTAAATTTGCTCATTGGCATGAGAAATAATGCTAGAGATAATAAAAATTTCGCTCTTTCTGACCAAATTAGAGATCAATTAATCGCACTAGGAATACAGTTGAAAGACGGTAAAGACGGAACTTCATTCAATATACAACAGTAATACAGTTGCAAATTTTAGATTTAAATTTAAATATTATGCTGACAAAAATTTTAATCTTTCCTTTTATAATGTTAGTCAAATTTTATCAAAATGCTATTTCACCATTTACAGCATCTTCTTGCAGATTTGAACCCACATGTTCCAGTTTTATGATTGAAGCACTAGAAATTCACGGCTTGTTTTATGGAGGATTTATTGGTGCCAAAAGAATTTTAAGTTGTCATCCATGGGGGAAAACAGGTTATGATCCTGTACCAGAAAAAAAATGCAATCACAACCATTGATAAAAAATAGAATTTCAAACTAAAAAATGTAATTTTACCTTAAATATAAAAAATAATGACAAACAGTTTAGACATAATATGGAATCCACAAGCAGGTATTGATTTAGGATTTTTTGTAATTCGATATTACAGTTTAATGTTTGTAATTGCCTTTGGTTTAGGTTGGTATATCATGAAAAACATATACGAACGTGAAAATGAATCTTTAGAAAAATTAGATACATTATTCATTTGGACCGTGCTATCCACATTAATTGGAGCTCGATTAGGTGATGTTTTCTTCTACGATTGGGAATATTATAGAAATCACTTAACCGAAATTCTGCTTCCAATAAGAGAAAATCCAAATGCAACTCTTTTTAATATCATAAATGGATGGGAATTTACTGGATTTAGAGGTTTAGCGAGTCATGGTGCTGCAATAGCTATTATAATTACCATGTATTTTTATAGTAAAAAAATAGTAAAAAAACCACACTTGTGGATATTAGACCGTATTGTAATTCCTGTAGCAAGCGGAGCAGTATTCGTTAGATTAGGAAATTTTTTCAATTCAGAAATTGTTGGTAAAGTGACCGATTCTCCCTTTGGAATAAAATTTATTAGAGATTATTATAGTCCAAACGATGTTGTTAATGCTACTCAAATCGCAGATCCAAATGAAGCCTATTTAGCAATAGCAACCAATATAAAATATGCAGAATTGCTAGAGCAAGTTCCCATAAAACATCCAGCTCAATTGTATGAGGCCTTTAGTTATATATTTGTTTTTGCGATTTTATTTATATTATATTGGAAGACCGAAGCTAGAGAAAAGTTAGGGTATTTATTTGGTATTTTCCTAGTTCTTTTATGGTCAGTACGGTTTTTGGTAGAATTTGTAAAAGAAAGTCAAGGTGGTTTTGAAAGTTCATTAGGATTATTTTCTACAGGACAATGGCTTAGTATTCCATTTATTATAGTTGGACTCTACTTTATTTTTACTGCCGAAAAACCAGTGAAAATCTAAATAAAAAAATCCTTATTATCAAAAATTTAAAAAAGCTTCCAATTAAAAGGAAGCTTTTTTTTATCTCTTTAATGAAAAATGTGATTTGAACTTCTTAGAAATATTTTGTTCAGTATATTCAATTGTAAACCAATAATCATTAGCCGGCATTGGTTGTCCATTATAGGTTCCATTCCAACCTAAACCTAATGGGGTTAATTCCTTTAAAAATTTACCATAACGGTCAAAAATATAGATCCTAGAATTCAATTGATTATTTAAATCCGAAATATTCCAATTATCATTATATCCATCACTATTAGGCGTAAAATATTTAGGAAAACTAATAATCAAAACATTATTATCCGATATTGGAAAACCACACCCATTTACATCTTTTACAGTAATAGAATGTAATCCAAGTGCTACATTTTCAAAAACAGGACTGCTTTGAAATGGACCATCATCTAATTGATAAATGTAATTTCCTACTCCAGTTGCAATAATCGTAACGATTTGATTGTCGGCAAAAGCATCAGTAACAGTCCAACTTAAACTTGTAATAATATTAATTGGGTTAACGGTAACACTAATAGTTTTTGTTGAGGCACATTGAGGAGCATTAGGAGTAAAAACATAAGTTCCACTTGTAGTATTATTAACAACTGAAGGTGACCAAGTTCCCGAAATCCCATTTGGCGAAATCGTGTTTAAAATTGGAGCTAAAGTTCCAGAACAAAAAGTTAAATCAACAAAACTTGGAGAAACAGGAGGATTTATTGTAACATTTAATGTTTGGATAGTTGCACATTCTGTTGCTAGTGGCGTAAAAATATAACCTCCACTATTTGTATTACTCACAATTACTGGAGCCCAAGTACCCGTAATCCCATTTGGAGATACATTTGTCAAAACTGGAGCGATAGTTCCAGAACAAAATGAAGGAATCGCAGCAAAATTAGGAACAGTTCTAGGAGTTATTGTTACACTTAATGATTGAGTAGCTGAACATTGATTTGGATTTGGTGTGAATAAATAACTTCGGCTTAATGTATTGCTAATAATTGCTGGGGACCAAGTTCCAGTTATCCCATTTGGAGATGTTGTTGCTAAAACTGGTGCTGTAGTTCCAGAACAAAAAGGGGCAATCACTGCAAAATTTGGAGTAACATTTGCCAGAATTGTTAGTGTAACAGTTGCATTATTTGCACATTGCCCAGCAGTTGGGGTAAAAGTATAAAGTGTAGTTGCTAAATTATTCAATGCAGGTGACCAGGTTCCAGTAACCCCATTTGTAGAAGTTGTAGGCAAAGCTGGAATAATAGTTCCTGAACAATATGTTGTGGCCACTATTGTAAATGTAGGTGTTATAATTGGGTTAACTGTAATAGTTAAATTTGCAGTTGAAGCACATTGTCCCACGGAAGGTGTGAATGTATATAAAGTTGTAGTCGAGTTGTCTAGAGCTGGAGACCAACTACCTACAATACCATTAGTTGATGTTGTGGGCAAAGGAGCCAAAACCGCACCAGAACAAATAGGAGCAACAGCAGGAAATAATGGCGTTACAATTGGATTTACAGTAATTGACAAAGTTTGAGTAGCTGAACATTGATTTGCATTTGGTGTAAATAAATAATTTCCACTAACCGTATTGCTTATTATTGATGGTGACCAACTTCCAGTGATACCGTTTGGCGATGTTGTTGCTAGAACTGGTGCTGTAGTTCCAGAACAAAAAGGGGCAATAGCTGCAAAATTTGGAGTAACATTTGCCAAGATTGTTACAGTTGTAGTAGTCAATGTAACCGAAGCACATTGTCCAAGATTAGGCGTAAAAGTATAAACTACTGATCCTAAAATAGCAGTATTAACTGTAGCTGGACTCCATGTTCCCGTTATAGGCGTAACATTATTTGAACTTAAAGGCAATACTGGTGCAGCTGCACCTTGACATACTATTGTAGGAATTCCTATAAAAGCAGGAGTTACTAATGGATCTATAGTTACAACCAATGTTTGTGTTAATGCACAAGGAAAGGCTAATGGATTAGGTGTGAAAATATAACTTCCGCTAGTTGTGTTATTTATTATTGCAGGCGACCAAGTACCCGTAATGCTATTAGGAGACGTTGGTCCTAAAATCGGAGCTGGAGTTCCAGTACAAAAAGGAGCAATTGCAGCAAAATTTGGTGTAGTTGTAGTGCCACAAGGAACAGTACACGTTACAATTTGAGCAGGTGCACATGGAAATCTAGTAGCTGTTAATGTTATTGTAGCAGATTGACCGGGTAGTAGCATTCCGATTAGAGGTAAATTTGACACTATTCTGGTTCCAGTTACTGGTGGTCCACCTTGTATTGTATAAGAGTAATTATACGAATTATCATTTATCAATACATTATTTGACCAATCAAAATACACAGATGTATTTATATCTGCTGGTGGAATTTGAGATGGATCACATCTTAAACCTAAAATAGTAGCACCGTTATCAGCAACTACATTCACTACGATTGCAGAACGAAGACTTTCACAAATTCCATCAGTTTGGCTTACATAATAGGTTGTTGCGCCTACTGCCGTTGTGGAAGGTGTTGGTGCTGTTGCAGATGGAATTCCTCCTGTGGAACTTGTTCCATACCATATCAATGTTGAACCTACTGATGCAGTTGCTGTTAAAGGAATAGCTGGACTATTTTGACATAAATAAACCGGAGTAGCTACTACTGGTGCGTCAGGGCAAGCTGTAAATGACAAATCATCTATAGCAAAATCATTTCCTGCACCAGATATTTCTCTATCATAAATAGTAATTATTGCAGAGCTACTTATTCCAGAATTCCAACTATAAATTCTCTGTACCCAATTGCATGTTGTAGCTGGTGCAACATTGGGCAAACCTAAAGAAACACCGTTAATTAAAATTTCAATTCCAGCAGGAAAACCTACTGTAAGTGACTGTAAATAATAGCTCAACACATAGGTTTTTCCTGGTGTTACGGTTACCGTTTGTTCCCATAATTTAGTATTACCCGCATTTGTATCCGCACCATCAACAACCATCATTCTTCCTGTTCCTGTAGTATGATCAGGACATGCACTAAATGCAATAAACCAAGCATTTGGGTTCGTAACGATATCATAAGAACCTTTAACTCCAAAAGGATTCGGATTAATAACATTTAAATAATTTGAAGTAAAACCGGAGTTTCCGGAAGTAAAATCACCGTTTATAATGAGGTTTTGTGCCGAAAAGTCAAAACTCGAAAAAGCTGTAATCAAAAATAGAAAGGCAAATGACGAAGTAAAATTTTTCATTATTTTAGGAATTGGTTTACTAAAAAATTTAGGAATTTTCAGATCTTTATAAAGTAAATATATAAAATATAATTATTTAACGAGTTTAATCAACTAATTATTGTAAAAATATAAAACAAAAATAACATAACATACTGTTTATAAGTTATATGATATGCCAAATTCAATATTTTTTGTGTTGAAACCTGAGTTAGAGCTCTTTAATCCTGCATTCGAAACATGTCTTACATTTGGCCTGATATCAAGTATAAAATTATTAATTTTATAACTTAATTCAAGTGTTAACACATCAGAAAAAGCAAAACCATTTGAAAGCCTTTCGGTTTCTTTATTGGAAATCATTGGACCAACACTGGCTAAAATAGCTATGCTAAATGTTCGAGTGATTGGTTTTCTAATTGCAAAACCAACATTTAAAATATACTGATTTATGTCCTTTAATTTTGTGAATTTATTTCTTTTTTCAATATAATTTGGATCGTCAGGAGTTATAAAATAAAAATTTAATAGCTGATGTGTTGCAAAGTTTATTTCAGGTTGTAGCACAACTTCATATATAAAATTCTTAGTTTTTTTAAGTTTATAATTGATTGATAATTTATAATAATTATTTGTAAATGAATAATTCCTGTTCTTAAATTCACTACCAAAACCATGATGAAAACCTATGGTATATTTTGAAATTGTGTCTTGACCAAAGAAAACATTGGAACTCATTAAAAGTAATAAAACAAAAAATATTCTTTTTTTCATGGTTTAATTTTATGACAATTTGTTAACTAATATTAAAAAAAAGACCCGAATAAAATTCGAGTCTTTACAAATATGTAATAAATCTAATAGATTATGAATTGTGTTCTAATTCGATTTTTTTATGATCCGCTTCAGACATTGTATCACACAATACTGGAGTAGCAATAAACAACGAAGAGTATGTTCCTACTATGATACCAATAAGCATAGCGAAGATAAATCCACGTATTGACTCACCACCAAAAATAAACATAATCAACAATACCATAATCATCGTTAATGAGGTATTAATCGTTCTTGACATGGTACTATTAATAGATTGATTCACAATACTATCAAAATTACCTTTAGCTTTTTTACCACCTAAAAATTCACGAACTCTATCAAATACAATTACAGTATCATTCATAGAATAACCTATAACTGTAAGAATTGCTGCGATAAAATGTTGATCGATTTCCATCCCGAAAGGCATGAATTTATAACATAATGAATAAATACCCAATACAAAAATAACATCGTGAACTACGGCCGCAATCGCACCTAAACTGTACTGCCATTTTCTAAAACTGATTACTAAATATAAGCCCACAATAAGCATTGCTCCTAGAACAGCCCAATAAGCATTAGTTTTTATGTCTTCCGCAACTGTTGGACCTACTTTTGAAGCTTGTAAAATACCTAGTATTTTTCCATCGTAAGCATTTACAAATTTGTCATAGGTGATATCAGCGGAATAATGCTTTTTTAAATTATCATACAACATTTGGTTAACTTCTAAATCAGCATCAACACCATGTTCGCTGACTTTATATTTTGTTGTGATTTTCAACTGATTGTCTTTACCAAATATTTTTGCTTCGGCACTACCAAAAACTTTATCGCTTGAGAGTTCCTTTGCAACCATTTCTGCATTTACTGGTTTTTCAAATCGCACCTGAAAAGTTCTTCCTCCAACAAAATCAACTCCTTGATCTAGACCATTTGTAGCTAATGAATAAATACTAACAACAGTTACAATTGCAGAAAAAGCATAAGTCCATTTTTTAATTTTCAAGAAATCAAAGTGGAAATTAGTAAAGAAATTTTTAGAAAATCCTGTTACGAATGATAACTTATTGTTTTTGCTAATACTCCAATCTATAAATATTCTAGCTATAAAAATTGATGTAAATAACGAAGTTATTATACCTATTAATAATGTAGTAGCAAATCCTTTTATTGGTCCTGAACCAAAAATAAACAATACTCCACCTGTCAAGATATGGGTTACGTTAGCATCGACTATTGAACGCATGGCTCCTTTCCAACTGTAGGATGCAACTACTGCTTCTTCCAAAGATTTTCCTGAGCGAAGTTCTTCTTTTGCTCTTTCGTATATAATGATATTAGCATCTACAGCAGTTCCCATAGTTAAAACTATACCAGCAATTCCTGGCAATGTAAGCACAGCGCCTAAACTTGCTAAAATTCCGAATAAGAATAATAAGTTGACTGCTAATGCAATATTTGCATACCATCCGGCTTTTCCGTAGTAAACCATCATCCAAAGTGATACTAATAATAATCCTAAAAGTGCAGAATTAGTTCCATTGTCAATTGCCTCTTGTCCTAAGGATGGTCCGACAACTTCTGATTGAATTATATCTGCTGCTGCTGGGAGTTTTCCAGCTCTAAGAACGTTAGCTAAATCCGCTGTTTCCAAAAGTGTAAAACTACCCGAAATTTCTGATCTACCACCCGCGATTGGTCCACTTGAAACACCTGGAGCTGAATAAACTATATTATCAAGAACAATGGCAATATTACTTTTTTGAGAATAGGCTCTACCTGTTAATTCTTCCCAAACTTTTGCACCTTGTCCGTTCATTTGCATAGAAACTGCAGGTTTTCCTGATTGATCAAAAGTATCTTTTGCATCAACAATCACACCGCCACTCATTGGTGCAACATTGTCTCTATTTCCTTTTAGGGCATACAATTCAATAGCTTCAATGTCTTTGTCTTTAGCATCTTTAATAGTTGTTGGTTTTCCCCAAACAAATTTTGCATAACGCTGATCTCCAGCTAGTAATATTCTAATATCAGCTCTTCTCAAAAAGCCTCCTACAATTGCTGTATCCTTTGGTGCGAAAAGTCCTAAAACTGGTCCGCCACCTTGACCTATGATTCTCTTACCTATTGGTCCAAGATCATTTTTTGTAGTTGTTGAATCTTTTCCACTGGTCAATAAAGCACTAATAGAATCGTTAGCAACAGTTGTAACAACCGCCTCATTGATTTCTGTTTTTTTCAATGCCTCGTTTGCAGTAGATAAAAAATTACCAATTTCCTCTCCACTGTAAGTTTCCCAAAACTCCAATTGAGCTGTTCCAGACAATAATTTTTTTATTCGATCAACATCTTTCGCACCAGGAAGTTCCACAAGGATTTGTCCAGATTCGCCTAGTTTTTGAATATTAGGCTGCGTTACACCAAATTTATCGATACGTTTTCTTAATACTCCAAAAGCACTTTCTACAGATTCATCAACTTTTCGTTTGATTACTTTTTGCGCCTGTGCATCGTTCATTTGAAAATCAATTCCACCTTCACCTTGTAAACTTCTGTTAGCAAAAATATCAGGAGAAGCTAATTTTACTGTACCTTTAGAATTAGTTTCAAAAGCATCAAAGAAAGCATCGATATACGTTTGATTCCCTTTTTGGTTTGCAGTTGCATCGGCCAATGATTTATTAAAAACTGGGTTTTTAGAATTATTAGACAATCCTTTCAAAATATCTTTAACCGAAATTTGCAATATCACATTAATACCACCTTCTAAGTCAAGTCCTTTGTTGATTTGTTTGTCTTTAACTTCGTTGAAAGTAAACTGGGTAAACCCAAGGTTAAAAACATTTTCTTTACCAATAGAATCTAAATATTTTAGTTCTGTTTCAGGATTTCCCTTTGCAAATGATTTTGCATCACTCTTAATATTATTTGAAACGAAAGTGAACGAAAGTTGGTAAATGCTTACCAATGCAAATAGAATTGCGAAAAATTTAATAAGTCCTTTATTCTGCATTATTACTAAAAATTAATTATTTTATTTATTTATTTTTGTTTCAACCCTTATAAAATAAGACTTAACATCTGCTTTAAATATAAAACCAGGTATTATGAATTACATCATTATTTTTAAACCGAGCAAATATATAATTAACGTAAAGATTAACCAATTTATTTATTGATTAATGTCAAAAAAAAGACTGCAAATGTGCAGTCTTCTCTTTTTTATAGCTAAATTATTATGCTAAAACCGATTTTAGGTCCGCATTCATATTTCGAACAGCATCGGCGCTTTTGGCGAAAGCCGCTTTTTCAGAATCATTTAAAGTAATATCTAAAATTTGTTCAATTCCGTTTTTACCAATAATACAAGGAACACCAATACAAATATCGCTTTGTCCGTATTCGCCATCAAGCATAACCGAACAAGCTATCATTTTCTTTTGGTTATTCAATATGCTGTCCACTAAATACGCAACCGAAGCTCCAGGCGCATACCAAGCCGATGTTCCTAAAAGTCCCGTCAATGTTGCTCCTCCAACCATAGTGTCTGCAGCAACTTTGGCTAATTCTTCTTCTGACAGAAATTCAGAAACCGGAATACCGTTGTAAGAAGCCAATCGCGTCAATGGAATCATAGTCGTATCGCCGTGACCACCAATAACCATTGCCGAAACATCGTTTGATGGTTTGTCTAATGCTTTTGATAAATAATACCTGAAACGGGAACTGTCTAGAGCTCCACCCATTCCTATAATTCTATTTTTTGGCAAACCAGTCGCTTTCAAAGTCAAATAAGTCATGGTATCCATAGGATTTGAAACCACCACAATAATTGCGTTTGGAGAATGAGTTAAAACATTTTCCGCTACCGATTTTACAATTCCTGCGTTGATACCTATTAATTCTTCGCGAGTCATTCCTGGTTTTCTAGGAATTCCTGATGTTATTACAACAACATCGCTATTGGCTGTTTTTGAATAATCATTGGTAACACCTGTAATTACGGTGTTAAATCCTGTGTTTGTGGCACATTGCATCAAATCCATAGCCTTACCTTCGGCAAAACCTTCTCTAATATCTAGTAAAACTACTTCACTGGCAATCCCTCTGTACGAAATTGAATCTGCGCAAGATGCTCCCACATTTCCTGCTCCTACTACTGTAACTTTCATTATTTTTAGTTTATTCGGTTATTTGTTTGTTGTTTATTTTTTTTTAGAAGCTCATCCCGCACCCGAGGCGAAAAGCAGAACTGGCGAAGCAATTCGTTACAATCTTTTTTAATCTCTTGTTCTCGATACTTTTTGTTTCGTTTCTCTTCACAAAAAACTCGAACTGACGAGACTAAAAAAGGATTTTCACTACTATCGGGGCTAGTGCATTCGGTAATTAATTACGCATCTATATTAGCATAAACTGCATTTTTCTCGATAAATTCTCTTCTTGGTGGCACTTCATCACCCATTAACATTGAGAAAACACGGTCTGCTTCGGCTAGACTTTCGATAGTGATTTGACGTAAAGTTCTAAAACTTGGATCCATTGTAGTTTCCCACAATTGTTCCGCGTTCATTTCTCCAAGACCTTTATAACGTTGAATTGCTGCGCTTCCGCCCATTCTTGCATTGGCTTGATCACGTTGAACATCATTCCAGGCGTATTCTTTTTTGTTCCCTTTTTTAACTAAATATAATGGTGGTGCTGCAATATAAACGTGACCTTCCTCTATTAATTCTTTCATAAAACGAAAGAAAAACGTTAATATCAAAGTAGAAATATGACTACCATCTACATCGGCATCACACATAATAATTACTTTATGGTAACGCAGTTTTGAAATATTCAAGGCTTTAGAATCTTCTTCGGTACCAATAGTTACCCCAAGTGCCGTAAATATATTTCGGATTTCTTCGTTTTCAAAAACTTTATGGTGCATTGCTTTTTCGACATTCAAAATCTTACCTCTTAGAGGCAAAATCGCTTGAAATGCTCTGTCACGACCTTGTTTTGCTGTTCCTCCAGCTGAATCTCCCTCGACAAGATACACTTCGCATTTTGCAGGATCTTGCTCGGAACAATCGGATAATTTTCCTGGTAATCCGCCGCCACCCATTACGGTTTTGCGTTGTACCATTTCACGCGCTTTTTTAGCTGCATGTCTTGCTTGTGCTGCAAGAATTACTTTTTGAACAATAATTCGAGCATCGTTTGGATTTTCTTCCAAATAATTTTCGATCATATCACCAACCGCTTGACTTACAGGAGAAACTACTTCTCTGTTACCAAGTTTTGTTTTGGTTTGCCCTTCAAATTGTGGTTCAGCTACTTTTACCGAAATAATTGCGGTTAATCCTTCGCGGAAATCATCTCCAGCAATTTCAAATTTTAGCTTATCTAACATTCCAGAAGCATCTGCATATTTCTTTAACGAACGAGTAAGTCCCGTTCTGAAACCTTGCAAGTGTGTTCCTCCTTCGTGTGTATTGATGTTGTTTACATAAGAAAAAATATTCTCGGTATAACTGGTATTGTAAATCAAGGCAACCTCAACTGGAATTTCGCCTTTTTCGGAATCCATCGAAATTACGTGTGCAATTATAGGCTCACGGTTTCCATCGAGATATCTTATGTATTCTTTTAGTCCTTCGGTAGAATGAAAGATTTCTTGAACAAAATTTCCTTCTTTATCTAATTCTCTTTTATCGGTAAAAGTGATTGTAATTCCTTTATTCAAGTAGGACAATTCCCGCATACGCGCTGATAAAGTGTCGTAAGTAAACTCCGTTGTTTGAGTAAAAATAGTTGGATCAGGATAAAAAGTAACAATAGTTCCTCTTTTTGTAGTTTCCCCAATTTGTTTTACAGGATATAATGATTTTCCTCTTTCGTATTCTTGCTCGTATACTTTTCCGTCTCTATGAACTGTAGCCCGCAAATGTTTAGACAAAGCATTTACTACCGATACTCCAACTCCGTGCAATCCACCAGAAACTTTATAGGAATCTTTATCAAATTTTCCTCCTGCGCCAATTTTAGTCATTACAACCTCAAGCGCCGAAACACCTTCTTTTTTATGAATATCAACTGGAATTCCTCGACCATTATCTTCAACAGTTACCGAGCCGTCTTCATTAATTGCAACTGTAATAGTGTCACAATGTCCACCCATTGCCTCATCAATAGAGTTATCGACAACTTCATAAACTAAATGGTGTAAACCTCTCACACCTACATCTCCAATATACATTGATGGTCGCATTCTAACGTGCTCCATTCCTTCTAATGCCTGAATACTATCTGCTGAATAATTGTTCTTTTTAATTTCGTCGCTCATATAAATTTACTCTAAAAATGTATTTTTTTTATAACACGCAAATATATAAAAATGCATAGCATTTAAAGGATAAAATTGAGGTATAAGTTGGTAAGTTATTAACATTTTAGACTTTTTTTACAATAAAAAACGCTCTCCAATGGAGAACGTTTTTATATCTAAAAATTTTAAAATAAAATTCTTGTTTTATCCTTTCACATAAGCATCATCGTGAACACTTGCCACTGCTCTTCCGGATGGATCGTTCATGTTTTTAAATGCTTCATCCCATTCCAAAGCTATCTTTGTACTACAAGCCACACTCGCTTCTTGAGGAACGCATAATGCTGCTGCATCACTTGGGAAATGCTCGTGAAAAATCGAACGGTAATAATATTCTTCTTTAGATGTTGGTGTTTGCAACGGGAATTTGTATTTTGCATTAGCTAATTGCTCGTCTGAAATTTCTACAGCTACAGTAGCTTTCAAAGTGTCAATCCAACTGTATCCAACACCGTCGCTGAATTGTTCTTTTTGTCTCCAAGCAATGCTTTCTGGCAACATGTCTTCAAAAGCTTTTCGAACTACCCATTTTTCCATGGGATGTTCCTTGTTGATCATTTTATCTTGCGGATTGATGCGCATTGCTACATCCATAAATTCTTTATCCAAAAACGGTACACGACCTTCAATTCCCCAAGCGGCTAAACTTTTGTTGGCTCGCAAACAATCATACATGTGTAATTTGCTTAATTTTCGAACATTCTCTTCGTGAAATTCTCTTGAGTTTGGTGCTTTATGAAAGTATAAATATCCTCCAAAAAGTTCGTCTGCACCTTCACCAGAAAGAACCATCTTGATTCCCATTGACTTAATAACTCGTGCCATTAACCACATTGGTGTTGATGCTCTAATGGTGGTAACGTCGTAGGTTTCTAAATTGTAAACTACATCTTTTATGGCGTCTAAACCTTCTTGAATGGTGAATTTAATTTCGTGGTGAATGGTTCCAATATGATCAGCAACTTTTTGGGCTGCAGCCAAATCTGGAGAACCTTCTAATCCTACGGAAAAAGAGTGCAATTGCGGGTACCAAGCATCAACTGTGTCACCTGATTCAATACGTTTTTGGGCATATTTTTTGGCTACAGCCGATGTGATCGAAGAATCCAATCCTCCCGAAAGTAAAACTCCATAAGGCACATCGCTCATTAATTGCCTGTGAACTGCAGCTTCAAGAGCTAGTTTTATGGCGTCAATACTGGTTTCATTATCTTTTACAGCATCGTAATCAACCCATTCGCGTTTGTACCATTGCACAAATTCTCCGTCCTTACTTGACATATAATGTCCCGGAGGAAACAATTGGATTTTGGTACAATAGCCTTCTAATGCTTTCAATTCTGACGCTACATAAAAAGTGCCGTGTTCGTCCCAACCTATGTACAAAGGAATAATTCCCATGTGGTCACGAGCTACAAAGTATTCGTCTTTTTCGACATCATAAATTGCAAAACCAAAGATTCCGTTCATTTCATCAATAAAGTGCGAACCTTTTTCTTTGTATAAGGCAAGAATCACTTCGCAGTCGCTTTCGGTTTGAAAGTTATATCTTCCTTCAAATTGTTTGCGTAATTCTCTATGATTGTATATTTCGCCATTGGCAGCTAAAACAAGGCTTTTATCCTCAGTAAACAACGGTTGTTTCCCCGAAGCTGGATCTACAATTGCCAGACGTTCGTGTGAAAGAATTGCTTTTTCATTACTAAAAATCCCACTCCAATCTGGTCCTCGATGACGGATAATTTTAGACATTTCCAACACTTTAGGTCTTAAAACTTCTGCTTTTTGTTTTAAATCAAAGGCACATACTATTCCGCACATAATTTTATATTTTAACTATTTGTTTATTTTGATGGGGCAAAGATGAAGTTTTAGTTCTAATCGTAAAACATAAATAGGTTTTTTAGTTATAATTTATAACTAAAAAAGATTATTTAGATTAAAATTGTAATTAAAAAATTGTAAAAATGGAATTGAGGTTGTGGATTGTTATCCTTAGTCAAGCTTAGGAGGACACGGATAACGCTGATGCTAGCAACACAGATTGGAACGGATTTTTATTCGATATTTTCAATCAAATACCTTGTTCCATTAATCTCAAACGTAAACCCCACTTCATTTCCCATTAATTTATTTCCCAATGGCGATTGTGGAGAAAGTGCAATGATGTTGATTCCGACGATATTGATTTTTGGAAGTGCTGCACTTAAATAAAGATAAATTCCATTGGCTTTAACTAAACTTCCCACAATAATCGTTTTTGCAATTGCGGTGTAATCAATTTTGTCTAAAATAGCTTTTTGAGCTAAAACTTCTTTGAGTTTAACATTGAGTTTTTCTTGTTCAATATGCATCATTGACAATGCGGTTTCGTGTTTGTCTCCAGCTGAACCTTTGGCATCGTTCTTTGAATCTTCAGTCAAAGCCACAATCATATCCTTGAACACATCGATTCTATCTTGGACTAATTGCTGGTAATTGGCATGTATTTTTTGTTTGAAAGTCATCCAGGAAATTTAACCACAAAGTACGCAAAGATTTACGCAAGGTTCACGAAGTTTTTTTTAAAATTATAGATTATGTATTCAAAGAAAGTTTAAACACAAAGTTCACAAAGAAAGCACAAAGTTCACGAAGTTTTTTTTTAGATTATAGTTTATGTATTCAAAGAAAGTTTAACCGCAAAGTTCACGAAGAAAGCATAAAGTTCACGAAGTTTTTTTTTTAGATTATAGTTTATGTATTCAAAGAAAGTTTAACCACAAAGTTCACAAAGAAGGTGCAAAGTTCACCAATTTTTTTTTTAAAATTAGTTTTTGTAATTAGAAAAAGTTTAACCACAAAGTTCACAAAGAATCCACAAGGTTCGCAAAGGTTTAAAATTAATTTTCTGTGTTCTTCGTGCCTTCTTTGTGAACTTTGTGTTTAAGTTAAAAATCAAATTTATAATTCGCTCCCAAAACTACTTGTAAACCCTGAACAGGATAATTCAACCATTTTTGATAGGCGTTGTTAGTAATATTGTTTGCTCTGACGAAAGCCGTTAATCGATCACTGTATTTGAATCCTACATGCGCATTTAAATCGAAGTAACTTTCTAAAGTATTGGTGAAATTTGGATCAGGCAACGTCAATGAAGTCAGGTAAAATTGTTGGTCTTTTCGCTCTCCAACAAAGAACACATTAACTCCCGCATACCATTTTTGAGTTATATTAAAATGGATGTTCGAATTCAATTGTATGGAAGGCAAATTCCAAGCCTCTTTTTGAACATCATTGGTGTAACTACTAAAAGTTCCACTAATACCAAAAGACACATCATCCGAAAATTCAGCTTTTAATTCTCCATAAAAACTAACCGTTTTCATATCATCATAAACCACTTGAAAGGAATTGCCAAAAGTATAGGGTTCACTTGTATTTATATCTGCATAATCATTACTTTTAAACAAGGCTTTATTTCGTTCGTTTACATACGAAGCTCGCATGTTGTAACTCACATTGTTGATTAATTTCCCTTTTAAACCTGCATAAATATCATATTGCTTGTCCGTAGGTGCAATAGCAAATGTAGGAGACAAAAAAGGATTTTTATCCACAAAATCGAGATAGGAATTTTGTTCCAAAGTTCCTTCGGCTCCGGCATAAAATATCATTAAATCACCTACAACTTTTAAAGAAGCACTAATTTGTGGATAAATTAAAAATTTGCTGTTGCTGTTTTCGTTGTCTTTACTATAAAATAATCCCGCACCAATATTTACGGTCCAATCGTTTTCATTCATTACAAAACTTGGCGCAATACCAAAATTGGTAAAACCATATTTTATTGGAGTATTGTTCCAATAGGATTTTTTGAAGTTTCCGCTGATGTAATCCACAATCACATTCGTTTTAATCGCTTTGTCATTTAGCAATAAATTAAATGTAGGTTTTGCATAAAACCTGTTTTCAGAAGACCCAAAATCATCTCTAAAATTGTTAAACTTTACACTTGCTTCACTAAAAACTCCTTCGTTGAAATTTATTCTACTGCCAAAGTATAAAGTATTATAATCGTGTTGTGGATTGATTCCGTTTATCAAAAGTACTCGATCGCTTGGCGTTAATGAATTACCAAAACCAGCTGGCAATCCATACCAATTATAAATCTGATTTTGATACCCTAAATCAATATTCCAAGTCAAATCTTTTTTCTTAATTCCGTAGGTCAAATCAAGCGATGTGTCATAAAATTTATCTTCGAGTTCAGCAGTTTTTATTCCGCCTTGTGAGGAAAGATGTTTAAACATTCCGCCCACGTATTGATCGCTAGTTAGCTCATGTGTAACAAAAAGTTCCGCATTAAATGTTCCATAATTTCCATAGCCTAAAGTAGCATAATTGCTAAACAAATGGGCTTGTTCTTCTTTTTCAACACCTTCGGCTTTTCCTTTTGATGGTGTAAAAGTGGATGCCACAGGAAACGAAAATATATTATATTTTATGATTCCCTTTTTAGTATTCGCTTCGTCATCTAGCACAGGAGTTTCTTTTACTTTGAAAGCATCCGAAATTGAAGGCGTATATGGTTTTACAACATTTACAACTTCGGTGCTAACGCCTTCCTGCTTTTTTTGAGCGAAAGCGCATGTACTAATTGTAATTAAAAAAAGTAATGTGATTTTATTTTGAAAATTGATTTTCATAAGTTGAATTTGTTTTTGATAAGTTTCTCGACTCTCGACTGCGCTCGAGATGACACTTTTGAGTTGAAAATTAATCTGTTACCGATGAATTTGTTTTGGATTCTTCATTTTTAATACGGTTCAATTCTGTTTGAGCTTCAGCAACTACATCGGGGAAATCTGTGAAATTTTTTATCACATTTTCTAAAATGTAAGTGGCTTGAAAACTGTCTTTGAGTCCATAAAAATTCTTTGCCATTATGATTAATCCTTTAGCACCAAAATATTTATAACTAGAATAATTCTTGGCTAATTTTTGAACAAGTGCATTTGAAGTTTCGAATTTCTGGTCTTTATTTTTGAAAAATGCATCATAATAAAGTGCTTCTGCAGCCAGTTCTCCTTTAGCTATGGTTTGCAATTTGGCGTAAGCCGTTCTTGCTTTTTCCTCATCACCCGTTTGTATTGCGGCACGAGCAATTATGATTTGGGCATCGCTTTTTACATTATCATCTGTTTTTGGGTTTGCCAAAACTTTCTCGGCATACACCACAGCGCTACTAAAATCTTTGTTATTGTAATAACATTTCATCAAATTGGACTGTGCAAAGGTTTTATTTTGAGGAAAATCTGCTTCGTTTTCTAAACGTGACAATACCGGAATAGCTTTGTCATAAGTAACACTTTTTAAGAAAATTTGAGCCAATCTAGCCAATGATTGCTCTGTAAATTCATTTCTAGGTTCGTTGATTACAAATTCATAATTAGGAATTGACTGCGTTTCTTGACCTTCAGAATAATAGGATTGAGCCAGATAAAAATTTGCTTTCAAGGCATGAATTCCCTTTGGAAATTTAGAAACATAACTGCTAAAACCCGCTATTGCTTGTTTGGTGTTGTTTTGTAAATATTGTTTTTCAGCAGATTCATAAGTATCATTATCCAATTCTGAATTAGTTACCGCCACAAAGTCTAGGGTTCGAACCCAAGTTGCATATTCGTCGACTCTGCCGTTATCAACATAAATTAATCGAGCAGTTGCAACAGCTTCAAGAGCTTCGGGGGATTTTGGGAAATCGGCGGCTACTTTTTTGAATTTTGCTATAGCCAAGTCATCTTTATCCGAATTATAATAAATTAAACCTTGACGCAAAATAGCTTTTGAAGTATAAGATCCTTTTTTAAATTCTGAATTTAATTGATCATACGTTTTTATAGCCAAATCCTGTTGTCGCTCTGCAACATAAGTATTTCCTAGCTCAAACAAAGCATCATCTCTATATTCTGATTTTGGAAATAATTGTAAAAATGAATTGAGTTCGACAATTTTAGTGTCGTTTTTAGAAACAAATCCGTAACAAATTGCTTTTTGAAAATAAGCATAATCTGCATCAATGCTTTTATTATCAACTACTTTTTTATAGGCTTCAATTGCCGATGCATATTTCGTGGTTACAAAACGGCAATCCGCTAAACGCAAATACGAATCATTCAATCGTACTTTATTGTCCTTTACAAATTCAATTTGATTTTCGAAATAATTTCCCGCTTGTTCATACTCCTTCAATTTGAAATAAGCATAAGCAATGTTATAATTAATGTTTTTATATTCTGGAGTTTGCTTTGCTTGAGCTAAACCAGCAAACTGTTTGAAACTCAATAATGCGCTTTTATAATCGTCTAAAACATATTGGGTTTCTCCTTTCCAGAACGTGGCTCTGGCTGTAAAAACGGCATCTTTTTGTTCGTCAAGCGATTTTGAAAATAGCTGTGAAGCTTCTTGATATTTTGAGTCCGTGTATAATTCTAAACCGCGATAAAACGCTACTTTTTGATAGGCTAATTTGTTTTCGGGAGCATTGTTTTTCTCCAATAAAACTAGTGCTTCTTTATAATTTTTGGATGAAATATAGGAATCGATTAATAATTTTTCTATTTCTGGTTTGTTAGCATTATTGGGGTATTTTTTCATAAAACCCATCAAAACTCTAGGAACGCTTTGATATGAATTTCCTATTTCATAGCTTAATTTTGCATAATTTAAACTTGCATCTTCTTGAATAGAAGGATCAAATTCCATTTCGGAAGCATTTTTAAAAGCGTTTAAAGCTTCTTGTTTTTTGTCCAATTTTAGGTAGCTTTCCCCTAAATGATAATAGGCATTTTGGGCTACAAAATCTTTTCCACCAATGATTTTATTGAATTGAGAAATCGCATTTTCAAAATCACTTTGCTTGTAATAAGCATACCCCAATTGGTAGAAATCAGTATTATTCCATCGTCCTTTTTTGCCTTTGTATAATGACAAAAACGGAATTGATTTATCGTATTGCTTTAAATTAAAATAGCTTTCGCCAATGATTTTATTGAGCTCCGATTTTTCTGTAGCATTTGATTTTTCCATTGCTTTGGTTCCTAAATCAATAGCTTTTTGAAAATTTCCTAACTTAAAATTCATATCGGCTTGGTAATACGAAAGCTTTTCTTTGTATTTTTCCTCACCAGAAACTTCATCAAAATATTTGGTTGCTTGCTTGTAATCGTCGCCTTCATAAGCAATAAAACCCAAATAATATTTAGCTTGTGAACCGTATTCGGCAGAATTTACAACTTTATTCAAATAGGTTGTGGCTTCCTTTTTGTTTTTAGAATTAAAAAAACTATAGCCTTTTTGGAAATTAAATTTATCTAAATCTTTTGCATTTAAATTATTTTCATCCACTTGATTAAACCACTGCAAAGCTTGGGGATAATTGCCTTGAGTAAAATAATAATGAGCCACTTCAATAAAAGCCTGATTCTGTTTTATGCTTGTGGGATAATCCGAAACAAATTTTTCAATCAACAAATCCGCATTGGATTGATTGGTACGTATGGCACAATTTGCAACATAATAAGTACAATCGGATTTGAGTTCTTCATTTGTTGTAGCCGATTTCACTTTTTCGAAAATAATTTGTGCCGAGGCATATTGATTGTCCTTATATAAGGAAAGTGCTTTGTCAAAATCTTTTGAATCGTGAGTGTAAATTGCTGATTTTTGTGCAGAAACCGAAAGTGTTTTGACAAAAATAAAAACAATTAAAAGCCAAGAAAATTTACGCATTGTGTTATTGATTTAAAAATTCAAATGTATCGCATTCTAAAGTCTATAACGAAGGGCATTTAGATTTTATTATGAACAAAAGTTTTAACAATAAGTTAAAACTTGACAAAAGATTCACATTTACACAAAAAAAAAAAATTTTTATTGTTCTTGTGGTAATTGATAATTACTTTTACCCCATAAACACCACCCATTATGTCACAAACAGTATTGTCCTTAAAAAATGTAACGATTTTTCAAGAAGGAAATGTAATTTTATCAAACGTGAATCTTGATGTAAATCATGGCGAATTCATTTATATCATTGGAAAAACGGGTTCCGGAAAAAGTAGTTTTATGAAAACACTTTATGGTGATCTGGCTTTAACTCAAGGTGAAGGTAGAATTGTAGATTTTGATTTGGTTACTTTAAAAGAAGATGAAATTCCTTTTTTAAGAAGAAAAATAGGTTTTGTTTTTCAGGATTTTCAATTACTTCCAGATCGCAATGTAAAAGATAATATGTTATTTGTATTAAAAGCTACAGGTTGGAACAGTGAAACCGATATTCAAAATAAAATAGATGAAGTTTTAGACAAAGTGGGCATGAGAGATTATATTAATAAAATGCCGCATCAACTCTCCGGTGGCGAACAACAACGTATTGCCATTGCCAGAGCTTTACTCAACGATCCTGAATTTATTCTCGCCGACGAACCAACAGGAAATCTCGATCCACAAACCAGTGCCGAAGTTTTAGAGGTTTTAAAAAGCATTAATTCAAACGGAAAAACAGTTATTATGGCAACACACGATTATGCTTTGTTAATGAAATTTCCTTCTAAAACATTGAAATGTGAAGACGCCAAAATTTTTGAAGTAGTTCAAAAAGGAGTGTAATGCTATCGATACTTATTCCAATATACAACTACAATTCTTATCCTCTGGTTAAAGAATTGCACAAACAGTGTACGGAATGCAGAGTTGATTTTGAAATTTTATGCCAAGATGATGCTTCTAATGAATTTCTGAATGAAAACCAAAAGATAAATAGTATCGAAAATTGTAATTTTTCAAGAAATAATTTAAATTTTGGAAGAGGCAAAAACATCAATTCATTAGTTGAAAAATCTAAATTTGAATGGCTACTAATTCTGGATTGCGATACTTTTCCAACCGAAAACAATTATATTCAGAAATATATTTCTCAAATAAACAAAGACGAAAAGGTAGTTTATGGTGGAATCGAATACCAAAAAGAGAAACCTGCGAACGACCAATTATTGAGATGGATTTATGGCAACGCTAGAGAATCACTTTCAGTAGAAAAGAGAAATGTAAATCCAAACCGAAATGCACTGACCTCTAATTTATTAATACAGAAAAGTGTATATATTTCCAATAAATTTGATGATTCTATCACTAAATATGGCTACGAAGATTTAGTGTTTTTGTCTGGATTGAAAAAAGAGGAAATTTTAGTAAAACACATCGAAAATCCTACATATCATCTTGGATTGGAGACTTCACTACAGTTTTTAAACAAGACAAAAACCGCTCTTGAAAATCTAAAATTAATACTTGAAAAAACTTCATTACAAAGTTCAGAAAGTAAACTTTTGAAGGTTTCTATTATATCGAAAAGACTTTATTTATGTTCTTTCATTTCATTTATATTCAAAAAAACGCACCGGGAAATGGAATGCAACCTGCTTTCACGAAAACCATCATTATTGCTATTCGATTTATATAAATTGGGGTATTTTTGTACTATTAAAAAATAATTTAAAATGGTCTATTTTTCTATCATAATTCCATTATTTAATAAACAAGATCATATTGAAAACACTATGAAAAGTGTTCTAAATCAAACTTATAAAAATTACGAAATCATTGTAATAAACGATGGCTCAACAGACGAAAGTGTTTCAAAAGTGTTAGAATTTAAGGACAGTCGCATACAACTTTATAATCAGGAAAATCAAGGAGTTTCTGTGGCTAGAAATCTTGGAATTGAAAAAGCAAAATACAACTATATAGCTTTTCTTGATGCAGACGATTTGTGGATGGAAAACCATTTAGAAACTCTAGAAAATTTAATCAAGGATTTTCCAAATGCGGGAATTTTTGCCTCGCGGTACCAATTAGTTTTTAAGGAAGGAAAAGTAACTATTCCCAAATTCAAAGGAATTGCTACTGATTTTTATGGTATTGTCCACGATTATTTTGACGCCAGTTTAAATTATGCAGTTACCACATCGTCTTCGGTTGTAGTTCCCAAATGGGTTTTTGAAGGAATCGGAATTTTTAAACCAAATATTACAAGCGGAGAAGATATTGACATGTGGATTCGGATTGCAACTAAACATACTGTTGCGATAAGCAATAAAATTACAGCATCATATATTCATTACATCCAAAACAGCCTTTCTAAAATCTCTATTTTAGAACATGAAATAAAAAATTTTAACGATTATAAACTCGAAGAACTATCCAATCCGAGTTTAAAAAAATATTTGGATCTTTATAGAATAGAATATGCCTTGCAATATAAAATAGCAGGAGAAAAATCTATTTCGATGCAATTGTACCGTGATATTGATAAAAAAAATATTAAACTAAAATCAAAAATAGTATTTCAACTCCCGAGAAAAATTTTACTGATTTTACTGCAATTGAAACAGTATTTAAGAAGCAAAGGAATTGATTTTTCTATTTATCAATAATTTTTATAAAACGTTTAAATTCCTTCAAATTTCGAATATAATCCTCTTCGATATAGACATCCGAAGCGACAACTAAACATACAGCTCCAGAGGAGAAATTTGCAAGTTCCCGCCAAATTCCTGGTTTTATTAGTAATCCAACATTTGGTTTGTTTAGCGTAACTGTGCTTTTCTGTTTACCATTATTTAAAATCACATCAAAACTTCCTGATAAAGCCACCAGAAATTGTTGCAAATTTTTGTGTGCATGTCCGCCACGTTCTGCTCCACTCGGGATGTCATACACATAATACACGCGCTTGATATCAAAAGGAATGGTATCTCCTTCTATAACCGAAAGATTGCCTCTTCGATCTTCGATTTTTGGGAGTGAAATGATTTGGATATCCATATTATTTTCCATTTAGAATGCTTTCCATTATTTTACGCCCTTTTTTGGCACTATTCAGCGCTTTAAAAATTGCACTTAATTTTATTTTATTCTGTTTTAAATCAAAAAACAACTTTAGAAATAACCAATACGTATAGTTTTTTTTTAAAACCCTTGTCAATACTGCTCCATGAATATAGTACCTTTCATTCATACCCTTTTTATCAGATGTAGTCAAGCCATTATGCTTCACAAGTATTTGATTTTCATAGGAAATTTGCTGCTTTTTATTTTCTAAATCGAATAAAAAAACAGCTTCTTCTCCCATTTCAAAACTGGCGCCCAAACCAAAATTTTCATCAAATCGAATTCCTATTGAATCTAGCCTTTCTTTATTTATTGTCATTTCGATAGAACCAACATTGAAAACATCAAAAGTATTCAATTGCTTTTTAGAATCGGTAGGATATTTTTTTAAAAAAGTACCGTTTTGATTGATTGCACAAAAATTGATTGCGGTTGCATGCTGAAATTTATTGTAAGCTGCTATTATTTTTGAAACAAAATCGTTTTGATAAACCACATCATCATCGGCGATGACTAGAATTTTTTTTACTGCATTTTCAAGTGCTAAATTCCTGCTTTTTGACAACCCTTTTTCAGACGAATTGATTACTCTAATGTTAGGATAATCCGAAATTAAAAGAGTTTCACTTGTCGTTTGATTAATTATTAATATTGAGAATTCTGAAAAATGAGAGAATGGAAACATTCCAACTAAAAAATCTAATGAATCTTTATTCATTGTAGCAATCAAGATTTCTATGTCAGTTTCTTTATAAATTGTATCAAAATTTTCTTTCATAACTTCACAAATATAAATATTTCTTAGTAAGGATAAAATGAAAATATTTTTGCAAATAGTTATTTACTTTTCCAAAAATCAATATACTGTTTTGCCACGTTTATATAATTATGGTGTTCTTCGATGAATTTTCTGCTGTTGAATGAAATTTCAGGAATGTTTTTTTTATTTGAAATCAATTTTTCCAATTTATCATAAATATCGTCTCTTGAAGGAAAGACATTTACAATTGGAAAATTATTTTTTTCGTTTAACAATTCATACATTTCAGGCTCACCACCACCCATCAAAACCAACCCTTGAGCCATACCAATTAGTCCATTCATTCCTGGTGTATACGAATAGATCTGGTCTAAAACAACATCAGATTCTGCCATAATTTTCACATATTGTGACCATGGCATAGATTCTACTTTATTTATCAAAACCTCTTTTGGATATGCAGCTTCTATTTTCAATAATTCTTCAAGCAGTATATCTGTCCCTTTTAATTTAGTTTTAAGCCTTTGAATACCTATAAAAAATTTAATTTTTTCAACATTATTCCCTTTCTGTTCATAATGTAGTAAATCCGTATTAATGGGCAAGGGTATGTATTTTAATTTCTCTTTATAGTAGGGTTCGTAAGCAATATTATACTCATACAAGCATGAAATAATACCATTACAAGTTTCGGCAACCTCAATACTAGCCTCTTCTAATTGAGTGCCAATCCAACTGCATTTGTATATATCTAAAGGTGTTTTTCCAATAAACAAATCAGAATATTTAAGAATTTTATTTTCAATACAAGTTTTCTCCCAAAAGTAATCAGAACCAAAAGCACCCAAAAAAACTTTGGTGTTGTTTTTAAGCAAAAATCTATAAAAATAAAGATTTCGTTGTATATTCAAATTCAGAAACGAAGGATTGTTTATTTGAACAACGTCATAATTTTTAAATTTCCTAAAATTATTATGAACCTTTACAAGATATTTAATTGAATTATAAAAATCATACCCAGAACGAGATAAATTAATATCACTACTGTTTTCCATCCAACCACCACCATCAGAAACCACTGTAACATCATGCCCCAACAACTTAAGCCCTGTTGCTAAAGTAGAGTGAAGATTGCTGAATTCACCTATTAAGAGTATTTTCATAATTTTTTTAAACTTGTCAAATATTTTAGATACAATAAATCAATACTCCCCTTTTCTCAAATAAATTACTACTTAAATAAAATTATCAAAGGCTTTGATTTATTTCACTAACTCACTCGTTTTTTTAAATTTTAAAATCAATTCCAAAACTTCTTTTAACTCTTCTAATTTTAATAACCAACAAATAAGCAAATAAGTCAACACTCCAACTGCTCCTCCAATAAATAATTGTAAAATTAAATTTTCAAAAAAATAAGTCATGATAAAAACCGGAATTGCCATTACAATTGTAGCTCCAAAAACAGGAAGCATTTCTTTTAATTGGTCAATTGGACCATACCCATAAAGCTTTCCGGGAAGATATGCATTGATAATAAACGATATTGCCGAAGTGATTACATGACCAATTATCATGGCTTTTACACCTAGTGGAATTGTAATTATCATAGCGAGTACTGTTAAAGGAAATTTAGATAAATCTACTTTTAAGTATAAATCTGACCGCCCAACTGCATTTAATAAATTCATATTGACAACACTCATTGGATAAAAAATACGTGCAAAAACCATCCATTGTAAAAGAGGAATGAGTGTTGCCCATTTTTCAGTAAATAATAATAGAACTATTGGCTTTGCCAGCAAGGCAATAAGAGTTATAAATGGGATAATAAAAAAAGCTGACATACGAATCATCCTGCTAAACACAGAAATTAATTTTTCTTTATCATGCTGCAACGATGCGAGAATGGGGAATGTAGCCTGTTGCAAAACACTAACAACTGTTCCCGCAGAAAGGTCTGCAAAACTTTTAGCTCTTGTATAAAAGCCCAATGAAGCCGATGAATAGAATCTACCAATACATATATTATAAATATTATTTAATAGTTGAGCATATAAACCAGCTATTAGAAGTTTTGAACCAAAACCAAATAATGAATTAAAAGATTTTATTGAAAAAACAATAGAAGGTTTCCAACTACTAAAAAACCATAAAGTCATAGACGAGGCCAAAGAACCTGAGAGAATTTGAATAACCAAACTCCAAACTCCATAACCCTTTACCGCAAATATCACCCCACATAATCCACCAATAATCATCCCAATAACATTACTCTTGGCTATTGCTTTAAAATCTATGGCAATTGTTAATTTTGTTCGTTGAACGATTCCAAATGCGTTTATAAACAAGTTCAGGCTCAACATTCTTGTTAAATCAATTAATTGTGGTTGCTTGAAGAAAGAGGCAATAAAAGGTGCTGCAAAAAAAAGAAACAAATAAAAGATGCCACTTACGGCTAAATTAAACACAAACAATGTTGAAAAGTCAATGGCTTCTCTATTTTGCTTTTGAATTAAACCTGTCCCCAAACCACTTTCAATAAAAATTTGTGAGAGTCCAATAAAAATAGTTAACATTCCTATTAACCCAAAATCCTCGGGTACCAGAATTCGTGCAAGCACAATACTGACAAAAAATTGCCCAAATTGAACAGCAAATTTATCAATAGCCGACCAAAAAATTCCTTTAGTAGCAACTGTTTTCAGAGAAGTATTGTGCATTTAAAAAAAATTAAATTTGTGTACTTTAATTGGTAAAATCCTACATTCACTGCATTTTAACTTTCCTTTAAAGTCGAATATCAATAACTTGTCCCGTATAACTAGACAACAAAGTCTGAATACATCTTAAAGCAACTATATCCGGTTTCAACAAAGTGTTTTCTGGCTCATTGCCAAAATTTTTCATTCTCATTGGTGTTTGTGTGCGTTCTGGATTGATACAATTCACTTTAATACCCAACGTATCCCATTCTTGGGATATTGCCTGAACAAAATTAACCGTAGCTGCTTTAGTAGAGGAATAAATACTATAAAAAGCTCTACCTCGAGTGTAGGAACTAGATGTAAAAAACAAAATATGTCCCTTTGATTCTTTTAAATACGGTAAGGCCGCAAGAGCAATGTTAACCATTCCAAAATAATTAATATTTATGGAGTCACTAATAGTTTGATAACTCATTGTCGCTAATGGTTCTCTTTGTAAAACCCCAGCGGTATTGATAATAAAATCTATTTTTTTTTCTATTTGAAACACTTTGTCCAATGCGTTTTTTACATCTTCAATTTTAGAAATATCAACATTATTTTCACCACGAGAGAAACTATAAACGCGAGCTCCATTAGAAAGTCCTAAATCCACAACACTTTTACCAATGCCTTTAGATCCACCAAAAACGACAATGACTTTTTCCGATAGACATTCCTCTGATAATTGAATATTTTGAATCTCAACTGAACGTAATTGAAACAACTTGTCTAACAAGTACGTATCCTCAGGATAAGTTAACTTCATATTGACCTCTTCTCCTTTTACAACAAATATTTTTTCTTCTAGCAAATATTTGCTTACTATGCCACAATCATCAGTAGCCTTGAAATTTTCATCTTTAAGTGCAAGTTCATAAGCTTTTGCAATAATTTCCTGTTTAAATCCTTGTGGAGTTTGTCCTCTACGCATTTTCTCTCTATCGGGAATTGCAGTTATAATATCGTTATCAACTTCAATAATCGTGTCAGCAGAATTTATTGCAACATCAACGGCATTGTAATCCTTCATGGAATTAACTACATCATTTATAATTCTTTGACTGACTAATGGACGTGCTGCATCATGGAAAATTAAATTAGCTTGCTTAAAGTCGTGATAAGCATTAACAGCAGCAAGACTAGAATGATACCGCTCTTTACCGCCTATCAAAATACGTTTCACCTTTTGCCATCCATTTTCAACAATCATATCTTCTACCATAAATATATAATGATTGTCTATTACAATAGCAATTTCGTCTATAAATTCATTCTTTTCAAACGCATCAACAGCATGTTCGATAACCATCTTTCCAGCAACTTTATAAAACTGCTTAGGCAAAGACATTCCCAATCTTGCTCCCAATCCACCTGCTAAAATAACAGCTATATTCATCTATTCAATTTTTGAGTAAATTATAAATTTTGAAAAAACATCCTAAAATTATTGAAATATTTGATTCTCTAAATAGTTCAATATGTTTTCAGATGCGTTAAAATTGTTTTTTTGTATTAGTGTATTTTGGACAAAAGTATTGCGCTCTTCTTTCATCCAATCATTTTCAGCCAATACGACATTTTCAATAAAATCTATTACTTGTTTATCATTTCTGGATTGATAATGAACCGACAGTGCTTTATCTCCAAAATCACTCCATTCCTTCATAATTGATTCGTTCCTAATCATAAAAAGGGATGGTTTTCCGGTAATGAGATATTCAGACATGAATGAACCACAATCATGAATCATTGCATCCGATGTTAAAAAAAGATCTACATATTCAGAATTTTCGAACTGTCCATTATCAAGCTTGTCCCATTTATTATAATATATATCTGTTTTTTCTTTACCCCAATTTGGATCTTTCTCTAATTTAACTCTTAATAAAGGATGCGGTTTAAATGCAATTTGTACTTTATTCTGATAATTTAAAGCTAATTCTAAAAAAATATCATAATATTCCAAAAAATTTGACACCTTATTTAACTCATTCATTGAATGATGTGGCGCCCAAATAATTTTTTTAAGATTTTTATTTTTCCAAACAGCTGCATTTGGCGTTTTGTTGATCAATAGTTTGTCGAATCCTGGATAACCAGTTATAACACTATTTTGCCCTTTATTTGTTTGTTTTTGCGAAGCTATTTCTTTGTGAATGGAAGTTTCAGAAAAAATTTTCCAAACTAGATTGTGAAAATCTAAATTATAAAACATCTCATAATTAGTGGTCATAACAGCATAAGGAACATAACATGTTAAATGTTTTGAAAATGCTTTTAAAAAGTATCTATGGTCTTGTAAGCCTTCATATGGATTAGTATAAAATATTATATCAGGTGAGTGAATTTTTTGAATATCTAAATAAGCATCAGTTTCTTCATCAAATGTTTTGATAACATTATATCCCTTTTCCTTAAATGATTCAAATGCTTTATCCATTTCAAACAACATATTATCTTTGCCATAATTCACAACTGGGCAAACAAAAATTAAAGGTTCAAATCGAGGATGTTTCAACATTAAATCAAAAAGCACTTCATATTTCCAAACCGATTCATGAATCAAAAAGAAAGCTACTTTTACCTTATCTTTTTTTCTTAAGATTTCAAGTGCTTTGCGATGTTGCCATATAGCTTTTTTGATTGAATAGAATTTATATAAATCTTTAAAATATGTAAATCTATAAATTTTAATAAATATAATACCTGTTTTTTTAGGCACATATTTCTTAAAAAATTGTTTTAATTCTCTCCTTTTTTTTACAAATTCCAATTTAATATTGATTTAAAATTTCAATAACATAATTTACCTCATCTAATGTCAATACTGGACTCATTGGCAAACTCAAGACCTCATTGTGTGTCTTTTCAGTGATAGGAAAAGCCAAATGATTCCATTTAACAAACGCTTTTTGCTGGTGTGGCGGAATAGGATAATGAATCATCGTTTGAATACCTTTTTCTTGTAAAAATTCCTGTAATTCATCTCTATTTTGGGTTCGAATGACAAACAAATGAAAAACGTGAGATTCCATAGTTCCATGCAATGAGACAGTTGGTAAAGTAATTTTATCGTTTTTTATCTCTGATAAATACTGTTTAGCAATTGCTTTTCGTTTATTATTTTCAGCATCTAAATGAGGTAATTTTACATTCAAAAAAGCAGCTTGAATTTCGTCAAGCCTTGAATTTACACCAATATAGTTGTTGTAATATTTCGTTTCTGAGCCGTAGTTTCTCATTGATCGAATGGTTTTTGCTAAAGCGGAATCGTTTGTCATCACTGCACCAGCATCACCCAAAGCTCCAAGATTTTTCCCTGGATAAAAGCTAAAAGCAGCAGCATTAGATAAATTTCCTGCCTTTCTAAAATCTGAAATTGCTCCGTGAGCTTGTGCAGCATCTTCTATAACCAGAAGATTATTCTGATTGGCAATTTCATTTATTTTGTCCATTTCTGCCAATTGTCCGTATAGGTGAACAGCTAAAATTGCCTTTGTTTTTGGAGTAATTTTATCTTGAATCAAATCGGGGTTGATGTTGTAGGTTTCTAATTTTGGCTCGACCAAAACTGGAATTAAATCAGCATGCAAAATTGCCAATACACTCGCAATATAGGTATTTGCAGGAACAATTACTTCGTCGCCTTTTTGTAATTTCCCCAGTTGTATATAACCATTAAAAATTAATATCAAAGCATCCAACCCATTTCCGACTCCAATACAATGTTTTGTACCGCAAAAACTGGCAAATATAGTTTCAAATTCCTTGACTTCGTTCCCTAAAACATACCAACCGTTATCCATTACCAATTTCAATTTTTCTTGAAAGGCTGCTTCATAAGGCTCATTTATTTTTTTTAAATCAAGAAAGTGTATCATTCCTTGTTTATTTCTCGAAGTTGCTGAATATCTAATAAATCTTTTGGTCTGTTTGCTTTTATTTTACTGGTAATTAAATCTTCAAGAGAGAGTACATTCCATCGCAAAAATTCATTGTCGTTAACAATTACGACTTCGCTTTCTTTATATGCTTCATCAAAAGTTTTATTGATATTAAAATTTGTAATTAACTCTAAATCCAAGTCAATTGGCGAAAATTTTACCGAGATGTTTTGAAGTTTATTTTTTACATCAGATGGAAAATCATCAATTTCATATCCCATTTCTTTAAAAACAAGAACTAATTTTTTTAAATTTTCATCAGTAGTTTCAATCCAAATATCAACATCAGCCGAATGACGTTGATAGCCATGAAAATTGACTGCTGCGCCACCAACAAATAACATTCTGACCTGATTTTTATTCGCTAACTTTACAAATTCGTCAATTTTATTTTCCCAGATTTGCATTTTTAGTAGATTTTATCTCGATTACAAAATTTTTTGATTTCTTGTTTTTATAATTTTTAACCGGAAAATAACTTAATCGTTCGGACAATCTCAAAAAGCTATAAAGGCGTTCCGCACCAGAAAGTTTCAAAAAATTTTCTAATTGTTCACGATTATTTTCTTCTTTTGTTTGAAATTTAATTTCCATACTAATTTGTTACAGTTATCAAAAATAAATTATTTTGTCTTAATCCTTTTCAATTATAATAAAACATCGTTTAATTTAAAATAATTCTTGGTTTCCACCTCATAAAAATCATGAATTATCGTACTTGCTCCAAAACTTTCTTTCCAATACGTCAACCCTTCGTTTAATTTTTTTCCTTGCGATTCATTGGAAATTCCAAAATCGAAAAATCGTTTTTTGGCAAACACATCTGTAATCAAAAAATGGTATAAAAAATCTAAACTTCCCAAATTATCGGCAGTTTCATTTTTAGAAATGTATTGACAATGCGCTACAGTTGAACTTTCGAAAATGGTTGTTCCTGCAATAATTTTACCGTTATAATAAACATTAAACTGACGAATGTTTTTCGGGAAAAAGGCCTTTAATAAATGCATTTCCTCAACAGAATGTACGGGTTTTGCATCGTGCTTTTTGTCTAAATTAGGAATTAAAACTTCGTTCCAAAACAACTCAAAATCTTCCACTTCATTGATTTCTAAACCATTTGAAATTCCTTTTTGAATGCCTCTATTTCTAATTTTTGAAACTTTATTATTTTGTGATAAATCCAATACTGACAAACTATCTCTCCGTACTAATTGGGCTTGAGCCAAAAACAATGCATAATTTAACTCTTCGGCTGGTTTTTGATGATAAATAGAAGGTATTAATTTTAGTTGCAATTTTTCGATTTTATTTTCATTCAAAAAAGCCAAAATACTTTTGAAAATTTCAAGTACCGAAGCGAGTTTTGTGCTGTCGTCATAGATTAATCCGCCATAAGTCAACCCTTGATGCGAGAAAATTTCGTTTTCAACCTGATTCGCAGGAAGCACAGCAACCCATTTTTTATTATCTAAAACAACTAACGAATAATCCTCAAATCGTTCCTTATGATATTCCATAAAATCCCGATGAAATAAAAAGGTAGCGTTTTTGGCTTGACCAATAAAGGCATTCCAATTCTCGTAATCACTTTGTTGGTATTTCTTAACAGAGTAGCTTTTCACTATTTGATTTTAACTTTGTGAAATTAAGCATTTTTTATTTATATACTAAACCACAAAATTACAATTAACAATCTAATGCAAATTATAGCCAAAAACCTTTGTAACTTTGAAGCTTTGTAACTTTTTATTTTCAAAATGAAACAAATCACTTCGGCACAAAATCCATTTATAAAATCACTGGTACTTTTACAGGAAAAAGCAAAAGCTCGAAAACAATCGGGAACTTTTTTAATCGAAGGACTTCGAGAAATAACTCTCGCAATCAAAGGCGGTTACATTGTTGAGACTATTTTATTTCTACCCGAATTAATATCAGAAACCGAAGCAAAAAAACTCTCGACGAACGCTGAATTAATCGAAATTTCGAAAGAAATCTATCAAAAACTGGCTTATCGCGATACAACCGAAGGGATTCTGGCGGTTGCCAAAACCAAATCAACTCAACTATCTGATTTAAAATTATCCCAAAATCCATTGATTCTTATTGCCGAAGCACCGGAAAAACCAGGAAATATTGGTGCATTGTTGCGCACTTCGGATGCAGCAAATCTAGATGCAGTAATTATAGCCAACCCAAAAAGTGATTTGTACAACCCCAATATTGTGCGTTCGAGTGTGGGTTGTTTGTTCACTAATCAAATTGCAACAGGAACAACTACTGAAATTATTGAATTTTTAAAACAACGAAAAATCAATTTTTACTGTGCCACTTTGCAAAATTCGACTTCCTATCACACTCAGGATTTTACAAAACCAACTGCTTTGGTTGTTGGCACAGAGGCAACTGGACTCACCCAAGAATGGCGAGACCATGCTACTCAAAATATAATCATCCCAATGCAAGGCGAGATTGACAGTATGAATGTATCAGTTGCAGCGGCAATTTTGATTTTTGAGGCAAAAAGACAAAGAGGATTTTGAACCGAAAAAAATATTTTATTATCGTATTTAAAATAGTAAATTTGGATTTAACTTTCTTCTAAAACCATTTACCATGAAAAAATTAGCATTAAATTCATTTCAACCTATTAATTTAGATTTAGGATTACTATTTATTAGAATAATTATTGGTCTTTTAATGGCATTTTATGGTTACGAAAAATTAATCCATTTCGAAACAATGGCAGCCTCTGATTTTTGGACAAAAAACGTAAATTTTCTAGGTTTTACAGGAAAAATTCCATTGGCATTAACTGTTTTTGCTGAATTATTTTGCAGTATCTTATTGATAATAGGTTTGCTATCAAGGCTTGCATTAATTCCATTATTAATATGTATGGGTTTTATAATAGTTGCAATTATGCAATTTTCAGTACTAAATTCTGGAGATAATGGTTATGAGATCAATACGGCTTTTGTCTATTTTATTATATATCTAGCGTTATTTTTTACAGGTCCAGGCAAATACAGTTTAGATAGTAGATTTTTAAAGTCCTAAATTTAAATTTTCTTAAAACACACCTAAATCCTATTCCTGCTTTTAGAAATTGAACAACAAAATTATGGTTGAGATTGATATCGAAAGAGAAAATAAAGCAATTGCACAAGAATACAAAGAGCTACTTCGGATCAGTTATCAAACTTTAACTACCGAAGACAAGAAACTCATACGTAAAGCTTTTGACGTTGCTGTTGATGCCCATAAAGATCAAAGAAGAAAATCTGGTGAAGCTTATATTTTTCATCCTATTGCTGTTGCCAAAATAGTAGCTTCAGAAATAGGTTTGGGAGCAACATCTATTGCCGCAGCATTGATGCATGACGTCGTCGAAGATACTCCAATAACGGTCGAAGATATCGAACGAATGTTCAACCCCAAAGTAGCTCATCTAGTTGATGGTTTGACAAAAATTTCTAAGGTTCAAAAGGATTTAAATGTATCGATGCAAGCCGAGAATTTTAGAAAAATGATTCTGACTCTCAATGACGACGTACGGGTAATTCTCATAAAAATAGCCGATAGACTCCATAATATGCAAACTATGGATGCTATGGAAAACTATAAACAAGTTAAAATTGCATCCGAAACATTATATATTTATGCTCCACTTGCCCATCGATTAGGGCTTTATAAAATAAAAAACAAACTGGAGGATTTAGGTTTAAAGTACACAGAACCAGAAATATACGACAGTATTGTTAGCAAAATAAAAGAAACGAAGGAGGAACAAGATGCTTATATTGCATCCATTTCTGAAGTACTTCAAAAAGCATTAGACGAGGAAAAAATTGATTACATCATAAAAGGCAGACCAAAATCGATTTATTCTATCCATTTAAAAATAAAAGCACAAAATGTTAGTTTCGACGAAGTCTATGATAAGTTCGCCTTACGAATTGTATATAAATCAAATCCTCACGAAGAAAAATTTGTAGCCTGGAAAATTTATTCCATAGTTACAGATCACTACCGTCCCAGTCCAAGCCGTTTAAGAGATTGGATTTCATCCCCGAAATCTACAGGCTATGAAGCCTTACACATCACCGTTATGGGACCAAAAGGGAGATGGGTCGAAGTGCAAGTTCGAAGTGAACGCATGAATGAGATTGCCGAAAAAGGCTATGCAGCACATTACAAATACAAACAAGGTGAAACCGAAGAAGGCGGTCTTGATATTTGGCTCAATTTATTAAAAGAAGCTTTAGAAAATTCTGAAACCAATGCAGTAGATTTTGTAGAAGACTTTAAAATGAATTTATATTCAAAAGAAATCTATGTGTTTACCCCAAAAGGCGAAATTAAATCTTTGCCCAAAGGAGCAACTTCATTAGATTTTGCTTTTAGTATACATTCAGAAATTGGAATACGAACCAGAGGAACACGAGTTAACGGGAAATTAGTACCGCTAAATCACGAATTAAAAAGCGGCGATCAAATTGAAGTTATTACCTCATTGCATCAAAAACCCACTCTCAACTGGCTGGATTATGTAACCACATCGAGAGCAAAAAATAAAATAAAAAACGTACTAAACGAAGATGTCAAAAAAACTGCCGAAGATGGAAAAGAAATCCTTACTCGAAAATTAAAGCACTTAAAAATAACTTTGAGCGAAACTGTAGTAAACGAGTTAGTCAACTTTTTTAAACTCAAAACAAGTTTAGATTTATTTTATAGAATTGGAGTTGGAGCAATTGAAAATCAACAATTAAAAGATTATGCTTCCCAAAAAAACAATGCCTTTATTAATTTTTTTAAAAACAAAATAAAACGTACCCCAACCACTACTAATCAAGACATTCACAAACAAATCATAAGCAGTAATTATGATATGATTGTTTTTGGAAAAGAACACGACAAATTAGATTACAAACTATCACAATGTTGTAATCCTATTCCTGGCGATGAAGTTTTTGGGTTTGTAACCGTAAACGAAGGCATCAAAGTGCACAAAAAAGATTGCCCAAACGCAATTGGGTTACAATCTAACTACGCCTACAGAATTATGTTAGCAAAATGGATAGACTCAACACAAGAAGAATTTAAAGCCATTTTACAAATCACAGGAATGGATACTTTAGGACTCACGAACAAGCTCACTAAAGTAATATCAAACAATATGAATGTAAATATTCAAAGTATTTCTTTGAATACTGATGCAGGGATTTTTCAGGGTCAAATCGCTGTAATTGTTCAAAATAATACTATTTTAAAAAGGATGATCAATAATATAAAAAATATTGATGGTATTGATAAAGTAACTCGGGTATATAAAAATTGACCCTATTGCGAATCATTGAAAGTTACTCTTTTAATAAGTAAACTTTTAACGCTTAAACTTCTAAACTAAAAAATAAAATTTATCTTTGCCTGATATGACAAAAATTTCTTTAGATAACGATAAAAATCAAGAAATTGTAAAAAATGTTTTTACAATGTATCTTGAAAACAAAGGACATCGTAAAACTCCCGAACGATATGCAATCCTCAAAGAAATTTATGATAGTGAAGAACATTTTGATATAGAAAACCTTTATATTAAAATGAAAAATAAAAACTACCGAGTTAGTAGAGCAACATTATACAATACTATAGAGCTTTTATTAGAGTCTGCACTAGTTCGTAAACACCAATTTGGACAGAACCAAGCGCATTACGAAAAATCCTATTTCGACAAACAACACGATCACATCATAATGACAGATTCAGGCGATGTAATCGAATTTTGTGATCCCAGAATACAAACTATTAAAAAAACTATTGAAGAAATTTTTGATATTGAAATCACCAATCACTCCCTTTATTTTTACGGTAATAAGAAACCCCAAAATAACACATAGGGTTCAATTCAAAACAATAAAAACAAACAACACCTAACAACTACAAATAACACACAGAATGACCGTAGATTTATTACTAGGATTACAATGGGGAGACGAAGGCAAAGGAAAAATCGTTGACGTACTTACTTCAAAATACGATATTATAGCTCGTTTTCAAGGCGGACCAAATGCAGGACACACTTTAGAATTTGACGGAATTAAACATGTTTTGAGAACTATTCCTTCTGGGATTTTTCATAAAACTGCCCTAAATATTATTGGAAACGGAGTCGTTATTGACCCAGTAGTTTTTCAAAAAGAAATCGAAGGTTTAGCCAAATTTAATTTAGACATCAAAAGTAAATTAATAATTTCCAGAAAAGCACATTTAATTTTACCTACACACCGATTGCTAGACGCCGCTTCTGAGGCTGCAAAAGGGAAAGCCAAAATTGGTTCAACGCTTAAAGGTATTGGCCCGACTTATATGGATAAAACGGGTAGAAACGGAATTCGTGTTGGCGATATTGAACTCGAAGATTTCAAAGATAGATACAGAGCTTTAGCAAACAAGCACGAAGAAATGATCAAATTCTATGATGTTGCTATTCAATACAATTTAGCCGAAATGGAAATAGAATTCTTTGAAGCTATTGAAGAATTAAAAAAATTAGATTTTATTGATAGCGAAGAATATTTGCACCAAGCTCAAAAAGCAGGAAAATCAATTTTATGCGAAGGCGCACAAGGTTCATTACTTGACGTAGATTTTGGAACGTATCCGTTTGTAACCTCCTCAAACACCACTGCAGCTGGTGCTTGTACCGGTTTAGGGATTGCTCCAAATAAAATAAAAGAAGTCTATGGAATTTTCAAAGCCTATGTAACTCGTGTAGGAAGTGGTCCATTTCCAACAGAACTTTTTGACGAGGATGGAGAAACAATGGCTCGTGTAGGTAACGAATTTGGATCGGTAACAGGACGAAAAAGACGCTGTGGTTGGCTAGATTTAGTCGCACTAAAATATGCGGTACAAGTTAATGGCGTTACGCAACTGATGATGATGAAAGGCGATGTGCTTTCGGGATTTAAAACCTTAAAAGTATGTACTGCATACCATTATAAAGGTCAAAATATCTCCCATTTTCCTTATAATATCGAACCAGAAAATGTAACTCCGGTTTACCAAGATTTCAAAGGATGGCATCAAGATTTGACTGGAATGACAACTTATGACGAATTGCCAATCGAGTTAAAAGATTATATTGCGTTTATAGAAGCTGCTGTCGAAGTTCCTATAAAAATTGTATCGGTTGGACCGGACAGAAAACAAACCATACTGAAATAAAATTA
>NZ_JANNXH010000035.1:0-40273 GCF_031409475.1 Flavobacterium sp. | reverse complement strand
AATTTTAAAAGGCGTTTCACTTATTTTAAGAAAATCATAGCTATCTGAACCCATGAAGTGGGCTATCTAACTCTTTTTTTCTATGTTTCTATGTGGTAAAATTATTTTTTACTTGTTTTTATTAATTGCACCCAACGGGTTTTATTAATTAAATTATACTATGTTTTATAAGTTTCGAAATCCCTAAAATGATTCCAATTACGAAGCTCAAGAAGAAATAGGAACAAACACTTAATATACTTTTTGTAATTAGACTTCTTTTCGTGAAACCATAAGCTGAAAAAAATTGACGATAAAACCAAAACGAATAAATATAGGAGCATAAAGAAATAACTGAAAAAATAAATCCTAGACCAGTTATATTGGTGTAAAAAACAGTAATCAGCGTGAAAAGTGTTGTAATAATTAATTCTCCAGCAGTTCTGTAGGAGTTTAGTACAAAATGTTCAGTTAAATTAAGTTTTGCTTTTTTAAACCAAAAAAAAGTAAATATAGAATAAAAAGGGATGGTCATTAAAAGAACTAGTTTTGGGTTTTTTTTAGTAATATCTTCAAAATCTTTCATAAATCCTCCAGAACTATCCGGCATTATATCAGAAATTCTAAAATTAGAATAACTCCCAATAAAATGAGAGACGCCAATGATAATTAACAATAAACTAAAAAAGCTAAATAGTTTTGCGCGTTTACCCAGTATAAATTCTCTAACATTATGACCGGGAGCTGTAAACATTGCTTTTATTGTATATAAAACACCTTTGTCCACATGCCAAAAGCCATGCACTAAATCATGTTCTATAAAGTGTTTTATCGAATATTGATGAACTGTAGTTTTTTGACCGCAGTTTGGACAAAAATTTGAATTTATTTCAAAATCACAATTAAGACAATTTTTACTCATTTATATTTCTTGATTTAATTTCTTTTTGAGTTTCGTCATTACTTATTTTCATTGCAACGATTACTGAAACAAAAACTATTGGAAGTACTGTAAAAACTCCAAAACCATTTTTGATAGTGATGTAAATTGACACACCAACAAGCAATCCAATAATAAATTTTAAAGCGTTAAAGGCTGATTTTCTTTTTTTGGCTTCTTCAAGAAGTTCTTCGTTCGTGAGTTGGGTAAGGTCGAGTTTTTTCATAGTTTTTTATTTAAGTAAAGTTTCCAATTCCACAATTTCAAAATACGGATGATTTTCAAAAAACTGACGCAAAATTGCGGTATGGCTCGAGCCAAATAAAATCATTATGGTATTATCAGTTTTTAAATCAATATTTCGTAAAATAGTAGTAAAAATTTTTAGATTTCTATCATAATAAGAAGTTGCTAAATCTGTTCCAACATATTCTTTATCAGTACCGTAGGACAAAGCATAATGCAAATAATCAAACAAAATGGCTTGTCGCGTATATTGATTGTTTATTTGAATATAAAATTCCGACAGGGTACTTTCTGCAAGTTTTTTTCGCTTTTCTTTAAATGGATATTCAATTTCAAAAAAAGTATAGGGATATTTTAAATCTTTATTTTTCTTTTCCCAAGCTTCAATTTTGTCGTAAGGCAATTCTTGTTCAAAATCGGCACAAACTAATTTTGCATTCGATAATTTTGCAGTCCGAAAAGCCACTTGTACGATTTCATTTTTTAAGATTTTCTCATCAATAATTTTATTGTTTTTATAGTCTTCAAACTGCAAATCTCTTTTGGCTTGATTGTCAACTATATCTTCAATAAATATTTTTTCGATTGCATTTTTGGATAATTGTTTGGCAACAATATCGAGTTCGTTTTGTCGTTTTTCTGAAAAAACATCTTCAAATTTAGTCGAATTTCTGTCGGTTGTTGCGCCAAAATGAAAAGTGCCCAACAAAATAACTTTTACTTTTTTGTTTTGCGTTTGCGCAAATGTAAATTGGGTTAATAGCAGTAGAATTATAATTTTTTTCATAATTTTTTATTTAGCATTTATTACATCTTTCAATTCTATAATTTTGTAATTACCATCGTGTTTCAACAAATCCAAAAACATTGTAATATGGCTTGCTCCAGCCAAAATCATTATTCTGTTGTCACCTTCATTAGTTTGTTTTTGGATATTAGCTAGCATATATAAATTGCGTCTGTACCATTCTGATGCTAAAAATGCCCCAACATAAGTGCCTAATTTATCAGAGTCATTAATTTTGCCAACATACCAAGGAATGTCCCTTTCTCGCAATTCGGCGCTATTAAAATAGTACAAACATTTTAGCAAATCGTTGGTAGCAAAAAGTTCATTTGACTTTACTTCAATTTCTTTTATATCACTTAAAACTTCTTTTTTAAAATTGGGAAACCGAATGGTGTCTGCAAATTTCATAATACTATCAAAATCAAAGCTAGTTTCTTGATAATCTATAGCATAAACCTTTTTGTGATTTGATTTTTTGGCTGTTCTAAATGCTAATTGCACGATTTCATTTTGCATATAAAATTTTCTTTTGGGGTATTTTACAGCTACATATTCAAAATAATTGCCCTCACAATATTTGTTGTACAAAGTATCCAATGCCAACTGATCTTTGAGTTCCCATTCGGTAAAAATTTTGGTAGGATTGAATTTGGCAATTGCAGATGAAATTGTCTCCAATTGTTTTTGAGGCTTTTCGCTCATAATATCCAGAACTTTGAATTGGGCAACATCCATACCTGGATTATTAAAATGGTAAGTGCCAATAACCAAAATTTCGGTTGGTTTTTTTTGAGTTTGAGCTATAATGAATTGACTAGCCAAAATTAGTAATGCTACTTTTTTACAGATTGATTTTGTCATATTGATTGATGATTGAAACCTTATTAAGTAAAAGTATTCATGTACAATGCAATAAAATTGTAAAAATGTAAACCTTGTTTTAAGTCCACGACCATTTAATATCTCCTCCAACAGTGCAATCTAGATTTTTAAAGAAATCTTTTGGTGCCTTTCCTGTCAATGATTTAAAGTCTTTTATAAAATGGGATTGATCATAAAATGTACTATCTAACAAAAGACTAGATAGGTTTTTAATATTTTTTTGTTCCTCGAAATGGTTCAGTGCATTTCTAAATCTGTTGATTTTTTTATAATCAGACGGTGTTTTACCTAAATGTGCGAAAAATTTTTTAGATAAGTTTTGCCTTGATGTCATACAGTTATCGGCTACTTGTTGTATTGTATAATTTTTTTCGTAGTCTTCAAGTAGATTAATGGCTGTCTGCAGAAAGGAATTATCAAATGGAATTAATTTAGACAGCCAATAATTCTCGAGTACTTCTTTAGCTTTATCAATATCTTCTATCGATAGAATAATTTTCTTTGTTTGTAAATAGTCTGGGAAAGGCTCAAATATTTCAAATGAATCGTTCAAATAGCTCATTAGCTTATTTTCTAGAAAATGATTGATTCCTAGTGGTTTGAAAATTACCGTAAGCTCCTTAATATTCCCAAAATACGCTATTTGAATAGGTTTTTTATAATTGGATATAATTGTCGAAAGACAAGTTTGAGAGTTATCTTCTCTGAGAACGACTTTTTCCTTTTCAAATTTAATATCACATTTATTTGTTATAGTAACTATGCAATAATTATTGGGAAAAGTGAGGTAACTATTTTCTAATTCGCCACTAGTATTTGTCAAGAAATAGTATCCTTCGATATATTTTTGCAAAATTGGATTTTTAGGTTTATTGTATGCAACTATCATCTTCAGACTTTAATTAAAGTTTTTGTAAATACTCTTTTGGCGAAAACCCTGTGTTTTTTTTGAAAGCCCGATTAAAAGTAGCTTTAGAATTGAAACCACAATCGTAAGCAATACCGAGTAAAGTAGATTTTTTATGTTCGCCTTTTGTAAACATTTCTTTCACAGCTTCAATACGATAATTGTTTATAAAATCATTAAAATTCATCGCAAAACCTTGATTGATGGCTTTAGATATTATAGAGGTATTGGTTTTTAATTTTTTTGCAACCTCGGTAAGGGACAATTCTGGATTTTGATATAGTTTTTCGGATTGAATTAGGTTTTCGATTTGTAGTTTCCAGGCTTCAATTTCTTCAGATTTCTTGTCGCTATAATCTTCATAATCAATATCGATAACATTTTCAGTTTGATTAAAATGCTCTAATGATGAATTCAAAAGCAGAATGGGTTTTGTGTCGAAAACAGACATTTTAAAACCAATTTTTGAGTGAGCAGTATTAGAATATCCTGTTAGCGCAATATAATACAGCACTAACGAAAAAGCTAAATAAAACCACCAACTGTCTTTGTAGGAGTTCGCACTGGGAAAAAAATGAACAAGAATGTCAAAAATATGGGGAAGTAATAACATCAATAAAAAAGCGACTAAATAGTTTTTAATCCAGCCAAACAAGACCGTATCAGCATTGCTGGTGACTTGTACAATTAATTTTTTATATTTATTGTAAAAACGTATAGAAAGTATAAAATAAATAACCATTGAAATTTGCCCAGTTATTTGATACCATTGATCAAAGTCTTTATCCATTCCATCTTTATAGAAATAATAATCCTTGAAGATCATTTTATCGTATACAAAAACCCATAAATTATAAATTAAATATACTATTCCTGGAAACAAATGCAGTACACTTTTTTTATCAAACTTGAATGAAGGATTGAGTAGTGATTGGGTATAAAAAAAGATAATTGGACCAATGAAAAATAGCTGTTGAAAAGGAGTGTAAAACATAAAATCGCGATACGGTTGATTGTCATACCAACCAGCAAAACCAAGCATCCACGGCGCAATAAAAAGACTACACAAAACCACAAATAAACTCAACCAATAATTCGATTTATTTTCTGTTTGAATGCCTTTTTTTAATAACAAGAAACTATAAATCACTCCTTGTGTAAGAGTAATCAATAAAATAGAACTGTAAAAATTAAAATCGAATACCATTTTTTTAAAATGTTTTGAAGTTAAATATACTTTAAAAACACAAGTTTATTTAAACGGATGCCTTTGTTGCCATGTCATTTCGGGCTCTAAATTCCTGAATATTTTGTCTATGAATTTATTAATCCATTTGTTTTTATGATATAAAAAACCAGACATTGTGATGGGTTCAGCACCAATTGAACTCTTGATTTCTAATGCCGTTCTTCCAAAAATTATTTTTTTAAATTGATTTTGAATGGCGTAATGCGTCATGTTGTACAACATGTTTAAGTACAACATTTTTTCTTTTTGTACTTGCTCGTCGTAACCCAGAAAATAGGTTTCTAATACAGTTCCATTAAGTAGTATTGTGTGAAAACCAACCAACTTTTCATTCAAAAAATATCCAACGATTACAAATTGTTCTTTCAATTGTTTTTTAAAAGTGGTAAAATGATTTTTGGCTAAGAAGAAAGTATTAAAAGGCGCATGCTTTGCAACAAAATGGTACAACTCATAGATTCGATCTTCAAGTTTTTCTATTTCATCAAGTTGCAATTCTTTTACTTCAATTCCTTCTATTTTTTTATGGGCTCTTTTGTATTGATCCCGATATTTTTTGGTTAGAGCGCCAATATAATCTTCATTTGTTTTCCAATCATTTTGAAGTTCCAACACCATATTAGGTTGTGAGTTAAACTCATAAAAAGGGTTGAAACAATATTTCTTAAGTTCAGACGCACCGTCTGGGTAGAAATCTTTGAACGTAACAATATGAATGGTTATACTTTGTTTTTTGAAGTAGTTTGTTATTTCATTCGCACAGTCTAAGTTTATTTTGCTAATGGTTTCAAAATCCATTTTTTTGCTAAAAACATAACCATTTTGCCCCGTAATCATATTGTTTCCCATAAACAAAACATGGGAAGCAAAATTTTTAAAAACAAAATTTCGGATAGCCGTTTTGAAACATTTGTCTCTTTCTCCAAACGATTCTAATTTATTGAGATTAAGATATTGAGCCAGTGCAACTCCAATGAGATTTTTATCTTCAAAAACCCCAATATAAAAACATTCCATATTTGTTGGTGCTGATTCTTCGAGAACACTTAAATAGTCGCTTTGAAGAAATTTATTTTCACTAGCAACTGCATCCCAAGTGTTTGGAAGTATAGAAACCGTAGTGTAAATAGTAAATGAGTAATTGGAATTCAAATTTAAAATTGAAAGTTTGTCAAATTTAGTTAAAGTATTCTGGTGTGAAATAAAATTAACTAATTTTATATAAAATTATATAAATATGAAATCACTTACTAAAGAATCGATTGATAAAGAGTTATTAAATATAACAGATTGGCAGTTTAATGATAATGCAATCGAAAAAAAATTTGTTTTTAAAAACTTTACTCAAGCATTAGGTTTTATTGTACAAGTTGGAGTAGTATCTGAAAAAGTAAATCACCATCCAGAATTATTTAATGTTTATAATAAAGTAAATATTCGCCTTACTACACATGATGCAAATGGAGTTACTATGAAAGATTTTGATTTGGCAAAAGCCATAAATGATTTATAAAAAAAATCTCGAATAGTATTTCTAATCGAGATTTTAACTTGTAACTGCAATGAAATTATTGCATCATACATATAATTCCTCCCATTAACATCAGCGAAACTACCCAATAACCGCCGGATATTAATACATACTTAAAACTTCTTCTTTCGTACAAAGCTCCAACACCTATTACCGGTAGAATCATAAATAATCCTGTGATAAAACCGTGTAATGCTCCATGTTTGAATGTTCTAAAAGCAGTTCCATAATCGGTCATAAAGGCTGCATAAGAGGGTTTAGCATTTGCAGCATCACCACCTATCATTCCTAAAGCACCAAATTGATGTATGACCAGCATTTGCAAAAGAAATGAGATTAAAAAAGCATAAATAATAGAAACACCAAATATCATAACCATATTAGAACCTTTCATTTTCTCTTCGGTCGTTCCTGACTCTTTCATCCAAATTGTTCCAAAAACTTTTGGATTGTACCAAATAAACCCAACAACAAGTGTTGATAATGCCGATAATAATAACGCTAAAAAGTTAATTTCCATGAGTTTATATTTAAGATTAGTACATCAAATGTAACTAAATTTTTTTTTAATTGAATTAAAAGTAACGCCACTTTATTTGAAAATCATCAATATTTAATAATTTATGTAAGATTAAAATTATAAAAATTTTATAATTTGTGTATTTTGTCGATTTTATTTGCACATAAACAGTAAATCGCATACTTTAGCTCAAGATTAATTACCTAAATAGTTTCTTATGAAAAAGTCCTACACGTTTCTAGCACTAATTATGTTTTCATTTGTTATGAATGCAAGTGTTTCCGTTTCTGAAAAAAACGCACTTATAAAATTTTATAATGCTACAAATGGAAAAAATTGGATCACAAAATGGGATTTAAATACTCCAGTAACTAGTTGGTTTGGTGTAGAGTTGCAAAATGATAAAGTGATATCAATTCAATTACCAAGTAATAATCTTGTTGGTGAGTTGCCATCAGAAATTTCAGATTTAGTTTATTTAAAAAACCTGAACTTATTTAAAAATGATATTTCGGGAAAAATTCCTGCTTCTATCGGAAATATGAAATCGTTAGAATCGCTTCGCTTGTCATTTAATAAATTGTCAGGTAATATTCCAGAATCTATTGGGAATGCTACTTCTTTAAAAACAGTAGAAATGTTTATGAATAGACTTTCGGGAAGCATTCCATCAGAAATTGGTAAACTAAGCAATTTAGAAACATTATCTTTATTTAATAACGAGTTAGAAGGTAAAATTCCAGCTACTATTTATGAAATGAAAAACTTAAAAGTCTTGCTTTTAAACAGTAATAAAATTTCAGGAGGAATTAGTCCTTCAATTGCAAACCTAACTCAATTAGAGCATTTAAGTTTATTTGATAATAAAATGAACGGTCAAGTTCCTTTTGATATAGAAAAAATGAATAATCTAAAGGAAATGAATATTTCTTACAATATGTTCAGTGGTCTGGTTTCTAGTAGTTTGTCTAAATTAGATGTGCTAAATTTAACTATGATTAATGATAAAGGATTGGCAGTTGCTTTACCAGTAAAAGTTGATAGAAATTCTGCTTTAGCTTCGGAAGATTAATTTAAAAAAAATATAAATACAAAACCATCAGTCTAAAGTTGATGGTTTTTTTGTGTTATAAACTTTTATAAAATGTTACTTTAATAGTTCATCAATTTTTTTGTGGTAGACGTCAAAGGCATTTATATTGCCATGATTTGCGGTCTCAATAATGATTAATTCTTTGGGAGAATTTGCAGCTTTAAAGAGTTTTTTTGCTGATGATAATGGAATAACCCTATCTTGAGTTCCATGAAAAATAGTTACGGGACAATTCACCTTTTTTATAAAATCACCTGATTTTATTTTGTATTCGTATATAAATTCAGGTATAATGGGCAACCAAGAGTTTGCAATATCTATAATGCTAAAATAAGGAGTTTCTAAAATCACTTTTTTAGGATTATTTTTCGAGGCAATATTTGTTGCAATTCCACTGCCTAACGAACGGCCATATATAATAATATCTGCTTCGGAATATGTTTTTTTGACGAAATCATAAACGGTTTGTGCGTCTTTGTATAAAAGCTGTTCATTTAATTCACCGGTACTTTTTCCGTATCCTCTATAATCCATTACAAAAACGTCGTAGTTTTTTTTAGCAAAATATTCAGTAATATTCCCCCATCTTTCTAATCCGGCTTTGTTGCCATGAAAATACACAATAATTCCTTTTGGATTTTTATTTTTGAACCAGATGGAATGAATTCTTCCGTTTTGTGGTGTTTCTAAGAATATTTCTTCGAAAGGAGTTTCAAATTCAAATTTATAATCTTGAGCTAAAACAGTAGGTTTAAAAATTATTTTATCTTGAAATAAATACATTATGCAGCAAGTTATAGAGTAAATAACACTTATTACAAAGAGAAATTGGGCTACTTTATGTGTTTTTCTTTTTGTTGTGTTGAACATGAATACTCGTTTTTGATAAATCGATTTCGTTTTTATGATTTAGTAAAATTTCGGCTAAAACTTTATGGTAAGCTTCAAAGTTATTTAAGTTTTTATGGCCACCGTCAATAATGGGATACAATCGAGCCATTTCAGGATTTTTTTTAGAAAGTTTTATCGCTGCGCTAAATGGAATTAATTTATCATTTGTTCCGTGTATGATATGAATTGGGCATTTAACATGTTTGATCCATTTATAGGTAGGAATTGGGTATCGCAATATTATGGACAAGGGCATAAAGGGTAAATATCTCGCAGTAATGTTTTTCATACTGTAATAAGGTGCGTCTAAAATCAACATTTTCGGATTATTTATAGAGGCTAATTTTGTTGCAAAACCGCTTCCTAAAGATCTCCCATAAATTATAATGTATTTTTCATCAATTTTTTCTTTGATTTTATCATATATAAATTGCATATCTCTTTTAATCGCTTCTTGCGAACGTTTTCCAGTACTTTTTCCAAAACCTCTGTAATCAATCATAGCAACATCATACCCATGAGCCGTAAAATCAACAGCAAACTTACCCCAGCCTTTTATGCTTTTGCTGTTTCCTTTAAGATACATTACCACTCCTTTAGGGTTTTTTGCTTTGAATCGTAAACCATTTATAATTGCGCCATCGGGTAAATCAAAATTATACTCTTCGAATTCTTGATTTTCGTAACTGAACTGAAAATCCGTTGACAATTTTTCAGGTTTGAATATAAATGATTCTTGTAAATAGTACAACAAGACACTTATGATTGTGTAAATCAAAAGAATTATGCCAAACGTATAAAAGAATTTTTCCATTTACATCTATTTGGATAAAGATATAAATTTTTTAATATAACCTATCAATTGTAAAATAATCAAATTTTTATCCTCACACTTTGATAAAATTACTTATATTTGTAATACGTATTTTTACTTACTTTTCAAATAATTTCATGATACAAGTCAAAGAAGCTTTATCGATTATTGCCGAAAATAGTTGCAAAATGCCGGTTATAAAAATCAAAGTGAGTAAATCACTTGGTTTTATTTTGGCAAAAACAATTTATTCGCCAATGGATATGCCGCCTTTTAGACAATCAGCAATGGATGGTTATGCTTTTTTGCACTGCGAATTGCAACAATTTGATGTGGTAAGTACTTCGAAAGCGGGAGATTTTTCGAATAGTGTATTTAAAAAAAATGAAGCGATTAGGATTTTTACGGGTGCTTTTGTTCCTGACAATTTAGACACAGTTGTCATGCAAGAACACACTACGGTTAAAAATAAAACGGTCGAAATTACCAAAATGCCTGTCCGTTTTGCGAATGTGAGAAACAAAGGAGAACAAATAAAAGAAGCCGAACTCGTACTCGAAAAAAATACCCAAATTACTCCAGCAGCAATAGGGTTTTTAGCCTGTTTGGGAATAACAGAAATAAAAGTTTATTCCAAACCAAAAGTTGCTATCATAGCTACTGGAAACGAATTGGTAAAAGCGGGAAAAAAATTACCAATGGGCAAAATTTACGAAAGCAATTCGGTTATGCTCAAAGTGGCTTTAAAGGAATTAAGTATTAAAAAAATAAAAATATTTAGAATAAAAGACACTTTAAATGCAACAAAGTCAGTTTTAAAAAAATGCCTTTCTACTTATGATCTCGTGCTAGTTTCCGGTGGAATATCAGTTGGGGATTATGATTTTGTAAAAGAAGCTTTAGAATTTAATAGCGTAACTCAATTGTTTTATACAGTCAATCAAAAACCAGGAAAGCCTTTGTATTTTGGAAAAAAAGCTCAAACAATTGTATTTGCATTGCCTGGAAATCCAGCCTCAACATTGACGAGTTTTTATGTCTATGTAGTAGCAGCTTTAAATAAAATGATGGGATTCCAGCCTGTCCATTTAACTGAAATAAAAAGAAAAATCAATGTTGATTTTGAAAACACAACAGGCAAAGCTTTGTTTTTAAAAGCGTTTTATGATGACAAAAATGTTACGATTTTAGAAAGTCAAAGCTCCGCAATGCTGAACACTTTTGCAGTAGCAAATGGATTTGTTTATTTGGCCTATGATGAAGTAAATATTCAAAAAAATCAAGAGGTAATTGTGATTCCAATTCATTAAAAGCAATAATTATGACAATAGTAGATAACGATTTTTTAATTTTATTTGGAGTACTATTGGCAGTGGTTGCGTTTTTGTATTCCAGTGTAGGACATGGTGGCGCAAGTGGTTATTTAGCATTGATGGCACTATTTGCGTTTCCAGTTGCGGTGATGAAACCATCAGCTTTATTGCTTAATTTGTTTGTTTCAGGAATTTCTTTTTTCTTTTATTATAAAAAAGATTTCTTCAAACCCAGATTGTTTTATCCTTTTGCAATTACATCAGTTCCAGCGGCATTTATAGGTGGAATGATTCCTTTAGAAAATAGTTTGTACAAAACATTACTAGGAATAATATTGATTTTAGCAGCATTGCGATTGTTTGGATTTTTTAATGTTAAAGAAACCCAAACTACTAAAATCAACATTCCGTTAGCCATGGTAATAGGTTTAGGAATAGGTTTATTATCAGGAATGTTGGGTATTGGTGGCGGAGTTATTTTGAGTCCAATCATTTTATTATTGGGTTGGGCAACGCTCAAAGAAACGGCTGCGATTTCGAGTATATTTATTTTTGTAAACTCAATTGCAGGACTTTTGGGTTATTTTATGAGCGACAAAACGTTTCCAACCGAAAGTTTTTATTTAGTTCCAATAGCTGTTTTTGGCGGAATGTTGGGCGCCTATTATGGCAGCGGCTATTTCTCGAATAAAGTGTTGAAATATGTTCTGGCAACCGTAATTTTAATAGCAAGTGTAAAATTAATTGTTTGATTTTTAAATAAAAAAATCTGTGAGAATCTGTGAAATCTGTGGCAAGTTTTTCTTTTGGGATTAGTAACGGACATTAATATAAAATACATGCAAGTATCAATACTTTGTGGAGGAAAAAGCAGCCGAATGCAATCCGAAAAAGGATTGGTTTTATATCAAAATAAACCTTTTATAGAGCATGTTATTACAGCAGTTTTACCAATTTCGAGTAACATACAATTGATTACCAATACAAAGGATTATGATTATTTGAATTACAAAATAGTAAAAGATATCGTTCTTGATAAAGGTCCAATGGGCGGAATTTATTCGGCTTTAGCCAATTCAGATTCCGAATTAAATTTGATTTTGAGTTGTGATATTCCATTAATTTCTACCGAAATACTTCGAGAATTAATAGAAAAGCACTATGCTAATTTTGATGTTACCGTTTTTGAAGATGAGGATGAGGAGCAAATGCATCCCTTAATTGGAATTTATTCGAAAACAATACTTCCAGTTTTAAAAAAGGCAATTGATGACAATGATTTGAAAATGATGCATTTTTTAACTAAAGTAAAAACACAACGAATACCAATTAAAAACGATAAAAGTCAGTTTTTTAAAAACATAAATACGCTTGCCGAATTAAACGAATTGAATTCCAATTTTATTCAGAATTAAAATGAAAAACCAAATTATACCAAAGCTAACCATTGTGGGTGCTGGACCTGGAGATGCCGAATTGATTACCCTAAAAGCAATCAAAGCATTAAAAAGTGCCGATGTTGTCTTGTATGATGCGCTAGTAAACGAAGAATTATTGCAGTATGCAACTCATGCAGAAATTATTTTTGTAGGCAAACGTTTTGGCTGCCACGCTTACAGTCAAGATCAAATCAATGAATTGATTGTGTCTATGGCAAAACGTTTTGGTCATGTTGTTCGATTAAAAGGTGGTGATCCATTTGTTTTTGGTAGAGGAAGTGAAGAGATAGAATACGCTCAAAAATTTGATATAGAAACTGCCGTAGTTCCCGGAATTTCATCAGCTTTGGGTGTTCCAGCAGCAAGTGGAATCAGTCTAACACAGCGCGGAATTGCCGAAAGTTTCTGGGTAATTACGGGTACAACTTCGGATCATAAATTGTCCAAAGATGTGGCTTTAGCATCGCAATCAACTGCAACAGTGGTAATATTGATGGGAATGAATAAACTAGACGAAATTATTTCGATTTATCAAAACAATAGAGCAGACGATTTGCCAGTGGCCATCATTCAAAACGGCACAAAAGACACAGAGACAAAGGTAGTTGGAACTATAAGTTCCATATTAAAGCTAGTTAAGGATGGTCAAATTTCATCTCCCGCTATAATTATTATCGGCGAAGTAGTTCAAAATGCTTTAAATTTGTCTAACTATTTTCGAACTAAAAATTCAGAAGAGGAATTTATTTTTCAAAATTTAAATGTATTGTCATGATATCCGTAAAATATTTTGGTGCTATAGCTGAAAAAACAAAGACTTTAGAAGAAGATTTTTCTTTTTCCGAAATGTCTTTGAATGATTTATTGTTGGCATTAGAACAAAAATACGATTGGAGTCAACTTTCGTTTAGTGTGGCTGTAAATCAAAAAATAGTCCAAGTTCAATCGAATTATATTCTTAAAAACAATGATGTTATTGCATTATTACCACCATTTTCTGGAGGATAGAAAGCAAGTAATTAAGTGTTGATTGTCATTCTGACGCAGGAAGAATCTCCATTTATTGCTCACGTTTGTTGCCATTCCTCCTGCGTCGGATTGACAAAATTATAAAGATTTTCCCTGAATTGGAATGATATTAAGGTGAAAATCTAATCCAAAAAGAGGAATTGATAAAAAATACAGCTATGAATACAACTCGATACAACCGACAAATTATACTTCCAGAGATAGGAACAATTGGCCAAGAAAAACTACTGCAAGCCAAAGTTTTAATCATTGGCGTTGGTGGTTTAGGGTCAGCGGTTTTGCCGTATTTAGTGGCAGCTGGAGTTGGAGAAATAGGAATAATTGATGACGATACAATAGACATTTCCAATTTGCAACGTCAAGTGATTTACAAAGCAAATTCTGTTGGAAAAATAAAAGTTCTTGAAGCAAAGGAAATGGCTTTAGCATTAAATCCTTCGATAAAAATAAATGCTTTCACGGATAAACTAGATTCCAAAAATGCAATTGAGTGGTTTGAAAAGTATGATATTATGGTTGATGCAACGGACAATCTTTATACTAAATATTTGATAAATGATGCCTGTTGTATTACTCAAAAACCTTTTGTTTACGGTTCAATTTATAAATTTGAAGGACAGATTTCGGTTTTTAATTATAAAAATGGACCAACTTACCGTTGTATTTTTCCTGAAGAAAAAAGGGAAACTCAAAGTTGCAATGAGGTTGGAGTAATTGGAGTCGCAGTTGGAATTATTGGAATGTTTCAAGCCAATGAAGTACTAAAAATTATACTAGGAATTGGCGACATTCTCACCGGTAAATTATTAGTTTACAACATGTTGAATAACGAACAACAAAAATTTGAGTTTGCTAAAACAAATGCAACTCATGTAGATGAATTATTTTACAAGAATAAATATGCCACAACCGAAATTCTTGCTTCAGTAGCTTTAGAAAAAATTAATACTGAAAATGTTATTTTTCTGGATGTTCGGAATTTTGATGAGTTTCCAAAAATTGCATTCGAAAATTGCCTTCAAATTCCGCTAGATAAATTGGAAAATGAATTGTATCAATTGGATTCAAATACCGAAATTTATGTTTTTTGTCAATCCGGAATTAGAAGTAAAAGGGCAGTTGAAATTTTAAGAAATAATGATTTCAAAAATGTAAAAAGTATTATTGGTGGAGCAAAAGCCATTGAAATGAATACCTACAAGGTTAAAAAAACCTTGCAGGATTGATAGTCCTGCAAGGTTTTTTTAACCTTGTAGGTTTAATTAAAAAATAGTATGAGCAAAAAAACAGTTTTCATTCAAGGCGCAATTCCCTCGGAGTTTATTGGAAATTCGATTGCAAAACACCAATCGAAAACAACTATTGGAGCGCATAATATTTTTTTAGGTCAAGTAAGAGCTGATGCAATTGATGGAAACGCAGTCGTAGCAATAGATTACACCGCTTACGAAGAAATGGCAAACGAAAAACTAGACGAAATTCGAGAACGCGCTTTTGCAAGATATGATTTAATTTGCATGCACATTTACCATAGTTTGGGCGTTGTGAAAGCAGGAGAAATTTGTTTGTTTGTCTTTGTTTCTGCAACTAGGAGAAAACAAGTTTATGAAGCTACCGAAGCAATCGTGAATTGGATAAAAACCGATGTGCCCATTTTTGGCAAAGAACTTTTTGAAAACGAAACTTTTACTTGGAAGAAAAATACTTAACAATGGTTGACATCACACATAAAATAAGCACGTTACGAATTGCAACCGCCATGGCAACTGTAAAAGTGAGCCAACAAGCAACAATTGATGCTGTTGTGAACAATCTGGTTCCAAAAGGGAACGTGTTCGAAATGGCGAAAACAGCGGGTTTGTTTGCGGTGAAAAACACGCATCTATCCATTCCGGATTGTCATCCTATTCCTATTGAATTTACTTCGGTTGAATATGAAATAAAGGATTTAAACATCGATATTATTTTCAAAGTAAAAACGGTTTACAAAACCGGAGTCGAGGTCGAAGCCATGCACGGCGCATCGATTGTGGCACTTACGATGTACGACATGCTCAAACCCATTGACAAAAGCATCGAGATTTCTACCATTAAATTAATCAGCAAAGAAGGCGGAAAATCGTCTTTCAAAAATCGTTTTCCAGCGGCAATTAAAGCGGCCGTTTTTGTGTGTTCTGATTCTATTTTTGCAGGAGAAAAAGAAGATAAATCAGGGAAAATAATTGTCGGAAAACTCCAAGTTTGTGGAGTAGAAACTACTCATTACGAAATCATTCCAGACGAAATTGAGGTGATTCAAGAACGAACTTTGGCTTTCGCCAAAGAACATCAATTGGTTATTTTTACAGGTGGAACTGGACTTTCGCCAAGAGATGTTACCCCTGAAGCTTTAGAGTCTTTATTAGAAACCAGAATTACTGGAATTGAAGAAGCAGTACGAAAATACGGTCAAGACAGAATGCCGTATGCCATGCTTTCGAGAACTGTAGCGGGAACTTTGGGAGATTCTTTGGTTTTGGCTTTGCCGGGTTCAACCAATGGTGCAAAAGAATCTATGGACGCGATTTTTCCGCATGTTTTGCATGTTTTTCATATTTTAAAAGGCAATAATCATGACGCCAAATAATACCATTTTAACCGATGATTTTGGACGCAAACACAACTATTTGCGCATTTCGTTAATCGAGAAATGCAATTTGCGTTGTACGTATTGCATGCCAGCCGATGGGATTTTGCTTTCGCCAAAAAAGGACTTAATGACCGCTGATGAAATCTTCCAAATAGCCAAAACTTTCGTTGCTAATGGTGTTGACAAAATCCGACTTACCGGTGGTGAACCTTTGTTACGAAAAGATTTTCCAGAAATTATTGCAAAATTAGCTTCGCTTAAAACCGAAATTTCTATTACTACAAACGGAATTCTCGTCGATAGACATTTAGCGGTTTTGAAACAATTTAATGTACAAAAAATCAACTTGAGTTTAGATACTTTGGTAGCTTCAAAATTCCAAACTATCACTTTGAGAAATCAGTTCGAAAAAGTAGTCGACAACTTGCATTTGCTTTTGAATAATGATTTCAAAATCAAAGTAAATGTGGTTTTAATCAAAGGTTTCAACGAAGATGAAATCATCGATTTTATTAAACTTACCGAATTTTTACCTATTTCGATTCGGTTTATAGAGTTTATGCCGTTTGCAGGAAACGAGTGGGATAGAAGCAAAATGGTTTCACAAAGTGAAATTTTAGAGCAAGTAAATACTCATTTTCTTGCATCGGAAATTCAAAAATTGGATGAAGAAAAAAACTTCACTGCAAGAGAATTTAAGATAAAAAATTATCTAGGAAGTTTTGGGATTATTAGTTCTATAACCAATCCTTTTTGTGATGGATGCAACAGAATTAGACTAACCGCCAACGGAAAAATTAAGAACTGCTTGTTCTCTAACGCCGAAACTGATTTGCTTACTGCTTTGAGAAACGATGAAAACATTGATGATTTGATCCGCTTTTCTATCAAAAACAAAAAGAAAGTTCGGGCAGGAATGAATACTCTACAAGATTTGAATAATCCTGTTTTAAATCAAGATAACCGCAGTATGATTGCGATTGGTGGATGAAATGTTACTTGTTTTTTGTGATGGAGATAGCCTTTTGCTCTGCTTTAAATTCTTCACTTTTTTGATTTAAATAACTTTTAAAATCTTCAAAACTCATTCCATAGGTTTCTTCTGAAATTTTAGTTTTAATTTCTCTAAAAGTTTTGACTGTATCAAAATAAAACCTTTGCTTCATTATACAAAGTTAAGCAATTTTTATTTTTTTTGCTTTTATATTCAGTTTATTACAATTTATACTTTTTGTTTATTGTATTTATGTGTGCCATGTTAAACCGCAACATTATCCAAAATCACAAAACTACTTTTTGGGCTTTCACACAAAGAGCAACAATAGTCATCGGGTAAATCTTTGAATAAAATTCCTTTTTCAATACCTTGGTATACATCTCCATATTCAGAATTATAAATTGTGAGGCATTCTTGACATTGGTGCATTTCCTGTGGTGCTTTTTCTTTTTTTGCGGCTGTAGGATTAACTTCAAGTACGGAATTTCCTAATTTTTCAAAATATTTTTTACTCAATTCAATTAAAATAGTTGGTAATTCTAGTTTATCAACATCTTGAGTGTGAACGATATATTCTTTGGAGTTTGGGTCAAAATTTTTGGCGTATAAAATATTATAGGTCGCTCTAATCTTGATCGATTTTAATGCAGTTGGCGTTTCGTTTTGCTCAATAACAATCGATGTAAAATAATGACCATCGCGGTTATAATCTGATATTCCAAACGTAAGTCCATACGTGCTGATGTCATACTGGTCAAGAGTTCGAACCAGAAAAGTTTTGAGATTCAAAGCCCATTCTGACGCTACAGGCAAATGCCAGTTGAGTTCTAAAAGTGAATGACGCACATTGATTCCTTTGTTGCCCAAGAATTTCTCCCAATCTAGTTTTCGGTCTTTAGGAATTCCTTTTACGATGAAAGATTTCCATGGTGTGATGCATATTTTACCAATTTTGCAATCAAAACACAAGTCGCACATGGCTGCCAAAAACTCTAAATCATACAGGTTGTTCCTCCAATACAATCCGAGCCAATATTGATCAATCCCCAATTTATTCATTCCTTCATAATACGGAAAAGGGTAAAACGGAATGTGCAAAGGTTTGTCAATGGTTCTGTTATTGGTGTCTAAAGTTTCGCTGACCAATTGAAAAATCATCTCTGCAGAATCAGGTTCTTCATCCAATATTTTTTCGATGCCATAATAGACTTCGGCAATATTCCAACTGTAAATAAGTACAGGATACATTTCCATCTTATCCCAATTTGGTAATCGAATGTAGAGGAACCAATAATCCTCGTGATGCGAAGCTATAAAGTTAATATGCCCAGTAAACAAAGGCACTAACTGCTGTTTTGGATCGGTAATATTTACTTTTAATTTGGGTTGTTCCTTGAATTGTTCTAAAACATATAAAAATTTATTTCCCGTAAGCCAAGGTGTATTCCTAAAAATATCAGTCGAAACATAGGACGAAACAATGTTATTGCCGCTCTTTTCATTAGGAAAAACAAAATGATGTTTTCCCGTTTTTTCTTTATCAATAGTGGTAAATCCTTTGGGTAAAATAATGTCTTGTCGAGAACCAAAAGAGATAGCATTGAGTCCTTGTTCGAGTCCCATATTCACAATTTCTCGTAATTCTCCCGGTGAAATAACGCCTCCTTTTACTATTAGTCTAGATAATTCCATTTTTTATAGTGTTCAGTAATTAGTGATCAGTGTTCCGTTTTTGAGTAATCAGTTTCTCTAGTGTTCAGATTTAGTTCTTTTTAGTTCTATATGCTATCCATTGAATTTAATATCAATTTTATAGGGTCAATTAAGTTGATCACTAAAAAACGGAACACTGAATACTCCTTATTTAATTTTCGATAAAATTTCTTTCACTTCGGTTTTACAACTTCCGCAACCCAATCCAGCGCCCGTGGTTCGGCATAATTCGGTAAAATTAGTAACGCCACTTTTTATGCATTCCTCAATATTTCCGCTTCCTACTTGGCTGCACGCACAAACGAGTTTGCCCAAAACAGGTTTGGCATTTGAGCTTCCTCTTAACAAAGTATTACGCTTATCAGCAAGTTCTATTTTGCTTTCTATCAGGGTTTTGAATTCGGCAAATTCATTTTTATCACCCATTAGAATCGCGCCAATAAGCAAATCATTTTTTACAATACATTTTTTGTAATAGCGTTGCCCTAAATCCGCAAAAACAATTTCTTCGTAAGAATCATCGTTTTCTGGAATTTCGATTTCGCCAATACTACAAAGGTTAATGTCTTCCAATTTTAAAATATTCATCAAAACCGAACCTTTATAAAAACTGCTAATATCGCCAGCAATAAAGTTTGCCAAAACATCCGCTTGTTCCTCTGCGGCTGATGTGATTCCGAACAATTGATTGTTGAATTCCGCTATTTCTCCAATAGCAAAAATACTTGGATTTGAAGTTTGCAAATACTGGTTTACTTTGACTCCGCGACCGCAAGCAAGCCCAGATTCTTTGGCTAATTCTATGTTTGGAATCGTTCCAATGGTGTACACAATTGAATTAGCAGTGATAATTCGACCACTTTTGAGGGCGATTTCAATTTCGTTTGGATTATCGGTATCAAAAACAGTACTGACTTCATTATCAAAATAAATGGAGATGTTCCGAAGTTGAACTTCCTCTGCCAATAACTTACTCGAAATTCGATCTAATTGGCGCTCCATTAATCGGGAAGCTCTTTGAACAATCGTTATTTTTACTTTTTTATGTTTTAAAGCTGCGGCTAATTCTAGTCCCAATAATCCACCGCCAACAATGACCACATGTTGCTCTTCTGAAGGTAAATTTGTTGCGTTCAAATAATTTTTTAATCGGTCAGCATCTTCTTTTTTCCGAATAGTAAAACGTCCGGGTAAGTGCAGTTGAGCATCATCAGGAACAAAAGGTCTGCTTCCAGTGGCAATTATTAGTGAGTCAAAAGTGTGTTTTGCGCCTTCACTGTCCACAATTATTTTTTCGGATGTGTTTACATTTTCGATTGCAACACCCGATCTCATGGTGATGTTTAGCTTGCCTAATGCTTCATCTTTTATTTTCAAAAGTTGTTCCCACGAAAGTTCAGCGGTTACATATTCAGGTAATAATACGCGATTGTAAAAAGGGTTTTCTTCGTTCGAAAAAACAATTATTTCATCGGTAGTATTAATTTCTCTATAGTTTTGTATGAATCTAAAAGCTGCTGCGCCTGCACCAACTACTGCGATTTTTTCGAAAGGTTTTATATATTTTGCAATTGAAACTGTGGTGTATTTGAAATCGGGTTCTTTTGAAACTGGATCAACAATGGTATTGGTCAAATTATTAGTTCGATTCAAGTCGTTTTCTAATTGTTTTCCCCAATGCATGGGTAAGAAAACAACTCCTTCCCGAATCGTTTCAGAAACTTTTGCCTTCACCCGAACGGTTCCGTTTTTGCTGCTAACCACAACAATATCGCCATTATTTATAGTTGCTTTATAGGCATCAATTGGATTGATTTCTAATAGTGGACTTGGTGTATGCGTCATTAATCGAGATACTTTTCCGGTCTTAGTCATCGTGTGCCATTGATCTCGAATACGTCCTGTTGTGAGAATATAAGGAAATTGTGCATTGGGTTGCTCCGAAGTATTTTCGATAGCGGTTGGAATATTAAAAATCGCTTTTTGTGAAGGTGTATAAAATTTTTTGTCCGTAAATAAACGTGGTGTTCCGGGATGTCCATAATCTGGAACTGGCCATTGAAACGTACCTTCGTTTTTGAGACGCGCATAATTTAAAAATGAAATATCGATGTTTGTATTTTTGGTCAAAAGTGTGTGCTCTTTGTAAATTTCTTCGGCATTGTTGAAATTGAAGCCATTAAAATTCATCTTTTTAGCAAAACGCAATAAAATTTCTACATCAGATAGTGCTTCGCCTGGCGGATTGATGCCTTTTGGTAAATACGAAATTCGCCTTTCGGAATTGGTCATCGTTCCTTCTTTTTCTAACCAACCAGCAGCAGGCAATAATAAATCAGCAAATTTTGATGTATCTGCATTATGTGAAATGTCCTGAACCACAACAAATTTGGCATTTGCCAATGCTTTCTCCACACGACGAGAATCGGGTAAACTCACTAATGGGTTGGTACAAATAATCCAAATTGCTTTCATTTTTCCAGATTCTAATGCGTCAAACATTTCGGTGGCAGTTAATCCGGGTTTTTCGGAAATGTCGTCAACTCCCCAAAAATCAGCAACTTCTTTTCGGTGTACGGGATTGTTTAATTCTTTATGTGCTGCCAATAAGTTTGCCATTCCGCCTACTTCTCGTCCGCCCATGGCATTGGGTTGACCTGTTAATGAGAAAGGTCCAGAACCTGGTTTTCCGACTTGGCCTGTTAGCAACGAAAGGTTTAATAATGCGGTGTTTTTGTCCACTCCAATAGCGCTTTGGTTCAAGCCCATTGCCCAAAGGGAAATAAATCCTTTGGCTTTGCCAATAATATCGGCCGCTAATTTGATTTCATTAACCGAAATCCCGCAGAGTTTAGAAGCTTTTTCAAAAGAACTAGACCGAACTAAATCTTTATAGGATTGAAAATTTTCTGTGTATTTTTTTATAAAATCCGAGTCTTCATATCCTTTTTCTAAGATTCTTTTTGCCAATGCATGATACAGCACGATATCAGTGCCCGGTTTAATTTGCAAATGCAAATCGGCTGCTAAAGCGGAGTCTGTTTTTCGAGGATCGATTACAATGATTTTTGTTTTAGGATTTTTCTCCTTGTGTTGCTCAATTCTTCTAAAAAGAATAGGGTGACACCAAGCTGGATTTGCGCCGGTTATCAAGAAAGTATCGGCAAGTTCAATATCGTCGTAAGCAATAGGAACGGAATCTTCTCCAAATGTTTTTTTATAACCTACCACGGCTGAACTCATGCAAAGTCGAGAGTTGGTGTCAATATTGTTGGTTTTTAAAAATCCTTTTACGAGTTTATTGACTAAATAATATTCTTCGGTTAGACATTGTCCTGATATGTAGAAACCAACGCTGTCGGGACCATGTTTTTTTATTATGGACGAAAAAACCGCTGCTGCACGATCTAAAGCTGCATCCCAACTTACACGTTCTAGAGGATGTGATTTACTCCAGCGCATTTCTGGATACAAAATTCTGTCCGAAGTATCATTAACTACGTAGTGAAGGTTCATGCCTTTAGAACAAAGCATTCCTTTGTTTACAGGATGGTCTTTGTCACCGGCAACGGTAACGCCATTTTTTGGGTCATTGGTTACAATAATTCCACATCCAACTCCACAATAGGAACACGTAGTTTTGATTTCTGAATTTTGCATTATTTTATTTCTTAATTATTTACGAAACGGTGTAGGAATCATACGAAAGTGTAAAAATAAGTATTTTTACGTATTAATACGTATAAAATGAATATTTTTTTATAAGTTTGTTGAAATAAATAATGGAACTCAAATCGTTTGGGGATAATTCAAATTTATTATGAAAGAAGCGTTAGTAATATGTGATACTTGTTCCAATGAAAATTGTTTCATAAAAAAACACCTTCACTTGGCTCAAATGAAACAATACATAGATAAAAAGCACAGTTTTGTTTGTAAAAAATCACAGCAGTTTATAATCGAAGGCGCGCCAATACAGGGTTTGTATTTTGTCTACAAAGGAAAAGTTAAGACAGTCAAAACCGGTATTAACGGCAGAGAACAAATCGTGCGATTGACCAAAAACGGTGATACGATTGGGTTTCGAGGTTTTGGAACTAGCAAGCGCTATCTTATTGGTGCTTATGCTTTGGAAGATACTGTTTTATGTAATTTTAGTAATGAAATCATGCTTGATATTCTTCATAATGTACCCGAATTTACTTTTGATTTAATGCTGTTTTATGCAGACGAACTCAACAAAAGCGAGAATAATATTCGAAAAATTGCTCACATGAATGTTAGAGAACGGGTAATTGATACCTTATTATATATTCATAGGAAATTTGGACAGGCAAACGGAGTAATAGCGCTTGATTTGTCCAGAAAAGAAATTGCAGATTACGCAGGAACTACCGAAGAGCAAGTGATACGAGTGATTTCAAGTTTAAAGAAGGAATTGCTTGTTAAAACGGTTGGAAAAAAAATAGGCTTATTGCATATTGATAAACTGCAACTAGAAATTATGGAGCATAAATACATTTAGATTTATTTATATCCTATTTATTCAACCCATTTTAGATGGTTTTTTTTATGCCTATTTTTTAATTCTCTTGTGTTTAAATATTTAAAACTACGTATTTTGCTTTATTTACTAAATTATATAAAATATTGATTTTTAGTTATATATTCAAAATTATTGCGAAAAGACAGTATAAAAAAATGATTTAAGAGTGTTTTATTTGGTGTAAAAAAGGGTTTTTGAACTGTAAAAACCATTATAACTACGTATTTTTACGTATTTATATTTGCATTATACTAATTAAAACAAATCAGTTATGCAAAAGATTAAACCAACATTACGCAACTTTCAAGATGGAAGTAGTCTCAGAATTTCAACTATAAAATTTTCAAAATCAATTTTATTATGCTTTGTTTCTGCATTATTAAGTTATAATAGCGCAAAAGCTCAATTAACAGTTACTGGACAGTTCAGAGAAAGAACTGAAGCTAGAGGCGGTCAAGGAACTTTGTTAGGAAACAATCAAAAAGGAGCTTTATTTACTTCGCAAAGAACAAGATTAAACGTTGGATTTGCTGGGTATAGATATAAAGTCTATGCTTCATTACAAGATGTTCGTGTTTGGGGACAAGATGCTTCCACAATTAACAGAACCACAACAGATGCTAATGATGGATTATTACTTCACGAAGCTTGGGGCGAAATTATGTTGAATGATACTATTAGTTCAATACAAAATTTATCTCTAAAAATAGGTCGTCAAGAAATTTCTTATGATGATCAGAAAGTTCTTGGTAGTTTAGATTGGTTGCAACAAGCCCGAAGACACGATGCAATTGTATTGAAATTTGCAAACAAAGGTTGGACTGCTGATTTTGGAGCAGCTTTCAATCAAAGAACTGAACAAAGTTCAGGAACCGGTTTTGTGGGTTTACCTACTGGATATGCTGCTGGCACAAATGGTATTCAACATGCTTATAAATCATTTCAATATGCATACATCGGCAGAAAATTCTTTTTCGGAGACATGTCATTCTTATTCTTTAAAGATGATTTCAGCAAATTTACAGGAACTCCAGCTGTACCAACATTTACTCAAGGCGTAAACATTCGTACTACAACAGGCATCTATTATAATGTAAATCCTACTCGAAAATTAAACTTAAACGGTAGTTTCTATTATCAAGGAGGTCATGATAAAATAGGACAAACAATTAGCGCTAGATTGGGTTCACTTACCGCAACCTATCAATTAGGTAGAAAATTCTTTGTTGGTCCAGGAGTTGATTATTTATCAGGAACCGATGGAACTACAGTAGCAACTCAAAACAATCAATTTGACCCTTTATACGGAACACCACACAAATTCTGGGGAACAATGGATTTTTTCTATGTAGCTAGTCCTTTTGGAAAACAAGGATTATTAAACTACTTCGTTAAAGCAAAATATCTTGCTAGTGATAAGTTGACTTTATTATTAGACGTACATGGGTTTGAATCAGCAGCAAAACTTGCTGGAAATTTAACTCCTTATTTAGGTACAGAAGTAGATTTAACGGTGAAATACAACTTTACCAAAGTAATCAATATTGAAGGAGGTTATTCTATAATGAAAGCTACTAATACAATGGCTTCATCCGCAGTTAAAAATGTTACAACCCCAAAATTGACTGCACAGTGGGCTTACGTTATGTTAAAAATCTCTCCAAATTTCCTGAATACCAAAAAAATGTAATTTAAAAATTTAAAAAATAAAAAAATGAAAATAGCTTTAAAACAATACTCAAGGAATTTCAGAATAGTAATGTTAGCCTTACTCTTAACATTAGGTACAGCTTTAACTTCAATATATGCACAAGAACCCGTAAAATTAGGATTCATTCCCCTTACGGATTGTTCGCCACTAGTTATGGCAAAAGAATTAGGATTGTTCAAAAAATATGGTGTAGAAGTGATTTTGACCAAAGAAACTTCATGGGCAAATATTAGAGATAAAATTTTAACAGGCGAATTGGATGGCGCACATTGTTTGTATTCAATGCCGTTTTCGGTTTATACAGGAGTTGGCGGAAAAGAAGGTTCATTGATGAAAATTGCGATGATGCTTAATGTAAACGGTCAAGCCATAACGCTTTCTAATGATTTTTGTGGGAAAGTAGGATTCAAACAAATGAATAAAGTTACTCCAGTTGTTGCTGCGAAGCTAAAAGCCGAAAAAGAAGTCACTTTTGCCATGACTTTCCCAGGCGGAACGCATGATTTGTGGTTGCGTAACTGGATGTCATTAGCTGGATTAAACCAAAAAGCGGTAAAAATAATTACGATTCCTCCACCTCAAATGGTCGCCAACATGAAAGTGGGTAATATGGATGGCTATTGTGTAGGAGAACCTTGGGGTGGAGTTGCGGTAAAACAAGGAATTGGTTTTACTCAAATTGCAACCCAAGACATTTGGAAAGATCATCCCGAAAAAGCTTTGGTTGTAAATAACGCATTTAGCACTAAAAATAAAGCAGATTTAGTAAAAGTAATGAAAGCGGTAATGGAAGCTTGTAAATGGTTAGACGTTCCTGCTAATCGTAAAAAAGCTGCTGCAATTGTTGGAAAAGCACCTTATGTAAATGCACCAGCCGATATTATTGAAGGACGATTAATGGGAGATTACAACCTAGGTTGTAACCAAGGAGTAGAGGTATATGATAACGATTATATGTTATTTCACAAAGGCGGAATGGTAAATTATCCACGCAAGTCCCACGGAATTTGGGCAATGGCGCAATTTGTACGATTTGGTTATTTGAAAGAAGAACCCAACTATAAAGCAATTGCTGAAAAAATTGTTATGGATGATTTATACAAAGAAGTTGCTGCTAGTATGAAAGTAAAAGTACCTGCAGACGACATGAAACCTTTCGCCCTTACTATGGACAAAACAGTTTTTGATCCTAATAACCCAGCGGCTTATTTAAAAGTGGTTAAAAAGTAAATTTTAAGTAATTTTTTTAAACCATATAAGTCATATAAGTTCATCTTAGTTTTTGCTTTGTGAATTTTTGTGCCTTCTTTGTGAACTTTGTGGTTAAAATTAACTAATACTAAACTAGAATATCATGTCAAATAATACATTAACAATAAATGATTTAGAACAAAATACAGCCGTAGTTTCAGACTCGAATGTAACAAATTCTAAAAACAACGAAAAATTAAAAGAATTTCTAAATCTACTGCTTGAGAAATCAAAGTCTGTTTTTTTTGCAACGATTGGGCTTATTATTTTTGGAGGTTTTTGGGAACTTTTAAGTGCATATACCCAAAACGCGCTTCCTACACCAATTGCAACTTTAACCGTTTTGAAAGAAATGATTGTAGATCCTTTCTATGATTATGGACCTAACGATAAAGGAATCGGTTTGCAGTTGTTTAGTTCTATTAAAACCGTTTTAATGGGATTTCTATTTGGTTCAATAGTAGCAATTCCACTCGGAATAGTAATTGGTGCCAATAAAATATGCAAACTCGTATTTTATCCTATTGTACAATTATTAAAGCCAGTTTCGCCATTGGCTTGGTTCCCAATTGGGTTAGTGGTTTTTAAAGATACTGGTATGGCAACAGTTTTTATTGTGTTTATTACCTCATTGTGGTCTACGTTGATTAACACCTCTTTTGGAGTAGCATCGATTCCGCAAGATCATAAAAACGTGGCAAAAGCTTTTGGTTTTTCTAAAATGCGTTACCTCACCAAAATATTGATTCCTTATAGTTTGCCGCATATTATTACAGGTTTACGTTTGAGTATTAGCGTGGCTTGGTTGGTAATTGTAGCAGGCGAAATGCTGTCTGGCGGTGCAGGAATTGGATTTTTTGTTTGGGACAGTTGGAATGCTTTAAGCCTTGAAAAAGTAATTTCGGCCATTATTATTATAGGAGTCGTCGGATTATTATTAGATAGAATATTTACCTATATCGAAAGCAAAGTAGCCTATTAAAAGTTTAAAAGTTTAAAGGTTTATCAGATTATACGTTTATAAACTCTTAAACCATTAAACTTTTAAACAAAATTTAAAACCCTTAAACTTTAAAAACATGAGTTATTTAGAAATAAAAGATTTGGAAATTTCGTTTCCAACCCCAAAAGGGAAATATATTGCCGTTCGAGATATTAATTTATCTATCAAAAAAGGAGAAATTATCTCCATCATTGGACATTCCGGTTGCGGAAAATCAACCATAATGAATGCAATAGGAGGAATGCTTACCCCAACAGGCGGAACGGTTGAATTAGACAATCAAAAAATAAAAGGTCCAGGACCAGATCGTGGAATTGTGTTCCAAAATTATTCATTACTACCTTGGATGAGTGTAGAGCAAAACATTTTTCAGGCAGTAGATTCGGTTATGGATTGCTCCAAAAAAGAGAAGCATGTAATCGTAGATAAAAATCTCAAAATGGTAAATCTATACGAACACAAAGACAAATTGCCAGGACAACTCTCTGGCGGAATGAAACAGCGAGTTGCCATAGCCAGAGCATTTGCCATAAATCCCGGAGTATTGTTGCTCGACGAACCTTTTGGAGCACTCGATGCACTCACCAAAGGAACCATGCAATTAGAAGTTTTGAAATTATGGAACTTGAATAACAGAGACAAAACCATAGTCATGATTACTCATGATATTGAAGAAGCGTTGTTCTTGTCTGACCGAATTGTGGTATTAAACAATGGTCCAGCGGCAACCATTAGAGAAATTGTCGAAGTGCATTTGCCAAGACCTAGAAACAAAATAGAAATCGTAAAATTGCCCGAATATATTTCCCTAAGAGATAAATTATTGCACTTATTAACAGACAAATTCTCTATCGAAGATATGGGAATGGTGTATAAAAATTAATTATTTTTTAGTTGTTTTAAGAATCCCTGCGATGTGTGACATTGCGGGGTTTTTTATGCTAATAAGTTTGTATTAAAACTTCGGTTGGAATATTAAGACTAGTATGTAATTGCCGAATCATCTCTAATGATAATTTTCTTTTTCGGTTTAGAATTTCACTGGCACGGCTTTTAAATCCAATGATTTTTGCCAAATCATTTTGATTGTAACCCATTTGTTCCATTCTAAATTTTATCGCCTCAATTGGGTCGGGTAAATCTATTGGAAAATTTTCGTTTTCATATTGGTCAATTAACATTCCTAAAAGTTCTAATTCGTCGCCTTCTTCAGTTCCTTTTTTGGCATCGAAGATTATTTCAAGTCTAACTAAGGCTTGATTATAATCATTTTCGGTTTTTATAAGATTGATGTTCATAGACTATATTTTGTTTGCGTTAATTTTGTCGTATTCGGTGTGAGTTCCTATAAATCGAATCCAAACCATTTCATACTCATAGTTTATTTTCACTATTAATCGGTAATTATTTCCTTTGATATTAAAAACTATCCGATTTTCATTCAGAATACTTGCACTTGGATATTCGTTTTTTATTTCGCTTGGATTTTTCCATTGGGCTTTGCTACTTTCTCGAAACCAAGATTTCAATTGTTGTTCACAATCGGAATGATTTTCCCAAAAGTCTCTCAAAATCTTTTTTGCAACTATTCTCAAGCTCTTGTTTTTTACAAAGATAGTATTAATTTACCAATTTGGGAACAATTATTTTATACCTCCGCAAAGAGGGAGACTTTAGGAGATGATTCAATTCATTTTTTTTGTAAACCCTATTTTCTATACTCATTTTCATATATACTTTTCAGTAATCAAAAAAAAAGCTTTCGAAATTAATCAAAAGCTTTTAGTAAAAACTAATTTATAGAGTAGAAATTATTATTATCTATCTTGATTTATCCAATCACTAAATTTATTTTTTTTCCAAGTCCAAATTCAAATATTTTGTAAAGTGTTGAAAGTTGAATATCGCATTTTCCATTTTCAAGTCTTGATATATAACTTTTTTTAGTCCCAACTTTTGTTGCGAGTTGTTCCTGTGTCATTTTGGCTTCGCGACGTGCTTCCCTCAAAGTTTCACTAATAATGAAATATTGTGCTTTCTTCTCGAAATCATCTCTTTTTTCGTTGCCAATTGCACCATATTCTATATCTAATAACTCTTCAAAATTTTTAGCCTTTCTTATTTTTTCGTTCTTGTCCATTGTATTACTTTTTTGAGTTAAAATATTCATTTTTAAGTTTGATTGCTAATTCGATTTCATTTTTAGGCGTTTTTTGTGTCTTTTTTTGAAATGCATTAAAAAGTACAACTAAATTTCCTTTATCAAAGCAACAAAATATTCTGTAAATATTACTTTCATATTCAATTCTTATTTCAAAAAGTCCGTCAGTTCCTTCTATATGTTTTAAAAATTTTACTGGAATATTTTGAACACTATTAATTACTTTGAAAACATAAGCTATTTTTTCTCTTACTTTACTATTCTGCTCCAAGAAAAAATCTTGAAAATAGGATTCATAAAATATAATTTTTCTTTCTGATTTCATTTAGCAAAGTTAACTATAAAGTTATCAATATTCCAATTAAATTTCGATATTTATGCTTCAGTCATAATCCTTTAGACTATTTTTTGAAAACTGGTTTTTACAAGTAAATACTTAATTTATAATTATTTATAAATCACAAAAAAGCTTTTGAAATCAATCAAAAGCTTTTAATGCAATAAATTATAAATTATTATTTAGAAGATTCACGCTCCATTACTTTAGCTAAATCGGGTTGTTTTTCGTTCATGATTTTAGTTACAGTATGGTGCATCCATACCAAACAAATTGAAGAGAAAAGTAAAATAAACACCCACGAACTCGACCAAATTCCAGTTGTAGTCAATAGATAACTAAAGATTATTGGACCAAAAAAACCACCCAATCCGCCAATCATTCCTACCATTCCGCCTACAACACCTACTTCGGTTGGGAAATATTCTGGGATGTGTTTGTAAACCGCAGCTTTGCCAATTCCCCATGAAATTCCAATGAGAATTACCAAAATCAAATATACCCACATGTTTGCATCAAAATGGATGGCGGTAATTCCTTTGGCTAACAATTCCTTTTTCTTCACTTCTTGGTTTTGGGTAACCACCACTTCTTGCCACGAATTTCGGGTTGGGAAAATTGTATTCTCAATCCCTTTTTCAACCTTTGGATTCACAACAAAATTCTTTTCATCAATAGTAACATTGGTAGCGGAAACGGCTGTAATAGTTCCTTTTTTGGTTGCTAAAACGCCTGGTCCAGTAGTTGTAATATCCATTTTTGGAACCATCAAAAGCGCACTTAAAATCACTGACGAACCCAATACCCAATACATGACTTTTCGGGCACCAAATTTATCTGACAAATACCCGCCAAAAGCTCGAATCACACCAGATGGCAAACTGAACATAGTGGCAAAAATTCCGCCCATGACCAAGCTGGTTTGATATACATTCATAAAATTGGGCAACAACCATTGCGAATACGCTACAAAACATCCAAAAACTAGAAAATAATAGGCTCCAAATCGCCATACTCGAACACTTTTTAAAGACCCAAGCATTTGAGAAACGGTTTTGGTTTGGTTTTCTATTTTTTTATTTTTGGCAAAAATCAAAAAGATAACACCAATAATCACCAAAGCGATTCCGTAAATTACAGGTAATAATTTCCAGCCATTTTGTGTGTCATCTATAGAAAAATGATTCAATAATGATGGTGCCATAAAGGTAGTTATAGCTGCGCCAGCATTTCCCATTCCAAAAATACCTAAGGCTCGACCTTGCCATTCTTTTGGATACCAAATAGAAGTGTACCCAATACCAACCGCAAAACTCGTTCCTACCATTCCAAAGAAAAAGCTTAACACAGCAAACATAAAAAAGCTATTTGCTAATGGTAGTAAAAACAAAGGAATAGAGCAGAGTAGGAGTAAGAATGAAAATACGTATTTCCCACCAAATTTATCGGTTAGAATTCCTATTGGTAAACGCATAATGGAACCAGTAAGAATTGGAATTCCCAGAAGCCAACCTACTTGTACAACACTCCATTTGAAAATGCCATTATCGACTAGAAAAGTAACTAAAACACCATTGAGTGTCCAACAAGCAAAGCAAACCGTGAAGGCTAATGTGTTTAAAAATAAAATTCGGTGGGATTGTGATAAAGAGTTTGTGGTTTTCATACTACTTATATTTTAAACAAATATAAGTAGTATTACGTATTTAAAAAATAAAAATAAGTAATTATACTTATTTTTATTAAATTCTTAAAAAATCATCTTAAATTTTTAAAGTAAAGAAAATTCAGTGGCTTTATTAGAAAGTTCCATCAGATTTTTGACTTTTAGTTTTTTCATTAAATTAAAACGATGCACTTCGGCAGTTCGTTTGCTGATCTCTAATGCTTCGGCAATTTCTTTGTTGCCTTTTCCTGATAAGAGTAATTTGAGAATTTCTTTTTCCCTTTTGGTAATCAGGAGTTCGTCCTCAATGGATTGTTTGGATTCTAAAGTTAAAGTTGGATTGGTAAGTTGACCAATTAATATAGAAGAAATGTCACCGCTAAAATATTTACCGCCATTAGAAACCGTATGCAATGCTTTGAGGAATTCCTCTTTACTAGAACCTTTCAACAGGTAACCATCGGCTCCAGCTTTTATGGATTTTAAAACATATTCTTCGGATTCATGCATGGAAAGCATAACGATTTTGACCAAATTATTTTGGCTTCTTAGCTTTTCGACAACCTCAATTCCAGTTAGATTTGGCATTCTAATATCTAAAATAAGCATGTCTGGTTGAAGAGATGCTACAACAGTCAAGGCTTCTAAACCATCTGTAGCTTCTCCGACTACTACTATATTTGCTTCGTTTTCTAATAATGATTTTATACCATCTCTTACAAATACATGATCATCTGCAAGAACAACTCGAATAGTATCACTCATAACTTACTTAATTTTGAGATTGATTATTTACGTATATTTATACGTAAGAAGTTGCTAATATACGTATTTTTTGAATAGTACGTGAGCTATAATCAAATAGGAATATGTTGAGAAAAGAATTAAAATTTCATTGTTAATCCAATACCGTTTTCAGTAGATACCAGATAAAATTCAGGATTAAACAAACTAGTATTTTTGGAAATATTTGTATTGTATTCTTCAACAGCTTCTTTTAGTTGCTTATCACCTTTGAATTGCATAATTGTACCTACTACCATCATTGCAGCCCCAATTCCTCCAATTGCCCAATTAGGTTTTATAGTTGTATTACTGCTAAATGAAGATCCTAATGTATAACCAAAGGCAAATCCGCCAGGTATGCCAATTATAGCGCCAAAAGTTCTATTTGTTTGTGCGTAATTTATTTTGTTTACAATTTCTTGATTGTTTTTGGCTATTTCTTTTGCTTCATTTAAGCTTATCTTACTGCCGTTTAGAAATATAGCGGAACCACTAAAGGGGACTTTTTTAATACTCATTGTAGATTGAGCAATACTTATAGTACTTATAAACACAAAACTTAATAGAAATAATTTATTTTTCATAATATTTTTTTTACAAAAATAACAACTTAATTTGAAAGTGCTATTGAATTTGAAATTTCTTTATATCGGAATATTAAAAGTAATTCGAGTGCCTTCTTTTGGAATAGAATTTATAAAAACGCGACCGTTTATATACTGAATTCTTTCTTTCATAAACAACAATCCCATTCCGGATTCGCTGTTTCGTTTTTTCTCTGCTGTAGAAACGTCAAAACCTTTTCCGTTATCATCAATAGTGATGCTCAAAAGATTGTTGCTGTGCGAAAGCTGTACTATAATATGAGTAGAATCGGCATATTTTATAGCATTATTTATGGCTTCTTGAGTCAGTCTATAAATATTTATTTCTATCAAAGAATCAAGTCGCAGGTCAAAATTTGTTTTATTATAAAACTGAATATCCTTACCGGTTAGTTTGGCTAATTCTTGAGCAAGTTTTGCCAATGCCGAGTTGATACCATGATCACTCAACTCTGGTGGCATCAAGTTAAAGGTTGCCGTTCGAACGCCAATTATGATATCTAGTGATAATTTTTTCAAGTACTCAATTTTTTGAGCTGATTTCTCTTTGTCCTCTAGGTCGATACTTTCGAGACTAAACTTCAATCCTGTAAGCATTTGACCAATGCCATCATGAATTTCTCTGGCGATACGGTTTTGTTCATTTTCTTGGTTTTCGACAATCTTGCTTGAAATTACCTTTTGATGGTTTATTTTATTGGTACTATTTTCTTTATTCAGTCGTTCCACTTCTTGCTCGGCAATTTTGCGCTCGGTAATGTCAAAACAAATAATGAGTAATTCGGATTCTTCTTTTTTTATAGTAACAGGAACCATAGCTAAATCCAGCCAGATAGTGTCGCCGTTTCTATTGGTAATATTAAGTTCGCCTTGCCAACCACTGCGTTGTTTTTCAAGAATGATTCGGTCTATAATAACTTGCTCTTTTTCTACTGGAGTTAATACTTGCGAGAACCTTTTATCAGAAAGGAAGGGATTGTATTGTAGTAGTTTCGAAAATTTTTCTCCAATATGAATGATGGAACCATCAGGCGCAATGCGAGAATACAACAAGGTATTTTCCATGGCATAATTGAGCGATTTTAATTCTTTGACGGAGTTTTCTTTAATTTCACTAATTACTTCGGTGTCGTAGGCGAGTTTCAAAGCTTTTCGTTCTGAAGACATCAGTTTTGAAATTAATTTCTCGATTTTTTTATTTGTAGGTTTGAAAATAAATAAAAATTCTAAGAATAAAACCAATAGGGTAAACCCAAAAATAAAATATTCAGTGGTGCGCTGTTGTGTAACTTTGTCCAGAGCTTCTTTGTCGTACTGGCTTACAATTTGGTTCATTTTCGAAAGAAAATTACCTTCGTTTGCCAAAATAGTTTGTATTAATTCTTGATTTTCTTTTTGATTTTTGTTGTGTTTATTATTTTCCAAAAAAGGAGTTGTGGCATTGATGATACTGTCAAAGTTAGGCTTTATGGCTAAAAATAATTTGGAGAGAGTAACACTCTTTTCTTTTGGAAAACCCAGACTATCATTCCCGTTTTGTAGTGCATAATGATTGAATTTCCAGAGTGAAATGATCTCGTTGATGCGCTGGATTCCTTGCTTTTTTTGGGTAGTATCGGTGATGAAATTTAGAATCAAAACCTCTTTGGTCAGTTTTTGACTCAACATGCGTTGCTTTCCAGAAATGTTTATGATTCGAGAATCACTCAACTGGTTTTTGAGGTTGTATTGTATCAAGAGTTGGCTCAAAAAAACGGTTATTGCAATAGTCAACAAGGCAAAAATATACAGTTGGCGTAAATTTTTGAAAGTGATTTTATCGATAGTTTCTTTGGTACTGTTTTTCATAACGAAATCAAATTACAAACCAATAGCTTCTTTTATCAATTGAAGATTTGCTGCGCTAAACTTTATTTTTAGGGCTTCTTGTTGCCCGTTTTCGGACATTTTATTCCATGATTTTAGAATAATATTTTTGAGTTTTTCGGTATCGTGTTTCAATACAAAAGGTTCCAGATAAAATTCCAAAAACACCAAGCAAATAACATCTTCTAGGAGTTGTGTTTCTTGGTCTTTTTTGAGTAATTTTTTTTCGATAAGAAATGAAACTCTGGCAATAAAAGTGGCGTCGTAACCCGCTTTTTCTAAAATTACCGCAGTAGTTTTGGCATGAAATTTTTTCAAATCTTCGCGCCATTTTAAATACCCTACACGATCCATAGGATAGGATTCTCGGGCAATTTTCCAACGGCAAATGTGTTGCGCTTTCGAAGCAATTTGAACGGCTTCGGATGCATTTGGATAAAAATCCATTAGCGTGGCATACATTCTATTGGAATATAATAACTCTTTGGGGAAGGATTTTGATTGGTCAATTTCTATATTTGGATCTTGTGCATTTTCGGCATCAATCCAAGCACTTGCGTTCTGAAAAGGTGTTGTTGTCATTTGAAAAAGTATATTTTCAAAGATACATAATTATTCTAAAAACCCTACGAACACATCTTGGTCAACAATTTTCACAGGATACGTTGCAATGGAATAGTCTTCGCCATTTAAATTGGAACCGTCAATTAGCGAGAATGTTTTTTTATGCATTGGACAAGCAATTTTTGGAATATCGTCCATAGAACCAATCATGCCACGAGACAAAACCATTTCCATTTTATGTGGACACAAGTTTTGGCAAGCGAACCATTGGTTTCTGCGGTCAAATTTTATAATGGCAATTTGTTTGTTTTTATATTTGATACAACCGCCACCATTACTAGGAAAATCTTCTATTGTTCCTGCATTGTACCAGACTTTTACATCAGTAAGGTTTACGGTTTCGTATTGATTTAGTATTTCTTCCATTTGAATTAAAAATTTAGAATTAAAAATTAAAAATCATTATTGCATGATTAAAAAATCTTTGTGGTGCTTTGTGCTCCTTTGTGAAGCTTTGTGTAAAAATCACTACAGTTATTTTACATTGTTTCCCAAAGAAAAACAAGAAAATTGTAACGAAAACCAGAAAAAATTCATTAAAAAAGGTTCTCGATACATTTTTTGTTCTGTTTTACTTCACAAAAGACACTCGAACTGACGCTTTTAATAATTACACCCAACGGGTTAAAATTTAATTTACTCCGTAAACAACTTTGTTTTATTAATCAAAATATTTAAAATTAAATAAGAGCCATCTAAAGATTTTTAATTTTTAATTCTAAATTTTTAATTAAAGTCTACCACGATTTTGGCATTTTTTGATCTCGTAAGGCCACAAACTCAATGTTGTCATCGGTTTCATCTGAATTGGTAAAATGACTAAAACGTTTCATCATTTCGGGATCTTCTATGGCTTGTTTCCATTCGCATTCAAAAGTAGCAACAAGACCTTGCATCTCCATTTCTAATGCATCAACAATTCCTAAACTATCTTCGATAACGACTTCTTTTAGGTAATCCATTCCGCCTTCTAGTTTTTCTAACCAAGTCGAAGTCCGTACTAATGGTCCAGCAGTTCTAATATAATACATCAAGAAACGGTCTAAATACTTGATGCAAGTAGCTCTGTCTATTTGTTCAGCAAGCAAAATGGCGTGCTTAGGGTTTGCGCCACCATTGCCACAGATGTAAAGATTCCAACCGCCTTCGACAGCAATTAATCCAAAATCTTTTCCTCTAGCTTCGGCACATTCTCGAATACAGGCCGAAACACCACCTTTTATTTTATGAGGTGAACGCAATCCTTTGTATCTATTTTCTAATTCAATTGCAAAACCTGCACTTTCGTCCATTCCGTAGCGACACCAAGCATTTCCAACGCAACTTTTTACGGTTCGCAGTGATTTTCCGTAAGCATGACCACTTTCGAAACCATTATCGATTAGGATTTTCCAAATCGCTGGCAAATCATTTAGGTGTGCACCAAATAAATCGATGCGTTGTCCACCAGTAATTTTAGTATAAAGATTGTATTGTTTGGCCACTTCGCCAATAACGATTAATTTCTCGGCAGTGATTTCTCCACCAGCAATTCTTGGAACGACAGAGTAGGTTCCGTTACGTTGAATATTAGCTAAAAATCTATCATTAGAATCCTGTGCAGTAACGTGTTTATTGGCAGTATCGTTATAAATACTTGAAAATATTGAAGATAAAACAGGTTTACAAACTTCGCAACCATCGCCTTTTCCCACAATTCCTAATACTTCATTGTGGTTGGTGAATTTGTTGATTTTTACAATATCGTATAATTCTTGTCGGTTGTATGCAAAGTGTTCGCAAATCACATCTTTAACTTCTTTGCCTAATGATTTTTGAGTTGCTTTTACAATATCAACCACCATTGGTTTGCAACCACCACAACCTGTTGTAGCTTTGGTATGTTTTACTACGTCGCCAAAAGTAGCGCAAGTTTCATCGATTATGGAACAACAAATAGCGCCTTTGGTAACATTCTCACAAGAACAAATCACCGCTGAATCTGGTAAATCATTTGCTCCAAGTGTAGTAGATTCGCCACCACGAGATCCCAAAATTAAATCTTCGGGGTTTTTGGGTAAAGGTAAAGCGTTGCTGTAAATTTGGAATAACGAATTATAATCGCTAGAATCTCCTACCAGGATTCCGCCTAGAAGTGTTTTTCCGTCTTTGGTAACATTAATTCTTTTGTAAATTCCGTTGAATTTATTTTCATAAACAATCGCAGTAACCGAATTATTTTCGATAAATGGATCGCCAAAACTCGCTACTTCAACACCAATTAATTTCAGTTGGGTTGACATGTCGATGGTTTCTCTCATGGTTTTGCTACCATTCAAGATTTGCTCTGCAGCTACATCTGCCATTTCATATCCTGGCGCAACAAGTCCGTAAATCATACTATTGTATAAAGCAACTTCACCTATAGCATAAATATGTGGATCGGATGTTTGCATTTGGTTGTTTACTACAATTCCGCCACGTTCGCCAACTTCAAGTCCAGAAACGCGTCCTAGTTCGTCTCGTGGTTTTATGCCGGCAGATATAACCAACATATCTACTTTTAGCAATTCGTCATCTGCGAACATCATCCCTTTTATACTATTTTCTCCATCAATATATTGTGTTGCTTTATTGAGGTGAATGCCAATATTGAGTTCTTCAATCTTGGACTGTAAGATATCACTCGCGCCTTTGTCTAATTGTCTTGGCATAAGTCGTGGCGCAAATTCAACCACATGAGGATTTAAGCCTAAATCATAAACTGCTTTTGCGGCTTCTAAACCTAGTAATCCGCCACCAAGTACGGCAGCTTCGGTAGCACCAGTTTTTTTTATTTTTTTGGCATACGCCATAATTGCATCAAGATCTTCGATGGTTCGGTAAACGAATACGCCTTCTTTTTCGACTCCTTTTATTGGTGGTACAAATGCTGAAGAACCCGTTGCTAAAACTAAGTAGTCATAGTCGTAGGTTTTATCGATATGAGTTGTGATTGTTTTGCTTGTAGTATTGATTTTTAAAACTAATTCAGAAGTATTTAATATAATATTATTATCTTCATACCATGATAAAGTTGACATGGATAAGTCATCGGCGCTTTTGCCAGCAAAGTATTCGCTTAAATGTACTCGGTCGTAAGCACGTCTTGGCTCTTCACCAAATACCGTAATTTGATAGTGCTCTTGCCCAGATTTTGATATAAATTTTTCGCAAAATTTATAACCTACCATACCATTACCAACAACTATTACTTTAATCATAACCTTTTAATTAAGTATTATTACGCAAATATACGTATTAATACTTAATTTTAATACTTAATTTTAATTATTTTACTTATTTAATTGAAATGAAGATTGAATAAATGAAATTTAAAAGAAGTTCTGATTACTGTTTTTTAATTGCTTTTAAAATTAAGAATTTTAAAAACTGTCACTTTTTCATAAAAAAAGCTTTAGATTTCTCTAAAGCATTTCTAGTAGCGGAAACAGTCCCGGGGCATCGGGAGAACCTGTGGTTATTTTTCATAAAAAAAGCTTTAGATTTCTCTAAAGCTTTTCTAGTAGCGGGAACAGTCCCGAGGCATCGGGAGAACCGGTGGTTATTTTTCATAAAAAAAAAGCTTTAGATTTCTCTAAAGCTTTTCTAGTAGCGGGAACAGTCCCGAGGCATCGGGAGAACCTGTGGTTATTTTTCATAAAAAAAAGCTTTAGATTTCTCTAAAGCTTTTCTAGTAGCGGGAACAGTCCCGAGGCATCGGGAGAACCTGTGGTTATTTTTCATAAAAAAAGCTTTAGATTTCTCTAAAGCTTTTCTAGTAGCGGGAACAGGACAAAATCCCTTTTTCACATTTCTTTAAACCTCTGAAAACCAAATCAATTAACTTTATGTAAAAAGCAATTTTAGTTATATTTTGACAGGAATTTGACAGCGGTCAAACTCACTATATCTCTTTATTTATAATACTTTACAACTCCAACGCAATAGCGAAGCGGTTGCATAAAAATCCGTTTTTGCAAAAAACGACCTTATTTTTTCTTTACCTCAAATAGTTTTATGAAGCTTCTTTTTGATTTTCTCCCTTACACCCTCTTTAAATATGTATTATTTTAGGAAACTTAGGAAACCTAGTTGGAAAGTATTGGTTTTATTGATGTTTAGCCGTTTCCTAATAGTTTCCTAACTTATTATTGTTTCCTAATATTAGGAAACTTTATAAATAATTAAATAAAAAAAGGGGTTTTGTGTTTTTTGAAAACCAAAAAAACCCTTTTTTCACTCTTTATATTTATTACAAAATGATTCATATAATTGTTTTCTCTTAAAAAAACCGTTTTTAGCTATTTCGGTGTAATAAATATTTTTTTCTATTTTATCAAACATTTTATGAATATTCAAAATATCTTCAAGAATGTTTTTTTTAAATGTACTTTTATAATAATAATCTAATTTTTTTCTAAAATAAGTTTTATCAGATGTGTTTAAATTAGAAAAAAAAATTAGGTTTTTTAATTCACAATCTGTAAAAACTTCATTAAAATGCCAATAACTGTATGATTTAGTTTCGTTAAATATTGTTAGATTAAAGTTTTCTCTACCTATATCTAAATAAATATTTTTGTTTTTGAAAGATCTTTCAACTTTATTGTATTGATGTTTTAAAACAAAACCATTGTTTAATAAAATTTGTATTTGATTTTCTAAAATATCCATACGAATTATACTTATAAGTTATTTTTTTACCCAAACCACTCTCAACTCGCTTTACTTTTA
>NZ_JANNXH010000034.1:0-13610 GCF_031409475.1 Flavobacterium sp. | reverse complement strand
CCCAACTTTTCAAGATGGCGTTTTATCTTTTGGTGTAGACATTTTAAGCCAACAAACTTTTGACAAAATTCTTAAAGATGTAACTTCAAAACACAAACTTATTGGCCAAAATTTTTACGTTGGTGGATTTTCAATTGGTGGTAGTTGTGCTATAAAATATGCCGAAAATTCGACTATTAAACCAACTGCAGTTTTTGCGATTGACCCACCACTCGACTTTGAAAGATTTTATAATTCAGCAAAAAGAGATATTAGACTTTCAAAGGGCAACGAAGCCAATCAAGAGTTCGTGTATATGATAGACCGACTTGAAAAAGAAACAGGAGGAAGTCCAACAACAAACCTTTTTGAATATTACAATCTTTCGCCCTACTCATTTTCAGACACAACACAAACAGCTATTAAGAAACTGATCAATATGCCTTTGAGAATATACTCAGAACCTGACATAAATTGGTGGTTAAAAGAACGTGGTGCGGACTTAACAAGTATGAATACTACTGAATGTTCAGCAATGATTAACGAACTAAATAGACTTGGAAATCCAAAAGCAGAATTAATAACAACACAAAATAAAGGTTACAGAAAACGGGACAATAACCGTCATCCTCATTCTTGGAGCATCGTGAATAATGACGAATTAATAGAATGGCTTCTAAAACAGAAATAACGCCAGCAAGCCAACAACATTTTGTAGCAATTGGATTTTACCCCAAACTCGCCTTAAACATCCGCAACTCTTCCCAAGTGAATTTCTCGCCGTGTTTTTCCTTGAGTGGCGAGACCGATTCTCCGTTGTATTCCTTGAAAACTTCGGCTAAATCAAGAATTTTATCTTGGGGTAAAACATCATTTATAGTGATGGTTTGCTCCTGAATTAATTTGGTCAAATGTCCTAAAATAGTTTCGGGAGTGAATTTTCTAATGGCAGCGATTTCCTTAATGGTGTTCTTTTCGAGCCACAATTCGTAGGTTTCCTGAACGGTTGATTTCTTGGTTTCTTTGGTGGTTTTTTTGTTTTTTACATACCGTTCCAAGTCGATTTCGTCTTCGATTAAAGTTACGTTTACCTCTTTAAATTTAGAACGAATAATTTCTGTTTTCCTTATTTTATAATATTTAATAGCGTCGGAAGTTAATTTTTCTTTCGAAATAGTTTCTCCTGCAACAACGGTTGCTATCAATAATTTGGCTTTCATTAATCGCAAAACCGCTTTTACTTGCAGTTCTTCGAGGGCAACTAGTTCGTCGTGAAACGTTTTCGCTTTTTTGATGCGCACGACTTCTTCGAGTTTCCAAAGAATTTCGAAAACCAAGTTGTCCATTGGTGCCATAAAATAATTAAACGCAGCGTCAATACGCTGGGAAACATGATTTAAATCTACGGTTTCTTGACTGAAAATTTTGTTCAATTGCAACATAAATTTTTTGGATGGTTCCAAAAGTTGTTCCATAGCTTCGGCTTGATTTTTTGCCCAAACGGCATACTTTGACTTGGATGAAGTTTCGGAATCTTCGTTATAACTGAACCTGTGATTGCGCCATTCTTGTGCTAGTTCAAACCAATCAAATGTGGTTGTCAAATAATTATGAATGAAATTTTTGGTTTCCAGATGCAAGGCGTTTTCTAAAAAAGAATCGGTGGCTTTATTGAGCGAATAATCCATTACATCCTGATCATTCGAAATACCATTCATTTGCAACGGAGAAAGTAAAATTAAACCATTTAACGAGCGCAAACGCGACAAGGCAACATAGGCTTGTCCTGGAAGAAAAACCTGCGAAACATCTAACGCAGCTTTGTCAAAAGTTAGTCCTTGACTTTTATGAACCGTTATTGCCCAAGCCAATTTTATAGGATAATGAACAAACGTTCCCAAGACTTCTTCCTCGATTTCCTTAGTCATTTCATCTACTTTGTAGCGAATGTTTTGCCATTCGTATTTTTCGACTTCGATAGTCGTGTTTTCTTCGGGAAAATGAACCAGAATTTCTTTACTCGAAAGGGATTTGATAATTCCCATTTTGCCATTGAAATATTTTTTATCAAACGACAAATCGTTTTTCACAAACATCACTTGTGCACCTACTTTGAGTTGTAAATTTTCCTCTACTGGATAAATTTTATCTGGGAAATCGCCTGTGATTTCGGGTTTGTATTTGACTAGTTTTTCTTCTAAATCTGCCAAAGCTTGAGCATTCATTGAATCGGCTTTGGCGTTGTGCGTTGTTAATGTAATATAGCCTTTATTAGCTTTTAAATCAAAATCTGGTTTTACATATTGATTAAGATTCTGAATGTCTTCGGGAGAAATCTGGTTGTTCCGTAAATTATTCAAAATCGAAATAAAAGCATCGTCTGTTTGACGAAAAATCTTGGATAACTCGATATACAACGGTGGATTTTGCTGCACTACATGCGAATGAAAAAAGAATTTCCCTTTGTAATACGTTCGCAAGGTGCGCCATTCTTCGTCCCGAATTACAGGTGGTAATTGCAATAAATCACCAATAAACAACACTTGAACTCCGCCAAAAGGAGTGCTTTTTTTACGAACGGTTTGCATCATAAAATCCATAGCGTCGAGCAAATCAGCGCGAAGCATACTGACTTCGTCAATGATGAGCAATTCCATGTTTTTGATAACTGCTTTCTTCAAACCACTCATTTTAAAGTGTCTGCGCAAAGTGGATCGGGTTTCGAATTTGGTATTTTCCGAGAATTGTGGTGCTGAATTATCTGGAATAAATCCACCAAACGGCAACTGAAACATGGAGTGAATGGTAACTCCGCCAGCATTCAAAGCTGCAATTCCTGTGGGTGCAACAACTACACAATTCTTGTGTGTGGTTTGGATAATCTCCCGCAGCAATGTGGTTTTTCCTGTTCCTGCTTTTCCAGTAAGGAAAATAGAACGATGCGTTTGATTGATGAATTGTATGGTGTAAAGTGCTTCTGGGGAAATGGTTTGCATTTGGCGTATGTTAAAATAACAAATATAAAATATTGTTTGTCAATACTGTAAATAAGAGGCGACAAAACTTATTGGTTTTTTGTATTAATCTTATTTGGCAATCAATCTATTCAACAACATAAAAACCGATTTAAGGTATATCGTAAAACAATTCAAATACTATTTTACCTGATTTTCAACGAAATGTAATTTTTCAATAGAAATCAATCATACTATAAATATTTGTTAAACTAAATTTCACAACGAATTAATGTTGTAGTTTTGTTTAACGAATTTTACAAACAATTAAACAAAATTAAATTATGAAATCAATTAAATTATTAGGTGTTGTCTTTTTTACAACTTTAACCTCCATTGCTGCACTTGCTCAGAATTCGAAAACAGTAGTTGAAAATGCGATCGCCTCTCCAGATCACACGACATTGGTAGCTGCGGTAACTGCTGCAGAATTAGTAAAAACTCTTTCAGGAAAAGGTCCATTTACCGTTTTTGCTCCAACAAATGCAGCTTTTGCTAAACTGCCAAATGGAACTGTAGAATCCTTACTAAAACCAGAAAACAAATCAACTTTACAAGCTGTTTTAACCTATCACGTTGTAGCAGGTAATTTAGACAGTAAAGCGGTCGTTGCAGCTATTAAAGCTGGTAATGGTTCTGCAACATTGACCACAGTGCAAGGTGGAAAATTGATTGGGTCTATTGAAGGGAAAAATGTTATCCTAACAGATGAAAAAGGGAACAAATCCACAATTACAGCTGTAGACATCGTTTGTTCAAACGGAATAATTCACGTTATTGATTCCGTTGTGTTGCCAAAGTAAAATGATGAATTGTTAATTCAATTATTTACAAAAAAAAACGTTTTCAAATATTGAAAACGTTTTTTTGTTTTGGTTGAGTCTATTACTTTTTAACTTCTTCTTTAACAGCTGGTGCTTTGTATTTATCATTCAAGGCTTTGATGATGTCTTTTGTGATATCATATTTATCTTCGGCATATAAAACGGTTGCGGCGTCGCCTGTTCCGTAGATGTAGGAATATCCTTTTTCTTTACCATAGGTTTTGATAAATTTTTTCACGTTACTAACCAAAGAATCCATTTCTGTTCCGTTTTCTTGTTGCAATTCTTGTGAAAGCGCTTGCTGAGCCTGAGCTAATTGCTGTTCTCTTCGTTGTAATTCAGCTCCTTTTTGTTGTGCCCAAGCTTGACCGTTTGCTTGAGCTTGTGCTTGGAAATTCCCTGCTTCTTGTTTGAAACGATTAATTTCTGCTTCGAGTTGTCTTCCTTTTTCTTCGGCTTTGGCTTTAAATTTAGCGTCTAGATCTTTTGCTTCGGTGTATTCTTTCATTAATACTGTTGTATCTACGTAAGCTGTTTTTACTTCCTTAACTTCGGCTGTTTTGTTACAAGATACAAGTGCAATCGAAAGTGCGATAATTACTAATGCGTTTTTACTCATCATTTTAATATTGCTTTTTTGGTGTTCGTGAATCGTTGATTTCATTTTGATGAATTTCTAGTTTTTAAGTTTGTTGACAAAAATATAAAAAAATAGATTGCACCGACATAAAGTTTAAAAAATGCAAACTATTTATTGTATCAATTTTGTTTATTGGTTTTTTAAACGATATAAGTTATTGCTATCAAAATTGACCTTATTAGCTTTCGAATAAAGCTCTTTCTCAAAAAAGAGAGCTTGCGTGTTGGTTTGCGGAATGATGTTTTCTTATTTGGGCTTAAAATGGATTTTAGCTGTTTTTTAGGATGTAAATGTGTGAGGAATACTCCAAGTGCTGCTTTGCTTTGAAGTTAGATTGTAATCCGATGAAAAAAGCCTTGATGAAATTCATTTTGCTGGATTTATATTTTTCAGAAAGTAAGCTCACATAAAACGAATCAAATTTCATGGGAAGCACTTTTTCGAGATTCATGTTTTCTTTTTCGAAAAGTACTTTTATCGCTGTTTTAGAAAAGTGCCAAAAATGAATGGGCACATCATAAGCTGCCCAAAATTTTCCATAATGCTTCGCGTCGAAAGATTTGAAATTAGGAACGGCGATTATCAAAGTTCCGTTTGTTTTTAATAATCGTTTTAGTTCTTTTATTTGATTGTCCAAATCTGGAACGTGTTCTAAAACGTGCCACATCGAAATCACATCAAAAGAATGGTTCTCTAATTCACTGGTTTTTTCTACAAACGAAATTCCTTTTTTTATGGCAATGGCTTTTGCTTTCTCGCTAGGTTCCACTCCAACTATTTTCCAGCCGTCTTGTTTTGCAACCGACAAAAAATCTCCTGTTCCAGCTCCAATATCAAGAAGGATTCCTTTACTAGGTTGAAGTGAATTTATTAAGTTGAGTTTGTTTTTTAAAGCAATATTCTTTACAAAATGATACGCTTTTTCGAACAAAGAACGTTTACTATCGGTATGCGAAATGTAATCTACACTTTCGTAATACTTGCCCAGATTATCTAAACTCGGTTGCGGATGTGTGATTAACATATCCAAAATTTCATCGTGATACAAATCGAAAGTTTCCCCAGAAACCGAATAATCTTTTACCGTAAGAAAATGTTTTTTGTTTGAAATATTCATTTAGAGTGGTCAGTTTTTAGTGTTCAGTTTAACACTGTTACTAAAAGATTAATTTATAAATTTAATAAAGTAGTTTCACGTGGAACAATATTGTTATTAGTGGTCAGTGTTCGGTTTTTAGTGTTCAGTTAGCGGATTACTACTTAACTGTACACTAAAAACTGAACACTGACCACTTTTCTATCTTCCCATATAAATCAATAATACCGACACATCACTTGGCGAAACGCCGCTGATTCTTGATGCTTGAGAAATCGTTATTGGACGTATTTTAGAAAGTTTTTGCTTGGCTTCAATTGACATTGATTTTATCTTGTTGTAATCGAAATTTTCTGGAATTTTTACATCTTCTAATCGCGTCAATTTGTCTGCATTGTTTCGTTCCTTTTCGATATAACCGGAATACTTGACTTGTATTTCGGCTTGTTCTAAAATTTCTTGATCCAAATCATTTTCGGCAATATAAGTCGCCACTTTTTCGAATTTAATAATGTCTTGTAAATCTATTTGTGGACGAGAAAACACTTTGAACATCTTATCACCTTGTGTAATTAAAGCAGTATCTTTTGATTCTAAAATAGGATTTGCTTCGGCTACTGAAACACTTGTTTCTTTGAAAAATGCAACCATTTTTTCGGATTCGTTTAATTTGTGTTCCATTCGACGCAACCTTTTTTCGGAAGCCAAACCAATTTCATAAGACATTGGTGTTAACCTAAAATCGGCATTGTCTTGACGCAACAAGGTTCTGTATTCAGCACGAGAAGTAAACATTCGATACGGTTCTTCGGTTCCTTTTGTGATTAAATCATCAATTAAAACGCCAATATAAGCTTCGTCTCTTTTTAAGATTAACGGTGCTTTTTCATGAACTTTTAAATGAGCATTAATTCCTGCCATTAATCCTTGAGAAGCAGCTTCTTCATATCCTGTGGTTCCATTTATTTGTCCAGCAAAATACAAACCTTCAATTAATTTAGTTTCTAACGTGTGTTTTAATTGCGTTGGCGGAAAATAATCATACTCAATTGCGTAGCCAGGACGAAAAAATTTCACGTTTTCGAAACCTACAACTGAGCGCAATGCTTTGAACTGAATATCCTCTGGTAATGATGTAGAAAATCCGTTTACATAAACCTCACACGTGTTCCATCCTTCTGGTTCTATGAATAATTGGTGTCTTTCCTTGTCAGCAAAACGATTTATTTTATCTTCGATAGACGGACAATATCTTGGTCCAAGGCTTTTGATTCGACCGTTAAACATAGGCGAACGATCAAAACCTTCTCTCAAAATATCATGAACATCAAGCGATGTGTACGTCATGTGACACGATTTCTGAACCGATAAGGGTTTTGTCAAATCCGAATACGAGAATTTATCTGGTATAGAATCGCCTTTCTCCTCATTCATTTTAGAATAATCCAGTGAACGACCATCAACTCTTGGTGGCGTTCCTGTTTTCATTCTTCCGGCTTGGAAACCTGCATTTACCAAATCTTCGGTAATTCCGTAAGCAGCACTTTCTCCGGCTCTTCCACCTCCAAATTGTTTTTCGCCTATATGAATCAATCCATTCAGGAAAGTTCCATTAGTTAAAACCACCGATTTGGAACGAATTTCAACTCCAAGCGAAGTTCGTATCCCTTTTATTTTACCGTTTTCTATAATCAATCCTTTGACCATTTCTTGATAAAAATCAAGATTTGGCGTTCTTTCGAGCATCATTCTCCATTCTTCGGCAAAACGCATACGATCACTTTGTACTCTAGGTGACCACATTGCTGGACCTTTTGACTTGTTCAGCATCTTAAATTGAATCGCTGTTCTATCCGAAACAATTCCGGAATAACCGCCAAGTGCATCAATTTCACGAACGATTTGTCCTTTTGCAATTCCTCCCATTGCGGGATTACAGGACATTTGCGCAATGTTCTGCAAACTCATTGTTACCAGCAAAGTCTTTGAGCCAAGATTAGCCGCAGCTGCTGCTGCTTCTGATCCGGCATGACCTGCGCCAACCACAATTACATCATATTCTTCTTGAAACATTTGATTTCAGATTGTTGATTAACGATTGTTGATTTGAGATTTACTTTCTAAAATCATATTATTTATTTAAAGTAATTGTTTCACGTGAAACAATTGTGTCTAGAATTTAATAAATTGAACCCTATTGTTCCACGTGAAACATTGCGATTTTTTCATCTTCTTTAAAGCGCATAATTTGTTCGTGTTTTTTGCCTTTGTCTTTGTATCCACAATAGTGAAGAATTCCGTGAACTAAAACTCTTTTTAATTCTGCGTCGAAAGAAGTATTAAAATCATTGGCGTTGTCCAAAACTCTTTCAACTGAAATAAAAACATCACCGTTTAACTCATTCCCAACCGAGTAATCAAAACTAATAATATCAGTTAATGTGTCGTGATTCAAGTATTCTAAATTGATCTTATGTAGATACTCGTCGTCGCAAAAAATGTAATTAATCTCGCCTTCTTTCTTATTTTCTGAAACAATTACTGCGGACAACCAAGCAGCAATAGCTTCTTCATTGTCTAAAGTAAAGTCTGATTCATAATTAAAATCGATCATTTTTTGTTGAAATATTCTTGAACTTTTTGATTAAAATTCGAGCGCAAAGGTAATGATTGTCTGTTTAATATCTCAATGCTATTCAAATATTCTACCAATGAGCTTGGCAACGCATTAGAAGTATTGTTGAACTGTTTTTTATTAGTTTCTGCTTGGCGTTTGTTTTCCTGTCCTTGCTGTTGAACGGCTGTGTTTAGCTTCAACAATTCTTGCTTTACATTGAGTATCTTTTGAAGAGTTTCGTTTTTAAAACCTTTATTCAATAATTGTTTTTCGATTTGTTTCATTTGCTCCAAAGCATTCTGTCCATTTCCTCCCAAACCTTGCTTATTTAATTCGTTTTGCAGCGCATCGCGGAGTTGTTGTTGTTCTTTGTAAATTTCCATAATTGCTTTAGCTTCGCCTTCTCCATCCTCGCCATCCTCGCCTTCTTGACCAGCTTTTTTGCCGCCTTTTGATTCTTTTCCTTTATCTCCTTCTTGACCTTCTCCAGGCTTTTTCCCTTTATTCATTCCTTCTTTCATCTTCTCTCCAAGTCCTTCTTGTTTTTTGATAATATCCGGCAACTGCATGCCTTTTCCGTCGCCTGGTTTTGGTTTTCCTGATCCTTCACCAGCCAAAGACATTTGCATATTATTGAGTAAATCACTTAAAAAATCGGCTAATTTATTGGCTGAGGAAACGGCATATTGCTGATGTGACAAGCCTTTTGGGATTTGTGAATCGGTTAGGGTTTCTATTGCTTTATCAATATTGTACTGTACATTACCAATTTCTTTAGTGACATTTTCCGCTATTTTGGGGTTTCGCAAAGACATTGCAAACAAACTGTCGTCTACATGTTTGAACTGCAATTTGAGATTTTGTTGAATTTTGATGTTTTTATTAAAAGCTGGTGAACCTGTTTTTAGGTTTTTGAATTGCAACATTACATTCTCTTCCGACAAAGAGAACGCTAATAAATTATCCAAGATTTGGCGCAGCATTTTTACATCTTCTTCCATTTGTTCCATCTCGGCACTTTCCATACTTTCCATCATTTTCATGGACATTTCCTTCATTTTTTTGGAAGCGTTTTTTTGTTTTGGCTTGGCTTTAGGTTTTTGATCATTCTGCAATTCCTCCGAAGCTTTCTTTAAATCATCGTCGATACTTTTTTCTTTATCTGAATCTTTTGGTATGTCCATTGGGGATTTCAACTCTTTATTTTCCTTGTCTAAATCTTTTAATTCTTCCTGTATTTTATCAAAAGCTTGATTGATTTCCTCTTGATTTTTGGTGTCATTTTCCTTCTCATTTTCACTTAATTTGTCTTGCTTGTCTGAAAGTTTCTCTAATTTATCTGCAATTTGTGCAGCCTTTTTTTCGACATAATACCGTTTGGTAAGCTCTACTAATTGCTCGAGATTTTTGGTTTGGTTTTTACTGTTTTGCTTGAATTTTTCTAGTTTTTCTTGTAAATCTTCGTTCTTAATTTTATCGGTTAACTCTTTTAATTCATCTAATAGCTTTTGATTTTTTTCTAAATCTTTATTGGCGTTTTCTAATCGTTTTTCTAATAATTCTTTAGTTTCATCCTTTTGTTCGGTTTTGAATTTGTCAAGGTTGTCTTTCATTTTCTCTGAAAATTCTTTCATCATTTCGTCTTGTTGTTTTTGACGTTTTATGAAATCATTAATTTTTTGCTGGTCTTTGAATTCAAGATTGTCTTTCTCTTTTCCTGTTTTTTGCAATTTTTCGATTTCAGAAATTTGCTTATCTTGGTTTTTTAACGATTTTTCTAAACTGTTGATGTTCTCGTTTTGTTCTTTCAAAACATCATCTTCTTTCTCCTCATCGGTAGCAACACGATTAGAAAAAACATTTGATCTTGTACTTTTGTAGTTATGAATTGCATCGTTGTCAAAAATCTCGAAATAATATTCATACGAAACACCTTGCGCGACAGGAAGATTGCTAGGAAAAGCAAATACAAATTGATCAAACGCCGCAGATTTAACGCCTATTGGTCCTCGTTTGGCGGTTTGTGGTTTGTCTTTTTGATAATAAACCACTTGTAGTTTGGACAATCCATAATCATCCGAAATTTGTCCTAAAACATAGCTCTTATCAACCTTTAAACTATCTGGCGCGTTGTCTACATTGATGGTCGGAAACTGATCTTTGATGACCGATAACTGATAATTTAGTTTTTCGTAGTTTTTTACTTTCTCATTGGATGTAATAATTTGATAATCTGTGTTTTGAACTATATTTTTAGATAAAGTAAAGGTATTATCTGATTTAGAAAACGGAAAAATAGTAGCCGCATTCTTCCAATCTACTTTTTGGGTAGCTTGTGTACTCATTTTCCAGGTTACACGAGTTCCTTCCGGAAGTATTGCGTTTCCTGTTCCCTTTATAATTTCTGGTTTCTTGTTTAAATACTGCGGAAAATTCAGTTGCATTTCAAAATTTGCAATCGATGGAACGGCGACCACTTTCAATTCATAATCTTCCGAAACTATAGCATTGGCTTCGACGTGAAACGAAACATTTGAAACGGGTTTTTCAAATCTATACTCAAATTGACCTGCGCCAGTTGTTTCCATAAAATAACTTTCGTCGCCAATAAAAATCATTGTGTTTTCTGGAACAACTTTTCCTTCGGTTTTAATGCGAATGATAAAATCTTTGTTTTGTTCGGTTTGCAAATTATCATTTAGAACTATGTATTTAAAAGGCGCGGGTGGTAAAAATGTGGCGTTAAAATGTACTACCCGATTCAAACTTTGAGAAATTATTTTGCTGTTTCCCGACAAGTAAAACACCGCAAAAAACAAAATAGGAATTATTGCTAAGGGCAAATACTTTCGATTCGTATTGAAATTTATAGCATTACTAAAAGGAATAGGTTGCAACGAATTCGCTTTTTGTTCTATGGAAGCCAACAACAATTCGGATTTATTCTGATGAATATCAGAATCTGATAATTGCAAGAAATTCGTGAGTTTGTCGCTTACTTCTGCGAAATGATGCCCGATTAGGGTTGAAGCTTGATTGTAATCAATTCCTTTTTGGAGTTTGAGTAATTTAAACATCGGAAATAATATAAACCGAAACAACAAAAATGCTTCTACACCAATAAATGTCCAAAACAAAAGCGTTCGTCCCATTGGCTTAAGCCAAAGAAAATATTCTATAAAAAGCGTGAACAGGAAATACAACAATCCTAAACCAATGAAGAAAATGAATCCTCGAATGAGTTCGTTAGTGTAAAACTTCTTGATGAAAAGTTCCAGCTTTTGATAAATAAAATTTGAATGTTCCAAAATTTGCAACTTGATTTAATAAATGATAAAAGTACTAATTTATCTTAATTAGAAAACGTTAAAAATTTCGAACATATATATAATTGGAGAATGGCAAACGTTTTAGTAATTTTAGAAAAAAATCATTGATTATGAAATATTTATGGGCTTATAGTATTCCTGTTGTTGGTATTTTAGGTATTTATTTTGGAGGGTTTTGGTCATTTTCGGCATTGCTGTTTGCTTTTGTTGTAATCCCTTTTCTGGAATTACTCTTGCCGATAGACGAAAAAAATTATGACGATGAAACCATTTCGGAAAGACTAACAAACAAATTGTTTGATATTTTGCTCTACTTGAATGTTCCTATAGTTTATGGAGCACTGTTATATTGTTTGTATAAAATTACTCAGGCTGAATTGTCCCAATCTGAAATTATTGGAATGACATTAAGCCTAGGAATTATTCTTGGCGCGAACGGAATCAATGTTGCACATGAATTGGGTCATAGAACAACTCTTTTTGAAAAAATACTTGGAAAAATACTTTTGATTCCAAGCCATTATACTCATTTTTTTATTGAACACAATCACGGACATCATTTGCATGTTTCCACTCCCGAAGATCCATCTACGGCAAAATACAATCAAAATCTTTATGCTTTTTGGTTTCAAACCGTTACGGGAACGTATAAAAAAGCATGGCAAATTCAAAAAAAATTAAACACAATTGATAATCATTCCTTATTTTCATTAAAAAATGATATGTTTTGGTTCACAATAATTCAAATTTGTTATTTAGGAATTATCTATTTAATTTTTGGATTTAAAGGGTTTTTATTGGCATTATTTGCAGGAATTGTTGGTTTCCTTTTGTTAGAAACTATCAATTATATCGAGCATTATGGGCTGAAAAGAAACCAGCTCGCTTCAGGAAGATTTGAACGTGTAACCGAGAAACATTCGTGGAATTCAAATCATGTTCTGGGAAGAATTATTCTTTATGAGCTCACGCGACACAGCGATCACCATTATAAATCCCAAAAAAAATATCAAATTCTAGAATATCATGATGTTTCGCCACAAATGCCTTATGGCTACCCAACATCGATGGTTTTGTCGTTTTTTCCGCCGCTTTGGTTTGCGGTTATGAATAAAAGGATTCCGCTGGAAATGAAGTAACATATTTAGGTTTTGGGTTTTTATGCAAAATCTATCTCTCAAGCAAGATGATTCAATTATCTTTGCAAAAAAAAAATTAAAACAATGTCTAAACCAGTTCGGGTGCGTTTTGCGCCAAGTCCAACAGGACCTTTACATATTGGCGGAGTTAGAACCGCATTATTCAATTATTTATTTGCCAAAAAACACGGGGGCACTTTCTATTTACGAATCGAAGATACGGATCAAAATCGTTTTGTTCCTGGCGCTGAAGAATACATAATGGAATCATTAGAATGGTTGGGAATTGCTCCGGATGAAACCATCGGGAAAAACGAAAAATTTGGTCCATATCGCCAATCCGAAAGAAAACATTTATACAAACAATATGCTGATTTGCTGATTTCGTCTGGCAATGCGTATTATGCTTTTGATACTGCCGAAGCATTAGACGCACACAGAAAACAACACGAAGCCGAAGGAAAAACCTTTATATACAACCATCACAATAGGGAGAAATTAGACACTTCGTTAGTGATTTCTGCATCAGCAACCGCTAAAAGAATTGCTGATGGCGAAGATTATGTTATTCGGTTTAAAACTCCTGTTGATGAAACGTTGCATTTGCAAGACATCATTCGTGGTGAAGTGAAGTTTGAAACCAATCTTTTAGACGATAAAGTTTTGTTCAAAAGTGACGGAATGCCAACCTATCATTTGGCGAATATTGTCGATGATCATCTCATGGAAACTACGCACGTAATTCGTGGCGAAGAATGGTTGCCATCGATGCCGTTGCACGTTTTGTTGTACCGCGCTTTTGGCTGGGAAGCACCGGAATTTGCCCATTTACCTTTGATTTTGAAACCTATTGGAAACGGAAAATTATCCAAACGTGATGGCGATAAAATGGGTTTTCCTGTGTTTCCTTTAGAATGGAAAACTGACGAAGGAATATCATCAGGTTACAGAGAAAAAGGATTTTTTCCAGAA
>NZ_JANNXH010000033.1:0-11756 GCF_031409475.1 Flavobacterium sp. | reverse complement strand
AACCCGTTGGGTGCAATTATTTAAAGTAAAATAAGTTGAATAAATATTGGTCAAGATACTGAAATTCAGTATCTTGAAGTCGCTAAACCACCAATATTTATGTCAAATATAGTAAAAAATTATTTTAAAATTTTAGAAGTTATAAGTTCTTTGGATATTTCTTTAAACACAGAAATTCGAGCTGGTAGAAAGCTTAAAATGTCTGATTTAGAAGTAGTTGCTTTAAGTCTAACATCTGAATTCATGTCTATTGACAGTGAAAATTCATTTTTTAATCAGTTGCAAAATGGACAAATTACTAATCTAATTGACCGAAGTCAGTATAATAAGAGAAGGAAAAAATTATTTCCTTTCGCTGAAGAAATCAGAAAGCATTTATATTCAAAATTCACAGAATTTGAGAACTATTTTGTTGTTGATAGTATGCCTCTTGAGATTTGTAAAATGGCTCGCCATAGTAGGATTAAAATTTGCAAAGATGATTTTCAGACTGCGCCAGATAAAGGTTTTTGTGCATCTCAAAACTCTTGGTTTTATGGTTACAAACTACACGGGGTTTGTACTGTTTCTGGGGTTTTTCAATCAATAGATATTACAAAAGCAAGTGTTCACGATGTACATTTATTAAAAGATTTAAAACATCAAATGTCTGATTGTGTGTTACTTGGAGACAGAGGTTATTTGTCTTCAACACTACAGTTAGATTTGTTTGAAACAGCTAATATAAAATTAGAAACTCCTATGAGAATCAATCAAATTGGGTATAAAAAACAGCCTTACATATTTAGAAAATCCAGAAAAAGAATAGAGACTTTATTCTCTCAATTGTGTGATCAATTTATGATTAGACGAAATTATGCTAAATCTTTTCAAGGTTTTAAAACAAGAATTTTAGCTAAAATAACAGCATTAACTTTGGTGCAATTCATCAATAAATTTATTTTTGAAAGACCAATAAACAACATTAAAACACAAATAATTTAATTGCACCCAACGGGTAATATTATCTAAACCCGTTGGGTTTAATTATTGCAAACGTCAATTTGAGTGTTTTTTGTCCTGAAGCAACGGGAGTAAAACAGAAAAAAAAAATGTATCGAGAACAGTTTTTGATGATAATTTACCTACATAAAATAGACACATTAGAGTGAAATCAAAAAATAATCTTTATAATTTAACTTTCATTTACAAAATCTATAATTAAACCTTAAATTTACAACACATATAATTTTTACTGATCATGAAAAAAATATTTTTTACAATTGCGTTATTTGTAGCTGTTGTTATTAGTTGCAAAACCAATACCAATTCAAACGATTCTAAAAAGCTAACCCTTACTTTTGAATCTAAAAGTAACACAACTACAAGTGGTACAGCAACTTTCATAGAAAATAAAGGCGCAGTTACATTTGCAGCAAAAATCGCTGGATTAAAACCCGGAATTCATGCAATACACATCCATGAAAAATCAGATTGTTCTGCTGCAGATGCAAGCTCTGCTGGTGGGCATTGGAATCCCACTTTCAAAAAGCACGGAAAATGGGGTGTCGAAGAGTATCACAAAGGCGATATTGGCAATTTTACTGCTGATGAAAATGGTAATGGAACCATCACTTTAACAACAACAGAATGGTGTATAGGTTGCGGCGATGACACAAAAGACATACTTGGAAAAGGGTTAATTGTTCATGCTGGAGCAGATGATTTCGTAACTCAACCTACTGGAAATTCCGGAGCAAGAGTGGCTTGTACTGCAATTATTAAATAAGAATTTATTGGAAGATAAAGAACAGTATTATTTTAAAAACGCAATAGAATGGCGCCATTGGTTGCATGAAAATCATCATTTATCTAAAGGAATTTACTTGATTTTTTATCGCGTAAATAGTGCCAATGAAAGTATGCGTTGGGAAGAAGCTGTTCAAGTTGCACTTTGTTATGGTTGGATTGACTCTACTGTAAAAAAACTGGACGAAGAACGAAGAAAACAAATGTTTACTCCTCGGAAAGACAAAAGCGTTTGGAGTAAACTCAATAAAACCTACATCGAAAAACTGCTCAAAGAAAATTTAATTCATGAAAGCGGTTTAGCAAAAATTAATACTGCAAAACAAAATGGTTCATGGGAAGCATTAGATGCAGTTGAAAATCTACTAATTCCAGAAGATTTATTACTAGCTTTCGAGCAACAAAAAATGGCTTTTGATAATTATAATAAATTTAGTCCATCCTACAGAAAAAGTTATTTGTACTGGCTCAACCAAGCCAAACGTCAAGAAACAAGGAATACTAGAATTAAAGAAATTATAGAACTTTGTCAAAAAAATATAAAATCAAGAGGGAATTATTAATAAAAAAGCAACATAAAAAAAATATTTGTATTGCTAAAAAATCATAGATTTGTGCCATAAATTAAGGCAATGATTAACCCTTCGGCAAACGGTTGGATAGTAAAATTTTTCGCAGAGCAAAAATCAATTTTGTCTCCGGCAATTGAAGACCCAAGTGTGCTTTATAATAAAATTAGAGCAACCGGGTTTATTTATGGGCACATAATTTCCATTGACAACTCTATTACTTTTGATACAAATAGTTGGTTACAAAACGAAATTTCTAAAGTTGCATTACTCAACACACTTTACTCAGTCTATAGATTATCAACAAACGATACGGACTCAAAATTTTTTATTTCTAAAGCAATATCCTTCTATAACGAAATGAATCCTCAAGGGTTTAATTTATTAAAAAAAGTATTGCCTACCGGAACTCCCGCTTCTAATTTAGAAAACATCATAGACGAACGAGTACAAACAAACGATAACATTATAAGCAAAAACTTCTCGCATGTTGTAACTAATGCATTACTTTTTGTAGATGTTTTGGCCTTTCAACACTTTTTAAACGAAAGTTCAATTCCTGCGAAATACTTAAAAAAAATTGAAGAAACTGCCATTAGTATTATTACACTTGCATTAAAAACAAAATCAAATAAGTCAAAACACGATGATTTATTAATAAAACTATTCGAAGCATCTGTTCGTTATAATAAATACACCAAGTTAAATGTTCAAAATCTCGAAGAATTAAAATTAGATTATTTCAAAAATGAGTTAGAAATAAAATACCTAATTGATTTAGCAGGAATGGCATTGTGGAGCGATGGAGTAATTGAAAATAACGAAGCTTATTTTTTATATAAATTAGCAGAAAATATGGGCGTTTCTGATAATTTTGTGTCCGAAAGCATTATAAATACGGACTCCTTTATTACTATAAATAAGAACAATATTCCGTATTTTAATTATTCTAACCCAGTTAAAAAATTCTATGATCAAACCACACAAAACGTGGTTAAATTGATTATTAGAAATAATAAACGACTCACAAAAGAAATTTCACAAAGTAAAGAATTGATGATTTTACTAGCGATTTCAACTAAAAGAGACTTGGATGAAAAAGAAAAGAAAAAAGTAAAAAGTCAACTGTTGGACATTTGCAAAACCATACCTTCACTAACTATTTTTCTAATTCCAGGCGGAAGCTTATTACTCCCTATTTTAATAAAATTTATTCCTCAATTATTGCCTTCCTCTTTTAACGAGAATTTAGAAGAGATCGAGTAAAATTATTTTAAAATTTACGTATTAAAATTTTAATGTTATTTAAACATAAAATTATTTCATAAATTTTCATAATTAAAAATGATAGTTTTTTATATTTGCATCATAAATTACTATACAATGACCATTACACAACTTCAATATGTTCTCGCAGTTGCTGAACATAAAAATTTCACACTAGCAGCCGAAAAATGTTTTGTAACTCAACCTACATTGAGTATGCAAATACAAAAAATCGAGGAAGAACTAAAAATTTTAATTTTTGATCGAACCAAAAAACCAATTCAACTCACAGATATTGGACAAAAAATTGTAAATCAAGCCAAGAATATTGTAATTGAAGCTAATAGAATTAAAGAAATCGTAGAGCATCAAAAGGGTTTTATTGGTGGCGAATTTAGATTGGGAATAATACCTACCATAATGCCTACTTTATTACCTATGTTTTTGAATAATTTTATCAAAAAATATCCAAAAGTAAAACTCATTATTGAAGAACTCAATACAGATGAAATTATTATTCGTTTAAAAAACGGAAAACTAGATGCAGCGATTGCATCTACACCACTTGAGGATCATAACATAAAAGAAATAGTGTTGTACTTCGAACCATTTGTGGCTTATATTCCTGAAAATCATACAATTAATTTAAAATCTGAAATTGAGATTTCTGATTTAAATATTGAAGAAATTTTGCTTTTGCAAGACGGACATTGCTTTCGAGATGGAATTTTAAATCTGTGCAAAAGTGCCAGTACTATAGAAATTGATCATTTCCAAATACAAAGCGGTAGTTTTGAAACTCTAATAAAATTAGCAGATGAAGGTTTAGGCATTACCTTGCTGCCCTACTTACATACTTTGGATTTGAAGGATAAAGATAAAACAAAACTAAAACACTTTAAGGAACCAAAACCAGCTAGAGAAGTAAGCCTAATTTATCCTAAAAGCGAATTAAAAATTCATATCATTAATGCATTAAGCAATACAATAGCAGGAATTATAAAAGGAGCCATAGTTTTTCAAAATGTTGAAATTATAAGCCCAATTCAAAAAAGATAAAAAAAAGGAACCAAAATTGGTTCCTTTTTTTAAATATTAACTATCAATAAACATAACTTTAATTCAGGTTTACCTGTTGTAAATTGTTGTAACCACTCTCGCAATTCTTCAATTTCATAGGGTAATAATGCTTTTATTGCTTTTTCTAATTCTTTACAAAAAAGAATGGGGTCAAAACTAACTCTTTCAAGAACTGATTTAGTATAATCAAACATTATTTTCGACATAATAAATTAAGATTTAGAGGTTAAAATTAGAAATAGTAACAAGGAAATTTGTAAACAAATATATAACGTAATTATTAATATTATTATTGTTTAACAAAATTTTATATTCAAACTAAATCGAAAATAAAACGGTGTGAAAACAAAATTATTTTAATTTTTTCGTGCCCTAAACATTTCTCTTTTTCCAGGTGGACCAGCTAATTTTTCAACTGTAAATCCTACTTCAATCATGCTACGTTTTACCACGCCACGTGCAGCATAAGTAACTAATATTCCGTTTGGCTTGAGCGCATCGTACATTTTTTTAAATAGTGCAGTGCTCCATAATTCAGGTTGAACTCTATATCCAAAAGCATCAAAATAAATTAAATCGAAACAATCTAAATCAACAATATCTGCAAAAAACTGTTTGCGTTTTGTCAAAGTAAAACTTTCACTTAAATCAATTTTTTCTTCCCAATTGCTGTTATGCATTTTTTCGAAAATAATAGTTTCATTTTCTGCATTCAATTCAGACACATAATTCATTGCGTTTACTTCGGCTAAAGAAATTGGATAGGCTTCCACTCCAACATAATTTAGAGCTAGACTTCGTTTTTTTGATTCTAAAAAAGTGATAAAAGCATTTAATCCTGTTCCAAATCCAATTTCTAAAATTGAAATTTTTTTGTTTTGAAATAAATTAAGTCCATTTTTTATAAAAACATGATTTGCTTCTTGAATTGCTCCAAATTTAGAATGATAACATTCGTCCCATTCCTTTATATGAATTGTGGTTGAGCCGTCATGAGTTTTGATAATTTCTCTTTCCAAAGGTGTTTTTAATATTTTGACTTGTTTTCAAGTCGTTCAGAATGTCAAATTTAATCAAAACAAAAACAGATACTTCTAAAAAATCTGTATTTTTTAGAAATTCCATATAAATTGTCAACTATTTTATAAATTTATTAAAATATAAATAAATCGCAGTTAAATGCTGCAATTAATATTTTTTTAGCAAGGATTATCTCGATTTTTATTTAATTTTGTAAGCATTAAACAAAACTAAATTTTTGAAGCGTTGTCGATTTTTTAAAATTAGTATAAAAGAACAATCTATTATGAGTACAACTCAAACCAACAAAATTGAAATAATTAAAGCTGCAACTTCAAAAATAAACGAAGTAGATTTCGAAAATTTAAATTTTGGAGCTGTTTTTACAGATCATTTATTTGAATGTGATTATACTAATGGAGAGTGGCAAACACCAATAATCAAACCATACAAACCATTTTTACTTGATCCTTCGGCAAAAGTTTTTCATTACGGCCAAGCCATTTTTGAGGGTATGAAAGCATACAAAGATGACAATAATGATCTATGGCTTTTTAGACCTGATGAAAACTTCAAACGTTTCAATACATCTGCAATACGAATGGCAATGCCCGAAGTCCCAGAAGACATTTTTATGGATGGTCTCAATCAATTGTTGCAATTAGACGAAGCTTGGGTTAAAAAAGGGAAAGGAAATACCTTGTACATTAGACCATTTATGATTTCAACCGGAACTGGTGTTATTGCAAATCCATCCGATGATTATAAATTTATGATCATACTTTCTCCTGCAAAATCATATTATTCTGGAGAGGTAAAAGTATTAATCGCCGAACATTTCAGTAGAGCTGCAAATGGTGGAATAGGTGCTGCAAAAGCTGCAGGGAATTATGCTGCACAGTTTTATCCAACAAATTTAGCCAACAAAGCGGGGTTCCAACAAGTGATTTGGACAGATGATGCCACACATACAAAAATGGAAGAAGCTGGCACAATGAATGTTTTTTTTAGAATAAACGACACATTATTAACCGCTCCAATAAGCGAAAGAATCCTTGATGGTGTGACTAGAAAAAGCCTAATTGATATGGCTAAAAATGAAGGAATAAACGTAGACATTCGTCCAGTATTAGTTTCGGAACTAATTGAAGCGTCCAAAAACGGTAGCTTAAAAGAAATTTTTGGTGCAGGAACTGCTGCAGTTGTTAACCCAATTATTGGATTCTCATTTCAGGATATTTATTATGAATTACCTAAAATTGAAAATTCAATAGCATTACAACTTAAAGATAAATTGACAAACATTCAACATAAGCTAGCCGAAGATACTTTTGGTTGGACTGTAAAAGTGTAGTTGGTAGTGGTCCGTGTTTAAGATAAAAAGAAAGAGCGATTTTCAAAATTGAAAATCGCTCTTTCTTTTTTACCCAACTAAAATCTGAAAACTGATAATTGCTAACTTCCGCCAAGTATTTTCGAAAAATCAGGTTTAAAATAATTTGGTCCTTTCATCACTTTTCCATCTTCACGATATATCGGGTTTCCATCTTGTCCTAATTTACTCATATTACTTCGTTGAATTTCGTCAAAAACTTCCTCAATTTTATGTTGCAAACCGTGCTCGATTATTGTTCCACACAGAATATACATCATATCACCAAGCGCATCGGCAATTTCGATTAAATCATTATTCTGAACTGCTTCCAGATATTCCTCATTTTCTTCTTTCATCAAATTATAGCGAAGCGTATTTTTGATTTCACCTAAGTCCGCTACAGGAGCTTCACTATAACCAATTACGAAAGCAGTATGAAAATCCTTGACAGCGTTGATTTGTTTTTGCATAATTTTATTTGATTAATTGAACAGGCAAATTAGTGCTTTTATTAAACAATACCCTAAATTTGTAAAAAAAATATTTAACTATGTTTAGCACAGGACAATTACTTTTTGCAGGCTGTTTTTTTATTGCATTTGTTATAGCAATGATTTATGCTTACCGCAAAGATTTAGCATTACACAAAATATATTATAAAGGAAACTATAAAATTTTGTTAGGATTTTTACTTTTTATTGGTATATTATTTATTATAAAGGTATTTTTCAAACGATAAAATTTCTAACTTTACAGAACAAAATAAATTAAATCGATGCAAATTTTAAAATATTTATTCTTTTTACTTCTTCTTAGCCTTTTTGCATCAACAATTTTTGTAGCTACACAAAAAGGAAACTTCACTATTGTAAAAAGTAGAATTATTAACTCTCCCAAATCAGCTGTATTTAATTATGTAAATGACTATAAAAACTGGAAAGACTTTGTTTCATTTGCTGTTGAAGATCCAGAAATTAAAGTTTTGTATTCCCAAAACACCACTGGAAAAGGCGGCTCTTTCTCTTGGGAAGCAAAGGACAGTAACGGAGATATTCAGACTATTTTTGTAAAAGAAAATGAAAGAGTTTCACAAAAAATGAATTATAATGGGAGTGTTTCAGATGTAAATTGGAGTTTCAAGGATACTATAGGTGGTACAAAAGTGACCTGGAGTACAAGAGGAAAAATGGGTTTTAGTCAAAAAATTTACTCTGCATTAAATGGTGGAATCGAAAATTTTATTAGCGAAATCCATGAAAAAAGTTTAGCTAATTTAGATAAAAAATTAGACTATGAAATAAATACATTCTCTGTAAAAGTAGAAGGACAAGTAAAAAAACGTGACGCCGTTTATTTAAAACAATCCTTTACAAGTACTTTTTCAAATCTAACAAAAAATACTAGAATTGTTTTTACAAAAATTATTGGATTTTGCGAACAAAATAACATTGAACTCAGCGGAAAACCATTTGTAATTTATCATACTTATGATACCACAAATGAACAAGCAAAAATCTCAATTTGTATACCAATCAAAAACCCAATCTACACTAGTTCTGGGAGTGATATATTATCTGGTAAATTAGAAGCCTTTGACGCTATAAAAACCACACTAACAGGCGATTACTCACACAGAGACAAAGCTCTAGATAAAGCAAGAGAATTTACTCAAAAAAATAAAATTATAAAAAATGCTCTTTTTTCTCACCTCGAAGTATATGCCGTAAACATAAAAGATAGTAATAACCCCTCAAAATGGAAAACAGAAATTTATTTTCCAATTTGGCCAAAAAACACTGTTAAAACTCCAACAGCAACCACATTAATCACTCCAGAAGTTGCTCCAGAATCAGATGAAAAAGAGCAAGAATCTGAATTTTAAATTTATTTATTATCCAATAGATTAAACCTATTTAATAAGTTCCATTCTAATAGAATAAATTAAAATTTTGCAAGAAGAAAAGGAATTCATTCAAAAATTATTGAACCCCAAAACGCAAAACCAAGCGTTTGAAGAACTCTTGAAAAATTATCAAAAACCTTTATACAATCATATTCGGAATATTGTAATAAATCATGATGATACCGACGATGTATTACAAAATACATTTATAAAAGTTTTTCAATATTTAAAAAATTTCAAAGGCGAAAGCAAACTTTTTTCATGGATGTATCGTATAGCGACGAATGAAGCTTTAACATTTTTAAATCAAAAAGCAAAAAAAAACAATATAACATCTGTAGAATTACAGAACAAAACAATAGATAATCTAAAGGCTGATGTACATTTTGATGGAAATGAAATTCAAATAAAATTGCAAAAAGCCATAGTATTATTACCCGAAAAACAACAATTAGTTTTTAAAATGAAATATTTTCAAGAACTAAAATATGAGGAAATATCAACAATTTTAGGTACGTCTGTAGGTGCATTAAAAGCATCTTATCATCATGCGGTAAAAAAAATTGAAGCCTTTGTAACCCATAATTAAACCTTTTGAGACAAAAGACGTCTAATAAAATATGAAACCATTTAAACTAGAAAACGAAGAAAAAATTAAAACTGGATACACAGTTCCTGAGAATTACTTTGAGGATTTTTCGGCTAGAGTAATGCAACAAGTTAGTAAAGAAGAACCAAAAATTATTTCGTTTTTCAAAAGAAGGAGTACATGGACTTATACTGCAGCTGCATTATTTGTAATGGCATTGTCCATCCCCATTTACGATGAATTAAATCAATCAAAAGAAATTGATAATGCCACAATTGAAAACTATTTGACTGCTAATTCTAGTATTTCTGATGCTGAATTAGTTAGCCTTCTGGATGAAAAAGATATTCAAGAAATGAGTATTGAACTCAATATTGAAGATAATACTATTGAAAATGAACTTTCAAAAAGTAAAGATTTAGAACACTATTTATTAAATTAAAAAAATGAAAACAAACAAACTACTATTTCTTATAATCGTATTGATTTCAATACATAGTTTTTCGCAACCAAATTTTAGAGAGAAGAAAGAACAAATAAAAGCTTTAAAAGTAGGTTTTATAACTACTGAGTTATCCTTAACTACGGATGAAGCGATGAAATTTTGGCCTCTTTATAATACTTTTGAAGAGAAACAAAATGAAATTAGATCGCATAAAATGAAATCTTTCATCAATAGAATGGACGAAGATAATTTAGACAAACTGAGTGAGAAAGAGGCTTCTGCCCTACTCAATCAAATGGAAAGCAATGATGATCAGCTTTATCTAAATCGTAAAAAATTCATTACAAGCCTCAAAGGAGTTATTTCACCAATAAAAATATTGAAATTAAAAAGAGCCGAAGAGAATTTTAATAAGAAGTTATTACAACAATATCGAGAAAACAGACCCAGAAAATAATTTTTTATATTTCCTAAACACTAAAAAACCAAAATTGAATTTATTCTATTTTGGTTTTTTTAATTTTAACATAATTCTTCAACTATAATTAAATCTAATATTTTAAAAAAAATAAACCTTTTGGCAGCAGTATTCATAATATGTTTTTACTAAAATATTAAGCCCCAAATAGATTGGCACAGTAATTGGATAGTTATGAATAACAAACTAAATTATAGGAAACATGAAAACTAGACTATTACAATTAACCCTTTTGTTCGCCTTTTTTGCCTCACAAATTCAAGCACAAAACAGAACCACAATTAATGCAACGAATACAGATATTAGCGATAATCTGGATCTAAGAGCTGTTGCTTCAATTTTTGGTGATTCAAAAAATCTTCAGGATTTTGAAAGACGGCTAAATGACCCTAAACTACAAATATCAAATTTAGATTTAAATAATGATGATCAAGTAGATTATTTGCGCGTTATAGAAACCGTTGAAAAATACACTCACGTAATCATTATACAATCAGTTCTTGATTATGATGTTTATCAAGACGTTGCTACTATCGATGTTGAAAAAGACAGATTCAATCAAGTTCATCTACAAGTAGTTGGAAATTCGTATTTGTATGGCTCAAATTATATCTACGAGCCAGTTTATTATGCAACACCACTTATATATGCATCATTTTGGATTTCAAATTATCGTCCCTATTGCTCGTCATGGAATTGGAACTATTATCCAAACTATTATTATGCTTGGAATCCATTTCCAGTTTTTAGATACCGCTATAATTTAGGCATTTGCATTAATAATTACAATCAATACAATTATGTAAGTTATAGAAGATGTAACAATGCAGAATCTATGTACAATCTACATCGTTCAAATAGTTACGAAAGACAACATCCTGATTATGCATTCTCGAGAAGAAATTCTAATGTAAATAATCGTTATGAATTAGATCAAAGAAGAGAAACTAGGAATGTAGGTTCAAGAAATCAAGGCGATTATGCTCAAAACCGAAACAGTACTTCCACAAGAGGTAACTCGTCAAGAGAATATACAACCCAAAGAACGGAATCTAATAGAGGGAATTCTCAAAGAGAAAACACGCAACAACGAGTTGAACCTTCAAGAGAATATACAACCCAGAGAACGGAATCTAATAGAGGGAATTCTCAAAGAGAAAACACGCAACAACGAGTTGAACCTTCAAGAGAATATACAACCCAGAGAACGGAATCTAATAGAGGGAATTCTCAAAGAGAAAAC
>NZ_JANNXH010000032.1:0-44174 GCF_031409475.1 Flavobacterium sp. | reverse complement strand
CCAGCAGCTGCAACACCATCAGCAATTGATAATTGTGATGGAAATCCTTCGATTGCATTAGTTGAAACCAGTACTCAAACCGTATCAGGTTTAGGACATTATAACTATACTATTACAAGAATTTGGACAGCTACAGATGTTACAGCAAACACTAGTAGTGGAACACAAGTAATCACCGTAAGTGATACAACAGCACCAGTTGCCGATGCTTCTAGTTTAGCATCAGCTACAGGACAATGTACAGCCACAATAGATTCTGCACCAACAGCTACCGACAATTGTAACGGAACTATCGTGGGAACAACAACTAATCCTTTAACAAGAAGTTCACAAGGTACATCTACTGTAACTTGGACATTTACCGATGTTGTAGGAAACTCCAGCACACAAACCCAAGATATAGTTGTAATTGATACAACAGCACCAGTTGCTAACATTACTTCATTACCAACAGTTACAGGTGAATGTTCAGCATCAGTAACAGCTCCAACCGCTACTGACAATTGCGCAGGTGTGATTTCAGCTACAACTGCGAATCCAACTACTTATACTGCACAAGGAACTTATACAGTTACTTGGACTTATAATGACGGTAATGGAAATACAAGTTCTCAAAATCAGACAGTAATTGTAAAAGACATAACAGTTCCTACGATTGTTTGCCCTTCAAACATTGTGTTATCAGCATGTCAATCAACAGCAACTTGGGCAACACCAACAGGTAGCGACAATTGTTCAGGATTTTCAGTTATGCGAACAGGACCAGCTTCTGGTTCGACCTTTGCAAATGGTACTACAACTACAATTACTTACACTGTTACAGATGTAGGTGGAAATACAGCGAGTTGTTCTTTTACAGTAACAAGACAAGCTGCACTAGCTTTAGCAGTTACAAATAGCAACCCACAATTGTATTATGGATACACATTAGATCAATCAACAACTATCAAAGGAACACCTTCTGGAGGAGTTGGACCTTATAAAGTAGTCATTACGATGAACAGAGTTCTTGCTTGCAATGTACTCAATAGTGCTGGTGATGAAACTTGGACAGCAAGTGCTGGAGGTTCTTCAACTGGTAACACTTGTCCAGGATCTGGACCTGGTACAACACCAGTATCAACACATTTAACGGTGCCGGTTGGTGGTTTTTATTCCGTTACTTCAATTTTGTTAGCCAATGCTACATTTACAGTAACAGTTACTGACGCTAATGGTTGTGTGGTTTCTGGAACTACAAATGTGTATTCAGAAGACGCACGTTGTTTTGCAGGAAACTCAGCTATAGTTAAAGTTAAAATTTGTCATAAAACAGGAAATAGCAAAGATCCATGTCACGAATTGTGTGTTTCAGAATCCGCAGTAGCGGCGCATATTGCACATGGCGATTATATTGGAGCTTGTTTGGCAAATTGTACTGATCCAGTAGTTCATACAAAACATATTGAGGTTGAAGAAGCTGCTAAAGTATTTAAAGTTATAGGATATCCTAATCCTTCTAAAAATCAATTTACGGTTGAAGTGTTAAGTGATAGCAACGATAAAGTGGAAGTGGCTGTTTATGACATGTTGGCCAGATTGATAAGAAGATTTGAAAGTGATAGCAAGTCATCACCAATTCGATTTGGAGAGGATTTACCATCAGGAGAATACTTAACCGTTGTTAAACAAGGAGAAAATATAAAAGTACTCAACTTGATAAAACAATAAATAGACTTTGAGTTTTAATAGAAAACCCCATTCGTTTAATTGAATGGGGTTTTTGCTTTGATAATTATACGAATAATTACATTCTATATAATGAGCTTAATATTCTATTTGAATCTAAAGATTGCAACTTAAATGAATTAGAAATATATAAGTATAAACCCGTTGGGTGTAATTCAATTTATAATTTTTAAACACAGAATCTATGTGTTTAAATTTTTATATTTTTTAATAATTGAGTTTTCTATTAATTACATCCAAAGTATAAGTATAATTCTTTTTTGTCATAAAAGAAGTCATGATTTGATAATAGTTCTCGACTGCGCTCGAACTGACCATATGACTTTTTTATATGTCAAATGGTATTATCCGATTTCTATATTATGAATTCATTAATTATTGTATAAAAAAGCACTCTAAAAACCAATTTTTAGAGTGCTTAAATATTTTATTATTAATGGGTTATAGGAATTCTCCGTGTTGAGAAATGTCTAAACCTAACTCTTCTTTTTCTTCACTTACTCTTAATGGTGTAATTTTATTAACAATAAAGAATAAAGCATATGAAGCAGAAAATGCAAATATTGATACTAGCACTAATGCTTTTAATTGAATTAAAAACAAAGTAGCATCACCAAAGATTAAACCTTGATTATCGCCTACAATTGCATTCACAGATTTTGAAGCAAATACACCAGTTAAAAGCATACCTACCATACCGCCAACACCGTGACAAGCAAATACGTCAAGAGCATCGTCGATTTTTCCTTTAGGAAAACTGCTTACAACAAGATTACTTACAATACTTGCGATAAAACCAATAGCAAGTGCATGTGGTATACTTACAAATCCAGCAGCAGGTGTAATCGCTACCAATCCTACGACAGCTCCAATACAAGCTCCCATTGCCGATAGTTTGTGTCCAAGTATTTTATCCAAAAACACCCATCCCATTGCGGCGGCAGCAGCAGCTACAGTAGTTGTTCCTAATGCTTGAGCTGCAAGTCCACTCGCTCCAACTGCAGAACCTGCATTGAAACCAAACCATCCGAACCATAATAATCCAGTTCCTAATAATACATAAGTAATACGTGCAGGATTTGATTTTTCTGATTTTCTTTTTCCTAAAAACATAGCTCCTGCTAATGCAGCCCAACCTGCGCTCATGTGAACAACAGTTCCTCCAGCAAAATCTAAAACTCCTGCTTTAAAGAAATATCCATCGGGATGCCAAGTCATGTGACATAATGGAGCGTAAACAAATATGATGAATAATACCATAAATAATAAGTAAGCCCAGAAACGAACACGTTCTGCGAAAGCACCTGTAATTAAGGCTGGTGTAATTATTGCAAATTTCGCTTGAAATAAAGCAAATAAAATAAACGGAATTGTTGGCGCTAATTCCCAAGCTGTACTTGAATTTACACCTTGAAAAAATAAGTTTGCCGACGGATCACCAATGAATCCTCCTATTGAAGGTCCAAAACACAATCCAAATCCAACAACAACCCACAGTACAGTTACAATTACCATAGCCATAAAGCTTTGTAATACAGTACTAATTACATTCTTTTTGCCGACCATTCCGCCATAAAAAAATCCAAGCCCAGGAGTCATTAATAATACAAGTCCAGTCGCAACTAGCATCCAAGCTGAATCTCCTGTATCTAATTTTAATGGAACAACATGTTCTCCCAATACAGTTGATTCTGGAAATAAATAAATTGAAAAAATGGATAATACTAGAATTGTGATCAATATCACACTTAAAATAATCTTTCGCATAGTTTTAGTTTTTAGTTTTAAATTTCGATAAAAGTATAAAATCATTTTAAATACATAAAAAATTTAGGGTGTAAAGTAAAATTTTTATCAAATTTGTATTTTACACCCTAAATTTTTATGGGTATGTGATAAAACTAAACTAAAATTTACAATTAATTAATGCTCTTTTTTAAAAATTGGAATTCAAAAGCCATATTAATTTTTTTAAATCGTCATTTGTATGATTGGCAGTTATTACAATACGGTTGAGTTTGCCCGATGCAGTAGGATATTTGAAACTGGTAGTTATTATTTTATTTTCAAATAGTTTTTTTGAAAATACTTCATTGTCAAAATAGATTACTGGATAATCTGGGTTAAAGGTAAATCCATCTCTGTCGATAAAATGCTTATTTAAATAATCTAAGTTGTGCTGTAATTTCTTTTTTTGCAATTGATACAATTCTTGTGCGTTGATTAAGGTTTCCAGAAATGCAGGATTCATACCGGAAGCACCTATAAAAGTTGATTCACTTTTAATTGCATTTATAAAGTTAAGATCGCCTGCAATAATACCTCCCGAAATCCCAAAAGCTTTTCCTAATGAAGCAGTAACAATTATTTTGCGAATATTTTGAATGTTTATAGTTGAAAGTATTCCTGCTCCATTTTCACCCATAATACCTATACTATGAGACTCATCGATAACAAGTGTGATTGCAACTTTATTAGGAATTTGAAGTAAAACATTTAAATTTATAGGCTGAACTTGCAATGCTGAAATTGAATCTGCGACTACCGCAATTGCAGAAATATCTGGATTGAATATTTTAGCATTTATCTTTCCGTCAACTATAATGGGTAGGCTAGAGGCACACATCAACGCGGGATGCGTATCTGGAAAATGAAAAATAGCATCAGTTGCTTTAGAAAGATGTTCTAATACAAATTTTCCAGCAAGCATTCCAGACGATACCGCTACTGCGGATTGGGTTCCAATTTTTTTTGCCAATAATTTTTCGGCAGTTTCGTAAATAGAAAGTGTAACATTAGCGTTGCGAGAACTTCCATAGTTTGTTCCCCATTTTTTAATACTTTCAAATAATATATTTTGAAATTCTTTATTTGTTGTTATTCCCAAATAATTTGTACCACCAAAATATAAATATTCAACACCATCAATGAGTATAATTCTATCTGGAAAATTTTCAACAGTCATCACTTATGAGTTTAGCGTAACTCCAGTTCCATTTAATTTCGAATAGCTTATTATTCCGTTATTAATTGTTACACCGGTTGCAATATCTCTGGATAATAGTAATGCACCATCCATGTCCACAAAATCAAGTTCTGGTAGTAAATGTGCAATCGCTGATATTCCAACAGTAGATTCGGTCATGCAACCTACCATGGTTTTCATCCCTAATTTTTTTGCTTGTGCAATCATTCTTCGAGCTGATGTTAGTCCACCACATTTCACCAATTTTACATTTACACCATGAAAATGATTGTGGCATTTAGCAACATCTTCTTCGATAATGCAACTTTCATCGGCAATAATAGGCAAAACCGATTGTTTAAAAACTGCTGCATGACCTTCCCAATTATCCGCTTTTAAGGGTTGTTCTAAAAATTCAACATCAAGTTTTTTTAGTTCAATTGCATTATTTATGGTTTCAGAAACAGTCCAACCACAATTGGCATCAATTCTAAAAACGGCATTGGTATGTTTACGTAACTCGGTTATAATAGCAATATCTTGATTTGTACCCAATTTGATTTTATATATTGGCCACGGCATTTCTTTCATTTTTGAAACCATTTTATCGATGGTATCAATACCAATAGTATAATCGGTTTTTGGGTTTTTAATAGTATTATAACCCCAAAATTCATACAGTTTTTTACCTTTTTTGCGTGCATACAAATCATTATAAGCCATGTCTAATGCGCAAAGTGCAAACATATCGTTGCCTAATAATTTATGAGCATTGTGCCAAAAAACTTCTGGAGTTTCGTTTGTAATACTTTCTATATAAGGTATAATAGTTTCCAAATTATTTTTCATGGTCTCCACCGTAACTTTATAATATGGATTTGAAGTTGCTTCACCATAACCAGAATAACCATCACTTTGCAATTCAATAATTAGAGTGGGTTGTACCTTATACGATTCTCTTGAGATCGTAAAAGTATGTTTCAACTCAAGGTCAAACGTTCTAATTATAATTTTCATTGAATATTTATTTTTGATTAAACTTTGCTTTGTATTTTGCAAAAAGCTTAGTTTGATGGTTGTCTAAATTTAGTATTCTACCTTGAATAAAAGCCTGACTTATTTTGTTAGTTCTCATGTCCAAAGCATCGCCTTCGGAAATAAATAAAGTGGCATCTTTACCTTGTTCTAGTGTGCCGCATTGACTATCAATTCCTAATATTTTTGCCGTATTTGAAGTAATCAATTGTAGTGCTTGTTCTTTATCTAATCCATATGCTGCACAGGTTCCAGCTTGAAAAGGAAGGTTTATGGTATTCATTCGTTCTTTATCTCCACTGTTTTCTAAACCCACAAGTATGCCTTTTTCCGTTAGTAGTTTTGCCATTTTATAGGGTAAATTTACATCTTCATCATTGTATTCGGGCATGTCATGCACTCTTTTTAATAAAACACTAATGTTATTTTTTTGTAATAAATCAATTGTTTTGTAGGCTTCATAACCACCAACAATTACGACTTTTTTAACTCCAAAATTATTTGATAAATGTACAGCATCGACTATTTGTTTTTCGTTATTGGCATGAATATATAAAGTTTGACTTCCATCAAAAAGTCCTTTCATGGCATCAAAAATTAAATTTTTTTTAATTGGAGCATCTGCTAAATACGCTTTTGAATTTGCAAAGAAAAGTGAGATTTTGTCAATTTGATTGAGGTATTCTTTATTTACATTTAGATAACCTGGTTCAAATTTAGAGCCAGTTCTTCGATAAATACGAGGAAAGTCCATGTGAATTCCATCATTTTCTTTAATCAATGCATCTTGCCAGTTCCAAGCATCAAGTTGAACTATTGATGAAGTTCCAGATATTGTTCCGTCACGAGGTGTGATTTGGGCTAGTAATACTCCGCTAATTGGCATAGTTTCAACTACTTTAGAATCTGCCATGTAAGCAATAATACTTCTAATATGTGGATTCATTTCACCTATTTCACTTTCATCGTCAGAGGCTTTTACGGCGTCAACTTCGACTAATCCAAGAGTAGAATTTGGAGCAATAAATCCTGGATATACATGTTTTCCGCTGGCATCAATCGTAATGTCAAACTTGTTTTTGGTGACATCGATTGAGTTGGCCTGAGTTACTATTGTAATTTTTCCATCTCTAAAACCAATGGCACTTTTTTCAATCACTTTTCCGTTGCCTAAATGAGCTACAGCATTTAGAATCAAAATTGATTTTGCCTGTTTATTTCCGGGAATGTGTTGAGCGATCGTGATTGAAGAAACGAAAAATGTTAATAATAGAATGTAAATGTTTTTCATTTGAAATTGGAATAATATTATTAATTGTAAAAAAGAGCCTAACTAACCTGTGAAATTATATGTAATGTATAAAAAACAAAGCATGTCAGTAAATTTTGACATGCTCTGTATAATTTAAAAAATCAATTTTTCAGCCTGTCAAAATTTTATTTTTGATTGTATTTCTCCTTGTATTTTGTATTGAGTTTAGTTTGGTGTGTTTCCAAACTTATAGCTCTTCCTTGAATGAAAGCATGAGTCAATTTATTTGTTCTCATATCCAAAGCATCACCTTCAGAAATGAATAGTGTTGCATCTTTACCTTGTTCTAACGTACCACATTGACTATCAATTCCTAATATTTTTGCTGTATTTGAAGTAATCAATTGCAATGCTTGTTCTTTGTCTAGACCAAACGCGGCACAAGTTCCAGCTAGAAAGGGTAAATTTCTGGTTTGCATACGTTCCATGTCACCGCTATTTTCTAATCCTACAAGAATGCCTTTATCGATTAATATTTTTGCCATTTTATAAGGTAAATTAACATCTTGATCGTCGCTTTGGGGCATATTATGAACTCGTTTTAATAATACACTGATGTTGTTTTTTTGCAATAAATCAGCAGTTTTATAAGCCTCAAATCCACCAACAATTACTATTTTTTTAACTCCATTTGCTTTGCTGAAATTTACAGCATCAATAATTTGTTTTTCCTCATTAGCATGAATAAATAATGTTTGTGTACCATTAAAAATTCCTTTCATGGATTCAAGAATTAAATTTCTCTCATTTGATGGAGTAGTAGTGTAAGCATTTGCATTTGCAAAAAACGAACTCAACTCATCCACTTGTTTTTGATATTGCTTATTTGCTTCAAGTCCTCCTGGTTCTGCCCACCAACCTGTTCTTGTTATGGTAGATGGAAAGTTAATGTGAATTCCGTCATTTTCTTTTATTACTGCATCTTGCCAATGCCAAGCATCGAGTTGAACTATTGATGAAGTTCCAGATATCTTTCCACCACGTGGTGTGATTTGAGCCATCAAAATTCCATTTGGACGAACGGCTTCAATTACTTTTGAATCGGCTGTGTAGGCTATTATACTTCTAACATGTGGATTCATTTCTCCAATTTCACCCTCATCATCAGAGGCTTTTACTGCATCAATTTCAACTAATCCTAAACTAGAATTTGGCATTATAAAACCAGGGTAAATATGTTTTCCAGTAGCATCAATAGTACTGTCAAAAGCACCATTAGCAAGTTTAATTAATCTTGCATCTGCCACTAATGTTATTTTACCATCTTTGAAACCTATTGCGCTATTTTCTATTACTTTTCCGTTGCCTAAATGCGCTGTAGCATTTAGAATTAGGATAGATTGAGTTTGCTTATTTGCGGGTATTTGTTGTGCATTAGTATTTATAGTTAAACTAAAAATTACTAATAATATAAATATATTTCTCATTTTTATTGTTCTAAAGTATCACAGTGATATTCTTTTTTCTCTTTTTTCTTTGGCTCTTGAGTACTCATTCCTTTGTTTTTTTCTTGAAGCATTTGTCCAATCAATTCACTTCTTTCTTTAGTAACAGCAGCTCTTTGCAACTCATCTTTTTGAATATCAAAATAAACAACACCTTCTATTAGTGTTTTTTCAACTTTTGCATAAATAGAAAGGGGATTGTTGTTCCACAGCACTATGTCTGCATCTTTTCCTACTTTGATGCTTCCTACTTTGTCATCGATATGTAATAATTTTGCAGGATTTAAAGTAACAAATTTCCAAGCTTCTTCTTCTGATATATTTCCGTATTTCACTGCTTTTGCTGCTTCTTGATTTAATCTTCTTGACATTTCGGCATCATCAGAATTATAAGCAACTACAACTCCTTGATTGTGCATAATTGCTCCATTGTAAGGAATTGCATCATTTACTTCAAATTTATATGCCCACCAATCTGAAAATGTAGAGGCACCAACACCATGTTCTTTCATTTTGTCGGCTACTTTATAACCTTCTAAAATGTGGGTGTAAGTGTTTACTCTAAAATTAAATTTTTCGGCAACATTCATTAACATCAAAATTTCAGATTGTACATAAGAATGACACGTAATAAAACGCTCTTTATTCAAAATTTCAAGTAATGTTTGCATTTCTAAATCTATTCTTGGTGCTTTATTTTTGTCTTTTTTAGCATTCGAATTATACGCTTTCCAAACCGTTTCGTATTCTTTGGCACGTTGAAAATAATCAGTAAATACTTGCTCAACTCCCATTCTTGATTGTGGAAAACGTATTGGGTTTATATTTCCCCAATTGGATTGTTTTACATTTTCACCCAATGCAAATTTTATGAATTTGGGCTGATTTTTGTACAACATTTCTTCTGGAGCTTGTCCCCATTTCCATTTTACTATGGCTGATCGACCACCAATTGGGTTTGCCGAACCGTGTAATAATTGTGAAGTGGTAACTCCGCCGGCCAAATCTCTGTAAATATTAATGTCTTCGGAATTGACAACATCTTCAATTGTAACTTCGGCACTCGAGTTGTGACCGCCTTCATTCACACCATTAGATATGGCAATATGTGAATGTTCATCAATAATTCCGCTGGTTAAGTGTTTTCCTTTTGCATCAACTAGTGCAGCTGTTGGATCTGAAAGGTTTTTTCCAATCGCGGCAACCTTACCGTTTTTGACTAAAACGTCAGTTTCTTCAAGGATTCCCTCTTTTTCATTGGTCCAAACCGTTGCGTTTTTAAACAATAAAGTTTGTTGTGCTGGTTTTTGATTGTTTCCAAAAGCAATATTTGGATACGTTACCGGCATTACTGAATTTGGTTTTTCTGCCTTTGCACTGTCTTTCACAATAATAAATGGCGAAGTTTTTATAGCTGACCATTTTACTTCATTTCCGTTTGCTAATACAGCTTTACCGCTAATATTTTGTGAATTTTCAATAAATGCATTTAGTCTTGTGAAACTAACATTAATGGTGTCTTTAGATTTAACCAATGCGGTTATCCAATTGTTAGCAATGGTAATTTTTGAATTTACTTTTTTTGCATTAGCAGTTGTAATTTCTGATTTTAGGTCTGCTATTTCACCTATAATTTTCCATTTATAGTTGTCTGAATCAATGGTTAAATCATAGTTTCCACGAATATCAATTGCAGACATATCATTGACTACAAATTTGTTTCCTTGAACCCAGTTTTCGTACAATACTGTTTTTTCCTCAAATATTTCACCTGATGTGATTACAAAATTGGCATAACTTCCTGCTTTTAAACTTCCAATTTCGTTCTCTTTTCCTAATATCGAAGCAGGAATAGTCGTTAGTGATTCTAATGCTTTGGTTTTATCAAATCCAAATTTTATAGCTTTCAAAAGATTAGCTCTAAAGTCTTCTACTTTTTTTAATTTATCAGTAGTTAAAGCAAAAACCACATTGTTAGCCGATAAAACCTTTAAGTTTGTTGGCGCTTGATTCCAAAAACGCATATCGCTCAAATCAATTTGATCTGCTAAAAAGGAATTAGAAACATCATACGCTTCGGGAAAATTTATTGGAATAATGAATTTTGAATTGGTGTTTTTGATTTCCTCAATTCTTTCGAACTCATTTCCAGCACCTTTAATTACATAATTTAATCCAAATTCTTTTCCAATTTTTGATGCTCTTAAACTGTTTAATTTGTCTTCGGCTGTAAATATTTGAACTAATTTTTCATTATTGATTAAAGCTTCTAATGATAAATCTTTGGTTTTTGAGTTTCCATTTTTATACCAGTTCATATCTAAATAGGTTTGACGAAGCAAAGCCATCATTCCCATTAATGAACTTGGATAAGACTGATTTGTAGTGGCACTTCTGGTAAAACCAAAGTGATTGGAAATTTTATTAGATATTAATCGAGCTGATTTATCATTATTATTTAATGCGACTAAAACTCCAGTTCCACGTGCAATACCATCCTGAACGTGAGTTCCCACAACACCAAAACCTGCTTTTAAAAAATCATCGGCTCTGGTTTGATCGTAATTAAAATTTTGATACCCGTTAACTTCTGAACGAATGTTTTCATTCCAATAAAAACCTACTCGCTTGGTGTCGTATAGTTGCCCTCTTTCTCCAGTGCCACTATTTTTAGGTTTGTCAATACCAAAACTGGTGTAAATGTCAATAAACGAGGGGTAAACTGATTTTCCTTCCAAGTTAATTGTGGTACAATTTTTGGGCAAAGAAATGGTATTTCCAACATTTATTACTTTTCCGTTTTGAATCAGTAATGTCCCTTTTTCTATTATTTGAGTTGGGGTTACATAAATTTTTGCATTGGTAAAAGCAGTAAAATTGTTGATTTTGTTTTGAACACTTTCATTGTTAGGAAAATATTCTTGGGCGTTAATTTTTGGCATAAAAATCACCAAAAGCAGTAAGAGAAAAATTCTTTTCATAGTGGATTAATTATTTTTTTTAAAAGTATTGATAATATAACACTTTCGTATTGTATTGTTGAATTTTAACATTTTTTTTTGAACTTTTAAGTGAATAAAAGTGAATTAATTTGTAACTAAATTTTTAATCTGTCTAGTAATGAATTGTTTTCTATATTTATAAATAATATGTTTAGAAATTCATTTCATTAAATAATTTATGATTCGAAGTAAAAAAATCAGATGGGGAATTATTGGTTTAGGCAACATTGCGCATCAATTTGCTCAAGATTTAGCACTTGTAGAGGATGCAGTCTTAACTGCTGTTGCCTCTAGAAATCTCGAAAAAGCAGAAATTTTTTCAAACAGCAATAATTGTACAAAATTTTACGGTAGTTATGATGCTATTTTTAAAGATGATTCCGTAGACATAATTTACATTGCCACACCACATGATTCTCACGCTGAGTTGACTATAAAAGCCTTGCAAAATAATAAACATGTACTTTGCGAAAAACCATTGGCACTAAATTATAAGGATGCTTTGCAAATGATTGAAGCTTCAAAGCAAAATAATAAGTTTTTTATGGAAGCTTTTTGGACCCGATTCAATCCATCGCTGCAAGAAGCGTTGCATAAAATTAAAAATGGTGAAATAGGTGAAGTCAAATACATTAATGCCGATTTTGCTTTTGCTCTAGAAAATTTAGAGGGAAACCGTATGACCGACCTAAAATTGGGTGGAGGAACTCTTATGGATATTGGCGTTTATCCGTTGTTTTTAGTTTATTTAATATTAGGAATTCCAATCGAAGTTGCAGCCAAAGCCAATTTTCATAATTCTGGTGCCGATTTGCAAACTGCTATTATTTTGCAATACGACAATGCACAAGCCCTATTGCATTCTAGTTTTATGTCTTCCTCAAATATGAGAGCAACTATAAGCGGAACCAAAGGCAGGATTAATCTAAATTCAAAATGGTTTAAGGCACAATCCTATACATTGGTAGTAAATGATAAAAAATCAAAACACAAATTGCCAACAAAAGGAAAAGGATATACCTATGAAATCGATGAATGTCATAAATGCATCAACGAAGGTAAAGTGGAGAGCAGTCTGTGGTCACACCAAAATAGTTTGGATTTAATCAAAATAGTTGATGAAGTAAAAAACCAAATAGGGTTGGAGTTCCCGTCTGATAAAGGGTAATATTATGGTCTATAAAATAGAAGTAAATTTTGAAGCCACCGATTAGAATGATTTTCATAGATTTTTAACACCAACATTTTTAGAAAATCTTTTTAATCATTATATTCTGTGGCAAAACAGTTAGAATTTAAGAAGCTTTTTATACTAAAGCCAAGAAAATCTGGCTATTTAACAAGATGATTACTATTTTAATTTCTTTGATGTTACTTTTTGTTTTACTTTTAAACAAAACTATTTTATATGCTAGTTAAAGTTTTTGGAAGCGCTGTTTTTGGAGTCGAAGCCACCACGATTACCGTCGAAGTAAATATTGATAAAGGAATTGGGTACCACTTAGTTGGTTTGCCTGACAACGCCATAAAAGAAAGTAGTTATCGCATTGCGGCAGCTCTCAAAAATAATGGCTATTCTATGCCTGGCAAAAAAATTACGATCAATATGGCTCCAGCCGATTTGCGAAAAGAAGGTTCGGCTTATGATTTAACTTTGGCGATTGGTATTCTAGTGGCTTCCGCCCAAATTAAAGCCGACGAAATCGACAAGTACATTATAATGGGAGAATTGTCTCTCGATGGTGGTTTGCAACCCATTCGTGGAGCTTTGCCTATTGCTATAAAAGCCAAAGAAGAAGGTTTTAAAGGTTTTTTTCTTCCAATGCAAAACGTGAAAGAAGCTGCAATTGTAGCTGGTTTAGACGTTTATGGAGTTGAAAATATTCAGGAAGTAATTGATTTTCTGGAAGGGAAAGGAACATTAGAACCCACAGTTATCGATACTAGAGCTGAATTTTATAAAACATTAGATTTTCCAGAATTCGACTTTAGTGATGTTAAAGGACAGGAATCTATAAAAAGATGTATGGAAATTGCCGCTGCTGGCGGACACAACATTATTCTCATTGGTCCGCCAGGAGCAGGAAAAACGATGCTTGCAAAACGGTTACCCAGTATTTTACCGCCAATGACTTTGCGAGAAGCACTCGAAACTACTAAAATTCATAGTGTTGCTGGGAAATTAAAAGAAGCAGGATTAATGAATCAACGACCGTTTCGAAGTCCGCATCATACGATTTCGAATGTGGCACTTGTTGGAGGAGGAAGTTATCCGCAACCAGGCGAAATTTCGATGGCGCATAATGGTGTTTTGTTTCTGGACGAATTACCAGAATTCAAACGTGATGTACTCGAAGTCATGCGCCAACCGCTGGAGGATCGAGAAGTAACGATTTCCAGAGCCAAGTTTACAGTGACGTATCCGTCATCGTTTATGTTGGTGGCGAGTATGAACCCAAGTCCGAGTGGTTTTTTTAATGATCCTGATTCTCCTCAAACTTCTTCGCCACACGAAATGCAACGCTATTTGAGCAAAATTTCTGGACCTTTATTGGACAGGATAGATATTCATATCGAAGTTACCCCAGTTCCTTTCGAAAAACTCTCCGAAGACCAAAAAGCGGAAAGCAGTGTCGAAATTCGCAAACGCGTAACTGCAGCGCGTGAAATCCAGACCGAACGTTTTGTGCAAATGGAAAATATTCATTACAATGCCCAAATGAATACCAAACACATAAGGGAATATTGTGCGCTTGATGATGTTTCGAAGCAATTGTTGAAAACCGCAATGGAACGCCTGAATCTTTCGGCTAGAGCTTACGACAGAATCCTAAAAGTAGCCCGAACAATAGCAGATTTAGAAGCCGCTCCAAAAGTTATTTCCTCGCATATTGCTGAAGCGATTCAGTATAGAAGTTTGGATCGTGATGGTTGGTTGGGGTAGTTTCAGACTATCTCCTTCGCAATCCCGAATACTCGGGATTGCGAAGCGTGTTTCTTAAAAAACAAAAATATTTTGCTTCAAAAAAAATAAAACTCTCGTGTTTAGTTCTAGAGTTGTCAACTTTTAAAAAGTTGACAACTCTTTGATTTATCTATTAGAACGTCTGTCATTATTTTGTTGGGGACGTCTTGGGCCAAAGCTATTGTTAATGCTACGGTTTGTAGTATCTGTTTTGGGTTGTCGAGGTGTTGAATTGCGTTGCACTCTTCCTTGACCTTGTTTTATTGGTTCCGTTGAAGCATTAGGATCTGGCTCAAAACCTTTTATGTTTTCTTTTGGCAATTTCAAACCTACCAATTTTTCTATATCGCGCAAGAAAACAGTTTCATCTGGACTAAAGAGCGAAATGGCTTCTCCACTTGCTCCTGCACGGCCTGTTCTACCAATTCGGTGTACGTAATCTTCGGGAATATTAGGCAATTCAAAATTAACAACGTGTGGTAATAATGGAATATCTAATCCCCGAGCTGCAATATCTGTGGCGACCAAAGCGGTTAGGCTTCCGTTTTTGAAACTGGCTAAGGCTTTTGTTCGTGCGCCTTGCCCTTTATTTCCGTGAATGGCTGCTGCTTTGATGCCAGCACTAATCATACTTTCGGTTAGTTTGTTGGCACCTTGCTTGGTTCTGGTAAAAACTAAAATCTGTTTCCAGTTGCCTTCCGTAATTAGTTTGATGATCAATTCGGTTTTTTTCTCTTTGGCACAAGGATAAACTTTTTGGATAATGGCCTCAACAGTAGTGTTTTCGGGTGTAGCTTCGACCTGAACGGGATGGTGTAAAATGCCCATTGCCAATGTTTTGATATCTCTTGAAAAAGTGGCAGAGAACATTAAATTTTGTCTTTTTGATGGTAATACTTTTAGGATACGTTCAATATCACGCAAAAAACCCATATCTAACATTCGGTCTGCTTCATCCAAAACCAAAATCTCCACTTTTGAAAGTGTTACCAAACCTTGATTTTGCAAATCGATTAATCGGCCAGGAGTTGCCACTAAAATATCAATACCTTGACGCAATTGCGCCACTTGTGGATTTTGGTTTACGCCACCAAAAATTACGGCGCTACGTATATCTATAAACTCACTATATTCTTTTATATTGGCTAATATTTGAGCTGCTAGTTCCCGTGTTGGCGTTAATATTAAGGCACGAATGGGTCTTTGACTTAGGTGTTTTCCTTGCGATAATATTTGCAATATGGGTAAAGTGAAACCTGCTGTTTTCCCTGTTCCTGTTTGGGCAGATGCTAACACGTCTTTACCTTCTAAAATGGGTGGAATTGCTTTTTTTTGTATTGGAGATGGTGTTGAATATCCTTTTTTACTGATGGCTTTTAATAAAGCATCCGATAATCCTAGTGAGTTGAATGACATAAATGGTGTTTTTGAAGTACACAAATAGTTGTACTTCTTTAATTTGGCGCAAATGTACTGCTAATTTTATGGATAGAGTGTTTGACTTTGATTAAATAAAATGTTTTACCAATTGTTATTAAATTTCAAATCTGACATCAATTACTAACTTAACTCTTTACAATTTGCTCCTAAATAATATTAAAAATGATAAACAATTAATGAAGATTAGTTACTAACAAAATGCATTATTTAATTTTTTGTTTTTAATTTTAATTTTTCAACAAGTTCGCCAATGCTTCCTGTTTTGGTATTTTTGAACGCTAAATCTGTATATAAAGTAGCACAAGTGGCACTGGATTCTTTCAATTTTCGCCATTCTTTCCATAATTCATCATACCGAGAAAGTGCTGAATTTACTATGGCATCATTCATAGTTCCAGAAACGGTTGCATTAGTATCTTCAATCATTAATATCCACATTTGTTCAATTAATTCGTATTTTATTCTGCCATAAGTACTTGATACTCTTATTGCTTCTTGAGTTACAGTATCACTAACTGTCAACTGATTTGATAGCGCTTCTATTTGTCTCCAAATTGCAGATGCTTCTGTTTTTTCGGCAAGGACTTTATGCTGTTTTTTCTCTTTTACGATTTGATTTAACACATTTTTGTTATCTGCTACAGAGAAAAAATCATCTCTCGACCACCATTTATTATTTATTGTAAAACTATTGCATTGTCCTTTTCTTACTCCTTCGATACTTAATAATGCAAGCTGGCGGAAAATATCAGCTTGCATTCCTGTTAAATTATATTTTGCTGCAAATTCATAAAAAATTTCTTCTTCGGAACGTTTTGGGTTTTGAGCCCAACGAGATACTACATAAGTGTTTAAATCGGTCCATATTTCGTTAGTGGTAAATGGTCCTTGCCAACCGCCGCCATTTGACCATGTATTTACACCACAAAGCAAATTGGAATTTATAATATCTTTTACACCACGAGGATTTGATGGGTTATTTAAATTTCCTGTAAAACGACCCTCTTTAATTTCAAATTTTGTTTCTGGCCAACCGTTTATTACGCCAAAGGCAGAATAATAAGGATGTGCTCCTTTTCCGTAAGCCTCCATACGTGACTGAGATTCTATAATTTGACGGTGTTTTCCGATGCCTATTGTGGGATTGAAAGGAGTCATTCGCAAAAAATCATCTTGTTGGTATTTGATAGAGAAAATTAAATTTTGATGTGGCTCGATAGCATTGGTTACTGATAAATAGTATTCAGGATTGGTATGAAAATTATAACCAAAATCCCAAGTTCTGTAAAATAGTTTTTTGTTTCGTTTTACACATATTTCCTCACGTAAAATATTGATAAAAAGTATATGATCATTGATTCCTTCCCGTCCTTTCCTAATTGGACTACCACCTTTATGAAAAGGAGTATCGAACAAATAAGTTTCACCAAAACGGAGTACTATACCATTTAATTGAGGAAACCTATCAAATATACCAGCAATTTGTGCACGCAATAATCGCTGAGTTGTTTTTCGTTGAATATCAGGTATCATTGACTCTCCTTTTCCACCTATTACTGAGCTTCCTCCTTTTTCAAATCTTTTTATTGAGTCTCCGTACTTTTCCCAAATTGCATTAGGAAAAACAATAAAATCGGTAAAAGGATATACATCGATACCTTCTTTTCTGAAGTCAGCAAGTTTTATATCCACTTGTGCAGCTTTTGTTACTATCCATTTGTTGGCTTCACTATTTTTAGGTATTATTCCTTTTTCAAAATTGTTATAATTAATTAGACAATTGATATACCAGTGTGGCGTAGTAGCTGTAAACCCTTCTGATTTAAGAAATTTTGGGTCGTTATATTTGGTGTCATATGGTTTTTCGCCTGGATTATTATGAACCATATCCATGATAAACTCTAATGATTGTCCTTGTAACATAAACGGAAAACAAATCACAAGAATTAATAAATAATTTCTTTTCATTTTTTTAAAATTATATTTTTGTGTTATCGATTTTAATAGGACAAATTTATGAATCTAGAGGTTACAATTATAATATTAAAAAATCTATTAAACCTTTATTTGTTAAATTTAATTAAAAAAATACGGTTTTGAAATAGAGATAAGTTTTCTGAATTTTTTTTTAAACTTTTAGTACTTATAAAAATCAGAATAATTCAATTTATTTTAAATGTAATTTTCATACACCTTTATAACCCTAACCAAAGTGTCATTCCGTTATAAAAAGTATTGTTAGAATCGCCTGTTTCTTTTACAAAATCGCCAGCTACAAAATAGAAAGTTTCGTTAGTGAGTTTTAAATATCTATTGATTTCATATTCTAGTTTTATTCCGCTTTGCCAACCAATCCAAAGTGTTTTACTATTGTTTGAAGTTCGTATTAAGGCTTTTGAGCCCGCATATAAACCATCGTTTAGTTGTGCTCGCCAATAAAAATCTGTTTCGGCGGTTGCACTAAATTTTTCTGTAAATTTAAATTTTAGCGATGGATGTATATCAAATATATTCATTGCCGCTACTTGTGTTATTAAACCAAAATAGGCTGGATTGTTAAAATAGGGATTGAATGTGCCTAATTTATTGTCGCCTAGATTTTTATCACCCGAAATATAATCTAATTTTAAACCAAAATCAGGTTTAAATTTTGATTTGATTAAGTTGTAATGCCAATCTCCTTCTATAGAAAATGCACTTATGGTTTTTGTGCCAAATGCACCAAATTGGTAATTGAATTCCGTATTGTATTTAAAATTTTTTCCTATGTTTCCAAATCGTCTAAAACCTATTGTATGCCTTGTTTCAGGGTTTATTCCATCGTTGTATTTTACTAATTTTGCATCAAATCCAATATAATACACGGAAGTATTTCCTAAATTTTTTTTAGTGTTTACCGTCAATTCTAAACCCCAAGTATAAGGAGCATCGTTTGATTTATTATCAAAAAAACCAACAGGAACTTTTACTTCTCTGCCATAAAATAAATTCGTATTGTAGCCTTTTCCATCAATCATAATCCTAGCCATATCAAAACTTCTACGGCTGTTAGGACCATCTCTAAATGCCATTAAACGACCCGAACCCAATATTAATTCTTGCCTTCCGGCTCTTATTTTTAAGGTTGATTTATTAATAAAAATTATAAATTCTGTGAAGGCTTGGTGCAAATCTAATTTATCAGATTGGACATAAACTGGTTTGGCAAGTGATACCAAACCGTGTGTTAATTGTCCAAAAACACGGATATGTTTGCCCAAATGCAAATCAGTGTGAAACATGATTCTTTGAGAATAAAAATTTTCATCATCAGTTTTATTTTCATTCCAGTTTTTGTTTTTGGTAAGTTCCCAACGAGGTCTATATTCTCCACCCAAGCTCAAATAAATATATTTTTCTTTGTTGATAGGTATCGCTTTTAATTGAGTGAAAAATGAAGCATTTCGAAGCGTGTCGTTTTTAATCAAAATCATATAATTTTCATCTGCTCTTAATGATTTTATAGATGGTAATTCTTGTGCTTTTATATAAAATGAAAAGGATATAAGGTTGAATATAAGGAGTGTTTTTTTTATCATTCTATTTTAAAATTTATTTTTAATACCTTATTTTCTTGATTTAAATCTAACGGGCTATGGTCAAAAATTTGATTCATTGAATTAGCGACAATGTCTTCTAAATGCGGATGTATAATAATTGTATAATTGCCTTTTCGCCAATTCATATTTGGCTTAAAAACCCATTTTTGTTCTTTATTTTTTAATGAAATTTCGCCATGGATTTCTTTTTTATTATGTACTATCTTGATATAGGTTTGTGCCGAAATATGGTCAATTTTATCGTTTAAATTAATGGTAATAGTCTCTTTGGTTTTACTTTTGGGTAACAATAAATTCCAAGTTTTGATATCTGGAGCAAGATTATCTTCTTTTACGGCTATAAATGTTTTGGTAAAACTTTTTTTTAATTTTTTGTCATTAAAATCGAGCAGTAAACTATCAATTGTTAAGGTGTATTTTTTGCCAATATCAAAAGCTCTGCCCATTTTATTATTAGCATAAAGGCCAAGTTTTACTCTGCCTGGATCTATAATTAATGTTATTTTTGTACGGTCTTTGTTCCATAATTCATATTGATTTTCAAAGAAAACACCAGTACTATTCTCTCCTTCTTCGTTTGTTAATTGTATGTGTTTTAAAATATCCATTTCTTGTATGGGAGCAGAAAATTGAATATAAAACCGAAGAATATTTACAGGAATTGAGTCTGAAGTGGGATAAATTGCAGTAACATGTGGGTTTTGTGAAAAAACCTTTATTGAAAAAATAAGTACTATAACTATTTTCATCATCAATAATATAAACTCTCCTGAACACAATTTTTAGGGTAAAGGAGAGTGTAAGAAAAAAAATATTCCTATTGTTTTATGAATTTAGTTTTACCCAAGTCTTGAATCATCATATTTTGAAATCCCTTCATTTGTAATTGTTGTCCTTCATATTTATAACCGGGTTGGTCGTATTCTGATACAAATTCATCTAATCTCAAATACATATTCTTTAAGAACGATATCAACTCTAAGCTTCCTGTTTCATCATTTCTTCTTAGTGTGGCAATATGATAATCGTCTTGGTCGTCCATTTGCAAAAGTCCAGTCATAGGCAAATTATTTATAGGTGTTCCAGCATGCTCTACCATGCCTACATAATTTATGCTATTTTCCGAAATGCTTTTAGCAATTTCAGTACTATTAATAAACTGTGCAGTACGGTTTCTATTAGATAAAATAATGCCCTCATAAGGTTTTTTATCAAAACCTTCGGATTGAAATTTGATAATGTCCACTGGAGTATTGCCATATCCTAATTCGGCAATGGTTTTGCCTATAATATGGGCACCATCTATAATTTCTTTTACAGGAATTAATACCAAAGGCGTACAAGTATAAGCAGCCAAAATGTACTCTTCGTTGTTTAAGGTTACAAATTGCAAAGTTTGAATAGGAGCTCTGGTTTCGTTTTGACCGTGTACAGCATGAAATATTTCAACTGAAGAAGTCGTTACTTTTGCATTTGTAAAAGGATATTCTACAATTCGTAGAGCTGATGAAAATTCAGCATTACTCATTCCGCTGATATATACTTTGCCGTTGTGAAAATCAATATCAGTAAAGGTCATGGATCTTAAGGAAGTTTTATCCCAAATTTTTAAATCGCTAGTTGGTGCATCACTGATTGTTGTTTCTGAATGTTTTGTAGTAGCTAAATTAAAATTTCGGATTTTACCTTCTTGATTTACTATAATGATTCTAGAAACATATCCAGCTTTTGTTTTAGTATCAAAAGCAATATAGGCTTCCTTTGAGTTTGGATTAATGGCCATATCTCTAATGATAAAATCCATCAAACCCACTTTTGTAAAAGCAGCAATTTTGCTACTTAAATCATGGATGTTGTATGCTTTTTGGGCTTCGGGATTAGTGTCTAAAGCTACAGTATATGCATACAATGTAGCTGATTTACTGTCACCAACAAATAAAGTTTTGGCATCGCCAAATTTTATGACAGTAACAGATTGTGGAGTAGTGGCAAATGCCAAACTAGTTGTAAGCAGTAAGCCTGCTATTGCTATAGATTTGATTTTCATAGTTTTATAATTTTAAATTATTACTATACAAAGTTAGTTTAGCGTAACCTATCAACCAATGACCTAGATTAAGAGTTTGTGTTTTTTTTCATTCGACTAAAAAACTCTGGTGTTACACCAAGATAAAGAGCAATTTGTTTTTGGGGTAATAAATGTTTTATTGTTACATATTTTTTGTTGAAAATGGCATATCGTTCGTTTGCCGACAATCCCATGCCTTCCATTACTCTATTTTGAGTTTCTACATAAGCGTTTTCTGCTAAAATGCGAAAGATTCGTTCAAATTTTGGTATTTTGAGGTATAAATTATTCAAATCCGATTTGGAGATTTGAATCACTTCTGTATTTTCTATTGCTTGTATAAAAAGGACTCCAGGTTTTTGTGAAATGATGCTGTATAAATCACCTATCCAATAATCGTGTGAAGCAAAATTGAGAATATGCTCAAACCCATTTTTATCAATATTAAAAATCCTGCAACATCCTGAATTGATAAAGGTTATTTGTTTACAAATTGTACCTTCTTGCGTGATGTATTGTTTATTTTTATATGTTTTTTCTTTTAATAAAGATACAAAATAGGTTTCTTCTTCTTTTGTAAGTTTGATGTGTTTGGAAACATTTTGCAAAATGAGTTTTGTGTTCATATTGGTTTAATGTGTTAATTTTAAGAAGTATACATACGATTTATTAACTGTATAAGGTTTTAGAAAGGTAGTAAAGATATCTGAAAATTTGCGTTTTTATTAAGCCAATTGCACCAACAATAGTAGCAAGTGTTTGCGATAATTTTTTTAGATATTTATATTTTTATAAACTTCTTTCCCAATTGTTACGCTCATTTTAAGTATAGCTGTAAAGTCGGAAATTTTATTACGTTCTCTTTTTTCATTTTTATTTATTTTTTTCAATGTTTTTAATATCTCTAATGTTTATTATCATTGAAAATAGTAACAGTATACTTGTTATAATTCCCCAATAACTTTCGTTTTTCAAATTGCTAAAATCTAAGTTATAAATATCAATTAGTAATAGAATTGATATTACAATTAATAGTAGGTATGCTAATTTTAATTTATTCATTTTTTTTCTTTTGGTTCTTATTCAGTCAAAGACTGATGAATGCATCCGCAAAGTCGGAGCCTTTGCGAGGCGGAGTACATTTTAGTCTACAAATGTTTCTTTAATTATTTCTTTACACATTTTTATTTCTTTTAAATTCAATTTTCCAAAAACTTTTACAATTCTTGATTTATCAATTGTTCTTATTTGGTCAATAATAATCATTCCACTTCTTCCGTCATTTTTAACTGCAACTCTTGTAGGATATTCTTTAGTATTTGTTGTCATTGGACAAATAACAATTGTTTTGAGGTATTTATTCATTTCGTTTGGCGAAACAATAACACAAAGGCTAGTTTTCTGAATTTCACTTCCCAAAGTTGGATCAAGATTTACTAAAATTATAGAATATTGTATTAATTCCATTCATCAAAATTTTCTTCATTAAACACGTCATTCATCAATAATTCATCATCGTTTTCAGAATTCATTTTCTTAAATGCAATTTCCCAATTTTTCCTCGGAGTTTCTATTGGTTTTAAAATAATTTGTCCCGTTTCTAATATCAGTTCAACTTTGTCTTTAATGTTATATTTTTCCAAAATTGTTTTACTCAATCGTAAACCTTTTGAATTCCCTATTTTGATTATTGCAGTTTCCATAAATTTAAAGTTTTAAATGTTATTACAAAGTAAATACATATTTTTTAAGTATGAAAATTTTAATTGATTATTTTTTGTTGTATTACTGCTGTTAACGGTTTTGGCTTGTAGCAGCTACGAATGAACTAGGACTAAACTTTCAAACGCAAACTAAAAATTAAATTTATGACCAAGTTTCCAAGTACAAAGCAATCTCGCAATTACGACTAAACTGCTTTTGCCAGATAGCATTATTTTAATTTTAATACTAGATTGCCGTTTTCTATATTTTTGGCATTTTCAGGTGGTGATTGCCAGTTTTCAGTATTTATTACAAATTTAAATTCGTTGTAATCTTTTAATTTTGATTTTGAAAGTTTAAGTTCGTAATAATCGCCTTTTGTATTAGTCATTTTGTAATCCAAGTCTTTTGGATTCCAACCATTAAAACTTCCTGCTATTGTAATTATTTCAATTTCGTTTTTATTTACGCTTTTTGGTAACACAAACTCAAAAATAACATTTTCCTTTTCTATTCTGTAACCATATCTAACCAGCTTTAATCCTTTTTTTACATCTTCTACTTTTGTGAATTTAAAAGTTTTAAGAAATTTTATATCTTTATTTGGCGCATATCCTGATTTTAATAAAAATGATCTTGCCTTTTCATCAGTACTTACATCCATTTCGATGATCTCTTTAATTGCAAGTTTTTTATCAATTGAATTATCATAATACGCTTTGCATATTTTGTAACCAATAAAGTAACCTAAGTCTTTCATTTGCGTTCCGTTCAAACTTCTACCTTTTTTACCATAAAGCCAATCAAAAAATTTTCCTTTCTCATTTGATTTAATAAACCTTTTGAATTCTGTCCAAATATCTTTTTCATTTTTATATCCAAAATCTATGTAACCATTAGGAAATGTCTCGCTCAATTTTTTTTGATTTATTATTTCGGCAATAAAATCGCAAGCTCCTTCATTCAGGCAATGGGCTAATAATGCGTTATTTGACCTGTTTTGAAGCGTATGAACAAATTCGTGAATACAACATAAACACCCCAATCTGATTTTTCATTTGCGTATAATTCACTACCTACAAAAACATTATTGTCAACTGGTCGTCCTCCAAACATACCTAGACCTACAAAGAAGTATACATTTCCATCTTTGAAATTTGGATATAGTTCTTTAAAATACTTAAACTTTGAATCTAAAATACTTGCTTGTGAAGGAAGGCTTGACAGATAAGGTCTTAGCCTTATCAGGTTTTCTTATGCATTTTGCATTAAGTCTGCCCAATCTTTGGCTGTTGCTTTTTTACCGCCATCTACAGAATTGTCTTTTGCATACTTTATTCCCAAACTACCATTGTCTAAATTTAGTTTTTGAACAAATTCTATCTGTTTTTGTTTGTCATTTGTTGCTTGAACGCTATCGAAAGCTTGAAAAAAATTTTCAATATCTTTTGTGTAAATAGTTGTTTGCCCTACTGATTTTGTTGTTGCAATAAGGGATAAAATAATTAAAAATTTTAGTTTCATTTTTCTTTTTTTTCTCTGAATGCTCTGTTTTTAGGGGTTTTTTATGCTTTCTGCCAACTTGTTGCTATAATTCCTAGTCCACTTCCGAGAATGTATCTCCTTTATTAATATCTCCTGATTTAAAACCACGATTGAACCAATACATTCTTTGCTCAGATGTTCCGTGCGTGAAGGAATCGGGTACGACTTGTCCTTGCATTTTTTTCTGGATGGCATCATCTCCAACTGCATTAGCTGCACTCAAAGCTTCTTCGATATCGCCTGGTTCTAGCATGGCGTTTTTGTTTTCATTGTAATGTGTCCAAAGTCCGGCATAAAAATCAGCTTGTAATTCTAGCGCTACAGATAGTTTATTCCCTTCGGTTTCACTACGGTTTTCTTGCAGTTGACGTACCTTTGCCGATGTACCTAAAATGGTTTGAATGTGATGACCATATTCGTGTGCTAGAACATAAGCTATGGCAAAATCTCCGCCTTCGGCTCCAAATTTTGTTCTTAATTCTTCGAAGAAAGTCATGTCCATATAGATTACTTTATCTCCGGGACAATAAAACGGACCAGACGCTGAACTTGCACCACCACAAGCGGTTTGAACTTGCCCGCTGAACAAAACTAGTTTTGGAGCTTCGAAAGTAAGGTTGTTTTCTTCAAAGATTTTTGTCCAGATATCTTCGTTATCAGCAAGTAGGGTTTTGACAAATTCTCCTTCTTGTTCTTCCTCTGGAGTTAAAGCTCTAGACTCGGTTTGTGTGGTTTGCTGCTGATTGAATTGTTCTAAAATAGGTGTCAACATTTGTGCATTTTCGCCACCAAAAGTGTTTAATAATAGGATAACGATTCCTAAAACTCCACCACCCAAAACTGCTTTTCCACCTCCAGACATTCCGCGGCGGTCTTCCATGTTGTCACTTTGACGTCTTCCTATCCATTTCATAATTTTATTTTTTTAGATTTAATTTAAATTTTAATGAGTCCACTTTAGAATTACTTCTTCAATGACACCATTTATTATGGGTTTTGAAACATAGTCATTCATTCCGGCTTTTATGCATTTATCTCTTTCCTCTTTTTCGGTTCCTGCGGTTATAGCTATTATCGGAATATTTTCTCCTAATTGTAGTTTCCGTATTGCTTTTGTGGCTTCGTATCCATTCATTATTGGCATTTGAATGTCTATAAATATAATATCTGGATTTATGCTTTCGAACTGTAAAACGGCTTCTTGACCGTTTAAAATTTCAAAAATTGTTGCGTTCATAAAAACCTTTTTTATTATGGTTTTCAATAATAACATATTGATTTTGTTATCCTCAACAATCATTACCGTTATTTTTTTTGCGCTGTTGTTTGTTTTTGAGACGCTAATTTCATGGTCAGAACTTGTATTATTTGGTCTGATTTCTTTGATATTTAGATTACTCGTTTTTATATCTAAATCAAAATAAAACGTACTTCCAATATTTAATTTACTTTTGAGTTGCAATTTGCTTCCCATGAGTCCTAATAATTGGTTCGAAATGGTTAGTCCTAAACCAGTTCCTCCAAATTTTCGGGTTGTAGAACTGTCTTCTTGTGAAAATGCCTTAAAAATTTTCTTCTGATTTTTTTCGAGAATTCCAATACCAGTATCAATTACTTCAAAACGAATCGCGGTTTCTGATTCATTTATAATATTGATTACAGAAACATTTAATTTTATAGTTCCTTTCTCGGTAAATTTTACTGCATTTGATAACAGGTTAATCAAAATTTGTTTGAAACGTACAAAATCGGTCCAAATAAATTGGGGTACATCTTTATCTATGATAAGTTGTAGATTGATGTTTTTTTGTTTGGTTTCGTAAATAATTAAATCTATGATTGGATTTAATGCTTCTTTGATTTCAAATTTCTCAATATACAAATCGAGTTTTCCTGCCTCTATTTTCGAAAAATCTAAGATGTCATTGATTAATTCGAGTAATGAATGTGCTGATTGATTTACGGTTGTTATGTATTTTTTCTGTTCGTTTTCAAGATCTGTTTTCATTAGAATGTCGCTAAACCCAATGATGCCATTAAGTGGTGTTCTAATCTCGTGGCTCATATTTGCAAGAAATTCAGATTTTGCTTTGTTTGCAGCTTCGGCAACTTCTTTTTCTTTAATGGCTTTTTCGTTTTCTATTTTTTGAGTAATATCAAAATAAATTCCACCTATATAATCTATTTGGTTGTCTTTCATGATGACATTACCAAATTCTTCTACCCAAATATATTCGCCGTTTTTTCTTCTCAATCTGTAGGTAGAATGTATTGCATTGCCATTAATCAAATTGTTTTTTTGGACTTTTATTATTTCATCTTTTTCATCAGGATGAATTAATGTTAAATAGGACAGTTTATTTTCGAGAAAATCTTCTTTAGGATATCCTGTTAAGTTTTCGATTTCATCATTTAAGAAAATTTTAGTGGAACCTTCATCAAATTTAGAGAGGTATACAACTCCAGGAATTGTGTTCGCTAGTAATCTAAACTTTTCTTCGCTTTCCTGAATTATAGTTTCGTTAATGTTTCTTTCTACTGATGATGATACAATTTTAGCTAATGATTTTAGGATTCTAATTTCATCCATTGACCACTCACGTTCTGAGGTTGTGTCGCTAAAGGTTAAAAATCCAAACAAGTCATTTTTCACGAACAGGGGTAAAAATAACACGGATTTAATTCCTAAATCGCTAAGGAATTTTCTAATAGTTTGATCTTCGATTTTTGAAACAACTGAACAATAAAATTTGTTTAATTGTCCACTTTCATATATGAACGGAAAATCTTCTGGTGTGAGGTTTAGTAGTTTTTCTTCAATTTCTACAAAACCATTTTCTGATGCAAGCCATCTGTATTTTTGGTGAAATTTTTTTGTTTGTGGTTCTTTTTCAAAAAAAGCTAGTCTATCAATATTAATGACATTACCAATTTCGCCTAAAATACTTTTAAAAATATCATCTGTATTTTTATGGAGCGAAAACTTCTCCATATTTTGGGTGATTACAGCAAGCATATCGCTTTTATAGGCTAATTTTTTTTCGGCATCTATTCTCATTTCGTTTTCTAATGCGATTGAAATTAAATCACCAATTGAGCGAGCAAAACTTGCATCTTCATTGTCCCAATGCACAGCGTTATTTAGGGATTCTAAACTAATAACTCCAGCTAATTCACCGTTTAAAAAAACAGGAGTGTCTAATAATGATACAATGTTATATTCTTGATAATAGTCACGACATGAAAAATTAATTATTGGGTCGTTAAAGACATCACTTGTAAGGACTTGATTTCCTTTGCTAATAGATGAAAAATAGAGTTCACACTCTGTTTTTTTAATACTGTATTTCTTGTCGTATTTTTTGGTTTGTTCGTTGTATTGTTTTTCACAATTCAATGAATCTTGATCATAACTCCAGTAGCTTACTTTGTTAATATAGATACTGTTAGTTACTGCTTTTGTTATATTTTCTAATTTTGTATTAAAGTCATCTTGGTTGGAGTAACTTTTTGAAGTAAAATAATTTAAAATCGCGGTGTATTTATTTATTTTTTCAATTCTATTTTGTTTGTCAATTTCAATATTTTGAATTGCGGTTATGTCTTGACCAATTCCAAGAAAAAGATCATCAGAGAATTTTTTATCTTTCCATTGGATGTATTTAAAATCTCCATTTTTACATTTTAATTTTCTAATATGAAAATTATCTTCTTCATAATTTTTATGATAACTTCCTTTATTAAATTGAAAATCGTCTGTGAGTTTCCAAAATTCAAATCCCAAAACTTCCTCTGGTGTATAGCCTAAAATATCGCTAACGGTATTGCTACAAAAAGTAACCTTGCCTTTTCGATTTGTTGTAATTGTTAGAAAATTTCCTTTATTTACAATTTCGTTTGCGAATCTAAATTTATCTTCGGAAATTATAATTTTTGAATGCCTCATATAATGAAGCATCATGCTCATTAAATAAGTATAGACATAAATTATAAATGCATTTGTTTTTATGTTACCATCAATAAATAGGATAATAAATAAAATGAATACAAATACTGAAAACATCCAGTATTGTTTAATGGTCCTGAAAACGGTAGGTGCAAAAAAGATTGCAAAAAGCATTTCAATATTTGTAATGAGTTCAAAAGGAAAATGGATTAGTTTATGTAATTCAAAAAAGAAAATTAGGAAATAAGTTGAGATAAACATTTTTCTAAAATACTTTTGAATAGTACTATTTTTAGATCCTAAATAATAGATAATTATTAAAAATATCCCAATACATAGACATTCGATAAATTCAGAAATCAACCGAATTTTAAAGATTTCTAAAATCAATTCTTTTATGGGAAAAGCTATTGCAATAAAAAGTAAATAGACATTATACTGCCTTGCATTATTTTTATCTCTAAAATATTTCGAAATATTGTCGTCTTTGAAATTGGCGTATTTCTGGTCTATATCGATTACTATATTTATTATTATAACCACAACAATCAATATGAACCACCATCTAAAATAAAATGGGGTTTCATAATTAAAAGCGTTCGAGTTTCTCGTTACGATTTGTGCGGTTTGACTATTTGCTATAAAAGTAATTAGAAGCACACAAAGAGTTAATATCTTATTTTTAAGGCGCATGTAATTAATTTAAATGTTCAATAAGTAAAAATAGTAAAATGAATTCTGTAAAAAAATTAAATAATTTTTTTGCACTATGCTTCGATTACAGACTCATTTTCTGGTTCGATTCCGATTATGGCATTGTAAATACAATAATGCATAGAATACATAAACGGGATTGTAAAAATAACTCCAATACAACACCCAATGAATCCAACCATTGAAGCAATAATACCTACTATTAATAATGCTACAAGCACAAGTGGTTGTTTTAAAACTAGTATTGAACTCGATTTTATTGCATCAAAGGCATTTAATTTTCCAAATACAATCAACGGAATTGTCATGAAAGTTACAAAACTTACAGGTACTGTAATTAGTAAACCAACAAATTTGTATCCATAATAATCTAGCAATATAGATGAACCTGACGTGATAATTGTAATGAGTAATGTAGCTAAAACAATATCTTTAAAATAAGGTGCCTTATAATAGGTAAAAATAGTCGAAACATTAAATTCTTCCCCTTTTTCTGCACAATCAGCCATTTTAAGAAAACCTGCAGTAAAAGGACTTAATAAAGCAGTAAAGACTATAATTCCTAGTATATATTTGATTAAAAAAGATATAGAAAAATTTTGTGGCTCGAACATTTCGGGTTTCATGTTTTTTCCGATTGAATCCATATCAACTGTTAAAAACACACCAATTGCGGCTAAGATTACAAACAGTATCGAAAACACAAGAAGCATTAAGCCCGCATATAGAGCAATTTTTTTATAATTTTGGAACGCATGTTCAAATACATTTGCAAAATCAAGTGGATACCCATTAGTTTTAATTTCTTCTATTCTCTCTAGTGTAGTTTTCATAGTTTTTGGTTTTGGTAATAATTATTGGTTTATAATATTTTAGTGAAATTGTATTAGTTTAAAGCCATTTTAAAAGTTTCTTAATTGATGCTAATTTATCCTTATAAGGTGCATATCTCATAGGTAAATCCAACCAATTTGCTTTTTTGACGATGCCTTTTTTATGCGAAAAAGTATCAAAACTTAACCTGCCATGATAAGCACCAATACCGCTGTGACCTACACCACCAAAAGGCAATCTACTGTTCGAAAAATGTACGACTGTATCATTAATACAACCGCCACCAAACGAATAGTTTTGAATAATTTTTTGAGCAAACTTTTTATTATCAGTGAATACATATAAGGCTAATGGTTTTTCAAAACTATTAATTACAGTAGCAATATCTGTTTCATTTTCATAGGTAAGAATGGGTAATAATGGTCCAAATATTTCTGTTTTCATTACTAAACTTTCTAGTGAATCTTCGGCAATAAGAGTAGGAGCAATGTAACAACTTGCTGCATCGCTTTGTCCACCAAAAATTACTTTTTGAGGGTCAATCATAGTAACTAATCGTTGCCAGTTTTTTGGGTTGATAATTCTTGCATAATCAGGTGATTGCTCCGGATTTTCTCCATAAGCTTTACTAATTTCCTCTTTTAAATAATTTACAAAATGACTTTTCATGTCCTTTTGAATCAAAATGTAATCTGGTGCAATACACGTTTGGCCTGCATTTATAAATTTACCCCAAACGATTCTTTTGGCAGAGAGTTTTAGATTGGCGGTTTCATCAATTATACAAGGGCTTTTTCCTCCAAGTTCGAGAGTCACTGGAGTTAGATTTTCGGCAGCAGCTTTCGCAACAATTTTTCCAACTGCTATGCTTCCGGTAAAAAAAATATAATCCCAACGTTGTTCTAGCAATTTTTGAGTGACATCAACTCCGCCTTCTACAACTTCTACATGATTTATATGAAATGTTTTTTGAATAATTTCAGCAATTATTTTAGACGTATTTGGCGTGAGTTCCGAGGGTTTTAAAACTACCTGATTACCAGCAGCTACTGCGGCTATTAAAGGACTAAAGGCTAACTGAAAAGGATAATTCCAAGGTGCAATTATTAATACTTTTCCGTACGGTTCCGTGTAAATATAATCTGTAGAAGGAAAGTTGAGTATTGATGGCATTACCCTTTTTGGCTTTGCCCATTTGGCAATATGATTTATGGTATATTTTAATTCAGAAATAACATAGTTTGTCTCCGTAAGCACGGCTTCAAAATCTGGTTTTTTGAAATCTTCGTATAAAGCTTGAATAATTTCATTTTCATGATTAATAACACTATTCAATAATTTTATTAAAGTTTCTTTTCTAAAATTGATATTTTCTTTATATTCCATAATGTGTAATAAAAATTTAAAGATACATTTTTTATACTACAATTGCATTCCAAATCACATCATTTGGAACAGGTGCAATAAGTATCATGTTTTCTTGTGAAACGGGATGGACAAAAACTAATTTTCTGGCATGAAGATGAATTCCACCATCTGGATTACTGCGATCAAAACCGTATTTTAAATCGCCTTTTATGGGTGATCCAATTGCTTGTAATTGCGCTCGAATTTGATGGTGACGACCCGTGTGAAGATTTATTTCTAAAGCAAAATAATTGTTAAGTTCAGCAATAATTTTATAATCTAAAGACGCTAATTTACTATCGGGAACTTCTTTTAAGTGTGCTTTTGAGGTATTATTTTTCTCGTTTCTTTTCAAGAAATGTACGAGCTTGTCTTCTGGTTTTGATGGTTTGTTTTTGACAATTGCCCAATACGTTTTTTTGGTATCTCGATTGCTAAATAATTCATTCATTCGAGTTAATGCTTTGCTTGTTCTCGCAAAAACTATTATCCCGGTTGTTGGTCTGTCTAAGCGGTGAACCACGCCCAGAAAAACTTCGCCGGGTTTGTTGTACTTGTCTTTGATGTATTCTTTTACGACTTCGGATAGTGGTTTGTCTCCAGTTTTATCTCCTTGAACAATGTCGCCAACACGCTTATTGATTATGATAAGATGATTGTCTTCGTGTAGAATTTGGAGATTGAACTTGGTAGAAATGATTTTTGTACTCACTAGATTTGTTTTAAATATACCGAAAGTATTTCGCCATTATTTTCGATTTTGTCTCTAAAATTAAATCCAAGTTTTTCGAGAAGCTGTATGGATTTATTGTTTTCAGGAATTGTGGTGGCTAAAATAGTTTGTTGCGTTTTGTCTAATTTTAGTTGCTCTAAAACAATATTTGTAGCTTCATACGCATAACCATTTTTACCGAATTCTGGTAAAAAAGCAAACCCTAAATCATGAAAATCGAGAGAGTCTCTTTTTATGAAAGTTATAATTCCAATAGCAGTATTTTGGTCTTTAAGTGTTACAACCCAATACTTGATATTTTGAATGTTTATTATTTTTTCAATATAATTTTTGGCTTCTTTATCAGAGTGAATTTGCCTGTCGCCAATAAACTGAATCCAACCTTTTGTGTTTACTAACGCTTTTATAAAACTATAATCTTTAAGAGTTACACGTTGTAAAATTAGTCGATTTGATTCTAAATTTAGTTCCATTAAACTAATATTGCTCGTTCGAATTCGGAAAATCTTTTGATTTTATGTCAGTAACATATTGTCCAATTGCGGCAGTCATTTGCTCATACAAATTCAGATAGCGTCTTAAAAAACGGGGACTAAATTCATTGTTCATTCCTAACATGTCGTGAATAACAAGTACTTGTCCGTCAACTCCACCACCAGCACCAATCCCAATTACAGGAATCGAAATGCTTTGTGCCACTTTCTCGGCGAGATGGGCTGGAACTTTTTCGATAACGATGGCAAAACAGCCTAATTTTTCGAGTAGTTTTGCATCTTCCATTAATTTTTCCGCTTCTTCTTCTTCTTTGGCTCGAACGGTATAAGTTCCAAATTTATATATGGATTGTGGGGTTAAACCCAAATGTCCCATGACTGGAATTCCCGCATTTAGTATTTTTTTGATAGAATCTCTAATTTCTTTGCCACCTTCCATTTTTACAGCATGACCGCCACTTTCTTTCATAATTCTGATGGCAGAACGAAGCGCTTCTTTCGCATCGGATTGATAACTTCCAAACGGCAAATCAACAACGACTAAAGCTCTTTCGATGGCTCGAACTACTGATGAGGCGTGATAAATCATTTGGTCTAATGTGATTGGTAGTGTGGTTTCGTGTCCCGCCATAACATTAGAAGCAGAATCACCCACAAGGATTACATCAATTCCTGCAGAATCAACAATTTTTGCCATAGAAAAATCATAAGCAGTCAGCATGGAGATTTTTTCTCCATTGGCTTTCATATCAAAGAGTGATTTGGTAGTAATTCGTTTATAATCTTTTTTGGCTACTGACATTGATTTTTTATTTTAGAATGTAAAAGTAATAAAATGATTAGTTTTTAAACAAAAAAAATGGATTCAATAGTTATTGAATCCATTTTATACTTAATTCTCAAAACACAAAGATTTTTGAAAAATATTTTGCACCTCTATTTTTTTTCTAAAACCTAAGTTTTAGAAGTTTGTGTTTTATATTACTGTTTCAAATCCGTAAAAGTCACATCAGCGGCAAAGGATGAATTCGTTTTTTCTACTACTAATTCATTCGCTAAAGTGAAATTCGCGGTTTGCTTGATGTTTAATGATGATGTTCCAAGAGCTACTTTGTATGAACCAGAATCAGCAATCCAAGCGTTTCTTGAAGTTACAAATGAAGCTAATTGCTTAGGGTTTAATGTTAATGTAATGGTTTGACTTTCTCCGGGTTTTAAAACTTTTGTTTTTGCAAAAGCTTTAAGTTCGGAACTTGGTTTGTCAATAGATTTTGTTGGTGCAGTTAAGTACAATTCCGCTACTTCTTTTCCAGCAACATTGCCCGTATTTTTTACAGTTACAGTTACGGTCATTTTATTAGTAAACGTTTTTGAACTTAATTTTAAATCAGTAAATTCAAAAGTCGAGTAGGATAATCCGTAACCAAATTCGTAAGCCGGTTTTACATTGAAGGTATTAAAATAGCGGTATCCAACATAAACGCCTTCTTCATAAGTTACACTTGTAGGATTCTCGGCTGGTGTTCCAATCCAGTTTTTTGAAGATGAATTGTCATCAAAATTCACTGGAAAAGTCATTGTTAATTTTCCAGAAGGATTCACTACACCAGAAATAACATCCGCAACAGAATTTCCACCTTCTTGTCCTGGCTGCCATGGAAGTAGAATTGCATCTACTTTGTCTCTCCAACTTGCGGTTTCAATGACACCACCAATATTTAGTATGACTACTACTTTTTTTCCTTTTGCGTGAAATGCTTCGGCTACTTTATTGATTAACGAAACTTCATCAGCAGCCAGATTAAAATCTTCATCGACAACTCTATCTCCGGCTTCACCTGCATTTCTTCCTACTGTAATTAATGCAATTTCTGCAGATTTAGCTTTTGTTTCAATAAATGATTTGCTTAATTGTAACTCGGGTAATCTTTTAGGAATGGCTAATAATCCACCTTCTCTTTGTCGGCGTTCCATTTCTTTTTCTTTCTGTCCTTCGGTATAGGGTTTGTAGGCACTTTCTAATTCTTTATCAATTGTAAAACCAGCGTTAGTTAAACCATCAATTAGCGAAATAGAATACGCTTCGTTTACATCGCCACTTCCTGTTCCTCCTGAAAGGAAATCATAAGAGGTAACACCAAAAACTGCTATTGACGAGGATTTTGAGGTAAATGGTAAGGTATTGTTATTATTTTTTAAAAGGATAGTTCCTTCTGACGCTGCTTGTCTGGTTATTGTTGAATGAGTCTTTAAATCGGGTTTGTTAGAATATATATAGTTGCTCATTGCGGGTGATTTTAATACTAATTCTAATATTTTACTTACATTTTTATCTATGCTATCTTTTGATAATTTCCCACTTTTCATGTTGTCTAAAATAGCTTGTTTTTGAGCGGGTAATCCAGGCATAAGCAAATCATTACCAGCGGTTAATTGGTCCGTTACATTACTAACAGCATTTGGCGAAAATGGCGCTCTAAAACTATTATATCCACCAAACCAATCGGTCATTACTAAACCTTTAAAACCCCATTCGTCTCGTAAAACGGTGGTTAATAAATCGTTTCTTTCAGAAGTGTATTTTCCGTTAAGTAAATTGTAGGACGACATGATGGTCCATGGTTGCGATTCTTTTACTGCAATTTCAAAACCGCGCAAATAAATTTCACGCAAAGCTCTCTCGCTAACATGAGCATTAATCCCCATTCGGTTCCTTTCTTGATTGTTTACAGCAAAATGTTTTATTGATGTTCCAACGCCATTTGCTTCGATTCCATTGACCATTGCAGCAGCAATTTTCCCTGTCAAAAATGGATCTTCCGAGTAGTATTCAAAGTTTCGTCCACATAATGGGTTTCTATGAATATTCATTCCTGGACCTAATAAAACATCAACCCCATATTCTTTTACTTCGTTGCCCATTGCATTTCCTACACTAGTAATCAGTTCAGTATTCCAAGTTGATGCTAATGCTGTACCTACAGGAAATGCAGTTGCATAATAGGTTTTAGTTTCATTGTCTCTCGTTGGATTAATTCGTAATCCGGCTGGACCATCAGAAACAACAACGGTTGGAATTCCTAATCTTTTTATTTCAAAAGTTCCACCTGCTGCACCTGGAACTTTGCCCAAATCTGCTCCAGGATTGAACGTAAAAGTTGTAGTGTTAAAACCAGGCATTCCTATACCAATCAATAAACTTGCTTTTTCCTCATTGGTTAGTTGTTTTAGCAAATCTTGAATCCTGCTAGATATTGGCAAACGATAATCTTCATAAATATCAAGTTTTCCATTATTGTTTAAATCTTGAAATGTAAATCCATTTAGAGTTATTTCTTGTTTCCTATTTGAATTTGTTTCCGTTGGAACTTTTTTCCAAGAAATACCCGAACTAATCACAACTGCGAGCAGTGTTACTTTCGCAATTTTTGTAAAAGAATAATTTTTCATAATGTTTATTTAGTTAATAATTTATTTCATTGCTTCAATATGAAGCAATATTAATTATAATTTTTATATTTGCAAAATAAAAAATCATAATTTTTTGGTTATCAGAAATAAAAAGTAAAAATCATAATGAATAGTGTATTTTCGCAATGAAATTTAGATCATGGAACTTAAAAAAATATTAGAAGAAAAATCTGCCGAAGCCTGGGATATTTATATTCCTAATTTATCTATTGACTGTGTTATTTTTGGGTTTCACGACGGGAATTTAAAAGTATTACTTACTAAGTTTAAGGACAAAAACCTCTGGGCATTACCTGGTGGTTATGTTTTGAAAACTGAAAATTTACTCCAAGCAGCCAATAGAATCTTGTATAATAGAACTGGAGCCGAAAATATTTTTTTACAACAATTTAGAGTTTTTGGCGATTTGAATCGTTCCGAAGGTTTTTTTGAGGAATATCCAGAGGCACTTTGGCACAAACAGCGATTTATATCCATTGGATTTTATGCGCTTGTCAATTATTCTCAAGTTAATTTAGTTGTTGATGATCTTTCTGAAGCTTGTGAATGGAAATCTATTGATGAATTGCCCGATTTAATGATGGATCACAAAAGTATTTTTGAAAGAGCATTAAAAACACTTCGGGAACAATTGAACTACCAACCCATAGGTTATAGTTTGTTGTCAGAAAAATTCACCATGCCAGAGCTTCAAAAATTATATGAAATTATACTAGATAAAAAATTAAATAGAGGTAACTTTTACAGAAAAATATTGCGGTATGATATTCTTGAAAAACTGGACGAAAGTAGAAAAGGTGGTGCACACAAGGCTCCAGATTTGTATAAATTTGATTTCGATAAATATCAAGTTGCTTTAGAAACAGGTTTGAGCGAAGGTTGGTAAAATTATTTTTTATTAATTAAAAAGACATCTGCTAAAAATGCAAAAACTACACCTAGCGTATAATACACCAAATCACTCCAAAGAAATCCTTGCCCAAAAACATAATGCCCTAGAGTAGTTTTACGAATCGAAACCATCCATTCTGCAGTATAAAGTTGTAAGAATTCAATTGAAAAGCAAAGGAGTAAAGCTAGAATTATACTATTTCTGAAACTACTATTTATAAAAACAAATCGGATTCCAAAATAGACCATTATTGCATATAGAATGTCACCAAAAAACAATGGGACACCATGTATCCTTCTGGACAAAACACCTAATATGATAACAGTAAAAATTAAAAGGAAGTAGTTAATACGTGTATTTTTTTTCATAATTATTAACAATCTGCCATATTTACAGCAATTGCTAATCCGCCTTCTGAGGTTTCTTTGTATTTGTTGTTCATGTCTTTTGCAGTTTGCCACATGGTATCAATAACTTTGTCTAAAGGAACTTTTGCGTTTTTGGCATCAGTTGCCATTGCTAATTCTGCTGCATTGATTGCTTTTATTGCACCCATAGTATTTCTTTCTATACACGGAATTTGGACTAAACCACCAATTGGATCACAGGTTAAACCCAAATGATGTTCCATTGCGATTTCTGCCGCCATCAATACTTGGTCCGAAGTTCCGCCCATGACTTCGCATAATGCAGCGGCAGCCATAGCGGATGAAACTCCAATTTCTGCCTGACAACCACCCATTGCTGCAGAAATTGTGGAACCTTTTTTGAAAATGCTACCAATTTCGCCAGCAACCATCAAAAATTGTTTTATTTCTTTTTCACCAGCTTCGTGGTTTTCTATAACCAAATAATACATTAAAACAGCTGGAATTACTCCTGCACTTCCGTTAGTTGGCGCAGTAACGACGCGACCTAAAGCAGCATTGACTTCGTTTACCGCTAATGCAAAACAGGAAACCCATTTTAAGATTTGTCGAAATTTAACTTCTGTTTTTCGGATTTCTTCGAGCCATTCTTGCGGGTTTGAATAATTGGCTAAGCCAATAAGATTTTGATGTAAGTCAAATGCTCTTCGGCGGACATTTAATCCACCAGGAAGTATGCCTTCGGAATGACAACCAATGTACATACATTCCAGCATAGTGTGCCAAATCCGCATTAATTCATTGTGAATTTCCGCTTCAGAACGCATGGATTTTTCGTTTTCATAAACAATTTCTGAAATAAGTTTATTTTCTGAAACAGTATAATTTAGAAGTTCTTCGGCGTTTTGAATCGGAAACGGAAAAGCGCATTTTATAGCTAATTTTTTCTTGGCATTAACTCTTTCTTCCACCACAACAAATCCACCACCTATAGAGTAATAAGTAGAAATATGTTCAGTACCATCATTTAAAAAGGCTGTGAATTTTAGACCATTGGCGTGAAAAGGCAAGAAGTTTTTATTAAAAACAATATCTTGTAAAAAGTAAAATGGAATCGTAATTTCGTTACCAAGTAAGATTTCGTTTTTATCTTCGATAATTTTAATAATTCCGGCTATATTTTGAACCGGAATGTATTCAGGATCTTGACCTGATAACCCTAGCATTATGGCTAAATCAGTTGCGTGACCTTTGCCAGTCAAAGAAAGTGAACCGTACAAATCCACTTTGACCCGAACGGTTTTCAACAAAAAATTTTGATTTCGTAATTCTGAAAGAAAACGTTCAGCTGCACGCCAAGGTCCAAGAGTATGTGAACTTGATGGTCCAACTCCTATTTTTAACATATCAAATACCGAAATACATTCTTCCATAATAGTAATTTATTAGGACAAATATAGCAGAATGAATATGTAAAAAAGAATTTATAGTGCTAAAAATTATGAATTTGATAAAATAATTATCGAATCAAAAGTTTTCAGTTAGCATTATTAAACGAATCTTAAGAATTAAATAATCCCCATTATTAATAGCACTGCAAAAACAATCAGTAAGATTGCCACAAGATTTTGAATGTTTTTTATAGTTACTTTCTTGATTAATTTATTCCCAAAATACGCTCCAGTAAATGCAGAAAGGGTTGCTAATGTTAACAATTTATAATCTAATTGATTGTGAAAATTCTTTGTGTCAGTTATATAAATACTCAATCTTGAAATATCTATCATACAAGCGATTACAACTCCAGTTGCGATAAATGAGGACGCAGACAAATTAGCTCGAATCAAGAAAGCGGCTCTCAATGCACCTTGATTTCCTGAAAGACCACCAAAAAAACCACTTAATATTCCGCCAAGCGGAAGGTATTTTTTATTAAACTGAAGATGAGATAATTTCGGAATTATTTCAAAAAGCGAAAAAAACAATAAAAGCAATCCAACAATCAATTTTGTAGGCATGATTTCAAAAGTAGCATTATCTATTTTATAGACAAATAACGGTTGCATTTCGGTCAATAATGAAAGAATATAAGCCCCAAGAAAGGCAAATAGAATAGCAGGAATTCCAAAACGGAAAACCACATTTAAATTTGCATTTTTGCCTAACAAAATTAGTTTGAAAATGTTGTTCAAAAAATGAACAATCGCAGTTAGCATAATGGCAGTTTCTATTGGAAAAAATAATCCAAAAACAGGAACAAGCAATGTTCCCAATCCAAAACCGGAGAACAAGGTCAATCCTGAACCCAGCAATGCTGCAAGACAAATAATGAAGTATTCCATAAATTAAAAACAGTTATCCCATTGGGTGTAATTCATTTTTTTTATTTTTTAACTACATAGAAACATAGATTTTGTGAATTTTAACAAGGCGTTTCACTCTATTGCAGTAAATCATAGCTTTGTGAAGCCAAGTATTGGCCTATCTATCTCTTTTTTCTATGTTTCTATGTGGTAAAGTTTTAAGTTTTTTTAATAATTTGAGAATTTTATTAATTGCACCCAATGGGTTAATTTAATTATTTTCTTCAGAGAAATTCAAATCGGTATGAAAAGTTTCTTTAAGTTTCCAAAGAGCAGCAAACGAAATAATATAAAGCAATACGCCAATAATCATTCCGGCTTTTAGAATATCACCATCGAAAATTTGGTCTCTAAAAAACACATAACCCAACAGCACGATAGGAAATGATCCTCGAACAAAATTAGGCGCAGTAGTTGTAACTGTTGCTCGAATATTGGTACCAAATTGCTCTGCTGCAATAGTTACAAAAATAACCCAATAACCACCAGACAAACCTATAAACAAACAAATTCCGTAGAAAGTTGCAGGAGAAACACCATAAGCATTGAGAAAAACAAAAACCATAACGAGATTAAAAATTAAAAATAATCGCATGACTTTTTTCCTGCTTTGTAGCCACTGACTCAATAAACCACTGGCAACATCGCCAAAAACTAATCCGCCATAATACCAAGCAATGGCTTGACCAGCTTCGATAGTTTCAGCATTTTGTACACCCAATGCTTTTGCAAATTCAGGGGAAAAAGTAATTAAAATACCCACGATAAACCACAGCGGAATTCCCATAAGAATGCATTGCATGTATTTGATAAAACGTTTTTTATTGGTAAACAAAGACAGAAAATCGCCTTTTTTTTCATCGCTTTCTTTCACTTTTTTAAACATTCCCGACTCATGAACACTTATTCTCAAAAACAATAATAGAATTCCTAAAACGCCACCAGCATAATAACACAAACGCCAATCTTGAAAAATTTTATAGACTAAATAGGCTGCAACAGCACCAGAAACCCCAACCGAAGCGACTATCATTGTGCCGTAACCACGTTTTTCTTTGGGCAAACTTTCGGCAACGAGAGTAATTCCTGCGCCTAATTCTCCCGCAAGTCCAATTCCTGCAATCAATCTCCAAAAAGCATATCCATCAACTGTAGTAACCATTCCGTTGGCAATATTCGCTACAGAATAAATTAATATCGACCCAAATAACACGGAAATCCGCCCTTTTTTATCGCCTAAAACTCCCCAGAGAATTCCCCCAACAAGCATTCCTAACATTTGCATACTGATCAAAAATTCCCCCTGATTGCGAATGGCATCACCTGTAATTCCTAAATCTTTTAGGCTATCCGTTCTGACAATCCCAAAAAGCAATAAGTCATAAATATCAACAAAATAGCCAAGTGCAGCCACAATTACTGCGGTATTTAGAATTTTAGTGTTTTGATGTGGAGTTGTCGTCATTGGGTTATTTTTAATCTCTTTGGTTAAATTTCTCAGGGTTTAGCTTCGATTTGTTTGTTTTTGCCACAGATTCTATTGATTTTTTTTGAAAATTTTTGAAATCCGAGTTAACTTCAATGGTACTTCGTAAACTCTGCCTCGAGTTAATTGAATTCATATTTCAAAAATAGTATAAATATTACTTACAACAACTTTGATTTTCGGTTTTTCAATTTGTACTTTTGAATAATTAAAAAAAGAAAATGAAAATCGTTATCTCGCCAGCCAAATCCTTAAATTTTGATAAGGAATTGCCAACTGCACACTATTCTGAACCATTGTTTGTGGGAGAATCAAAAAAAGTGCATCGTATTTTAAAAAAATTAAAACCTGCAGAACTTTCCGGTTTAATGGATATTTCAGATAAGTTGGCTGATTTGAATTGGCAACGCAACCAGCATTGGAAAACTCCTTTTACTACAGAGAATGCACGTCCAGCTATTTTTACTTTTGATGGCGAAGTCTATGTAGGATTGGATGCTTATACTATTCCAATCGAAAAATTAGAAAAGGTACAAGATAAATTGCGCATTTTATCAGGATTGTATGGCATCATGAAACCATTGGATTTAATGCAAGCCTACCGATTGGAAATGGGGACAAAATTGCAAGTTGGCGAAAGCGACAATTTATATAAATTTTGGAAAACTACCTTAACCAAAGCATTGAATAAAGAACTCAAAAAAGGAGAGTTATTTATCAATTTAGCCAGTAATGAATATTTTTCGGTGATCGATGTCAAAGCATTGAAAGTTCCTGTAATTACTCCAGAATTTAAGGATTACAAAGATGGAAAACTTAAAATGATAAGTTTTTTTGCCAAAAAAGCCAGAGGAATGATGGTGCGTTATATTATTGATACCAATGCAGAAACGTTGGAAGATTTAAAAGGATTCAACTATGAAGGGTATCAATTTGATGCCAATTTATCCAAAGGGAATCATTTGGTTTTTACGAGGTAATTTTTACTTATCTAAATATTTCCAACAAATTCATAATGCTTTCAACAGCGCTCCGCAATCCCGAAATTTCAGGATTGCGGAGCCAGTATTAAGTCTAAACGGCTGTTAACTTTTTTTTATTCTTGAATTCTGTTTTTTAAATCCATTCTCGAATGTAAGAATCTGACTATTTCAATTTCTTTTTCATTTATGGTTCTGTAAAATACGATATGTTCCCCTGATTTATAACCATAAATTTCTAAATCAATTTCTATATAATTTCTTCCTAAATTCTGCTTTTCGGATAATTTTTGGCAATCTTCAAGCAATTCATAATAATATTTGTCGGCTTGATTTTCAGACCAAACTTCATAAGTATAATCCCAAATTTTCGATAAATCATCAACGGCTTTATTGGATAGAAAATATTTAGACATTTCTTTTTCCAGCTTTTAATGATTCAAGATGGTCTTTTGGATTAAAATTTTCGGCGATTCCACTTTCGATTCCTTCTTTAATTGCGTTTTTCAGAATAATTACTTTATTTTCTTCACTTTCTAATAAACGTAAACCTGCGCGAATGACTTCACTTGCGTTTTTGAATCTACCTTCTGAAACGCTGTTGTCGACAAAACTTTCAAAATAATCACCTAAAGAAACTGATGTATTTCGTCCCATAATTTTATTTTTCTATAAAGTTACCAAATTTAGGTAACTTTCAAAGTAAATTTTAGTTTTTTTTTACTTTCTTTTTTCTGAAAAATAACAGTCAATGGTTTGTCGCTATCGCGGGTTTGCTATTAAATTAAACCGCTCCGCAATCCCGAAATTTCTGGATTGCGGAGCGGTTATGTCCATTATTCGGATTTGTCACCCGAGCTATAGCGAACAGGCGAAGCAAACCTTCCAAATACAAAACCAACTTTCCTCCCGATACTTTGGGAAAGCCAATTGCCCTAATCCGGTGTATTAGCTGTTAGCGGTAGTAATATTAGTCGTAATGATGTCTACATTTCAAAATTTGAATTTCATCATCGATAAACCTATAAATTAATCTATGTTCATCATCAATTCTTCTTGACCAAAATCCTGCATACTTGTGTTTCAATGGTTCTGACTTTCCTATTCCTTCAAAAGGATTTCTTGAAATATCTTTGAGTAGGTCATTTATTTTTTTAACTTTCTTCTTGTCAATTTTTTGCCAATACAAATAATCTTCCCAAGATTCATCGACAAATACATATTTCATTTTATTCCTCAATTAAGGCTTTAGAAAATGATTTACCACTCTTAAATTTATCAATAGCAGCATCTAACCTTCTTTCGTTAGTTCTGTTTGATAATTCATAATTTGTTGCAATTAGTGAATTATATTCTTCAAGTGAAATAACAACAATCCCTGAATCTTTTCCACGATTTATAATTAGAGTTTCAAAGTTTATTGCTACTCTATCAAAGTAAGATTTAATATCTTTTCTGAAATCTGAAATATTTGCTACTACCATAATTATTATAATTTGTACAAATGTATGTACAATATTTTGATTTTATGCAATTAGGGAGAATTCAAAAACCTAACGCAACAAATGATAAATTTTATCTTTGTTGAATTATGAAAAAAATACACAAAAGATTATCCTATAAAGAGAGGATTGTAATTGAAACTTTACTCCAGCAAGGTAAGAGCAAAAATCACATC
>NZ_JANNXH010000031.1:0-1935 GCF_031409475.1 Flavobacterium sp. | reverse complement strand
TAAGTAAAAGTCAAAATTTAATGTCTCATTTAGTGAAGCACTAAATTAATTTGCCACAGATTTCAAAGATTAACACAGATTGATTCGTTACACAGCTTAAAAATCTTTTTAATCTTTGAAATCTGTGGCAAAAACTTTTTTATCCTATTTTGATATTACGACAATATATCTTTCTAATTACTTAGCATAAAATTTCCCGATAAAAATAGCTGGTGATTTGTCATTCTTGACAAAATTAAATAAAACTATTGCAGTATTTCCTGAATTTCGGGAGCAGAATTTAGAATTTCAATACAACCAAAAAATCCACCTCGATAAAAAAATTGAGGCGGATTTTGAGTTTAAAACAACTTGAATTTATCTTCTATTCAAATAAATAGAAACATAATATAACAATGTTGCGATAGAACCTAAAGCTGCTACAACATAAGTTCTAGCTGCCCATTTTAGTGCATCTTTTGCCCCAGCTTGTTCTTGTTGTGTTAACATTCTCTTGTTTTCTAACCAAGCCAACGCCCGATTACTCGCGTCATATTCTACGGGCAAAGTAACTATAGAAAACAAAGTTGTTGCCGCAAAAATCACAATTCCAATCAATAATAATTGTGGAAAAGTATTTAACATCAAGATACCACCAATCAAAATCCACTGCATATAGGACGAAGCAATATTTACAATAGGAACTAAATTGGAACGCATGGTCAACCAGCTATAGGCTGTTGCATGTTGCACGGCGTGACCACATTCGTGTGCGGCAACTGCTGCTGCAGCTGCATTTCGTTGATTGAAAACCGCTTCGCTTAAATTTATCGTTTTATCGGCTGGATTGTAATGGTCTGTTAATTGCCCTGCAACCGAAATTACTTTTACATCACGAATCCCGTGATCGGCAAGCATTTTCTCGGCGATTTCTTGTCCTGACATTCCGTTTTGAAGGGTTAGCTTTGAATAATGTTCAAACTTACTTTTTAATCTAGAGCTCACTAACCAGCTTGCCAGCATGATTGCGCCCATTAATATCATACTACTTATACTAAACATAATTTTATCTTTTTAATTAATTTATAAAGTTACTTAATTTGCATCAAATTTTAAACCATTTTTTTAGAATGTCATTTTGGCATTTTACACCATCCAGAGCAAACGTAACAGTTTCAAAAAAAACAACCACGAATTACACAAATTAACACAAATTTGGATGGTATAAATCCCACAAATTCGCCAAAGACAGATAAAATTCGTGCAATTTTATTTTTAGAATCACTGAAATTCGTGTTAATTTGTGTAATTCGTGGCAAAAAAATAACGGTTACATTTGCATTGCTATCCCACCAAATTTATCACTTTTCCGGGAACAATGATTATTTTATTCGGTTTTTTTCCGTCCAATTGTTTCAAAGTTCGTTCGTCTTTCATAATGATTTCCTGAATTTCAGGCACGGTTAAATCTAAAGATAATTCTATGGTGAAACGCATTTTTCCGTTGAAAGAAACCGGATATTCCTTGCTGCTTTCTACCAAATGTTTTTCGTCCAATGTTGGAAAAGCAACTGCCGAAATCGATCCTGAATTTCCTAATTTCATCCACAATTCCTCGGCAATATGTGGCGCATAAGGCGAAATAACTATGGCCAATGGTTCTAGAATAGCACGAGAATGACAATTTTGGGTTGACAATTCATTCACGCAAATCATAAACTGCGATACCGAAGTATTGAACGAGAAACCTTCAATATCTTCTGCTACTTTTTTGATGGTTTTGTGTAAGGATTTCAAGTTGTCTTTTGTTGGTTCGTCATTATTTACGATTAAACCATTTTCGTCAAAATACAAACGCCATAATTTTTTAAGAAACCCAAAAACTCCCGAAATTCCTGCCGTGTTCCAAGGTTTTGCTTGTTCTAATGGACCAAGAAACATTTCATACAAACGCAA
>NZ_JANNXH010000030.1:0-40078 GCF_031409475.1 Flavobacterium sp. | reverse complement strand
AACGTTTCAAAGACGATGTAAAAGATGTTGCCAAAGGATATGATTGTGGTATTCAAATAAAAGGATACAATGATATCGAAGAAAGAGATATTATCGAATCGTATCACGAAGTAGCTATCAAAAAGAAATTGAAATAAAATTTCGATATAATTTTTAAGAAATCCCGAGCAATCGGGATTTTTTTTGTTTTAAATTTTAAGAATGATGAAATCAACATCAATGTTTTGTGTCAAAAAAAATATTTTATTAAAATTTGTCACAAACTTGTGTCAAAATATTATTTTTAAAAAAAATTGTCACAACTTTGTGTCAAGAAAATATTATTTAAAAAAAATGACACAGAATGACCCGAACAATGTAAACGGGTCAACATTCGATAAAAATAATAATTTAGACGCAGATGAAAGCAAAGCAATTATTGAGAGACCAACTTGGACTCTCACAAGAAGTGATGGCAAAGTATTTATGTGTAACCAGAAGTCAGTTAGCTATGTACGAAGCAGGGAAACGCGAATTGCCAACGGCTGCAATAGTTAAACTCGCCGAGATTACACTATTCTTGGAACAAAATAAAGCTTCCAGAAAAGAAGACGACAAACTCTTAAAAAAACAAGAATTAGAAGTAAAAACACTATTGAAGTATCACGCCAAAGAGTTAGAGTACAAACAAATTAAAGAACAACGAATGCTTGAAGCTATTAAGAAAAAACATAATCAAAGCCTACAACTAAATTCACTAGCACTGCATTTGCAAAAAAATAAAAGCGCACAAGCCGATATATTGTTACAACAGGCTACAATAGGAATTGAAAAGAACGGAGTAGCAGCGCAAACCAAGCAAGTTTTAAAACTCGAAAGCATTAAGAGTCAGTTGAATCACATTAATATACTTAAAGAAAAGTAAATAAAATCCTAAATTTTTATTAAAGGACACTAAACCGAAAAATGATGGCGTTGATAGAGTATTAGTAACCTTAAAACAATTTTTTATGTCGTATTCAACGAGTAAAATCACAACGGTAGCCGACTGTGATTTATTATTAGCCTGGGCTGCAAAAGAAAAAGCAGACCTGAATTTCAAAAAGCTTTCGGAAGAAAGATTGACCAACAACTACAGCACTGCCTCGATAGAGATTGATGCTGAATTACAAGCGGTGCTAACCGAAATTACAGCAACCGAAACTATTATTGCAGCTTTACCCGCAGGCAATAGTAAAGAAGATGCAGTGAAGAAAAAAATTAGGTTAGAGTACAAAAAGTTTTTACTCGAAAACCGAAAAGAAAGCTACGGTATTGTAGCACTTTTGGAAAAAGAGCTCGACTTAACCAAAGTTACATTGGAGTTAACAGAGATTGACACTTTTACTGCTGCCATTACCACTCGAAAAGCGGCATTGTAGTTTTGTAGTACCGCAGTTAATGAAAGGTTGTCCGTAATGGGCAACCTTTTTTTGTTAATACATTATTTATTCAATCTGTTTTCTAACTCTACAATTTTTTTGTCCTTTTCAAAAAGCATTCTTTCATACAATTCAATTGCTTTTTCCGAAAGGTTATTGATAACAATATTACTTGTTGAACCTCCTTTTTGCTTATTACTAATGAGAACATATTTTTCTTCAGGAAGAAGTAACTCTTCAGGTTCAATTTGGTATAGATTACATATCTGTTCTATTTTAGTAATCCAAGTACTTGTATCACCTTTTTCCATTCTTTCATAAGTAGATTTGGAAATATTTAATTTTTGTATCACTTCCTCAAGGGTAAATCCTCTTGATTTCCGCAAGTCTTTTAACTTTTCTCCAACTGATTTGTTCATAATGTGAATATTTTACTTCAAAAATAGAGAATAAAAATTCATTTTATGACGGTATACCTTAATAAAATGTTAATTAGTTTTGGTAAATAATTTTTGATGAAAATTCTTATGAATTACAGTCTCTTAAAATTCAATACGTTTTCCTTTATACTAATAGTAAGTTGTACCTTTTTTAATGCTAGCGTCCAATAAATCCCTTGGCAAAAAAAAATTATAAAAAAAATTATAGAGAGAGTTCTCAAATACAAAAATCAACATATTAAAAATCAATAGAATGAAAAACACAATCAAATTATTTTTTTTAGGAATATTCCTTTTTGGGACAACAATTTCTAGAGCACAAATTACTACTGCTACTGGTGGTGCAACTAATGTGTTGCCAAACTCGCCAACCACAAATACCAATGTGGGTATTGGCACTAATACTCCAACAGAAAAACTTCATGTTGTTGGAAATATTAAAGCATCAGGATTGGCAACATTTGCTTTAACAGTAACTGCGACTCGATTAATATCTAATGTTGCAACAGGAACTTCTCCTTTAACAGTTACTAGTACGACAGTAGTTCCTAATCTTAATGCTGATTTACTTGACGGACTGCATGCAACAAGTTTTCAAACAGCATTAATAAACCCAATAACAGGGTTGCTTACATCAGGGTACATTCCAAAAGCAACAGGGACAAATACTTTAGGTAATGGCATTCTTTTAGACAACACCTCTCACATAGTTTTACAAACAGCTGGAACACCCTATTTAAAAATAACAGACGGAACGGGTTTTGTAAATATGGGTGTAGATACAGCGACTGGAAATTCAACATTTTACAATTCAGGCACCTATCATAGATTTTTGATTAATGAATTAGGATATGATGCTATGCGTATTAATTCAACGGGGAATGTATTAATTGGTACTACAACAGATAGCGGAATAGACAAACTTCAAGTTAATGGTAGTGGATATTTTAATGGTAATGTTAGATTTAGTCAGCCTTATGGTTTGCTTTTTGCAAATGGTCAATACGTTAAAGATAACGGAAGCGCAGGGCTATCTCTCTCAAGTGCTGGTGCTTTTAATATTATTGGCGGAGGAAATGTTCTTATAAACAAGTCCACAGACAACACAGTTGATAAATTACAAGTCAATGGTAATATATCCATACCATTTGGTACAGCATATAAAATGTATGATGCAGCAGGAACTGGTTGGGGACAAATGCTTTATAATAATACTTATGACAGAATAGATTTTAATAGAGGAATACAAGCGGTAGCGTTGACTTTAACAACTGCTCCAACAACAAGCACGGGAACTTATGATATCCTTACAAGAAACACAAGTACAGGAGCGGTAGAAAGTAAAGCAAGTACGTTTTTCGCAACAAGTGCCAACAATATTTACACCAACGATGGCACTTTGTCTGGAGCAAGAACAGTTACAATGGGCGCAAATCCTATCACTTTTAGTGGTACGGCGAATTACATTATTAACGCAGGAAATGTTGGAATCGGTTCCGCAAATCCAGACGAAAAACTAACCGTTAAAGGAAAAATTCATGCCGAAGAAATAAAAGTAGATTTACTTGTTCCTGCTGATTATGTTTTTCAAAAATATTATACAGGAAAATCTCAATTGAAATCAGATTATTCTATGCCAACCTTAACCGAAGTAGAAGCTTTTACAAAAGCCAACCACCACTTGCCTAATGTACCATCAGCAAAACAAATACAACAAAACGGTTTTGCATTGGGAGAAATGTCTAATGTGTTGCTTCAAAAAGTAGAAGAATTGACTTTATACATTATAGGGCAAAACAAAGATATAGAAGAGTTAAAATCGCAAGTAAAAGCGTTATTAGTAAAAAAACAATAATCATAATTTAATCCCTAAAATAATTAAATCATGAAAAAATATTTACTCCTACTATTTTTAGGGTTTTCGGTCTTCGTTAAAGCACAAGACAACAAAATAATATTTGATTACGATGGGGCAGGCAATCAAATAAAAAGAGAATTATGTATAGGTTGTACCAAGCCTAATTACAAAACTACAGAGCCAAAAAAAATAACAGCCTTAAAAGACGAAGATTTACAAAAATTCTTCCCCGAAGATGTCATTGCCTATTATCCCAATCCTGTAAAAGAAGAATTGTATCTCAAATGGGAATTGGCAAATGACAATACAGTTACTGCTTTGCAAGTATATAGCTTGAACGGACAAGTTCTACAATCCTACGCTAATATGGAACAGACAAACGCAAAAAACCTTCCTTTTCAGTCCTATCCTTCGGGTACGTATTTAATTGTTTTAACATATCGCAATGGCGAACAAAAATCAATTAAAATTATTAAACAGTAATCGTTATGAAGTACTTTTATTTTTTCCTTATTTCTCTTGGATTTTCATTTTTTATTTCAGCTCAAAACATGGGAGGAACACCCGTACAGGGTCTAATTCCTATAAAAAGAATCAGTAGTAGCGCGGAAACGAATTTAAATAGCACTAGTAAAATTAGTGGAACTGCTAAATTATCAGCTACAACCACAACTCCTACTGGAAATTCACCTGAAGTAGGTATTACCGAAGGGCAATTATCGGTTTCGCTTTCAGGTGGAGCTAATTACTCCATTCCTGTTGCAGTGCCACCAGGTATTAATGGTGTGGTTCCGCAAGTGAGTCTATCTTATAACAGTCAGGGAGGCAATGGTGTGGCGGGTTATGGTTGGAATATCTCTGGCGTATCTGCCATTACTAGAATTCCGAGAACCAAGTTCCATGATGGAATTGTTGGGGGTGTAAATCTCGATACCAATGACCGTTTTGCTTTTGACGGACAACGTTTAATTTTAAAATCAGGAAATGTTTATGGAGAAGCTGGTGCAATTTATGAAACCGAAAGTTTCTCGAATATAAAGATTAGTTCACAGGGTACGTCTTCATCAGACCCTAACCCTTCTTTTAAAGTTGAATATCCAGACGGTTCTGTTGCTATGTATGGAGCTAGTCTTGATTCCCGTTCCATTACCACTTGGGGCATTACCTATTGGGAAAACCCTCAAGGGGTACGAATTTCATATAATTATATTCTTGCCAATAATAATATGAGTATTGAATACATCAAATATGGTACTACTGGTACAAATACAGCGATTAACCAAATTCAATTTGTTTATGTAGCGAGACAAAGACCCGAACAATCTTATATAGGAGGGCAAAGTATCCTGATGAACACCATTTTGAAAGAAATTAAAACTATTGGAAATGGCATTGGTTTTAGAAATTATGTTTTAGAACCAGTGCAGACCTCTCTAGGTTATGAACGACTAGAAAGGATAACCGAAAAAAGCGGAGATAATACAAAAAGTTATAATCCTACGGTGTTTAGTTATGGATTTACAAACGGTGAATTCACAGATGCAAATATTACTACTAGTTTAAGTGTTGGAAATATTACTTCCTTAAATGCAGGAACTGTTTCTGGGGATTTTGACGGAGATGAAAAAATGGAATTTTTACTCTATCCCACAACAGGAACCAGTAGCAAAACAAAATATTGGTTTTTCAACGATATTCACTCAGGCAATAATATCAATATGGGCTATGAACATAATGTAGGTGCTTTTGAAACGATTTTTCCGGTTAGCTGGCTAACTTGGACCAATAAACTTTGGACAAAGCAAGGCTGGGCTGTGGCTAAAAAAACAGATACTAATTATACTTTTACAGTATATTGTGCAGGGACAGTAAATCCCATTTATTACCAATATGATAGAGTAGTTAATTTTCCCACACAAACCGTTGGATCATATGGTGAAAATTGTAGAAATGTTGAATTTGAAACTATTTTTCCTAAAAAAATACTCTCAGGAGATTTTAATGGGGATGGACTAACCGATGTGATTGCTATTGATTTAGAACTTCAATCTTTTAGTTATAGCGATGACTATTATTATGGATGTATATCAGCTACAGAAATAATAACTTCCAAAAAAGTTTATTTCGTAGATTTAAAAAGAGACAATACCTCTAATTTTCTAACCTATTCAGGTGAATTAGCTGCAGATATAACTTCCCATTCTAGAGTCGAAGTCGCAGATGTAAATGGGGATGGTAAATCAGACTTCTTGATTTTTGAAAACGGAAAAGTGACCACTTATACACTTAATAGTACTAATCAGTTGGTTTTATTATGGAATTACCTTGACGCTAATATCTCGATAGATACAAGTAAAACGATTTTGCTAGGCGATTATAATGGTGACGGAAAAACTGATTTTATTACTCCTAAAGGCTATGGATATGCTGAATGGTATAAATATAGTTCTACAGGAATTACTTTTTCAAAAGAAATTAAGTATTATGATCAAGTTAATTTTAATCAAAACACTACTTCTAACACTTACAATTATATCATTTCTGACTACAACAAAGATGGTAAATCAGATTTGATTATGACAGACACATCTCTAAATACAGACAAAACTAAGGGATGGGTATATGTTAAATGCTATATAAATAAAAATGGAAATTTTGATGGCACTTGGAATCCAGATAAACCTAATACGGCCTCGACTTATAGTGATCTAAGTTCGGATATTACACTTAACACACTACCCATTTACTTACCCACAGGAAGAGGAGTGCCAAATAAATATAAACCCTATAGTCCAACCCTAGAAATTGCCTTTTTGAGCAATAATAAAGTATTTTATATTAATTCAAATAAGGATAATGCCAAGGATCAATTACTACTAACGATTACCACAGGCAACGGTGTGAGAGAATCGATTACCTATAAACCATTAATATATGAACCTTGTCCATATAATTGTAATTCTGTTTATTCAAATAGTGTCTATATAGAAAACTATCCCAATACTGACATCGAATCTGCATCAACTGTTCAAGTCGTTTCTCAACTAGAAAAACAAAGTGCCACCGTTTACAAAAAACAATTGTTCTCCTATGCAGGAGCAACTTCCAATTTAGAGGGACTGGGCTACTTTGGTTTCCGTGCCTCGATGCGCACCAATTGGTTCGAAAATGATAGTCAAATTATTAGCTCTATATCCAAGTTTGACCCTAATTTACGGGGTGCCAATGTAGAGAATTACACCTATTTAGGATTAGTTGCTCCAACAATAGCAGTCAATGCCACAACACCAACTACAGGCATACCCAACAGCATAACATTATCCGATTATACTTTTACGACATCAGATACACGTATTGCTACTGGTAGTATTATTATACGACCAGGTCAAAACGGCACCTCTATTAAACCTACAACTGGAACAGCCTTTGTAGCCAAGATACTGCCCAACTATGATTCTACTGGCTTTGCAGAAACCAACACAACCGCACCCGTGGGCTTGATAACCAAATCGTTGTCGAGTTACGAAGTCAACTTGTCGCCTAACAAAGTATATAAACTACAAGGGGTACAGTCCAAAAACTACAACATTTTGGATAATACTAGTAGTGAAACCAACACAAGCTATGATACGTACAACAATCCTATCGAATCGATAACCAAACTCAAAAACGGAGGTATTGATGAGCAAACCACTACAAGTACCGTAGCCTATGCTTCCCCTACGGCAACTCCTTATATAATAGGCAGTCCTACAAGCAAAATACAAACTGTAATAAGTTCTGGCGATAGTATGACCAGCAAAGAAACCTACGGCTATGGTACTGGAACTGAAAGTAATTTGCTCAAGGTAATCCAGAAATGGGGCAATAACACGAGCGGAATTACAGAAGCCAACGTTTATGATGCCTTTGGGAATATTACCCAAAAAACCATATCCGCAGCAGGAATTACAGACCGAAAAACCAATTATAAATACGACCCAACAGGGCGTTTCCTGATAGAAAGTAATGATATTGAAACACTAAAAACCACCTATCTATATAACCCTGATGGTACTTTAAAATCCAAAACCAATCCATACAATTTAACTACCTCTTATTTGTATGACCCTTGGTTTAAGAAAACCACCACCACCGATTATTTAAGCAAAACCAATACCCTTGCCTATATTCGTCAAAACGAAAAAACACTAATTACTTCGACAGGTGGCGACGACGGTAGCTATAGCGAAGAACTGTATGATGACCTAGGCAGAAAAATGCGCACAGGCATAAAAGACCTCCAAAACAATATGTCTTACAAAGATTTTAAATACGATATTTATGACCGAAACTTTAGCGTAAGCGAACCTTACACAGGAAGTCCTTCATTGTGGAACACCACTTCTTATGATATATATGGTCGTCCAGAGACAGCAACAGACTTTAGGAATAAAGTAATAAGTATGGTGTATGACAAATTGACCACAACAGCAACAGATGGCAGTACAGGTATTACAGAAAAATCAACCAAAAACGCTATGGGCAATGTCGTGCAAATGGAAGAAACGCCAGGAGGAATCATAAATTACAGCTATTTTGCCAATGGAAAACTCAAGGAAACCAACTATGCAGGTACTAAAATAACACTAACCCAAGACGGCTGGGGTCGAAAAACCAGTTTAGCAGATCCAGCAGCGGGAACATATACTTATGAGTATAATGCTTTGGGCGAAATGACAAAAGAAACCACGCCAAATGGTACAACCACTTATAATCTGGATGCTTGGGGTAAACCCAGTTCAAAAACAATAGTTGGACTAAATACCGATAGTAATACCGTATATACCTACAATGCTTTAGCAGATGGCAAATTGTTAATCAAGACCCAATACACCGATGCCAAAGATGCCAGCAAAAAAAATACTACGGATTATACGTATGATCAAATAAACAAAAGATTACTAACCACTAAAGAAACCACAGACTACGGTGCTGTTTTTACCAAAACACTAACCTATGATGCTTGGGGCAGAGTTGATACAGAAACTAGTGAAGCAAGTCTAAATGGAAAATCTAGTAAAACTATAATTCAAAACGAATACAAAAATGGTTTTGCTTATAAAATAAAAGACGTCCAAAATCCAAAAACCTTATGGGAAACCAACGAAGTCAATGCCCGAGGACAATTGACAAAAGCTACATTAGGAAACGGAATTGTCATAGACAACACTTATGACAGCAGTGGGTTTGGTTACTTGACTAATACCAAGCACACTTTGAGCACAACCGCCACTACGGTTATGGAGTTAACTAACGATTTTGATTTTCTACGTGGCAACGTCAACTGGCGTAAAAACAGCCTTTTTGGTAATGTTCAAGAAAATTTCGGCTATGATAACCAAGACCGTCTTATCACTTATCCCAATGCACTTGGTGCTATAGAAACCCAAACCTATGAAGTTGATGGACGTATATTGACCAACAAACTAGGAACATATAATTATACCAATACCCAAAAAAAATACCAAAACACCTCTGTAACACTTTCCCCAGAAGCTACTGGCTATTATGCTAATCGTGAAGGTGTTTTTAGTGATAGTATGGAAGATAAAAAAGGATGGACAATCCCTGACCCATTAGTTTATACCTATGACACTACCGAGAAACACTTGGGAAATACCTCCATAAAAATTGCCAATACCAACACATCTGAAAAAGTAATACATTCTGAAGTTTGGACAAAAATTGACAATACTACTCCTACATCCTATACTTATTCGGCTTGGGTAAAAAGTGATGCGCCACAAGCAGAATTGTTCCTGTTTATGAAGACAGAAACCGAAACTAATTATTTCACATTAGTTGATTCGAAAGTTACTGATGTCAAGAACCAATGGACACGAATTGAAGGCACATTTGTTGTCCCTGCAAATATTAAAAAACTGAATCTTCGATTAGACAACAACGGACTAGGAAATGTATGGTTTGATGATGTTATGATTCGCAAAACCAGTAATACTGCTTTGGTCAACTTACAAGTTCCAAATGAAACTTACAAAGACCGCCAACTAGGTATTACTTATAACACTTTTAAGTCGCCTATAGAAATAAGCGAGGCAGGTGTTGACAAAATAAGTTTTGTCTATAACGACAATAACAGCCGCTCTGTCATGTTTTATGGCAGTCTAGATGTAGATAAAAACTTGCGCCCTAACCGTAAGTACTACTCTGCCGATGGTAGTATGGAGATAAAACAAAACATCCTAACAGGAGTAATAGAGTTTGTTACCTATCTAGGCGGTAATGGCTACTCTGCACCAGTAGTTTATAAAAAAACCTATGAAAGTGCAGGAGCATCACAAGAACAAATCCTATATTTGCATAGAGATTATCAAGGCAGTATTTTGGCAATAACCAATGAGGCAGGAGCGGTTCTAGAAAAACGCCAGTTTGATGCTTGGGGCGCTATTATAAAAGTACTAGACGGCAACGGTAATATATTAAACGGTCTTATCATTCTTGACAGAGGTTACACAGGACACGAACATTTGCAAAGTGTAGGATTGATTAATATGAACGGGCGTTTGTATGACCCCAAATTGCATCGATTCTTGCAACCTGACAATTACGTGCAAGATCTATACAACACACAGAACTATAACAGGTATGGGTATGTGTTGAACAATCCTTTGAAGTACACCGACCCAAGTGGGGAGTTATCGTTTAAATCAATTGGAAGATGGTTTAAAAGAAATTTGAATGATATAGTTGCGGGAGTTCAAATAGTTGTGGGAGTGATATTAACAGTAACTGGCTTACCAGAGTTTGGTGTCCCATTAATATTAGCTGGTGTTAGTCACTTTGCAGCTGCTTATAATGAATATAAACAAACTGGCGATTGGGCATCTGCTTCTAATAATGCAGGAGTATTTTTTAATGTATCTTTTAAAATAGATTGGGGTTATGACAGCTCAAAAAATGATAAAAATGGTGTTACACAAACTGCACCTGTTGTAACGCCCAAAACGGTAGAGCAGGTTAAACAAGATAAAGGTGAAAATTCGTTTCATCCTGGACAATATTTACCTAATTTTAAATCAGATATTGGATTTGATTTTTTTAAATTTAAAGGATTGCATTATGGAGTGCCTGAATTTGAAAGTAGTTGGATTACAGGTGCGGCATTTACTCCTGGTCCTTTTGTAATTTATCCAACTGGCGGTAGTAGTCGTGAAACATACAACACTCACGAACCTGGTCATGTAATACAATTTGCTCTGCTGGGACGCTTTTATTACCCCTTCATTGCCTTGCCTAGTATATTACATGTAAATGACCCTAACACAAATTATCATTATCATGAACTTACAGCTAACCAATTGTGGTATTGGTGGTCAGGAGAATCTTTTCTCCTAAATCCACGTCACAAAAAATAATCAAATTATGAAAAACTTAATTTTATTATTCAGTTTATTTTTTTTCGGATGTCATTATCATACAGATAAATTAAAGGTTTATAATAACTCAAAAAAAGACATATATTACCTTCCGATGCTTAAAGATAGAAACAGCGGTAATTATTATGCACTTTCTGTGGGTGGAAATATAAAAGCAATGGAACAAGACTCCCCAAAATTAAGAGGGAGTATTTCCGATTATATGAAACAAAAAGATTTTGATAATTTATTATATGTTGTTTTTTTTATGGAGAAATATTTTAAATATGCGCCAGAAGACGGAAAAAAAATTGTCTTTGATAAGAGATTTAAAGTTCAAAAATATTCATTAAAGGAATTAGATAGTTTGAATTGGACGATTACGTATGATGGGAATTAATATAGATACAAAAAAAAAGCTAAACCCGTTTCAATAATCTACAAAGTTGAGCAGACAAAACAAAATATAAATAAGCTATATCCATAAAACGGTATAGCTTTTAAAATAAGATATTGCTAAAAGCTTCGTTCAGCAATAGTACAATAATGAAGAAAATAAATATACTACCTTTTCTATTTTTTACAAGTTTTGTTTTCTCGCAACAAGAAGCGAGTAATTGGTATTTTGGTAGCTATGCGGGTATAAAGTTTCATCCAGATGGCAGTGTTACAGCACTTACTGATGGACAACTCAATACAAAGGAAGGTTGCGCCACTATATCAGACAGTAGTGGTAATTTGTTGTTTTATACTGACGGTTCAACTATTTGGAACAAAAATCATCAACTAATGCTCAATGGCACGGGTTTACTAGGGCATTGGTCCAGTACACAAGCAGCAACTATTGTTCCTTTGCCAAGCTCAACCCACTTGTTTTATGTGTTTACTTTAGATTTTGAAACAAACCCCAATGGTTTTCGGTATTCCATAGTTGACCTCGATTTAGATGGCGGATTGGGAGCGGTAACTAGTCAAAAAAATATTTTGATTTATACGCCTTCGGATGAAAAGTTGTCTATTGTAAAACACAAAAACGGAATTGATTTTTGGGTAGTGACCCACGGTTTCAACAGCAACACTTTTTATAGTTATTTACTCACCGCTTCGGGTTTGAATGCTACTCCAGTTCTTTCGAATTCAGGTAATGTTGTTTCTAATTTTTACGTTTGGGGCTATATGAAAATTTCGCCTGATGGCACAAAATTGGCAATGGCACACGCCGCTGATAAAGGGGAATTGTTTGATTTTGATACTACAACAGGAATTGTTTCGAATGCTAGAGTGATATATGAAAATAGTCATTCGTATGGAGTTGAATTTTCGCCTAACAGTGCGGTATTGTATGTGTCTAATATGTTTTTTGGCATAACACAATACGATTTAACAACAAATCCTATTACAAGCACATCAGTTTACAATGGGATAGCCAAAGCTTTACAACTAGGTCCTAACGGAAAAATATACATTGCAGTAGATGAACAAGATAGATTAGAAGTAATAAACAACCCTAATATTTATGGTTTGGGATGTGATTTGCAAACAAATGCAGTTTCATTATTAGGACGGAAGTGTATGCTTGGTTTGCCTCCATTTATTGCAAGTTTTTTTTATAAAACCTCCTTTGCCGCTGAAAATTTATGTTTGGGTTCAAGTACGAAATTCACGACAAGCACCAATTTAACGAATATAACTTCTGCAAATTGGGATTTTGGAGATGGAACAACTTCAACTGATATTAATCCTCTACATACGTATGCTTTGTCAGGAACATACAAAGTGAGTGTTGTGTTAGTAAGTTCAGCAGGAACCAGTGCCGAGAGTCAAGATATTATCATTTCAAAAGTTCCCACGGCAACAAAACCGCAAGATTTGTTAATTTGCGACACCAATAATAACGGACTTTCTACTTTTGATTTAACCACACAAAACACAGCAATACTCAACGGTCAAGATCCTAATTTATATACCATAACGTATTTTGCTAATGCTACAGATTATGCCAATAATTTAGTAATAGCAACACCAACAAGTTATACAAACACAGTTCCTTACCAACAACAAACTATAATTGCAGAAGTAAGTAACAATGCGAATACGACTTGCAAAAGCAGTACGAATTTCAATATAGATGTGTTTGATGCTCCAAAACCAAGTACAACGATTCCAAAGCTAACCACTTGCGACAACACCAGTGTAGGAACAGATGTAGACGGTCGTGTCCTTTTTGATTTGACTCAAAGAGCAACAACTGTTTTAAACGGACAATACGCTACACAATTTATGCTTTCGTATTATAAAGATGTCGCTTTGACCCAAAATATTGCTACGCCAAATACTTATGCTAATACCAATGTTTCGGAAACGATTTATGTAAAAATGGTAAATAAAGACAATCTATTGTGTGCAGCCACAACCTCATTCCCAATCGAAGTTTTGCCTTTGCCTGTAATTACAAATGTAGTTTCTTTGAAACAATGCGACGACAATATTGATGGTTACAGTGTGTTTAATTTAGAAGAAGCTATTGCAAAAATCACAACAAATGCTGCGACAGAAACGATAGCTTTTTTCAGATTACCAACCGATGCGCAAAACAACACCAACTCAATCGCAAATCCCACAACCTACACCAATCAAGTCGTAAGTAATGATGTGGCTTATGTACGAGTAACCAACGCTAATGGTTGTTTTAGAGTCGCACAACTTAACTTGATTGTTTCCACGACACAAATTCCGTTGAATTTCGCCAAAACGTTTATGGTTTGTGATGATGCCATTTTAGGAACTAATGTTGACGGAATTGCGACTTTTGATTTCAGTAGCGTAACCAATCAAATTCAGAATATATTCCCAGTTGGTCAGTTGTTAGATATCAGCTATTACAAAAATCTAACCGATGCTTTGGCAGAGAAAAACGCAATTACGGATATTTCAAATTATAGGAATAGTGGTTATCCCAACACCCAAAAAATTTATGTTCGGGTAGATAGTCAGGTTAATAACGATTGTCTCGGTTTAGGAAGTCATATCACGCTGAATGTAGAAAAAATCCCAATCGTAAAACCCATTGTTGAAACCCAATGCGATGACAATCAAGATGGATTGTATGCTTTTAATACAACAACACTTCAAGCCAAATTATTAAACGGATTGACCAATGTAACCGTAACCTACTTTGACCAAAATAATGTGCTATTGTCAAGTCCGTTGCCCAATCCTTTTAACACCACATCGCAAACATTAAAAGTAGTCGTAACCAAAAACACACCAACTGCTTGTTCGTTCGAAACAACTTTACAATTTGTGGTTGATGATTTACCCGAAGCCTTTCCAATTTCGGTAAACGCCACCACAATTTGTGATGAAGAAGCCAACCCAGTTCAACAAGACGGAAGATATGCTTTTGATACGACGGCTTTCCAAAACACCATTTTAGGAACTCAAACCGGAATGGTTGTGAAATATTTTGACCAGAATAACAATCCGATTTCTAGCCCGTTACCCAATCCGTTTGTGACCGCAACTCAAAACGTGAGAGTTGAAGTCATTAACTCCATAAACACAACGTGCAAAGCAATAACCATTATTGCATTTGTCGTAAATCCAGTTCCAAAAATCAATTTATTGGGAGATGAATTGGTGTGTACCAACTTGCCAACCTTTACCAAAATTTTGGATGCAGGACTTTTGGACGCAACACCAACAGGCAATTACAGCTACGTGTGGTCGTTTAACGGAAGTACACTTCCTGGAGCGACAAACTACTCTTTAATAGTAAACACAGCAGGACTTTACACCGTTAAAGTAACCAACAATCAAGGCTGTTCCAGAACAAGAACGCTAACGGTTGTGGCTTCGGATAGCGCCAAAATAACAGGAATTACTATTGTAGATTTGGCAGTTACTAATAGTATTTCGGTTACTGTATCCGGTGCAGGAAATTATGTTTATACTCTCGATGATGAATTTGGAACCTATCAAACCGAAAGCGTTTTCAATAACGTAACCGCAGGAATTCACACCGTTTTTGTCAAAGATTTGAATGGCTGTGGCGTAACTCCAAAAGAAGTGGCTGTACTCGGAATACCAAATTACTTCACACCCAACAACGATGGTTTTAACGATTATTGGAACTTAAAAGGCGTGAATGCCTTTTTTAACTCAAAGACAATCATTTATATTTTTGACCGCTACGGCAAATTAATAGCCCAAATCAATCCACTAACCCAAGGCTGGAACGGCATCTACAACGGGCAACAAATGCCTGCAACTGATTATTGGTATTCCGTCGCTCTCGAAGACGGTCGAGTTATGAAAGGGCATTTTGCTTTGAAAAGGTAAGTAACGAATCTCATCTATTCGAGCTTCAAAATGATAAAATTGAAAACCATTCGTGAAAACGAGTGGTTTTTTTTTACTTACATTTTATGAATGATAAAAATAGTTGGGCGATTGTGTAAATCTAGGGTTTCTTTTTTCCATGCAGACGCTCTTTTTGTTTTTATGAATTCGGTGGGTAATGTAATGTCTGTGGCAATACACAAGAAGGTTTCAGGATGTAAGGCTTGCAAAATATCGTCGAGCATTTTGTTGTTTCGATACGGAGTTTCTATAAAGAGTTGCGATTGATTTTTGTCTTGAGATAGTTTTTCTAAATTTTTTAAGGCTGTTTTCTTTTCGGATTTTTCGATGGGTAAATAGCCGTTAAAAGTAAAACTCTGACCATTCATTCCTGATGCCATCATGGCTAATAAAATAGAAGATGGACCAACTAAGGGTACAACTTGTATGCCTTTTTCATGCGCTAGTTTTACAATAACAGCACCAGGATCTGCAACTCCAGGACAACCTGCTTCACTCATTAATCCTACATTTAGCCCATCTAACAAGGGTTTAATAAAATCTAAATGTTCTCGAGTTTCGGTGTGTTTGTTTAAAACAAAAAGGATTAATTCCGATTGTTTTTTTTCGGGATGTACACTTTTTATCGATTTTCGAGCAGTTTTTTCGTTCTCAACAATGTAATAATCTATAAAATCGATGGTTCTTTTTATGGTTTGTGGCAAAACATCTAAAGGTTCACAATCGCCCATTGTAGTTGGGATTAAGTATAGTTTTCCTAAAAATGGAGTTGGATTCATGTTTTTTTAATATAAATTCTAAAGTAGCTATTGGTAATAAATAAAAAAGTTAAAGGTCATTATTAACTTAAGTAAAAGTCAAAATTTAAAGTTGCATTTTAGTGAAGCACTAAATTAATTTGCCACAGATTTCACAGATTAAAGCAGATTGATTTGTCACACAGCTTAAATTTTTTTTTAATCATTCAAATCTGTGTCAAAAACTTTTTATTCTATTTTGATATTACTACAATATATCTTTCTAATTACTTAGCCGTGTTTTTCGATAAATTTTTTGGCAATTACATCACAAGCTTCATCCAGCATTTTAAAAACTGAATCGAATCCGTTCGGTAAACCATAATAGGGATCAGGGACATCTACATTTTCATTGGGAAATAATTCATTTAAAATGAGTTGTACTTTTTCTGTTTGTTGTTTATTATCAGCTAGTTGTAATACATCTTCATAGTTTGAGTTATCCATGACATAGATGTATTGATAAACTTCAAAATCATTTTTTGAGAATTGTTTTCCTTTTTGATTGGATATATCGATTCCGTTTTTTTTTGCAACGGCAATGGATCTTTCGTCAGGTTTATGTCCAATATGCCATGAACCAGTTCCGGCGGAATCTACTATAAATTTATTTTCAGGGAGTTTAGAGGCTAATATTCCTTCGGCAAGTGGTGACCGACAAATATTACCAAGACAAACCATTAAAATTTTTACGGACATGATGCGTTTATAGCGTTAATTTTTTATTGATATCCTCAACAAACTTTTTAAATTGTTTGTCGGTAGCAACTAAATTGTCAACGGTTTTACATGCATGTAAAACTGTGGCATGATCGCGATCGCCTATTTGAGAACCAATGTTTGCCAGAGAAGCTTTGGTGAATTTTTTGGCAAAAAACATGGCTAGCTGACGCGCTTGAACGATATGTCTTTTTCTAGTTTTTGATTGCAATGTTTCTAAATCCAATTGGAAATAATCGGAAACAATTTTTTGAATGTAATCGATAGAAATTTCTCGTTTTACATTTTTTACAAATTTTTCGACAACACTTTTTGCAAGTTCAAGTGTTACTTCTTTTTTGTTGAATGAGGATTGTGCAATCAAGGAAATAATGGCACCTTCGAGTTCTCTTACATTTGATTTGATGTTTCGAGCAACATATTCTATAATTTCTTCGGGAATTTCTACTCCATCACGGTAAAGAATGTTTTTTAGGATAGAAATTCTAGTTTCATAATCGGGTTGGTGTAACTCAGCAGATAATCCCCATTTAAAACGGGATAACAGTCGTTGTTCAATATCTTGCATGTCAACTGGTGCTTTGTCCGAAGTCAAAATTACCTGTTTTCCGTTTTGATGTAAAAAATTGAATATATGAAAAAACACGTCTTGCGTCCCTGATTTACCGGATAAAAACTGAACATCATCAATAATTAGTACATCGATAAGTTGGTAAAAATGAATAAAATCGTTGCGATTATTTTTCTTTACAGAGTCAATATATTGTTGGGTGAAAATTTCGGCAGATATATATAAAACGGTTTTCTCGGGATATTTATCTTTTATTTCAACACCAATAGCATGAGCTAAATGGGTTTTTCCCATACCTACACCGCCAAAAATTAATAAAGGATTAAACGAAGTTCCTCCGGGTTTATTTGCCACAGCCATTCCAGCAGAACGTGCTAATCTATTGGAGTCACCTTCTAGGAAATTGTCAAAACTATAGTTGGCATTAAGTTGAGATTCGATTTTTAAATTTCTGATTCCAGGAATAACAAATGGATTTCTCAATTCAGGATTCAGGTTTTTAAATGGAGCATCAACATCCTGCGGTTTCATAGGCACACGATTTGAACTAGGAATTTGTTCGGTAAAGGGTTGTTTATTACCGTAAGTATTTTCCATTTTGATTTTATAAAGTAACTTTGCATTTTTCCCAAGTTCCTTGGTTAGTGCAACTTTTAATAATTTTACATAGTGTTCTTCTAACCATTCATAGAAAAATTTACTAGGAACCTGTATATACAATGCATTATCGGTAAGTTCAACTGATTTAATTGGTTCAAACCAAGTTTTGTATGCTTGGTCTTGAATGTTGTCTTTTATAAAAGATAAACAGTTTTCCCATACTGATTGAGCAGTTTTGTTCATATATTTGGTTAAATTAATCTTTGGTTGGTAATGGTTATCTTATAAAAAAAAGGTCTGTTTGTATTAGTATTTCGGGGTAACAAATATGTGAATAAAATTTGCTAAAAAAAAATATTTTGTATGTAATTTTTATAAAATATTATTGTATGAGAGTTTAAAAATTTAATTTATTTAATATGAAATATCATTTAACTCAATTTAGAGTTCGCTATTCAGAAACAGACCAAATGCGTGTCGTTTATCATGGTAATTATGCTCAATATTTTGAAGTGGGAAGAGTGGAATGGCTCAGAAACAAAGGAGTTTCTTACAAATGGATGGAGGAAAACAACATTATGCTTCCAGTAGTTTCATTATCAATAAATTATAAAAAATCAGCATTTTATGATGACCAATTAACCTTAAAAACAATATTAAAAAAACAGTCAACAGTTAAGATTGAGTTTGACTATGAATTATACAATGAGCAACAAGAGTTATTAACAACAGGCAACTCAATTTTGGTATTTGTTAACATGAAAACAGGAAAACCAATTGCTCCTCCTCAATATATTTTGGATCTCTTAAATAAAATAGAATAGAAAGGTTTTATATTGCTCAAATCATAATTTAAAGAATTAATTTTGAGATTATATTAAAGTCTTCTAATTTCAATTTCAAACATTGAATTAAAAATGCCGAATATTATTTCGGCATTTTTTTTTCGGGTGATAATTTCGATTTCGCAATTCATTTCCATTTTTTGGGTGATGATTGCTATATTTTTTTCTTTTATTATCCGCATCACTTTGTTGATGTTCTTGTAATCGAATGTGATTATAAAATGAACTTCAACTGTTTTTTCAATAATTCTAGCGGATTCTAATGTTTGCTGTGCAGTATTTTTATAGGCAGAAATCAAACCTCCAACACCTAGTTTTACACCTCCAAAAATTCGAACTACTACAACTAAAATGTTAGTGACTTGAAAGGATTGAATCTGCCCATAGATTGGTATTCCGGCTGTATTATTAGGTTCGGCATCGTCATTTGTTCGGTAACTTATTGCATCGGTTCCTATTTGATAAGCATAACAAAAATGTCCTGCATTAGGATGCTTTTTTCGTAAGCTATCTATTACAGGTTTTACTTCATTTTCAAGAGTTATGGGAAATGCATATCCATAAAATTTACTGTTTTTCTCTTTAAAAAGAATATCAGAAGTTGGAATTTCAATGGTTTTGTAGGTGTCTATAGATTCCAAAAGGATTGAATTATTTTTAAAGAATTTTTTTCTCAAATAAATCTACAACATCTTCTTGACCCACTTGCAAATTCCAGACATTGAAACCCAGTAGTAATGCTGCGTCCGTGTTTTCTTTTTTATCGTCTACAAATAAGGTTCTTTTTGTAGAGAGATCATGTTTATTTATCAGTAGATTATAAATGTTAGCTTCTGGTTTTCTTTTTCCAACTTCGAATGAAAAATAGACTTTTTCGAAACAATTGTAGAAATCATTACAAAAAGAAATTCCGTTTTTTTGTTCGAATGTTTCAATATGAATCGCATCGGTATTACTCAAGAGAAATAAACGGTATTTTTTTGAAAGCATTTGTAGAAATTCCAATCGATATTCTGGAAAATCCAGAAGTACAGCATTCCAGGCAGTTAGAATGTCATTGATAGCAGCATCTGGCATTTTTTTTTGAAAACCAAGGAGGAAATTTTCTTTTGAGATTAGTCCTTTTTCGAATTGTATATTCAAAAAGTCTAAATCATCATTCCACTCTTTTAAACCCAATTTTTTAAGTGCATCAAGGGTTGCTTGTTTATCTAAATTGATAAAAACATCTCCAAAATCAAAAATGATGGTATTAATCATGGTTTCTTGAAATTATAAGTTCATCGTTGTCAAGGGTATGTTTTTTAATGTTTTTTAAAGTAATAATTGGAGCTTTTATGCCTTTTATTAGGTTTGCTTTACCTTTAAATATTCGTGCTTCGTCCCAAAGATCTTCATCTATAAAAGACTGTAAAGTGAGTCGCCCACCTTCAATAATAACTGATTGAATACGGTGTTTGTACAATACCTGAAGTATTTGATTTACTATGTTATTTTCAAAATTTAGTATTTCAAAGATACAGTTTTCTTTTTCAATCTCATTTGTTGATTTACAAAAAACGATAGTTTTTATCTTGCCATCAAGGACATGACTGCTTTTTGAGATGCGATTGTTTTGGTCCAAAACAATTCTAACTGGATTTTTTCCTCTCCAATCTCTAACATCTAATCTTGGATTATCGTCAATCACTGTTTGTGTTCCCACAAGAATGGCTTGTTCTTCGCTTCTCCATTTATGAACTAATTGACGCGAAAATTCGTTGCTTATCCAAACTGGTTTTTGTTCTAGTTTTGTTAATGGTGCCATAAAACCATCTTGACTTTCGGCCCACTTTAAAATAATGTAGGGTCTTTTTTTTTCATGAAAAGTAAAAAAACGTTTGTTTGATTCAACACATTCATTTTCAAGCACACCTACGATTACATTTTTTCCGGCTTCGATTAATTTCTTGATTCCGTTTCCGGCTACTTTTATATTAGGGTCAACGGTTCCAACAACAACATTTGGAATTTCATTATCGATAATCAAATCACAACAAGGAGGTGTTTTTCCAAAATGAAAACACGGTTCCAAACTCACATAAATAGTAGCTTTTTTTAATAATGATTTATCTTTTACGGAATTTACGGCATGGACTTCGGCATGAGAACCGCCATAAGCAGCTGTAAATCCTTCGCCTATAATAGTGTTTTCAAAAACAATAACAGCACCAACTGATGGGTTTGGCATAGCAGCAGGCAAACCATTTTTGGCAAGTTCTAAACAGCGGCGCATGTATTTTTCATGTATATTCACAATACAAAAGTAGTTATTTTTGAGTTTAAGATTTAGTTTTCAAACTTCACAAATTAACAACAAACAATTTCTATTTTTGCAAGTAAAATTAGCTTTAGAAAAAAATGGAGAATTGGATCATTAGAAAAATTGAAAAAAGAGATAATCCAGCGGTAGCACAATTGATTCGTGCTGTTTTTGATGAATTGAATATTCCAAAAGTTGGAACTGCTTATGAAGATACCTATTTAGATTTCATGTTTGAGGAATACAGTAAACCAAAATCAGTTTATTTTGTTGTCGAAAATAATGGAAGGATAATTGGTTCTGCAGGAATTGCTCCTCTTGAAAACGAAGCCGAAACTATATGTGAATTACAAAAAATGTATTTTCTACCCGTAACGAGAGGTAGAGGAATAGGAAGTCAAATGATGGAAATGTGTTTGCAAAGCGCCCGTGATTTTGGCTTTGAAAAATGCTATCTCGAAACGATGCCGTTTATGCATGACGCTCAAAAATTATACAAGAAAGTAGGTTTCGAATATATTTGTTCTCCAATGGGAAGTACAGGTCACACGAGTTGTCCGGTTTGGATGCTGAAAGAGTTAATTTAGGAAAATGTTATTTAACAAAAAGTATAGTGCAACATTATATTTATAATTTTGTCCTTGCTTCGCCTGTTCGAGCTTTGCTTTCGGGTATGACGCAGGAAGAATCTTAAATAATGTGAACCACTAGATGAGATTCTTCCTGCGTCAGAATGACAAATAGTTTGTTATTACATAACTATAAATTCAAAAATTAAATGACATTGTTTTAATGAAAATTAAAGATTACAGAACAAATTTTATTCAAGAACTTTCGTCAATTTACGATTCTGGCGAAGCGGAGGGTTTTTTCTATTTAATTCTTGAAGAAAGACATCAATTGAAACGAATTGACTTGGCTTTGAATATCGATTTAATCTTTTCTGAAGTAGAGCTTGGAACTTGGAATTTGATTTTAGAGCAATTGCAACATGAAATTCCAGTTCAATATTTATTAGGCAAAACTAGTTTTTACGGCTTGGAATTTCTAGTTAATCCATCTGTTTTAATTCCAAGACCTGAAACCGAAGAGTTAGTAGAATGGATTATTAAAAGTCAGAAGATGGAAGATGGAAGCCAAAAGATCAAAATTCTGGATATTGGAACTGGAAGTGGTTGCATTGCAATTTCATTGGCAAAAAATATTCCTAACGCACAAGTTTTTGCATTGGATATTTCTGTAAAAGCTTTGGCTACAGCCAAAAAAAATGCAGAGCTCAATACCGTAAGAATTACATTTTTACATCAAAATATTTTAGAAGCAGAAGATTTAGAACAAGAATTTGATATTATAGTTTCGAATCCACCGTATGTTCGCAATTTAGAAAAACAGGAAATTAGAAAAAATGTTTTGGATAATGAGCCGCATTTGGCACTTTTTGTTGAAGATAATGATGCATTGATTTTTTATAAAAAAATAGCTGAATTAGCACTGAAAAACCTTTCGGAAAACGGTCAGTTGTATTTTGAAATTAATCAATATTTAGGCAAAGAAACCATTGATTTACTTGAGAAAATGAATTTTAAAAATATAGAATTACGCAAAGATATTTACGGGAATGATAGGATGATTCGATGTGAAACTTAAGAAATACGTGGTATAATTTTAGTGTTCAGTGTTCAGTTTATGAGTGTTCAGTTTTGTTAGATTCTAAAAATTGAATATTTATATATTTTATGAAAAGGAAGATTTATTATTCGATGAATTTTTGAAAACTAACAAAAAATTTAATGCTGCAACCAACTAACCACTAAAAAAAATGGACTTCTGCCCACTTTACTCATATCGCAAGGCTTCAATAGGATCAAGTACTGCGGCTTTAATTGCTGGATATAATCCAGAAACTATGGCTACAATAAAGCTCGTTAAGAACGCAGCAAATATTGCTCCCCAAGGAATTACAAAGGCAAAATCCATCGCAGTTGCTAATCCATAACCTATTAAGATTCCTAATATAATACCAACTAATCCTCCTAATTGGCCAATAAGTAAGGTTTCTATAAAAAACTGAAAAGCAATAGTTGTTTTTTTAGCGCCCAAAGCTTTTCGAACCCCAATTTCTCGAGTTCGTTCCGTAACCGATACAATCATTATATTCATAAGTGCAATCGATGATCCAAGAACGGTGATTATGCCAATAAGCCAGGAAGCAAAACCAAGATACTTTGTTATATCTAATATTCTATTTATAAGGTCATCACTTCGCACAATTCCAAAATCATTTTCTTTCACTGGACTCAAATTACGAACTCTCCGCATTGTACTAGTTGCATTGTCCACGGCTTCATCTAAGAATTGTTTGTTAGCCACCATAACACTCAATGAGTAATTGATGTTAGGTGCCGTAAAAAGGGAACGTGCTACTTGAATGGGAATCAGTACTCTTAAATCTTGACTGTTCCCAAAAGTGGAGCCTTTTTCTTTTAAAACTCCAATGACTTTAAACTTGGCACCACGAATAGAAATAATTTTATCAATGGGGTTAACATCTTTCAACAACCCTTTTTGAAAATCAGAACCCACAACACATGAATACGTATTGTTTTGAATATCGAATCCAGTAAAATTTCTGCCTAAACTAGTTTCTAAACCAGAATTAGACATAAAATGTTCATCAACACCAACTACTGAAATTTCAGGATCTGTTTTTTCGGCTTCATATTTTACCTCGGCAGAAGCAGTGGCAGTAAATGAAAGCGAAGTTTCGGTCAAGGGATATTTATATTTGTTTTTAAACGCTACAGCTTCTGGATAAGAAATTATAGGATTTATAATTTCTCTTTCGCCTCCGCCTTGTTGTCGAGATCTATTTTCGTATTGATTAATATTAAAAGTATTCGAACCCATTGAGGCAAAATCTTTGGAAAGAGTATTTTCTAAAGCTGAAACTACGGTTAATATTCCTACTAAAGCAGTGATTCCAATAGCAATAATCAATACCGTAAGTATGGTGCGCAACATTTGGGTTCTAATTGAACCTAGTGCAATCCGGATATTTTCTCTAAATAGTTTAAACATAATTACTATTTGACACGAAATTGCATTTTTTGTTACAAGTTTGTTTTAGAAGATGTGATATTTATTTTAAAAACAAGATATTTGCAACGTGAAGTAGGAAGACGGAAGTAGGAAGATGGAAGTTTAATACTCCTGGCTTCTAACTCCTGGCTTCTAACTCCTAAACTTCTAACTTTAAAAAATGGCTCAAAAACCAAGTATTCCAAAAGGAACCAGAGATTTTTCGCCTGCCGAAGTGGCAAAGCGTCAGTATATTATAGCAATTATAAAAAATAATTTCGAGAAGTTTGGGTATCAACCTATCGAAACACCTTCATTTGAAAACTCCGAAACCTTGATGGGGAAATACGGTGAAGAAGGAGATCGATTGATTTTTAAAATATTAAATTCTGGAGATTACCTTGGAGAAATAAAAAATATTCTTTCAATATATTTAGATAGTGTTTTTACTAATGTTGTTACTCAATTATCATTTCGTGTAAATAAGCAAAATGTAGAGGATTTCTATGAGGAAAAGATAAAAAACATATCTAATTTATCATTTGAAAATAATCACCAAGAAATAGAAATCATAATTGATAAGGCATATGAGAAAGTATTGGAAAAATTAGTTTCAGAAGATTTTATTGAGAAATTAGTCGAAGAAATGAATGGCAAATATAGCTTTGAATTTAAATTACAAAATTTTTATTCAGATGAACTAAAAAATATTATTTTAGAAGAAATATCAAGTTTAAAATCCAGTAAAGTATTAAACAAAAATATCTATAAAGCCATACAAGATTGTGAATCTTGCGATATTTCAGATAGTGAAGTTGTTAAAGAGTTCATTGAAAGAAGAGTTTTTAGAGTTTTAGGAAAATACTTCACATTAATGGAAAGTAAAAAACTAACAACTCAAATTTCTGAGAAAGCGTTGCGATACGACTTAACTGTTCCTTTTGCACGTTATGTGGTGCAACACCAAAACGAAATTGAATTTCCGTTTAAGCGGTATCAAATTCAACCGGTTTGGCGTGCCGATCGCCCGCAAAAAGGACGATTCAGAGAATTTTTTCAGTGTGATGCCGATGTTGTGGGTTCAAAATCGTTGTGGCAAGAAGTAGAGTTGGTACAATTATACGATTCGGTTTTTACAGATTTAGGTTTAGAAGGAGTGACGATTAAAATTAATAATAGAAAGATTCTCTCTGGAATTGCCGAAGTCATTGGGGCAAAAGACAAGCTAATCGATTTTACAGTTGCGCTTGATAAACTCGACAAAATAGGTGAGGACGGTGTCAAAAAGGAAATGATTGAGAAAGGAATTGCTGAATCTGCTATAGAAAAAGTGCAACCACTTTTTAATTTTACTGGAACAATTTCGGAGAAAATAAGTAAACTTTCTGTGTTGCTTTTTGAATCCAAAGAGGGAACGAAAGGAGTTGAAGAGTTGCGATTTATTTGTGATAATGTTACTAGTTTAGGTTTGAACAAATCAATTTTAGATTTGGATGTAACTCTGGCTCGAGGATTGAATTATTATACAGGAGCTATTTTTGAAGTGGCACCGCCAAAATCTGTTTCAATGGGTTCTATTGGCGGCGGCGGACGATACGATGATTTGACAGGAATTTTTGGTTTGTCAAATGTGAGTGGAGTTGGGATTTCGTTTGGTTTGGATAGAATTTATCTGGTTATCGAGGAGTTGAAATTATTTCCAGAAAGGGTTACTTTCACCTCAAAAGCTTTGTTTATAAATTATGGCGAAAAAGAGGCGTTTTATGCTTTGAAAGCCATCAAAGAATTACGCAGTTTTGGAATTCGAGTAGAATTGTATCCAGAAGATGTAAAAGTGGCAAAACAGTTTCAATATGCCGATAAACGTGGAATTTCGTTTGCGGTTATCGTAGGAGAAAATGAGATGAATGAAGGTAAATATATTTTAAAAAATTTAAATTCAGGAGAACAAATAGTTTTAGATTTTAATAGTTTAAACGAAGCTTTGAAATAATTTTTTCTCCAAAAAAAATGCCTCGACTTGAGGCATGTTTTATAATAATTAAGGTTAATTATGCTTTTTTAGCGCAGCATTTTTTCCCTTCGGCTTTTGCCATTTTTTTATCGCATTTTTTTCCTTCGGCTTTGCATTTTGCTTCGCATTTTGCTTTTTCTTCTTTTGCAGTAGCTTTTGTATCTTGTGCGCTAGCGTTAATTGTAAATAATACAATTGTTAATACGGTAAGTATTTTTTTCATTTTTTATAAATTTAAATATTATTATTTTTTAAAGTCAACAAATTGTATGCCAAATGTATACATTAACAATACATGATTTCAATAAGTAGAGTTAATGTTTACTTAATTAACTATGATTTTTTTGTTTATTTCCCCTTTCGAAGTTTTTACTTTGGCAATGTAAATTCCTGAACTTATATTTTTTATTGGAATTTGAATATTAGTTTGATCCTCATCATCAATATCCCAACTCGAAACGGCTTGACCTAAAATATTAAAAAGAGAAACAGAATTCACAGTAGAGTCAAAATCATTATTTTTTATGATTAATACTTTGTAATTATTAGAATAGAAAACATTTACTCTATTATCAATAGCTTCGTTATCTTCAACACCAAGGGTTTTACTTTCAAATCGCAATGAAAAACGATTGTTGTATTCGCCAACCGCAAGTGTAATTTTAAAAGAACTGTCTTTAATGTTATGGTCCGTTCCAGAGGTGTTATCATGTAAATAGATTTCAGTGCTTGAAGGTACATTTTCCAATTCGTCTATTTTTACTATCACTTCACCAGCATTAGCAGCAACTATTCCTAAAGGTATTTTTTGGCCGGTATTAAAATCTGGAACAGCTTGAATTACAAATTGACTGTTGCTAATTTCCCAATACATATCATTTTCATTGGTATCAAACATTGGAGCATCATAGCCAATGTCATAAAGAGCGGTTGTGTTCGTATCTGCGCCAACTAATAGCTGTCTATGCGCGCCAATAGCGGAGGTATAACCAAGTCTGATTTTTGGTCTAATATCAGCGTTTGCATTTGCTTTAGTAGTACCTCTTTTTTTCATAAAAACAGAGCTTGGCGTACTTTCACGAATAAATACACGCTGACTATTTTTGAATTTTATAGTTCCACCACTTACAGTTGCTTCTGTTCCTGATAAGGTTGGATCTAAATAAGCATCTACAAAAAATCCTTGTCCAACGGGAATGAATTGTTTAGGTCTATTTATTCCAACAGCACCGTCGTTTAGATTCAAAGAGCTATTATTGATTGCCTCAACACCACCTATTAATGTATAAGTCGCATAACCACCTTCATATTCTGCTAGGTTATGATTGTTTGAAAGCCCAAAATGATCCCAAAAATAAAGCGCGCCATTAAATACATTGACCCCAGCTCTGCCTGCTAAATTATCTAATATAAATTCGTTTGCGTCAAGTGCAGAAGGATATGGGTTTCCTAATAAATAAGTTTGGTCATAAGGTAAAGCTAGTGTAATTGTTGCAGAGTTGGGTTTTCCAACAAATACATAATTTTGTGTAGTTGCAATTGGTGATACTCCACCAGTTCCTTTCATGGTAAATCCTTCGCCAGCTTTCAAAAGTCCTGTGTTTGCTTTATAATTCCATTGAAAATAATCCTGTAAATCTGTATTTGCTTCTAGCGTTTGAGAATTGTAAGACCATATCCAACGGTTACTTGTTTTAATTGGATTTGTCACTATGCCATCGGCAAAATATTCATCATCACCAAATGTAATTGCGCTCGGACTTGCTGAATTTGTTCCGTCTCTTAAAATTCCTGAAAGAGAATGTGTCGTATTATTAACAAGTCCTTGAATAGTACTTACTGGCGATGACCAATAATTGTAATTGAAACTGTTTTTCTTTCCTTGTTGGTCACGTTCAAGATAACCTAAACTGGTTGCGTCAAAAATACTTTCGCTAAATTGTATTGGCGTTAAACGTTTTTGAACTAATTGAGATTCTCCCACAAGGTCAATGTTACCATTTAATTTTAAATAATGTGTAATCCATAATCCTTGACCATCATTATTTTCGATAGGAGCGGTTACTGTAGGATCAGCAATTGTCAATTTTCCGGCAGTTGAAATCAAACCTAATACCGTGATGTCTTTGTTTCCAGAATTAATATCGTGAGCTGATTGAACTATATTCCAATCAATTGGAGTGCCATTATAACCTAAGCTGTTTGGAAAATCCCAAACAGAATCACTGTATTTCCATGGAGTTGTTCCAATACCTCTATCAGTCCAGTTACCATTTCTTATTGAAATATATGGTAATGGTGCTGTTTCATCTTGTGAACTCGTTATATTTCTTAATTTACCATCTACTCCTTTTCCACCAAAAGGGGTTAAATAACCACAGGTTATCAAATTCATACGGTAGTAACCATTCAAATTAGACCATAACAAAGGTTGGTCATCTATTCCATCTAAATTGACATCTGGACCATTTATATCAATAGGAATTATTTCTCCTCTAACAGCAGTACCGTTATTAATAATTTGTTGGTTCATCATTTGCCGAACATGATGAGGACTCAAGCCTACGCCCCATATTCTTAATTCATCCATCCATCCCGAAAAATGATTTACAGGTTTGTTCGGTGGGTTTCCGGTTTGATCCATTGCTCCAGCCATACATCCCAGAGTATTGCTTATTGGAGCAGAACCTGCGGAACTGATAACTTCAATTCCGTCAACATATAATTTATAGATTCCACCAGTATAAGTAACAGCAACATGATACCATCTGCTTGTTGTTAATAATTGAGGGGATGTTATTTGACTTCCACTATTCCAATTAAAAGATAATGTACTGCCTACAAGCCTCAAGTCATAACCATTTATAAGGCTGTTTGCATTTCGTTTAGATATAATGGTTTGAATATTACTCAATGGATTTACTGGTTGTGGATCTGGTTTTACCCAAACTTCTATACTAAAAGCACTTCCTAATCCATAATTATTTTTAAATTCTACATAATCATTAACACCATCAAAATCAATTACATTGCATGCAGTCAATGTTACTTGAACATCGCTAAAACAGGGAGATCCGTTTAGTTTCCATCTCAAGGTATAAACTCCAGCATCTCCAGAAAAAGAGGAGGTTGGGCTAGCATCATTAGAGAAACTATATGTACCACAAGTATTTGTAGTTGAAAAGACAGTCCATTTTCCTGTAGTTCCTGTGCCAGGATCATCACTAAAATCATTTCGTACTAATGTTGGATAAGCACCATCATCATTATTTTGATTAGCAGATTTAGTATTGTCATAAGCATTAAGATTAACCGTTCTTTCTCCGCACTCAGCATTAGTATAAGCTTGTGCTGGTCCAGCATAGGCGTAATTTACTTTTACAGTAGCTATTGCAGTTCCTTCTGGGTCATATGCCCTACATCCATTTACTAATGCTGTTGCACCATATTGGTGAACACCAGGCGCAGTTGGGACAAAATTATAGGCAACTTCTAATTTATCACGTATTATGTATTCTCCAGGTTCACCCAATCCATCAGTCCATTCCACAGCATCACTGTAGGGTCTGATTGGAATTTTAATGTTGTCAATCGCCCAGGTACTTTCATCTGTTGTCCCAAAAAAGGTCCATCTAACCCTTAAGTTACTATTACCAATATAATCTGAAATATCAAATGAGGAGTTGTCATTTTGAAAATTAAAATAAGTAGTAGTAGCATTATTTGGAACAGGAGCTAAATATGGATAAGTTACCGGAGCGCCATGAGTATCACCCCAAGAAAGTGCATGTGGACTAGTTCCAATTAAATCTTGCAAAACAATTGTATCTTCTAGGGTTGTTCCATCTGCTGCAAATATTAGTAGCTCTAATTTACAAATGTCACCAGCATGTAAATTATAAGCTTGGTCAAATTCAACTGCAGCGGTTTTTAAACCTACCAAGCTAAATAGAGGTGTCTCTAAAGTTGTTGGTCCTACCCCAAAGTTAGAAATATAACCTGGACTATTAAAATTACCATGTGCTATACCAAATTTAAATTCATTTGAATCGTATTCAATTTCGTACAATGTTCCTACAGGATGATCATTCGTTCCAGACCAATTGTTGAATTTTGTGTTATTTCCTGAAGCGGTCCATTGAGCACCAGCAACTTGGCCGTCTATTTGCCATTGAGTTGGATCCCATTTGTCTGGAAATTGTCCGCTGTTAAAATCGCCACCTTCATCAACATTTACAGTCGAAACATATCCGCTTCGAGCGACTAATGTTACAGAATCATTTAGGCATATATTGAAATCATCTTCATCCAAGATTGGGGGAACATCAGGAGGAATAGCGTGTACGTTTATGATATTGGAATATTGTGTACAGTCTCCAACTTGAACTAGAACTCTAAATAATGTAGATTTTGTATTATTAAAATCAAAAATAATATCATAAAAGTCTTCAGTATTAGCAATGACAGACCATGCTGCATCACCAACTTCGAATTTCTCCCAACGAATAATTGTTCCTATTTCTCCAGCTAAAGTCATAGATATTGGGTTTATATCGTCCGGACAAGAAGTAATGGCAATATTATCAGTAGGAGTTGGTAAAGGAATCAAATTAGACACATAACCAGTTAGAGTACCTCCAGAAATTGGCGGTGCTGTTAGTATTACATTTTGGGTTTGAGTTGAGGTGTTTCCGTTTCCATCATTATAAGTCCAAGTGACGATAGTAGTTCCTTGTTTAGTAATTGGGAACGAAGTTGTTGTTGTGCCAGTAATTGTTCCTTGACAAGTATCAGTTGCTGTTGGTGCTGTTAAACTGGATAATACACATGCTCCAGTAACATTTGGTAGGGTTGCAATGTTAGCGACTGGTGCAATGGTATCATCAATAATAATATTTTGGGTGCTCGTTATAATTGTTCCAAAAGCAAATGACCAGACAACAGCAAATGTTCCTTGAGTATTATAACTAGTTTGATCTCCTGTTGTTCCAGTTACTGTTACTCCACAACTATCTGTAAAGTTTGGAGCAGTTAATGTTGCTGAACATTGTACTGATACATTTGCTAAAGTTATTATTGGTTTTGGATTCACTGTTACATTTACCGTGAATGTTGAGCCAGGGCAAGAGTTAGAATTTGGGGTAACGGTATAGCGAACTACACCAGCAGTTGTGCCTGTATTTGTCAATGTTTGTGAAATTGAAGTTCCGCAAGCTCCAGGGCAACCACTAAATCCCGTTATTGTCCCACCAGCAGGTGTTGTAATTATTGCAGCCGTCCAAGTAAATATTGTACCACTTACTGATGAATTTAGTGCAACACTACTGGTTCTGGCATTACAAATAGTTTGATTTGAAGCTGAACCTATTGGTAGTGGGTTAACAATTACTGAATAGGTTGCAGTTGCTCTTATAGTCGGAGTACAGGCTATTGTACTAGTTACGGTCATAGTTAAAGTTACGGTAGTTCCAGTATCGCCCGCTGCAGCGGTGTAAGTTGGTGTTAAAGTTGTACTTCCAGCAGTAATTGTGCCTGCACCATTTTCTGTCCATAAAATTGTCCCGTTGGATGAAGTTGCACCACTAACGGTAGCCGTTGCAAGCGGGCAAATCGTTCTGCTTCCTCCAGCAATTGCCGTTGGTAATGGATTAACAATTACGGAATAGGTTGCAGTTGCCGTTTGTGGCGCACAAGCGTTGTTACTAGTTACCGTCATTGTTAAGGTTACGGTAGTTCCAGCATCGCCGGCAGTTGCAGTATAAGTTGGTGTTAAAGTTGTACCACCAGCAGTAATTGTGCCTGCACCATTTTCTGTCCATAAAATTGTTCCGTTGGATGAAGTTGCTCCACTTACGGTAGCGGTTGCATTGGAACAAATTGTTTGAGTTCCACCAGCAGTTGCCGTTGGTAATGGATTAACAATTACAGAATGGATTGCAGTTGCCGTTTGTGGCGCACAAGCGTTGTTACTAGTTACCGTCATTGTTAAGGTTACAGTAGTTCCAGCATCGCCAGCAGTTGCAGTATAAGTTGGTGTTAAAGTTGTACTTCCAGCAGTAATAGAACCTGCTCCATTTTCAGTCCATAAAATTGTCCCGTTGGATGAAGTTGCACCACTAACGGTAGCAGTTGTGTTGGAACAAATTGTTCTACTTCCTCCAGCAGTTGCCGTTGGTAATGGATTAACAATTACGGAATAGGTTGCAGTTGCCGTTTGTGGCGCACAAGCGTTGTTACTAGTTACCGTCATTGTTAAGGTTACAGTAGTTCCAGCATCGCCTGCAGTTGCGGTATAAGTTGGAGTTAAAGTTGTACCACCAGCAGTAATTGTGCCTGCACCATTTTCTGTCCATAAAATTGTTCCGTTGGATGAAGTTGCTCCACTTACGGTAGCGGTTGCATTGGAACAAATCGTTCTGCTTCCTCCAGCAGTTGCAGTTGGTAATGGGTTAACAACTACTGAATAGGTTGCAGTTGCTGTTATAGTTGGAGTACAGGTTATTGTACTTGTTACCGTCATTGTTAAGGTTACAGTAGTTCCAGCATCGCCAGCAGTTGCAGTATAAGTTGGAGTTAAAGTTGTACTTCCAGCAGTAATAGAACCTACACCATTTTCTGTCCATAAAATTGTCCCGTTGGATGAAGTTGCACCACTAACGGTAGCAGTTGTGTTGGAACAAATTGTTTGAGTTCCTCCAGCAGTTGCCGTTGGTAATGGATTAACAATTACGGAATAGGTTGCAGTTGCTGTTATAGTTGGAGTACAGGTTATTGTACTTGTTACTGTCATTGTTAAGATCACGGTAGTTCCAGCATCGCCTGCAGTTGCAGTATAAGTTGGAGTTAAAGTTGTACTTCCAGCAGTAATTGTGCCTGCACCATTTTCTGTCCATAAAATTGTTCCGTTGGATGAAGTTGCACCACTAACGGTAGCGGTTGTATTGGAACAAATTGTTTGAGTTCCACCAGCAGTTGCCGTTGGTAATAGGTTAACAATTACTGTAGCCGAAGCGCAAGTTGTGGTGTTGCAAGTTCCGATGTATCTAACAAAATAAGTTGTATCAGATGAAGGGGAAACAATAATACTATTTCCAGTTCCTACAGATGTTCCACCGCAAGAGCCAGAAAACCATTCTACAGTTGCACCAGTTCCAGCTGTTCCTCCACTCAAAGTGAGTGTAGTAGAATCGCCATTACAAATAGTAGTTGTTCCTGTGATACTTGTTGGTGCTACAGAAAATGTATTTACGGTAACTGTTGCAGTACTTTGTATTGCAGAAACTGCTCCGCAAACATCTGTAGCTATTACAGAATAAACACCGGAATTTGATGTTGTAATACCATTAATTACAGGATTTTCGTCAGTTGAAGTAAAGCCGTTTGGGCCAGTCCAACTGAAAGTATAAGGTGTAACTCCTCCGATAGGGTTTGAGGTAAGGGTCAAATTATCACCTTCACATAAAGCGGCTGCAGAAATTGTGGGGTTTGTAGTTGGGCTTGAAATTGTAAATGTAGCTTTATAATTTGCACTTAAGTTACTAATGTACTTTGTAGTTTCGCAAGTAGAAGTACTTGTATTTGAACCGGTGTAATCATAATAAACTTCCAGGGTATAATTTCCTGAAGATAATCCAGTTATAAAATTTACATTTAAAGTATAATCCTTCCATTTTTGATCTCTGTTTTCAATTATGCATGGTCCTAATCCGTCGTCAAAAACACCAGGGGCAATAATGCCACAATCATAGACGTTTAATAATGAAATTGTGTTGAAACTACCCGATGGAGAACCGGTTATATAAACACGCCAATTTACTGTGGCTGTGCATACATTTGCAGAAGCATTTTTGTTTGTTTTTATTTCGCCAGCTGTGATGCTAGCACAAGTAGAATTTTGACCAAAAATTCCCAAGTTGGCTCCATCTAAAGGAACTAATCCTATGTCGCCAGTTGTATTATATATAACATTATTAATTCTTATACCAGAAGCAAATTGCCCAAAGTCTTGACTGAAGCTTATGAAAGAGCTAAAAATGAATAAAAGTATAAAAAAGTAGTTTTTTTTCATAGCATTACATTTAGAATCAAATAAGTAATGATTTAAACTTGTTATTTGATTTTTATTTACTGCTTACTTGTTCAAATTTAAGTAATTATAGAAATATTTTAATAAATTGATTTTTAATTCCGATAAACAGACTTATATATTCGATAAACTACTTTTTTTAACATTTCAATTTTCTTATTTTAACAATTTATTCTCTTGTTTTTGTATCAAATAAGCCTTAATTTATGCTGAATAGTAATTTGAAATATTTTTTTGAACATTTTAACATAACAAATATAATTTAATTTTTAAATAAATCGACAAAAAGCATAAAAAACAGCTAAAATACACAAATTAATAAATTAAAATACGTATAATACTACAAAAACACAATTAATGGATGTGATACTTGTTGTTTAATTTATAAAAATTAATTTATAAAAATTAGAAATTGATTTGATTTTGAGATACTTAACTCATCATGCGCATTGCAAAAAAAAGAGGAATTGGAATTAGTTAATCGCTGAATTTTGGTCAAAAAAAAACTGTCTTTTCAGACAGTTTTCTAATTTATAAATTAATATAAAATTTGTTAATCATCAAAGACAACTACTTTTTTGCTAATTTCAAATCCTTCGGTGGTTTTTAATTTTGCAATATAAATACCCGTACTAATGTTCTTAATAGGAATTTGAATTTTAGTTTGATCTTTATTTTCTAAATTCCAATTTGAAATTGATTGCCCTAGAATATTATATATTGTAACAGCTTTAACTCTATTATCTTGATTAATGTTTGTAATATTTAAAATATGATTTGAATTAGTATATTCTATTTTAATATCTCCAGTTACAATTAATTCGTCGTCTACTGAACTTATTTTGTCATTATCCTGTTTTTTATGTTTAAAGCATAGAGCAAATCGATGGTTATAATCCCCTTTAGGAAGCACTATTTCGAATGTTTGATTTTTTAAATCATGATATTTTTTTGTTACTTTATCATAAATGTAGATTTTATTATTTTTATCAAAATTTTCAATCGCATCAACCATGAAAATTACTTTTCCTTCCGCATCTGTTTTAACACCAATTGGATAAGAATCATTATTGTAAAATGCTCCAACACCTTGAATTAACAATTGACTTTCGCCAGCTAAGAAATACATGTCATTTGGATTTTCATCTAAATTTAGTCCATCATAACCATAATCTAAATCATCTGTCGCTTTTTCGTTCATGAACCCCAATAAAATTTGACGGTGGTAATTATTATGAGAAGTAAATCCTAAACGAATTTTCATGTAATTATTAGTGTCAACTTTTGTTTTATCATTTTCGTTGTTTCCCTTTTTTGGATTTTTAACGGGATTTTTTTTGAACATGGAGTTAGAAACTCCCGTTTCATCTTCTTTATGAAAACCTCTCTGGCTGTTGTTAAATTCAACAATTCCGCCGCCGCCTATTTTTCCGTTTACAAAAAACCCTTGCCCAACAGGTATAAATTGTCCAGGTACTTTTGTACTAGAACCCAAACCGCTAATTAAAGCAGGAGCAACGGGAGCAATACCTCCGGTTAAGTTTCTTTCGGCATAACCACCTTGATAATCTCGTAAATCGTGCGTATTATTTGAAGCATAATGTTCCCAGAAATACAATGTTCCATCGATAGAACTTGAATTGTCGTTTATAAATTCTGTTGCATCAAGTGATGACGCGTATGGGTTTCCTACTAATAGTAATTGATCGTCACCGACAACATTAGATACAATTGCGCCACTATTTGGCTTACCATTAAAGACATAATTTTGAGTTCCAATTGCGCCACTTCCTTTCATAGTGTATCCAAGACCAACTCTTACAGCACCAGTTTGCCCTAACTGTACCCAATTGAAATAATCATTGCCATAATTATCAAACTTGTAAATCCAATATCCAGCCAAACTTATCGGTGACGTTGGCGCACCATTGTAACCTGCTACCCAGTTTATATTTGCTGGTATTGCAGGATTAGTTCCATCACGCATTATGCTAGTAATGTTATAATCATTGTTGTTACTTGTAATATTAACAGGACTCACTGGAGCACTCCAATAATTGTAATTGTATAAATTAGAATGTCCTTGTTGGTCTCTTTCGGCCGAACCACTACTGGTAACATCCAAGTCGCTTTCGGTAGTTTGAACTAATTGTGATTTGCCTTCTAAATCTATTTTTCCATCTAATTTCAGGTACCAATCGTTTTGTAATTTTGTATCATTATTCATTATAATATTAATTCCTGAATCCACGAACATGGCTAAATCTGTGGAGTTTGAAGTTTCGGTAATGTTATGTTTTACTTGAACTATAGAATAATCATTATCCAAAATATCTAAACCACGAATGTCTTTTGTAATATTATGGACAGCAGTTGCAAAATCTCCAGTTCGTTCCGTCATGAATGGCATTGGGGCTTGTTGCACACGTATGTTTTTGTGATTGAATATTTTTGTTCCAATAACATCAATTGCAGGGGTTGTTAAATCGTCAATGATATCGTCCTTGAAAGCATCCATTCGATAATACCGAATTAAATTAGTAAAAGGCAATGATGCTGGTGTTGTTGCAACATTTTTAGGAACTATTAATCCTCTAATTTCGGAACCATTGTTTTGGATTTCTTGGTAGACCATTCTTTGTAAATGAGAATCAGTTAAAGCCGAATTAAAGACACGAACTTCGTCAATTTTTCCATTAAAATACTTGTTACTAGCCATTGGGTTTCTTCCAAGAGTAAGTAATGAAGCATCTGCGGTAATTGCACCAGAAACTGCTTGAGTTCCAACTAAAACACCGTTTAAATATAATTTCAAGTTACTTCCGTCATAAGTTGCTCCAACATTGTACCATTGTGAAACGTTCAGTGCTGTATTATAAGTTACTGTTGTTCCATTCAAAACAGCTTCTAGTTTTTTGGCACTTGTAACTCGGATTTGGAATTTATCTTGACCTACAATAACGCCATCAGTTGCAAAAGTAGGATTCAAATCTATCCATGCCATTAGAGAAGCATTGGCTAAACCACCAAGAATTGCAGTGCTTTGCCCATAATCGTTTCGACCATCGAAGTCAAGAAATAATTTAGTATTCATATCTCTTGGTGAACCAAAATAAGCTGGAGCAACAGCCGTATCAAAAAGATCAGCAATTCCATCTTTGTCCGTGTCAGTTGCGCTATCAATTATACCATCATTATTTGTGTCTAAAATTTTATAATCATAAATCAATAGTGTGTTTGCAATATCATAAGAAACACCGTTTGACATTGTGTCTAAATAATCCGGAATTCCGTCATTGTCAGTATCTTTAAGATAGGTTGTGGCTGGGTTAGCATTTACAATTCCTTGAGATAAATTTCCGTATTGACTGATAAATGTTATTCCAGTTCCGTAATCATAAATGTCTAATATTCCGTCACCAAAGCCTTCTGCAACTAAATCCCCATTAGTATCTTTACTTCTAAAATTTTCTGATTCTGGACCATCACCTCTGCCATCACCGGTAATATCGCCATCGCCATTTACAAATCCAGTTACTGCATTTGTATTTCCAGCACCGGATTCATCAACATCAAAAAGACTGTCGTTATCGCTGTCTAAATCGATATAATTTGGAATTGTATCCCCATCAGAATCTAAAGCAGGTAGTGCACCAGCAGATTCGGCACCATCGTGTAAACCATTTACGTTCGAATCAGCCCAAGCCACATCTATTTTACCTCTTGCATTACTAATGCTTCCTAGTCCAGCTTCAATAACATCTTCGATACCATCGTTATCAGCATCTAAATCAAATAAATCGGCAATTCCGTCAGAATCTAAATCACATAATTTTTGTGTAATTAAGATATCGTCCAAAGCTAAATCATTTCCTGTACCTCCTGTTTCATTGTTGATAAAAATTACTTTAAAAGCAGTTACATTAAAGGTTAATGGTGCAGTAAATTGATACCAATCGCCAGCTAAATTTCCATTTGTAGTAGGAGCAATGGCACCTGTGTTTATGGTTGCCAACACATTATCATTTATATCTCTGAATTCTACTCTTATATTTGGTCTTAATCTAGTTCCAATACTTGGAGCATCTGTTCTATCAATATTTAAAACCCAAAAACTGTATGTAATAGGAATGTTTGGTAAAGCTCCAGTAATTAATGCAGTATAGAAAATTCCTGGTGTATATGAAGCATTGAATATTGCCATTCTACCATTTACATTTCCGGTATGATCAACTCCTTTGTACCAATACTGATTTGCCCAAGATGCTATTTGAGTACTAGAACCCACAGTATATTTACCATCATTCAGGTCTAAACTTAAACCACTACCTTCAACATTTGTAGGTGTAACAGCATCTTGATAACCGTAAGTTGTTGTGGCTGCGTAAGTCGTATTTATGGTTGTTCTAACTCCAGTTCCAAAGGTTTCATACAAGAATTTATAATCTACTTTAGTCCCATTCGAATTATTGCAATTTACTTCTTCTGTAAGGTCTTTAATGCCATCATTATCATCATCAATATCAATGTTGTCATAAACGACATCGCCATCACTATCAAAAAAAGTTTGAATTCCTGTTCCTTGTATGGTGAAAGTATAAGGGTTTTCATCACTGTCATTACTTGCAATAGAAACTACAGCAGTTTTTAAACCTAATGAACTTGGATTAAATTGTATTTTAAAAGTAGTTGTGTTTAGACTTGTAATTGGAGTACTTGGTGTAGCAATCACAACAAAATCGGCGCTTCCGATAATAGACACTAGTGGAGCACCAGTTAAATTCAAATTACTTCCACCGTAATTTTGTATTGTAAAAGTCTTAGTTTGTGGATTTGTTATAATTTGTGTAGAATCAAAATCAGTCCAGTCATTGATTGAAGGTGTATTATCTCCATTTGCAATCGAAGTATAATTTCCTTGAAGATCAATTTCAGGAGAAGGAACTGATGTAAAAGAGTTTCCTCGAATAGCAAAGTTATACGGATTTTCTGTGGCATCATTATTAACAATTGAAATTGCTGCTGTTCTTATTCCTGCAGCTAATGGAAGAAATCGCACTACAAAAGTGGTGGAACTTCCTCCTGCAACTGTTGCACTTGGAGCAGTAGTTACAGTAAACTCCGAAGCATTTGTTCCAGAAAAACTAATTGCTCCAATGGTCAAAGTAGTTAAACCAGTATTTTTAATTGTGTAGGTTCTAGTAATTGGTGTGTTTACAAATGTATCTCCTAATATAGTCCAGTTGTTAGTAGAAGTTAAGGTTGCATTATCTGGAATAATAGTTGCATTTCCTTCAATTTGAATTTCTTGAGCTACACCTACATCTAATCCTGTTCCTCGTATCGAAAAATTATAAGGATTTTCGTTGCTGTCATCATTTACAATAGTCATTGTTGCGTTTTTCACACCTGAAGTTGAAGGAAAAAATCGCACTGTAAATGTTGTTGAGCTTGAAGCTGATATAGTTGAACTTGGTAACGTAATTACTGTAAAGTCAGCTGCATTTGTTCCAGAAAAAGTTATAGCTCCAATGGTTAATGGCAAATTCCCTGTATTTTGAATCGTGTAGGTTACTGTATTTGCAGA